>NZ_JNJP01000007.1 GCF_000701705.1 Bilophila wadsworthia ATCC 49260 | reverse complement strand
GGCTCTGTAGCGCATCACTCTGCCAGCTCCCCGCTTCCCGATCTCCTCCCCCCGTCCAAGCTCGGAAAGGCTTTTACCAATATAAAATGTCTAATCATAGTAGATTGTTATGACCATCCCTCAGCTTCATATGTATGATTTGAAGACTGGCGAGTACACTGGCAGCCGTGATGCCACTCGGCGTCCCAATGGCGAGTATATGCTGGAGGCGACCGGTGCGACGCCCGTTGCTTTGCCTGCCGACATTCCTGCGGGGCACATTGCCCGCTGGACCGGGGACGCGTGGGAGGCGGTGGAAGACCATCGCCAGCATATGGACGAGCGCGGCCGCAAGGAAGGCGGGACGCCTTACTGGCTTCCCGGCGACACGTGGCGTTCCGAGCCCCGGTATACGGAGGAGCTTGGCCCGCTCCCTACGGAGGCGCTTTTGGCGAAGCCGGAAAAGTCGGCCGAGGAGCTGGCGCAAGAAGCGCAGGCGAAGATAAAGGGGCGGCTTGCGGCGCTTGACGCAAAGTACCTGACTCCCCGCACCCTTGCGGGCCTGGCCGTCGGCGACGAGTATGCCCTTGAGCAGTGGCGGGCGCATGAGGCCGAGGCCGAACCGTTCCGGATCCAGCTCGCGGCGCTGTAGACCTGCCTTCCTCCTGTACTGTATGCATTCCGTAAACAATACAGGAGGATCGCAATGGGTTTGCGTTTCGTGGAATATCGCCGTCGGCAATGGGTTCTCAGGTACCGTGATCCGTGGAGCGGCAAGCAGCGCATCAAGAGCTTTTCGACTGAAGGCGAGGCGCGGCAGTTCGAAGCCGTACAGGCCGAGATGCATATCCGCGAGCGGGAGCTGATGCGCCGGGCGAAGCGGCGCATGTCCTCGGCATCGGCGACAAAGGCCACGGTCGCGGAGCTCCTTGAGCGGTATGCGGGGACACTGGAAAACCCCACCACAAGGAGCACGACGACGCAGCATGCCGAACCGCTGACGGCCATTTTCGGCCACCGCCGGGCGCACTGCGTCACTTGCGACGATGTGCTGGCCTGGTGCGAAGTGCAGCGCCAGCGCGGGGTGGGGCAGTCCACCGTGCACCGCCGCGTGAGCATCCTGCGGGCGGCGTACGGATGGGCGGTACGGGCGCGTCTGCTGCTTTCCAACCCGTTGGTATCGCTGCGTATCGCCAAGCCCAAAGCCCAGCGTATCGCGCCGCCGTCCGTCAAGGAGGCGCGTCTGCTGTACGACGCGGCGGCCCCGCATATCCAGCGGGTCATCGTGCTCGGCATGGCGACCGGGGCGCGCATAGGCCCGAGCGAGCTTTTCCGGCTCCGCTGGTCCGATGTGGACGTCGGAACGGGCGTGATCAGGATGCCGAACGCGCACAAGGGGGCGGGGGAGGAATCCCGCGACGTGCCGATCCGGGACGACGTGCTTGGCCTGCTCAGGCGGTGGCACGAGGAGGACAGGCAGACCGGGTGCGCTTATGTCATTGCCTATAAAGGGCGCCCCGTCCGGAGCATTTCCAGCGGCTGGCACAACGCCCTGCGCCGGGCGGGCATCGCGCGGCGCATCAGGCCGTATGACTTGCGGCACGCCTTCGCCTCGCTGGCGCTTGTGTACGGGGCGGACATCAAATGTGTGGCGGAGACTATGGGGCACAAGAACATCACGATGCTCCTGAGCGTCTATCAGCATACCCTTTTCGAACAGCGCAGGCGGGCCGTCAACGCCGCGCCGGGGCTCTTTTCGGGCACGGGCGCGAAACGGGGCAAGAAAAAACGCCTCCCGCCCGGCAGGGGGAAGGAGGCCAGCGCGTTCTTCGAACCGGCCCCGGAACGCCGGGCGGCGCCTCCGCACGACGCGGCGGCCTCATGGGGCGTTGCCGCTTGCGTTTGCGCTGGAACCCGCGCGGCGGACAGGACGGATGCCGGGACTCCGGACGCACGGCAGCCGGACGGAAGCGGGGCGGGATGAGCGGGGATTCCCGGCGGGGTGGCCGTTTTGGCGCGTTGCCCCGCTTGCCTGAAGGTCCTTTGATGCCGGGGAAGCTTGCGGCGGCAGGGGCGGCTTGGGGCTGAACAGCCCACGCCACATCTTGGAAGCACCCGGGGCCTCCCGCGCAGGGGCCGCATTCGCCTCTTGCCGGGCTTTTCGGCCCCAAGCCGAGCCCTCACGCGGCGGGCCGTATGCCGGAATCCCCACGGCGGCCCGTTCCGCCAATGCGTTCATGCGGTCTTGGTTCGGACAGGGCGGGGCGTCAGCGCCGGGCCGGGGGAGGACAAAGGAGATAGGCAGCCGTCCCCATGCGGGGTCCCCCTCATGCCCCGGCTGGTTTCGCTTGATCCCGCAAGGAGGCGATCAGCACCTGATACAGGCATTCGGGGTCGATCGGTTTGGAGATGTGGCTGTTCATGCCCGCCGACAAGGCCGAAACAACATCTTCATGGAAGGCGTTGGCGGTCATGGCGATGATGGGGATCGCCTGCGATTCCGGCGAATGGGACGCGCGGATGGCGGCCGTGGCCGCGTAGCCGTCCAGCACAGGCATCTGGATATCCATGAGTATGGCGTCGAATGTTCCGGGGGCGGACGCCGTGAAGATGTCCACCGCTATCTGCCCGTTCTCGGCGCATGTGAAGGACACTCCCTTCATTTTGAGGATTTCCTCAGTGATTTCGCGGTTCAGCTCGTTGTCTTCCACCAGCAGCACGTGACGGCCGCGCAAACTGGGCGCTTGGCCCTCCGTGCCCGGTTCCAGTTCCGCCGCAGCGGAGGCGGGTTTCTTTTGCGATACGGCGGAGAGCGTATGATAGAGGGCCGAAGAGAAGAGGGGCTTGGAAAGGAACGCGTTTGCCCCGGCCTCGCGCGCCCGCTGTTCGATGGACGTCCAGTCGTAGGCCGTAATAATGATGATCAGGGTTTCCGGCCCAACCACTTCGCGGATGCGGCGCGTGGCCTCGATGCCGTCCATCTCCGGCATTTTCCAGTCGATGAGGCAGACGTCATAGCCGTTGCCCCGTTCGTGGGCGTCCACGACCTGATCGAGCGCCTCCCGCGCCGTCAGGACCCACTTGGCCGCAATGCCCATCCGCCGCAGGAGGAGGGCCGCATATTCGCAGGTGTCGAGGTCGTCATCGACGACGAGCACTTTCATATCCCGCGCTATCTGCTCTTTTTTCTGGATATGGCCGTTGGGGGGGAGCGCAAGCGGGAGCTCGACGGTGAAGCACGAGCCTTCGTGCTCCTTGCTCCGTACCCCGATGGTGCCGTTCATGAGCGTGACAAGGTTGTGCGTGATGGCGAGCCCAAGCCCCGTCCCCCCGTACTTTTGTGAAATGGAACTGTCCGCCTGCTCAAAGGGTTTGAAGAGCCGCTTTTGGAAGGCTTCGCTCAACCCGATGCCGGTATCGCTTACGGTGAAGCGCATCAGCACGCCGCCGTTTTTGCGTTTCTGGCTGACCTCAAGCTTGATGGAGCCGCCTTCAGGCGTGAATTTCCTGGCGTTTGAGAGCAGGTTCAGCAGGATCTGGTTGATGCGCAGGGGGTCCCCCACCAGCCTTTCCTCTTCGATGCCGGACAGCGCCACGCTGAAGTGCTGCCCCTGCGATTCCGTCTGGGGATACATGATGGAGACGATGGAGTCGATCAGCTTGGGGAGATCGAATTCCTCGTGGTGGACGGCGAGTTTCCCGCTTTCTATCTTGGACATGTCCAAAACGTCGTTGAGCAGCGACATGAGGTGCTTGGAGGAAAAGCTGATCTTATGGAGGCAGTCGGCCACCCGCCCGTGGTTCTGGATATGGGCGGCGGCGACTGTCGCCATCCCGATGATGGCGTTCATGGGGGTGCGGATTTCGTGGCTCATGCGGGAAAGGAAGTCGCGTTTGGCCGTGTTGGCCTGCTGCGCGCTCTCCAGCGCGTCCTTGAGCGTTTGCCGCGTTTCCACCTCGCGGGTGCGATCCGACAGGGACACGACGTACCGGATGGTGCCCGCGTTTTCCTTTACCGGGTACAGGTGAAGGTGCATGAAGCGGTCTTCGCCGATCAGGGTATCCTTCATCGAAAAGTCGCATCCCTTCGGCGCATCGAACGGAGCCAGCTTAGCGAAATCGTCAAGCACTTTCTGATTCGCTGCCGAAAGCCGGGAATGCAGGATGCTGATATCGTTGTTTCCAAGGCCGAGTATGCGGTCGGCGTTTCCGCTGACATACTCTATGCGCCTGTCCCGTACATGGTAAATGATGAAGACGTCGTCTATGTTGTTGCACAGGAGAGCGAACAGTTTTTCCCTGTACGCGATGGCCTGTTCGGCCTTTTTTTGGAGCTTGTGAAAAAAGAAGGCGACGGTCAGGATAACCAAGATCAGGAGGAGGGAGCCGATTATCGCCGTGTTGACGGTAAAGGAAGATTGCTTTTCCGTTTCAAGGAGTCTCTGATTGGTAAAATTGATGATTACTTTGATGGAATCCTTGACCGCCTGATAGGCAGGTTCAACCTTTGTATCGAGGTACGCGAGTATTTCCTCTTCCGTATATGAAGAGGTATGGGAAATCCCTTGCAGCAGAACCTTGTGGAACCTGTCCGTAGCATTGAAGAGCCTTTCTATATGCTCTTCGGGCCCCCGGTAGCGGTCTTTTATTTTATCCCTGTCCGCTTTGTGCAGAAGAAAGCGTTCATGGATGATGAGCGCAATTTCTTTTTTATCGGATGTTCCGCCAAGCAGCAAGTTGCGGTAAAAGAAATTCGTATCAATGGTCCTCGAATTCATTGCACGGGCCGTATTGGACACGGTATAGGGATACCTGTATATGCTGGAAATTTTTTCCTTGATATCGGAGAGCAGGAATATATTCACCCCAGTGAACAGGATGGACAAGGTACATGTTGTCAATATTCCCCAAAATGAATAGCGCATCTTTTGCATGAATTCGTTTTTCCTTGTGATAGTACATAATCACCATAAGTATCACAGTTTTATCTTTTCTATATACACTGTAGCCATGCCCAGTGCAACTCATGAAATGATAAAGAAATAAGACATCCTTGAAAATCGAAAAAGGGTTTTCGGAATAGCGGGTTAGCATTCTATCTTGTGGATGGGCTGTTTTTTGTGTCCCAATATGGTATGAAATGAAAAATATACTATCCAGATAATGTGATATTTACTATTTTTTGATAATAGATATGAAATGGCGGGCCATATTCTGTCAGTGTGTCTTATTTCCGATCTTCGGCAGAAGGTGATCCGGTAGAGGGCAAGTTGCCGGGTGCGCGGGGGCCGGGATAGGCCGGAGAGGGGGCCGCCCTTCAGGCCGTGGGGAGTAGGCATGGGATTGCGGGTGTATCTCCGCAAAAGCGCTTGAATGGGGCCGCCCCCGGCGGGGGACGGATGCGGGCCGTGCCCCTGTTCCGGCTTCTTGAGGCTACCCCGGCCCGTGGGGACTGATGGCCGGCGCGTGTACGCCATGCCGCCGTTCCTGAGGGGCACTCCCGCCGTGGGTCCGGACGGGCGGAGTTTGCCCGCTGTCCGGGGAGGGCAGAGAGGGGCTGGCTGCGATCTCCGAAGTGCATCATGCCGCGCACGTCAGCCGTCGGCGTCCATTCTTCCCAGACGTGCTCGATGGCGTCTTGCAGCTCCAAGAAAAAGGAAGCACCCGCAAGTTCCCTAGGCCGTGGGGTGCGGAGGCTGCATGAGCCTCGCCCTGAGCAAGGGAACGTGCGGGCGCACATTCGGGATGGCAAACCAGAGTGGCGGCAGGGCCATTCTGTGCCGAAAAAGGGCCTCGGGACGCCATCATATGGATAAGACTGGCCGCAAAACGGGTAACCAGTGGTTGACCAAGGCCGGAAACGACAAAGAGGATACATACGCTATGGCATGTATCCTCTTGAAATCTATTGGTGCGCCAGGGAGGAATCGAACCCACGGCCCGCAGCTTAGAAGGCTGCTGCTCTATCCAACTGAGCTACTGGCGCAAATATGACAGCGACAATCTATAAAGCAAGGCTTCCCCGAGGTCAAGCCTGATCTGGCGCGTTTTGCAAGGCTTGGGAAGGGCGGGCGGCATGGCCCGGAGCGGGCGGGGCATCCCGGCGAAGAATTCACGGGCGGAAAGGGGCGTCCGCCATTGCTTTCAGGTTGACTGTGGGCTATCCCCTCTGTACGCTTCGGCGCGTTTGGAGTATGGCCTTTACTTTTAGCGAATGAAACCAAGGAAAATTCATGCCCGCATACGGAGATCTCGTTATTATTGTTACCCCCAAGGGGAAGCGGAGCTTGCGCCGCGTTGATGAAAATCAGGACATGCACACGCAGGACGGCATCCTGCGCATGGCCGATGTGGTCGAAGCGCCGTTCGGTTCCGAAGTCTGCACGACGCTCGGCGTGCCGTACCGCATCCAGAAGCCTACGCTGAACGATATCGTCAAGGGCGTCAAACGCCAGACGCAGATCCTCTATCCCAAGGATATCGGGTACATCTGTATGCGTCTCGGCGTGGGGCCGAACCGCACGGTCATCGAAGCGGGCACCGGATCGGGCAGCCTGACCGTGGCCCTGTCGTGGTTCTCCGGCACGACCGGAAAGGTGCATACGTTCGAGGCCAGGGAGGAATTCCACAAGCTCGCCCGGAGGAACCTGGAGTGGGCGGGGGTGGGGCAGAACGTGACCATGCACTGTCAGGACATCGCGGAAGGCTTCGGCGACGTGACCGGCGCGGACGCCCTGTTCCTTGATGTGCGGACGCCGTGGGATTATTTGAAGCACATCCCCGCCGCCGTGACGCCCGGCGCTGCGCTGGCGTTCCTCCTGCCCACCGTGGATCAGGTCGGCAAGCTCCTCCTCGGGCTGGAGCAGGGGCCCTTCGACGACGTCGAAGTCTGCGAAATCCTCGTGCGCCGCTGGAAGCCCATCGCGGATCGCCTGCGCCCCGAAGACCGCATGGTGGCCCATACCGGTTTTCTCATTTTCGCCCGCCATCAGGAACGCTCGGCGAAGTGGGACGAATGCCGCACCGCGTCGCTCGGCACCCGTGAACGCAAGCAGGAAGCCGCGCGCCGTGAGCGTCTGGGGCTGGACGGCATGGAGACGGCCTCCGAACAGATCGACGAATAGCATTCCCATCGTATTATGAAAATAACAATCCAAAATCTTTCCAAGGCGTTCGGCGGTCGGGACATCTTCTCCGACTTCTCTCTGGACATCGACTCCGGTGTCCGCTTGTGCGTGTGCGGGCCCAACGGCTGCGGCAAGTCGACGCTCATCCGTATGCTGGCGGACGCCGATGCCCCGGATTCCGGGCGCATCATCATGCCGCGCGGCTGCCGTGTGGGGTACGTGCAGCAGGATCTGGACGAGGCCGTGCTGGACACGCCGCTGCTCGAATGGGTGGTGGACGTCCTGCCGGACTGGCATGACTTCTGGTCCGCATGGGAAGCGGCGGCGGCCTCCAAGGACGAGGCCGCGATCGCGCGCCTCGGTGCGCGGCAGGCCGAGCTTGAGGCCCTGTACGGCTACAATCCCGAGCACAAGGCACAGGCCGTGCTGTCCGGTCTGGGATTCGACGAGGGCAAGTGGCACCTGCCGATCAAGCAGCTGTCCGGCGGCTGGCGCGAGCGTGCAAAGCTGGCCCGGGTGCTGGTCGCCGGGGCCGACGTCCTGCTGCTCGACGAACCGACCAACCACCTCGACATCGAGGCGGTGGAATGGCTGGAAGATTTCCTCATGGATTACAAGGGGGCGCTGGTCTTCGTGGCCCACGACCGCGTGTTCATGGACCGGATCGGGACGCACGTGCTGTACCTCGGCGGCTCGAAACCTGTTTTCCGCAAGGCGACGTTCAGCCAGTTCGTGGAATTGCAGGAAGAGCTTGAGGAGCAGAGGGAACGCGAGGCCCAGCGCCTGAACGCCGAAATCGAGCGCAAGATGGATTTCGTGCGCCGTTTCGGGGCCAAGGCGACCAAGGCCCGCCAGGCCGGATCGCGCCAGAAGATGGCGAAGAAGCTTGAGAAGGAGCTGGAAGGCTTCCGCCCGGAAGCCAAGCGCAAGGAACTCAGCTTCAAGTGGCCCGAGCCGCCCAAGGCCGACAAGACCATCCTGTCCGTGGCCGATCTCGCGTTCGCCTTCCCGGACGGCGTGAGCCTCTGGCCTCCGCTGACGTTCACGATCTACCGTGGCCAGCGCATCGCCCTCGTGGGGCACAACGGCTGCGGCAAGTCGACGCTGCTCAAAATCCTCGCGGGCCGTCTGGAGCGCAAGGGCGGGACGCAGGTCATGGGCTCGCTGGTCAAGATGGGCTACTACAGCCAGCACCAGACGGAGCTCCTGAACAGCTCGGGCACGGTGCTCGGCGAAATCCGGCGGCTTTCCGATCCCCGGATGACGGAAGAGGAGCTCATGAGCGTCCTCGGGCTGTTCCTGCTCGGGCAGAACTACTTCGACCGGCAGGTGAGCAGCCTGTCCGGCGGCGAGCGCAGCCGCCTCGTGCTGGCGTCGCTGTTCCTCGCGCGCGCCAACTTCCTTGTGCTCGACGAACCCACCAACCATCTGGATCTCGAAAGCCGCGAGGCGCTGGTCGAGGCGCTGAACGCCTTTGACGGGACGCTGCTGATGGTGGCCCACGACCGGTATCTGCTTTCGGAAGTGGCTGACGAGGCGTGGTCGATGGCCGGGGACGGGATCACCGTCTATAAGGAAGGGTTCGCCGAATACGACGTTGCGCGGCGCGCGGCGCTGGCGGCGTCCAAGGCCGGGAAGGAAAGGGAGAAGGACGCCGGGCGGAAGGCCGAGGGCCCCGTCCCCGGCAAGGCGCTGGACCGGGAAGAGCTGAAGCGCCTCAAGCGCGAGCAGGCCGAGCAGCGCAATGCCCTCTATAAGAAGATGCGCCCCAAGCAGGAGGCGTATGCCAAGCTGGAAACGCAGCTTGAGGCGTTGCTGACGGAGCAGTCGGACGTCGAGGCCGCGCTGGCCGACCCCGAGGTGTACGCCGACGGGAACAAAACGACGGAACTGCTGAAGAAGTTCAGCCAGTTGAAGGAATCAAGCGAACAGGCGCTGGAGAAGCTCGGCGAACTGGAAGCCGAGCTTGCGGAACTGGAAGCGCAGCGCGCCGCCTTGTCGATGAACGGCGGCGGGGATGAATTGTAGGCGTTCAGCCTGAAGAGTAAGGAGAATCTTGTGGCCAGAGAAATCACCGAGCGCCGCCGGGCCAAGCTGGAACGGGTACTGCGCTGGCGTCAGAAGGATCTGACGCTGGTGTTGGCGAATATTCACGATCCGCATAATGTTTCGGCCATCTACAGGAGCGCCGACGCGTTTGGGGTTGCGGCGCTGCACCTCTATTATACGGATACGGCGTTCCCGGAGCTCGGCAAGAAAAGTTCCGCGTCCGCCCGCAAGTGGGTGGAAAGCGTCCGGCACCGCAGCGCCGAGGAACTGTATGCGGCGCTCAAGGCGGGCGGGCATCAGATCCTCGCCACGAGCTGCACGCCGGAATCGAAGCCCCTCGGGGCCTACGACTTCACGAAGCCCACGGCGGTCATCATGGGCAACGAGCACAGCGGCGTTCCCGCCGAATTGAACTCGCTGGTGGACGGCGAGGTGTACATCCCGATGTACGGCATGATCCAGAGCTTCAACGTCTCCGTCGCCGCGGCCGTCATCCTGTCGGAAGCCTCGCGCCAGCGGGTGCAGGCGGGCATGTACGACCGCCCGAGCTACCCGCCGGACGAGCTCGCCGCCCGCCTCGAGGCATGGATAGAAAAATGAGCCGGGTCTGTCATTGACCTTTCTCCGTTCTATTGGGTAGAAGAGGGGGAAGGCTTGGGGAAAGCGGGTCCCCCGGCCCGATGGGAACGGTCGGAACATGTCCTGCAAGATGGGGAACTTCATGAATCTTCGCGTGTTCGCTTTGCTTGGCGTCCTGCTGCTTGCCGGGTGTTCGGGGCTGTCCGTGCGGCATCTCCCGAGCAATCCGTGGAAAAATGAGGCGTCCCAGAACATCCAGATGCGTTACCTCGCCTTCCAGTATCAGGTGATACCGGTGGGCAATGAGCTTGGAATCGTTGCGGAAGCCTATCCGGTCATCGACAAGCTGCCCGACTGGGCCTCGTGGTACGGCGAGATCATGCTGAGCGTCTACGTTTCGGACGAGTACGGCAGGGTCCTTGCCTCCAAGGACACCGTGCTGGTTCCCCGCCCGCTGAACCGCGAAGCCGGGCTCCCGCTTGAAGTCAGCCTCGATCTGGGGACGAACCGGCATCAGCCGCTTTCGATCTCCTTCGGATACCGTCTGGTGCTTACGGACACGCAGCCCGACGGCACGGCGGGGCGGCGGATGCTGGTATCGGAAAGGGCGCTCGAAAAATAGGCGTTCCGCATATGCCATACGGAAAGGGGCTGGCCGGTGTTGACGGCTTGCCCCTTTTTATGCGAGGAGAGGCGGCTGTTTGTCCCGGCGAGAGGGGCATCGTGATGCCGGGATGCCGTTTTTTGTGAAAACGGCCGTATCGTTTCGGATGGGGAAGGGGGCTCAAAGGGGGCCGGGCAAGGGTTGGAAGGCCGAAAAGCGGCTGGCGGAAGGGGTTTTCGCGGTATCCGGCCCTGATTTTTGCTTGCCAGTGCTCTTATTTTTGAGTAACATTTTCCGATTCCATTGATATGGTCAGTGTTTTTGAGATGCTGTACCTCATACGAGCTTCCCGGTTTCGGCCGGAGGCTCGATTGCGCGTTTTTCCGGCATACCGCGTCCGCCGGAAGGCGCGATGCGGAGGGGGGAGCGTCCTTTGTTCACTTTTAAAAAGCGATATGCGGGGTTCTGAGATGTTCTCATTCATCGTGGTATTGGCTTGCGGGCTGTTCGCCCTCTACTATGCGTATGATACCTCCAAGCGCGTCTTCTCCGCCGGTACCGGCACGGAAGAAATGCAGAAGATTGCCGGCGCTATTCAGGAGGGCGCTCAGGCGTACCTGAACCGTCAGTACAAAACCATCGCCATCGTGGGCGTGATCGTGGCCGTGCTTCTGGCTTGGGCCCTTTCCGGCCTTGTGGCGCTGGGCTTCGTGCTTGGCGCGGTGCTGTCCGGCGTCGCCGGCTACATCGGCATGAACGTTTCCGTGCGTGCCAACATCCGTACCACTGAAGCCGCCCGTCAGGGCATGACCCCCGCCCTCAACGTGGCCTTCCAGGCCGGCGCCGTGACGGGTCTGCTGGTCGTGGGCCTCGGCCTGCTCGGCGTGGTCCTCTACTATGGCCTGCTGACCATGTTCGGCGTGGAACAGAAGACCATGCTTGAAGCCCTCGTGGCCCTCAGCTTCGGCGCTTCCCTCATCTCCATCTTCGCGCGTCTCGGCGGCGGCATCTTCACGAAGGGCGCCGACGTGGGCGCCGACCTCGTGGGCAAGGTCGAAGCCGGCATCCCCGAAGACGACCCGCGCAACCCCGCCGTCATCGCCGACAACGTGGGCGACAACGTGGGCGACTGCGCCGGTATGGCCGCCGACCTCTTTGAAACCTACGCCGTGACCGTGGTCGCCACCATGCTGCTCGCCGCCATCTACTTCACCGGCGAACTCCAGCACCTCATGATGATGTACCCCCTGCTCATCGGCGGCGTGTGCATCCTCGGCTCCGTGTTCGGCACCAAGTACGTCCGCCTCGGCTCCGACAACAACATCATGAAGGCCCTGTACCGTGGTCTGACCGTCGCCGCTCTGGCTTCCGCCGGTCTCATCATCGTCGTGACCTTCCTGCTGTTCTGGGGCGCTCCTGAAATGCAGATCCAGGGCAAGACCTTCGGCGTGGGCAACCTGCTGATGTGCTCCCTGACCGGCCTCGTGATCACCGCCGCGCTGGTGTGGATCACCGAGTACTACACCGCCACCGCGTTCCGCCCCGTCCGCAGCATCGCGCAGGCTTCCACCACCGGCCACGGCACCAACGTCATTCAGGGCCTCGCCGTGTCCATGGAATCCACCGCTCTGCCGGTCATCGTGATCTCCATCGGCATCCTGTTCTCCTACAGCAACGCCGGCCTGTTCGGCATCGCCATCGCCGCGACCACCATGCTCGCCCTCGCCGGCATGATCGTCGCCCTTGACGCCTACGGCCCCGTGACCGACAACGCTGGCGGCATCGCCGAAATGTCCAACCTGCCCGGCGACGTCCGCGAAGTCACCGACGCGCTTGACGCCGTGGGCAACACCACCAAGGCCGTGACCAAGGGCTACGCCATCGGTTCCGCCGCGCTCGCCGCTCTGGTGCTGTTCGCTTGCTACACCGAAGACCTCGGCCGCTTCTTCCCCAACCTGAACGTGTCCTTCTCCCTGCAGGATCCCTATGTCCTCGTCGGCCTGTTCATCGGCGGCCTGCTGCCGTACCTGTTCGGCGCCATGGGCATGATGGCCGTGGGCCGCGCCGGTTCCGCCGTCGTGGTTGAAGTGCGCCGCCAGTTCCGCGAAATCCCCGGCATCATGGAAGGCACCGCGAAGCCCAACTACGGCGCCGCCGTGGATATGCTGACCAAAGCCGCCATCCGCGAAATGATCATGCCCTCCATGCTCCCGGTCTTCGCCCCGATCATCGTGTACTTCATCATCGACGCCTTCGGCGGCCAGAGCGCGGCGTTCGCGACCCTCGGCGCCATGCTGATGGGCACCATCGTGACCGGCCTGTTCGTCGCCATCTCCATGACCTCCGGCGGCGGCGCGTGGGACAACGCGAAGAAGTACATTGAAGACGGCCACCACGGCGGCAAGGGTTCCGATGCGCACAAGGCCGCCGTTACCGGCGACACCGTGGGCGACCCCTACAAGGACACCGCTGGCCCGGCTGTTAACCCGATGATCAAGATCATCAACATTGTGGCTCTGCTGCTGCTTCAGGCCCTTGCCTAAGCCTTAGAGTCTCAGGTCCATTATCGCGAAGCGCCCCGGTGGGATTGACCGCCGGGGCGCTTTGTGTTTTTCATACAGGATAGCCATTCAGGAAGGGTCGTCATGCTGCATATCGGGTGTCACTTGTCCAGTTCCAAAGGGTACCGCCACATGGGGGAGGACGCGCTCTCCATCAAGGCGGATACGTTCCAGTTTTTTACGCGAAACCCGAGGGGCAGCAAGGCCAAGAAGGCGGACCCCAAGGACGCGGAAGCCCTGCGCGGCCTGATGGAGGAGCACGCCTTCGCGCCCGTTCTGGGGCACGCGCCCTATACGCTGAACGCGTGTGCCCTTGATGAGGGGCTGCGGGCGTTCGCGCGGGACGCCATGCGCGAGGACGTGATGACGCTGGACACGTATCTGCCGCATCTGCTGTATAATTTTCATCCCGGCAGCCATGTGGGGCAGGGGATCGACGCGGGCATGGCGCTCATCGTCGAACTGCTGGACGCGATCCTGCGTCCGGAGCAGACCACCCGCGTCCTGCTGGAAACCATGCCCGGCAAGGGGACCGAGGTCGGAAGCCGTTTCGAGGAGCTGGGGCACATCCTCCGCTCGGTATCGCTGGGCGACAAGATGGGCGTGTGCCTCGACACCTGCCACGTCTATTCGGCTGGATATGATATCGTCAACGATCTTGACGGGGTGCTGGAGCAGTTCGACCGGCATGTCGGGCTGGGCAAGCTGTACGCCATCCACCTGAACGACAGCCTGATGCCCTTCGCCAGCCGCAAGGATCGCCACGCCCGCATCGGCGAAGGGACCATCGGGCTGGAGGCGATTGCGCGGATCATCAACCATCCCGCCTTGAGGCACTTGCCGTTCTATCTGGAAACGCCCAATGAGCTTCCCGGCTATGCCCATGAAATCAGCGTATTGCGGGCCGCATGGATTGAATGACGACGGATGCGGCGGCCCCCACGCCTTCTCCATCCATTACGGGAGGCCGGCACGCCGCCTTGCCCCGGTCGGGTTCGTCCCACAAAAAGAGGTCAGCCCCCTTGACTTCGCGCTTTCGTGAAGCACTCTATACTTCGTTCACCGTGCGCTTTCGCACTGTCCATTCATCAGGGAGAATCATATGAAATTCACGTATTCCATTCCCACCAAGATCCTGTTCGGCCCCGGCAGCTTCAACGATCTCGCCACGACGCCCCTGCCGGGCAAGAAAGCGCTCGTCGTCATCACCGCCGGAAAATCCATGCGCGCGAACGGCTATCTCGATCGCCTCATCGACATGCTGGACAAGCAGGGCATCGGGCACGCGCTGTTCGACAAGATCCTGCCCAACCCGGTGCTCCGCCATGTCCATGAAGGCGCGGCGCTGGCCCGCGAGCAGGGCTGTGACTTCGTGATCGGCCTTGGCGGCGGCAGCTCCATCGACTCCGCGAAAAGCATTGCGGTCATCGCCAAAAACCCCGGCGACTACTGGGATTACATCTCCGGCGGCTCCGGCAAGGGGCAGCCGCTGGTGAACGGCGCCCTGCCCATCGTGGCGATTGCGACCACGGCGGGCACGGGCACGGAAGCCGACCCGTGGACCGTCATCACCAAAGAGGACACCAACGAGAAGATCGGCTTCGGCTGCGCGGAAACCTTCCCCGTGCTCTCCGTAGTGGACCCGGAAATGATGCTGACCATCCCGGCGCACCTGACCGCCTATCAGGGCTTTGACGCGTTGTTCCACGCCACGGAAGGGTATATCGCGAACGTCGCCACGCCGCTCAGCGACGCCTATGCGCTGAAAAGCATTGAACTCCTCGCCAAATATCTGCCCGCCGCCGTGAAGGACGGATCGGATCTGGAAGCCCGCACGCAGGTGGCGCTGGCAAGCACGCTTTCCGGCATGGTCGAGTCGACCTCCTGCTGCACGTCCGAACACGGCATGGAGCACGCCCTGAGCGCCTTCTATCCGAAACTGCCGCACGGCGCGGGGCTGATCATGCTTTCCGAGGCGTACTATTCGTTCTTCGCCGACAAGGCCCCCGAACGGTTCACGGCTATGGCCAAGGCCATGGGCGTGGTGACGGGGCACCTGCCGGAGGCCGAGCGCCCGATGGCGTTCGTCAAGGCGCTTGTGGAATTGCAGAAGGCGTGCGGCGTCGACGGCCTGAAGATGTCCGACTACGGCATTACGAAGGAAGACATGGCCAAGTGCGCGGCCAACGCGCGGCATACGATGGGCGGGCTGTTCGAGCTTGATCCCTACGCGCTGTCGCTCGACGAAACCACGCAGATCATGATGAACGCCTACAAATAAGCGGGCGGGACGCACAAAAAAAGCGCGGGCCATGCCGCGCTTTTTTTGTGCCCATGCCGGACGTTGCGCCCCTGAACCCTATGGCGGTTCAAAGGGAATCGGTTTCACGGAACGCGCTGAACGGATTCGATCCGCACGGAATTTCTTGAAGGGCAGGGCGATCCCCTTCGGCGGACTTGAGGAAGGAAAAACGCGTAAGACTCCCCCTTCCCAACGCCTTCCCGCCCGTCCCCCAACAAGCCGCTAGCGGGTACCGGCTTGTTGCTTTTCGATCCAGACGAGGAGTTGCTTGCAGAAGGTTTCGATGGCCTCTTCCGTGATCTCCTTGCCTTCTGTGATGGTGTATTGGTTCATGAGCAGGGCGGGCGTCGCGTTTGTGAAGCCTTGCCGGGCGATTTCAAGCCCGCAGCCTACGCAGGTGATGCGGGCTTCGACAGCGTGCTGTTTCAGGTGGCGGCGCAATGACCGCTCGGTTTGCGCCATGCGCGGGCCGTTCAGATCCAGAATGCGGATATTGATTTCAGGCTGACTCATCAGAGCGATCCTTCACGTTGAGCGTTTCCCTCCGCTATAGCGCTTCGATGGGGCGTCCGCAACCGTCGGGGCTGGCGGTGGGGCCTTCCACGCCGCCAGCCCCGGAATATCAGGCCTCCTGTTCCAAAGCCGGGGATTCGGACAGGGCGGAAACCGTGATCCAGCCTATCCATGAGAAGAGGAAGCCGATGAAGAAGGGCGGGATGCCCGCGGCTACGGAACCGAGCTGCGGCCCCCAGATGGAGGTGGGCCCGTAGGCGATCAGATACCAGGCGAGGCAGGAGAAGAACCCGCACGCGGCGCTGGCCCATGCTGCCCCGGCGTTGCGGCGTCCGAAGCGCACAAGGGCGACGTAGGGCACCAGCGCCATTGCGCCGACGATGCTCCAGCTGGTGGTGCAGAGCAGGGCGACGAGCTGCCCCTTGATCTGGGCGCAGCCGCCGCTGACGAGCACGCAGATGGCGATGCCGGTGAACCACGAAAGCCGGTTGCTGGGCCGCCCGCGCAGGTCCTCGGACAGGGCGGAAACCGCGATATGGTAGATGCCGGTGGCCGTGGACAGCGAGGCGGAGACGATGGCCAGTACAAAGATGTGCAGGGCGAACTCGGGGAGCAGCATTTGGACGAGCTTGGGCATGACCTGATCGGGGCTGGCGACTTCGGGCAGGATAAGCCGGGAAAGCGCGGCCGCGAAGTAGGCCCCGCCCACGAGCACCGTCAGGATGAACATGGCGAGCGGCGTGGTTTTCTTGAGCTGGCGAGGATCGGCGATGGCGAAATGGCGCTGCATCATCTGCGGCTGGGCCCACACCGCGATGGAGGTCACGACGACCAGCGAGAGGATGAACAGCCCCCGTTCCCCGCCGGACAGGGAGACGAACCCGTTGTTGGCGAGATCGCTGGGGGGAAGGGCCGCCAGCGCCTGCATACCTTCCCACGGGCCGCCGACCTTGGAGAAGATGGCCCCCACGAGCATGAGCATACCCACGAGCATGACGACGCCCTGCATGGCTTCGGTGTAGAGGACGCCGCGCAGTCCGCCGATGAAGACGGTGAGCCCTACGATGATCGCCACCAGCCAGATGAGCGCCCAGACGGGCACGGGGAGGATCTCGGCCAGCAGGAGCGCCGCCCCCTTGATGACCGCCGAGCCGTATACGCCGAGGAACAAGGCGAAAACAAAGGCCATCGCCCTTGTCAGGCTGGGCGAGCCGTGGCCGAGGCCGAGCAGCTGCGCCGGGGTGCGCGCGCCGAGGCGTTCCTGCCACTTGCGCGTTGGCCACGCCAGGAAGCGGTAGACGGCCCACGTCCCGAACCAGACGTTGCCCGCGGCCACGAGCAGCATTTGCAGGCCGTAGGCATGGGCGAGGCCGCCGAACCCGACGAGCGCCACCGCCGAGATGTAGGTGGCGACATAGGCGAAGGCCTGCACGCCGAATCCTACGGAGCCGCTGAGCACGGCGTCCTTGCTGCGTCCCTTATGCACCAGAAAGGCGAAGACCGCGAAGTAGCCGGCCCAGAGCAGGATCTCAGTCATGGTTGCGCTCCATCCGGCGTTTCGCCGGTTTCACATTGCGGAGGAGCCCGAACAGGGACATCGAAAAGGACACGAACATGGAAACGAGGGCGACTCCAACGGCTCCATCCATAGGCAGGTTGGTCAGGGCGGCAAGCATCACGGTTTCTCCCGGCGGTAAAAAGGTACAAAAAAAGCCACCGGCCCTTTGAGGTCGGTGGCTTGTCCTTACTGAACAAAGCTCAATGTGCTACGGAACGTCTCATTTACGCACAGCACATCCGATCCGGGGCCAGCAGCTGGTGTCCCGAATAATAATAGTAAAAGTGCGCAAACGAAAAGATCATGGTATAACTCCGTGGAAGAGATGTTCCCACAAAAAGGGAGGCTCCGTCAAGGGGGCGGGGCCGCTTTTTTTGTCATTGCTTTCTTTCCCCGGAACAGGGATGCTGGACAAGCCAATCCCGGAGGCGGGCGAGTTCGGGGAGAAAGCGGGATTCCAGTTCCTTCACGGCGGCTTGGAGCGTTTCCGGCGAGTCGTCCCTCGCAAGCTGGCTCCTGCGCGCGAGCATGTCCATCCAGATGTGCCCGTCGAAGATGATCCGCCTCCGCCACGCGGCGGCGAGGACGGCGGGCGGGGTGGGCGTATCGGGAAGGTGCCCGGATGCCGCAAGATGGTCTTTCATCGCTTTCAGGCCCGCGTCGACGGCAAAACGCATACGGCGCACGGCCCCTTCCTGTTCAAGTCCGGAAAGTGGTGATAATAAAAAGGCTTCTTCCAAACGGCTCAACGTTTGGAGAAAATGTTGCAGAGAAGCCGAAGACGGCGTAAAAAGGGATGGCATTACTTTTCCTCTTGACAAGCCCGTAAAGCGGCTTAAACCGTTATTTCGCGCTGTACATCGGTTTTTCCATAGTGTAGTAGATTACTCGGTTTTCTGGCGTCGATAACGCGTTAGGAAAGCCGTTCATTTTTTGTAGAGCAGATTCGTTACAATGGAAAGGGGAATAGTGAATGAAATCTTCGCATTTGAGGATGCTGCTGCTTCTGGGGGCCTTGGGGCTTGCGTGTTCGCCGGAATCGGCCTTTTCTCAGGAGAAGGCCGCCGCTCAGGCATATGCGGGAAAAACGGTCACGGGGGAAATGACCGTAAAGCAAACTGTTGAAGATACGTTGCAGTCGCACCGTGGCCTGAAGGTCATGCAGGAGAACCTTGACGTCGTCCGTCATGAGCTCCGCAGGGCCAAGGCGGGGTGGGGCCCGAGCGTCGACGCCGTGGGGCGTACCGGTGCCAGCCGGTTGAGCAATACGACGACGCGCCCTTTGAACGCCGATAAGGACATGTACGGGGCCAACAGCATCAGCCTTACGCTCACGCAGCCGCTGTGGGACGGTTTCGCCACGCGCAGCCGTGTCCGCACGGGCGAAGCGACGGTCGATTCCATGACCTACCGCGTCCTCGACAACGCCACGTCGTTCGCCCTGGACGCCATCATTGCCCATGTGGACCTGCTCCGCCGCCGCGAGATCCTGCAGCTTGCCAAGGATAACGTGAGGCAGCACGTGGAGATCCTGGACTCCCAGAAGGAGCGCGTGGAACTCGGGGCCGGCTCCTCCGCCGACGTGACCCAGACCAAAGGCCGCCTGGCCCGCGCCCAGAGCACGCTCACCGATGCCGAGGCCTCGCTCCGGGAAGGTGAGGCTTCCTACATCCGTTTGACCGGGAAGCCCGTGCCCGCTTCGCTGGCTGAAGTGTATGTCCCGGAACCCATGTATACCGGTTATGACGCCGTGATGGAGGTCGCCGACAAGAACAACCCGAAGCTGAAGGCCTATATGTCCGACATCAAGGCCGCGCGCGGGGAAAAGGAACTGGCTGAATCCGCCTACCATCCCAAAATCAATTTTGAAGTCGGCCCCTCCTACTCCGACCGCAGCGGCCCCGGCAGCCAGTGGACTTCCGGCATGGACGCCGGGCTTGTCATGCGCTGGAACCTGTTCAACAGCGGGGCGGACAAGGCCGGAACCGAAGCCGCCGAGTCGCGCACGAGGATGGCCACGGAGACGCTGTATAATTTCCACGACGAACTGGCTCTGGAAATCGAAAATACATGGACCCGGTATCTGGCGGCCAAGGAACAGAAGAAGTATTATGAGGAAGCCATCGGCTACAACACGGCGACGCGCGACGCGTATCTCGAGCAGTTCAAGCTGGGCGAAAGAAGCCTGCTCGACGTGCTTGATGCGGAAAGCGAGCTTTTCAACTCGTCCACGCAGTACACGACAGCCAATGGCAACGTGGTTGTAGGCGCGTACAGACTGTATGCCCTCACGGGCATGCTGCTTCCCGAACTGGGCATCAAGGAAGATCCGCTTTATGAATCGCCCAGAAATCAGCAGGAAAAGCGCTAGGTTCCTGCGTTGAGAGTGTCCGCATGGCTGATGTGATGCAACCCCCGAAGGGGGGAGAGCCCGATACGCCGGAACAGAAGAAGCCCGTCCCGCTGGTCAACGACGGTTTATCGCCTTCGGACGTGGATTTCATTCCGCCGCTGGTGCACAGTTTGGTTACGTTGCTGCGGCTTCGCGGCAAGTCCGTTTCCACGGCGTTTCTGATGGCGGGGTTGGCCGGGACGGGGCGTGTCTCTCCCGGGGCCTGCCTGCACGCGGCAAAGCGTGCAGGGCTTGAAGGGAAGATCGTTTATCGGAAGAGCCTTCAGGACATTTCCACGCTGGTGCTTCCGTGTATCCTTCTGTTGTCCCGTGACCGCTCGTGCGTCCTGACGTCCCTGGATGACGGCAAGGCGGGAGTGATTTTCCCGGAAACGGGGGAGGGCGTGCAGCCCGTCCCCCTTCAGATGCTGGCGGACGAGTACACGGGATACGCCATTTTCGCCACGCGCGAGGCCCGGCTTGACCAGCGGGCCGACCGCATCCGGCTCCTCAAGGGGAAGCGCTGGTTCTGGGACGTCCTGCTTTACTACATGCCGATTTATCGGCATGTGGCCTTCGCCAGCGTGGTCATCAACCTGATCGGCGTCATCAGCCCCCTGTTCGTGATGAACGTGTACGACCGCGTGATTCCCAACAACGCGGTGGATACGCTCTGGGTGTTGGCCATAGGCATCCTGATAGCCTACCTTTTCGATTTCCTGCTGCGCAACCTGCGCAGTTACTTCGTCGACGTGGCGGGCCGCAACGCGGACGTCGTGCTTTCCAGCCGTCTGGTGCAGAAAGTGCTGACCATGCGGCTGGACGCCAAGCCCGAATCGACCGGCGCGCTGGTCAACAACTTGCGTGAATTCGAGTCGTTGCGCGAATTTTTCAGCTCCTCGACGCTTCTGGCGTTCATCGACCTGCCGTTCCTTGTTGTGGCTTTGCTCCTGCTGGGATATATCGGCGGGCCGCTGGTGATTCTGCCGCTGTGCGCCATTCCCGTGCTTATCATTACGGGCATCGTGCTGCAGGAGGCCGGCAAGCGCACGGCGGAGCAGGGCTATAAGCAGAACATGCAGAAGAATGCGCTGCTTGTCGAACTGGTCAACGGGCTGGAGACTCTCAAGGCGTGCATGGCCGAAAGCCGGATGCTGCACCTCTGGGAACAGGTGGTCGGAGTTTCGGCCAAAGCCGGCAGCGTGGCCAAAAAATACAACAATCTCGCCATCACCATCTCTACGCTGGTCACGCAGGCCGTGTCCGTGGGCATGGTCATCTGGGGCGTCTATCGGATTGCCGACGGCACCATGACGATGGGCGGGCTCATCGGCTCGAACATTCTGGTGGGCCGGGCAATGGCCCCGCTGATGCAGATCGCAAGCCTCCTCACCCGACTGCAAAATTCCCGCATGTCCCTGCAGGCGCTCGATCTGCTGATGCAGCTTCCCTCCGAAGGCCAGAACGACAACGAGTACGTGGAGTTCGGCAAGCTGGACGCCTCGTTCTCGTTTGAGGATCTGGCGTTTGCCTACCCCGGCGCCGAACGTCTGGCCCTCACGGACATTTCCGTGTTCATCAAGCCCGGCGAGAAGGTCGGCGTCGTCGGGCGGATGGGGTCCGGCAAGTCCACGCTCGGCAAGATGCTGATCGGGCTGTACCAGCCCCGGGACGGCGCCGTGAAATTCGGCGGCGTGGACATCAGGCAGCTTGCCGAAGCGGACCTCCGGGGCAGGGTCGGTTTCCTGCCGCAGGACGTGGTGCTCTTTTACGGCACGATCCGGGATAACATCGCGCTCGGCGATCCCACCATCAACGACCAGATGATCCTGCGGGCGTCCACGCTGGCGGGCGTGACGGAGTTCATCCGTTCCAACCCGGCCGGGTTCGGGGCGCAGGTCGGCGAGCGGGGCATGTCCCTGTCCGGCGGCCAGCGCCAGGCCGTGGCCCTGGCCCGCGCGCTGGTGCGGGACCCGGACATCCTGATCCTCGACGAGCCGACCAGCAACATGGACAATGCGTCCGAGCAGATGATCAAAAATCGCCTCAAAGCGGTGATGGGCAACAAGACGCTGGTCCTGATCACGCACCGGCTGAGCATGTTGGAACTCGTGGACAGGCTCATCGTTATGGAAGGTGGGCGTATCATTGCGGATGGTCCGAAGAACGAAGTGTTGCGCCGCCTGCGCGAGCAGCCCGCGCCCCGGACCGAACAGTAAGGATTGAGTCATGCCGCAGCAACCTGAAAAACCGCAACAGCCTCAACTCCCAAACGATACCCGCACCCAGGCCATCGGTTCGGAGGAGCTCCCCTACGTCAACGAGGTGGAAGCCGCACTGGCGCGCAAGCCGCGCCTCGGGGCGCGCTTCCTTTCATTGGCTGTCGGCCTCTTTTTCCTCATTTTGGGCATCTGGGCGAACTTTGCCGAAATCGATGAGGTGACCCACGCCAACGGGCAGGTCATTTCGTCGCAGCGCACGCAGATCATCCAGAACCTTGAAGGCGGTATCCTGGGGGCCGTCCTGGTCGGTGAAGGGGAAATCGTTGAAAAGGGCACGCCGCTTGCGCAGCTCGACAACAAACTTGCCGAGAGCCAATACCGCGACGCCCAGAACAGGATCTTGGAGAACGAGCTTTCGATCATCCGCCTCGACGCCGAGCTGAAAGGCGAATCGCCCGCCTTCCCGGAAGAACTGTCGGTTTCGCACCCGCAGGCCATCGCTGACCAGATGGCCATCTTCCATGCCCGCGAACAGCAGCAGAACGCCGAAATGGGCCTGCTGCAATCGCAGTATGAGCAGCGCTCGCGCGAAGTCGAAGAACTGACCGGCAGGAAACGCCAGACCGAACGCAGCCTTGCGCTTGCCGTTGAACAGCGGAACATCGCCGCGCCGCTGATGCAGCGCAAGATTTATTCCCGCGTCGACTACCTGGGGCTTGAGCAGAAGGTCGTGTCGCTGCAAGGCGATATCGAATCGCTGGCGTCTTCCATCCCCAAGGCGCAGGCCGCCGCCGAAGAGGCGAAGCAGCGTTTGACGTTGCGCAAGGCGGAAATGGAAGCGGAAATCAACGCCGAAATCAGCAAGCGCCGCACGGAACTCAATTCGCTGAAGGAAACCCTTGCCGCCGGCGGCGACCGGGTGACGCGGACGGAATTGAAATCCCCCGTCCGGGGTACCGTCAAGCAGATTTACATCAACACGGTGGGCGGCGTCGTCAAACCCGGCGAAGCAATCATGGAAATTGTGCCGCTTGACGATACTCTGTTGGTCGAGGCCCGGGTTCGTCCCGCGGACGTGGCCTTCCTCCATCCGGGGCAGAAGGCGATGGTCAAGATTTCCGCGTACGATTTTTCCATCTACGGGGGGCTTGAGGCCGATCTCGAGCAGATCAGCGCCGATACGATTGAGGACAAGCGCGGCGAGTTCTTCTACCTGGTCAAGGTCCGCACGCACAAGAACGCCATTTCGTACCGCAAGGAGCAGTTGCCGATCATCCCCGGCATGGTGACGACCGTGGATATCCTGACGGGCAAGAAGACGGTTCTCGACTATATTTTGAAGCCGATTTTGAAGGCCCGGCAGAACGCCTTGCGGGAAAGGTAAATGATCCTCTGGAGGTGGCTTCGTGTCCTCGCGGGCCTGCTTGCAGTAAGTATTTTCGTCGGATTGCCGTATCCCGGCGCGTTTGCTGCGGATGATGACGACGAAATACTCCTCAAGCGGAGTTCCGTCGGTTCGCTTCTGTCGAACAGGAACAAGGCGGAGGGTGCCCGGGTTGCGGCGCCGTCCGACCCGCCTCCAGCCGTAACCCCGGCCGAGCCCGCGCGGGAACCGGAGGCGCAGGCGGCCCCGGCTGGAAAGCGGGGAGAGGGCGGCCCCATACGGCTGTTCGGGACGCTGGAGATGAGGAGCAAGATAGGGAAGATGCCGAAATGGACCTCCGTTCTGGAAAAGGAGCGGAAGAATCCGGGATACGTGGCTAACCGGCAGTTCCCCGGGCAGGGCGCATGGAAGGACATCAAGGCGAAGCTGTCGGGCATGTCCCCGCTTGAGCAGGTGAAGGCCGTGAACGTGTTGATCAACAGATGGCCTTACCGCACCGATATGGATGTATGGGGCGTCATGGACTATTGGGAGACGCCCGTGGAGTTCTTTCAAAAGTCGGGCGACTGCGAGGATTTCGCCATTGCCAAGTATTTCGCGTTGCGCGACCTGGGCTTTCCCGCTTCCCAGATGCGGATTGTCGTGCTGAAGGATACGCTTCGCAACCTCGACCATGCCGTCACCGCCGTCTACCTGGACGGGGACGCATGGATACTCGACAATTTGAGCAACGCGGTCTTGTCGCACAAACGGCTTTCGCATTATCGGCCGCAATTTTCAGTGAACGAGGAGTACCGGTGGGCGCATTTGACGCCTTCCGCTCCTAAAAAGACGGGCCGTTAGCCCGTCGGGCTCCGGCTGGAACGTGTAGTGAACGACCATGCAGACGAGTGGAACGGATAAAGAGAGGGGCGTTATGGAACAAGTCATTCCCCAGTCTAAGGTGGGAAACAAGTCCGCGGCGTACAGGCGCATGGGCTGGTTTATGGCCGTCATTCTTGTGCTTGTGCTGTGCGCTGCGGGCAGTCTGGCATGGTTCAACATCAACATGGCGGAAACGTCCCTCAAACAGGATGTGGAGCGCCGCCTGCAATTTACGGCCCAGAACAAGGCCAACGCGCTTTCGCTTTGGTTCAACTCCATGCAGAATCAGGCCAACCGGCTGATCAGCGCGGATCTTTTCCGGCTGTTCGCCTCGGAAGTCAACGGGCTGGGCAATGATCTCTCCCCGCTCCTGAAAGCCTCCGGGGACAGCCCCTCCGGGAACGACGACCTGTCGCAGCTGGCCTCCCAGCTTCCGCTCATGAAGAACCTTTTGCAGGAATTCATTTCCTATTCCGGATTCCTGCGCGCCCGTATCACCAATGCGGACGCCCAGACGTACCTTTCCACGGACGTCACGCCCCCGGCGCTCTCGCTGGAACAGCAGCAGGGCATCCGGCAGGCGGTCGAGTCGGGCAAGTTGGGCATCCTGCCCGTGCGCAAGACCAGCAATGGGCTGGTCCTTGATTTGGTCGTTCCCATCTTCGCCCCCCAGTATGTTGAAAACCGCTCGGAAAAGCCGGTGGCTACGCTTCTGCTGTCTCTGATGGTTTCTTCCCGACTCGGTGAAACGATTGATACGGCGAAGGGCGAGAGCTCGTTCGGCGTTACCCACGTTTTCCAGATCGTCGGAACCAAGCTGCAAGATCTTTTGCCCCTGTCCGCGGATATCCAGAATTTGCCCGGCTGGCAGCTGGGGCAGAGCGACAGCCTGCCGTTCGGGATCCGGGGAGGGGAGGCCGGCTCGCCTGATGAAGTATACAGCATCGGCGTAAAGGTTCCCGAGCTGCCGTGGCTGGTCGTGCAGGAAGTGCCGGTGGCGGCCGCGCTCAAGCCCTTCCTGGCGCAGCGCAATGCGATCGTCATATGGGCGGTCATTGCGGTCGTGGTCGTGCTGCTGGCCCTGCTGGCCGTCTGGTGGTGGCTCGTGGGGCGCAACGCCCGGAATGTGAGCGCCGAACTGCTCCAGTTGTATCAGATTTCCAATCAGCAGAAGCAGCTCCTCGACGGCATCAACAGCGCGCTTGTGGACGGCATCGTCCTGACCGACAAGGGCGGCATGGTCCAGTATGCCAACCAGGCGTTCGCGCGTATGGTTGGGCGTTCCGACGAAGAGCTTGTGGGCATGGATTGCGCGGCGATTTTTGGCTATGACACCGCCTTGCGGCTGTATAAGCAGCTGGACGTGGCCATCCAAAGCGAGCAGTCTTTCATGTTCAAGGACGTGATGTGGCTGCAGTCGAAGAAGTACCACTATCAGATCACGTGCTCGCCGTACCGCAACGAAAGCGGCGTGATCACCGGTACGGTTTCGGTGTTCCGCGACATCACGCAGCTTGTCGATGCGCAGGAGCGCAACCAGCGTATGGTCCGGCAGACCATCGCCGCGTTCATGCACGCCATCGAGGCCGTCGACCCGTATTTGGGCGGCCAGTCCTCGTACATGGCGAACCTGGGCGGCGATTTGGTCAAGACCCTCGGCCTCAGCGAGGAAGACGAGAGCACCGTCCGCACGGCTGCCAGCCTGTCGCAGATCGGCAAGATGCAGTTGCCCCGCGAGCTGCTGACCAAGCCCGGCGCCTTCACGCCGGAAGAGCGTCAGGCTATGGAGCGGCATGTGGAATATGCCCGGGAGACCTTGAAGAACATCAACTTCGAACTGCCCGTCATGGAAGCCATTTCCCAGATGAACGAGTTTATGGACGGTTCCGGGTATCCCGAAAAGCTGCACGGGGACGAGATCGGCATTTGCGGCCGTATCCTGTCGGTTGCGAACACGTTCTGCGCGCTGATCCGGCCCCGCTCGTATCGTAACGCCAAGTCCGTGGACGTGGCCCTGAACATTCTGGAATCCGAATCGGCTAAGTATGATCAACATGTTGTGCACGCGTTGCGTGAATACTTGAAGACGCCTGCGGGGGAAAAGTTCGTCAGAAGCCTTGCTGACGAAAACGCCTGACGAGGCGATACCAAAGGGACCGGTGTGGGCTATGCGCATCCTTTTTCTGCATCATACGTTTCCAGGGCCGTTTCGGCAGTTGGCGGCGCGCTTGGGTGGGCTTCCCGGCAATGAAATCGTGTTCCTTTCGGAGCGGAGCAGGCGGGATGTGTGGATTCCCGGCGTTCGGAATCTGACGGTTTCCGGCGTCCAGCCGGTTATGGCGAAGGACAGGGCCGAGCGGGAATTGCTGCAGATGATGCGCTACGGTTCACGTTTTGCCAATGCGCTGTTGAAGCTGCAACAGGGCGGCTTTGAACCGGATATCGTCTACGCCCATCCCCGATGGGGATGCAGTTTTTTCGCGCAGGATATTTTCCCTCAGGCGTTCCATGCCGTGTATGCGGAATGGTATTATACAAAAGGGGCCAATTACACCTTTTTCACGCAAGGGGCGGCCCGGCCCGCCGTGGAGTTTGCCCAGAGCCGCGTCCGTAACCTCTGCCAGCTCAATGCCCTTGCGGAATGCGATCTGGTGGTCACGGCCACGAGCTGGCAAAAAAAGCAGTACCCGCAGCAGATTGCACAACATATTCACGTGATCCACGAAGGCGTGGACACGGATTTCTTTTCCCCGAAGCCCGAGCGCTTCCGTATCGAGGGATGTGATCTTTCCACCGTCAAGGAACTGGTGACGTTTTCGGGCCGGGGGCTGGAGCCTTTTCGTGGTTTCCCCCAGTTTTACAGGAGTTTGCCCCGGTTGCTCGCGGCGCGTCCCGAGTGCCATGTGCTGATCATGGCGTCGGAGCGACAGGGGAGCGACGAGACCGTTTCGCTGGAGCGCCTGCGGGAAGAGGTGCCTGTCGATTCCCGCCGTGTCCATTTCGTGGGGTTCCGCCCTTACGAGGAGTACCGGCTGTTGTTGCGGGCTTCCACGGTGCATGTGTATTTTACGGCACCGTTCGCGCTTTCGGCGGGGCTGTTCGAATCCATGAGCTGCGGCTGCCTGCTGGTCAGTTCGGATACGGAACCTGTCCGGGAAGTGGTCAGGCACGGCGAAAACGGGTTCCTGTGTGACTTCTGGGATCACAACATGCTTGCGGATATGACGACGGAGCTGTTGGCCCGCTCGGATGCCATGGGCCCGGTGAGAGCGGCTGCCCGCCAGAGCATTGTGGAGGAATATAACCTGAAAGTGCAGATTCCGCGCCACATGGACTTGCTCCTGTCGACGTATGCCGACTGGAAAAAAGCTCGGCAGACATCGTAGATAAGGAAGGCTCCCCCATAAGGGAGCCTTTTTTTGTCGCTTTTGCGGGGAAAGACATAGTAAAGGGCATTTCAAAATGTTTCTAAGACGAATCTAATGCACCTAGTTTAGTTGAATCAAGGTGTACCTAGAGACGTTCAAAACGGGTCACCAAACGCCGAAAATTACCCGCTTCTTAGTTTCCCTCTGTTTCATATACTGCTTTGTTTTCAGGCCGATTTCGTTCGCGAGCTTTATCGCCAAATTGGAATAGGTTGAAGGAACGGGTAGGGGCTTTTAAACGTCTCCATCAGTTCTCCCGAGCGCATCGGCAATGCGAGCAAGCGCCAGGATGTGGCGTCCTGAATGCCTTCGTTATATCGGGCTTTACTGAGAGTCCGTGTGGATATGCCTGTATTGGCCCTAAGGAAGAGACAAACCAGCAGTGGATCGCCGACAAGCTCTTGACGAGGGGCACGGCATGACCCCGATCACCAGATTCTAAACCTGGATGTATGGCTATATGCTCGGCATCGTGGCGATGCCCATCAGGGACATGGGAATATAGGAGAAGCCCCCGACCGGAAGGAAGGGGGCTTTCTCATGAGCAGGATAGAATTCCTTACGCTGTGTAATTGCTCAAAAATGAAGCAAGGATGTGTCTAGTCATTTCCTTTTCGGGGGAATTCTGCACCATTGGGTATGGATGGGATGCCACGATTCGCTCGCACACTCTTTTGGCACATACCCATCCCATTTTTACCTATCTCTTATCCACCACATCATTTCTATTAATAAAACACATAGATGCCATCCGGATGACGGATTTCTCCGCGTTTTCGCAAGCCCTCGGCGTGTTGACAGCCAGCTTTGATTTTGTTCACCTTTATTTTAGATAACATGCTATAAACAAAGATATTTTTGATAGATAACTGTATATTTATAGCTCTGTGAAAGCATGTGTAGCCCGTAGTACGTCGATATTTCGACTCCTGCGGGCTCTCTGTACACAAAAATGCACATAAAAGCATTTTTTGTGTATTTTTTGTAACTTCAAAAATATTTTTTAAGGAGAAAAAACGATGCCCTAATCAATATAATGAAATGAAATTTATTCACTTTTTATTTTGAGTCAAAGAGATGAAGAACATTTCACTCTACGTTGACAGAAAAGGAACCATTTTCCATACACTCAAAACAAAGAGGGAACTATGTCTTTTGGAAAGCGGCTTAAATCTCTTTTGGCAAAAAAGCGTCAATCTCAAATGGATTTCGCTTTGCGTCTGGGTATAACCCGCTCCCGGCTCTGCAACTATATCAATGACAGGAGCGAGCCGGACTATGCGACGCTTTGCACTATAGCCGAAGCGCTGCAGGTGAGCGTGGACTATCTTCTTGGCCGCAACGGGATACAGGATTCCGATTTTCAGGGAAGCAGAATCTTCTCGGACTTCATTATAGGACGGGAAAAACCCGCTTCGGAGGGGATGACGGTTTGGATTCCCCTGTATCTCTCCCGTTCAGAGACGCTGGAGGAACCTCCGGTCCCCTCCGGGTGGCTGCGCGAAACGAGTTCATTCGTTCAGACTGGAGAATTCCGCCAGCCCTACGCCATCATCGTCGGTGACGACAGCATGGCCCCGGAAATCATGCCCGGTGACATTGCCTATATTCAGCCGTGTTTCATCTACCATCCGTTCATGGAACAGAACTTGGGCAGGGATCTGTTTGGCGTGCGCCTTGATGCGGGCGATGCCGTGGGTACGTCCCTGAAGCGGTGCTGCGTCCAGAGCAACCTGCTCATCTTTTATTCGAACAATGTGAAATACTCCCCGGTCATTCTGGACATGAACAAAATCCTTTTCGTCCCGCTGATCGGCAAGGTCGTCTCCATCTGGAGGAGCTATCTGGACAGCGACATGCTGGAGCGCATTCGGGAGGCCGACGATGATTGATGTCATTCCCCTATCCGCATGTCATACGGAACAGTACGGCACCATCAGCGTGACGAGCCTTCTGTCTTTCAACAACTACTTCGATCCCCGCAATGCCGCGTTCGGTTCTCTGCTCGTGTTCAATGACTACCGGGTTCCCCCGGCGGCCGGGTTCAAGATGCATCCCCATCATAACTGCGAGCAGCTTTTCTTCGTCGTCGAGGGGACGCAGAAGTGCGTAGATACCCTGAACAATTCGCTTGTGCTCAAGCCTGTGACCGTGCAGCGCGTTACGGCCGGGACCGGCTATGCCCGGGAAACGGCCAACTACGGCAACTCCATGCTGCGTTTCATGAGCGTGCGCTTTCAGCCCCGTTGCCTGCACACCCATCCCTATCACGAAATGAGGACGTTTTCGCCTTCGCTCATGGCGGATCATCTCCTCAATGTCGTCTCCGGCAGGGCAGAGTCGCCCTCGAAGGGCCTTCCGCTTCCCTTCGATGTGGATGCCGACGTCTATCTTGCCTCTCTGGAGCAGACGCCGCTTGAGCATTTCGTTCCCGCTGGCTCCAAGACGTTCATCTATGTGGTCAGCGGCCGCATCCGCATGGATCGGCAAATCCTCCAACCCGGCGATCACGTGCGTGTCTCCGGGCCCGAAACGGTGTCTCTGGCCGCCGCCCCCAGGGCGTGGCTCATAGTCATAGACATGCGCTGATCCGGCGTTCCGGTTCGGTGTTTCGTGCAGGGAACAGTTTAACCGAGGAGTAGGGTTATGTTCAGAACGTTTTGGAAATTCGTGGGCGTCGCCGTTATGGCTCTGGCCGTTTCCGCTCCGGTCTCTCACGCCAAGCAGCGTCTGCTTATGGGCACGTCCACCGGAGGGGGCTCCTATTACGTTCTCGGAGGCACGTGGAGCAACGCGCTGAACGGCAGGCTCGGCGACAAGGTGGATCTCTCCATCGAAGTGACCGGTGGTCCTGAAACGAACATCATGCTCATCGAAAACAAGGAAATGGACCTCGGCATGGTGACTGCGTGGCAGGCTGGGGACATGTACAATGGCAAGGGAAAAGTTCCTCAGAAATTCCAGGCCATGCGCTCCTTCATTCCGTTGTACCCCAGCTACCTCCAGATTTATGCCTTGGCGGACTCCGGCCTCAAGACCATCCATGATATCGACGGCAAGCATGTCGCCTCTTCTTCCGCCGGTTCGAGCAGTTTCCTCGCCGCGCGGGCGATCATCGAAACCCTTGGCCTGAAGCCCGCCAAGGTCAGCGGGATGCCCGCCAGCCAGCAGCTCAATACCCTGCGTGACGGCCAGACGCAGGCGTCCTTTTCCGTTATGGGCGTCCCCGCTCCCGTCATCATGGAAATGGAAGCATCCAACGAGATCAATCTGCTGACCATGACGCAGGAAGACTTCAGCAAGCTGCTCAAGGCTTATCCCTACTGGACGCAGGGCGTTATCCCCAAGGGCACCTACAAGGCCGCCAAGGAGGACATCCACGTCATTTCCTTGTGGAACTTCGCCGTGGCCCATAAGGATCTCCCCGAAGATCTCGTCTACGACATGACCAAGGCTACCTTTGAAGTGTTGCCTCAGCTCGCCAACGCGGTGAAGGACATGGCCAAAACCAAGCCCGAGGACATCCTGTACAGCAGCGTGCCTCTCCATAAGGGCGCCATCAAGTACTACCGTGAAATCGGGCTGACCATTCCCGACAAGCTGATTCCCGCCGAAGCGAAGTAAGGCACTGTTGCCGCACCGGGACGGCCGCCCGCCCCGGTGCTTGCCCCAAGATTCTTTTTGGAGACAGCCATGAGCACCACGGATCTGCCCGATGACGACACTCTGGAAACGTTGAGCGAGGAGGGGTACACATCCCGGAAACCGACCGGAGCCCTCAAATATCTGTATTATGCCATCGGCCTCGGCATGGCCGCCTTCCACATCTGGTTCCTGGGGTACAGCTCAATGGAGCCTTGGGCGCTCTATTATTCCCACATCTGCTTCGGGGTTGTGCTGGCCTATTTCCTGTACCCCTTTTCCCGGCGCTCCAACAAGAGGATGCCCACGCTGGGCGACTGGGCCTGCATGTTGCTGGCGGCGTCGGCGTGCATCTATTTCATCCTTGAGCTGGATACGATCATCTACCGCGTCGGCGTGGCCCCCACCAGCCTTGACCTGTTCTTTTCCACGGTTATCGTCGTCCTGATCCTCGAGATGACCCGGCGCACCAACGGCTGGATTCTTCCCTCCATCGCCATCTTTTTCCTCGCCTATGCGCTGCTCGGAAAATACCTTCCCTATAGCCTTGGCGGGCACCGGGGCTACAGCTTCGCGCGTGTTTTCAGCTACATCACCGGAATGGACGGTATGTTGTCCACACCGCTGGCGACGTCGGCCTCGTTCGTATTCCTCTTTTTCCTGTTCAGCGCGTTCCTCGCCAGCACCGGGGCAGGGCAGTTCTTCATCGACATCGCCATGGCCGTTGCCGGCGGCAAGCGCGGCGGGCCGGCCAAGGTGGCCGTCATCGGCAGTGCCCTGTTCGGTACGATTTCCGGCAACTCGGCGGCCAACGTGGTGGCCTCCGGGACGTTCACCATCCCCATGATGATCAAGGTCGGCTACTCGCCGCGATTCGCCTCCGCCGTGGAAGCCGTGGCCTCCACGGGCGGGCAGATGACGCCTCCCATCCTCGGGGCGGCGGCGTTCATCATCGCCGAGCTGACGGGCACCCCGTATCTCGACGTGGCCCTCGCCACAGTCATCCCGGCGATCCTCTATTTCGTCTCGATCTTCTACATGATCGACCTTGAAGCCTATAAGGAAGGGCTGCACGGCTACGCCAAGGACGAGTTGCCCGACGCCCGCAAGGTGCTGTTGGAGAGGGGGCATCTGGTCATCCCGATCTTTGTGTTGATCTTCGTGCTCATCGGCTTGAACGCCTCGGTCATCAAGGCGGCCATCTGGGCCATCTATTCCACGATTCTCTGCACGTTCCTGCGTAAGAGCACCCGGCTCACGCCCGAGCAGTTTGTGGCGGGTTTCGCGGACGGGGCCAAGCAGGCCGTGGGGCTTATCGCCGCCTGTGCCACCGCGGGCATCATCATCGGCGTCCTGAACCTCACCGGGACAGGGCTGAAGTTCGCCAGCGGGATCATCGCGCTCTCCGGCGGTATCTTGCCCATAGCCCTCATCCTGACCATGGGTTCGTCGCTGATCCTCGGCATGGGCCTGCCGACCGCCGCGGCCTATCTCATTTGCGCCGCGGTCATCGTTCCCGCATTGACCGGGCTCGGCGTACCCGCCCTTACCGGGCATCTGTTCATTTTCTATTTCGCCTGCCTGTCCGCGATCACGCCGCCCGTTGCGCTCGCGGCGTTCACCGCAGCCTCGCTCGGCAAGACGAAGCCGATGGGCGTGGCCCTGACCGCCGTGCGCCTCGGAATCGTGGCCTTCATCGTCCCGTTCATGTTCGTGTACGCGCCGTCGCTGCTCTGGCAGGGCAGCCTTCCCGAAATCCTGGGTACGCTTGCAACCTCGCTTTGCGGGGTTTTCTTCCTCGGCTCGGCGCTTCAGGGCGCGTTCCGGGATCGCGTGCTCAACATGGGGCAGCGGGGGTTGTTTCTGCTCGGTTCGCTGGCTCTCATCCAACCGGGCCTTGTTACGGATCTCATCGGCGTCGGCCTTGTGGCTTGCGCACTCCTCTGGCAGTGGCTCGGGTCCCGTCGCGGGTAACCCTCACCTTTCTTTCAAGTAATTGGAGAAACGACAATGGCTGACACTTCGCATTCCCTGCTGTTCCTTTCCCAGCGTGAAGTCATCGAAGCGGGCGTCCTGAACATGGAACAGGTCGTGCCGCTCATGGAAAAAGTCTATGGGCTTCACTGGCGCGGGGAAACCGTGCTTCCGAGCAAGGGGGTCATCCGCTGGGGCGGCGTGGAAACGGAATGGGAAAAGGGCCGCATCAACGCCTTGCCCGGCTGGATAGGAGGGGACATCCGCACTGGAGGCATCAAGTGGATCGCCGTCTCACCCGAAGGCGTCCGCGCTCCGGGTATGCCCAAAGTGGCGGCGCTGGTGATCATCAACGATCCCGTCACGCTCTACCCGGTGGCGATCATGGACGGCGTGCTTCTGAGCGCCATCCGAACCGGGGCCAACATGGGGGCGGCGGCCCTGCACCTCGCCAAGGAGGATACCCGGACGATCGCCATCGTAGGCGGCGGGTTCCAGGGACGGACGCAGCTCATGGCGCTGCTCGTGGCCCGCCCGCAGACGAAGGAAATCCGCATCTACGATGTGAATCGCGCGCAGGCCGAGAACTTCGCCCGGCATATGGAAAAACGCACGGGCAGGAAGGTTGCCGTCTGCGCCACGGTCGACGAAACCGTCAAGGGCGCGGACATCGTCGTGACCGCCACGGGAAGCACCGAGCCCCTGCTGTTGCGGCGCCATCTGGAGCCGGGGATGCTTTACATCCACGTGGGCGGCAACGAATGCGAGTATGAGGTCATTTCAGCGGCGGACAAGCGGTATGTCGACGATTGGGAACAGATCAAGCACCGCGACGTGTCGAGCCTCGCGCACATGTTTTTCGCCGGGAAGCTCAAGGATGAGGACATCACCGCCGAGATCGGGGCTGTGGTCGTCGGCGACCGCCCCGGCCGCGAATCGGACGACGAGATCATTTACGTGAACACCGTCGGCCTCGGCGTGCAGGATGTGGCCCTCGGTTCCCTTCTCCTTGCCAATGCGCGGGAAAAGGGCCTCGGGACCACCGTCAAGATGTGGGACGAGCCTTTTGTGCTCTAATGTGCAGGGGGTGCCCCCTTCATTCCCTTTCAGCAGGATACCAAGCCCATGCGTATAGAAAAAGATGCCCTTGGCGAAATGCCGTTGCCGGACGGGGCGTATTACGGCATTCAGGCGTTCCGTTCCCTCTCGAATTTCGATGTGACGGACAAAACCTTCAACGACTATCCCGCCGTGGTTCGCGCGCTGGCGGAAATCAAGAAGGCCTGCGCGCTGGCGAACCGGGACATCGGCGCGCTCGGCGCAGATAAGGCCGGCGCCATTGCCCGCGCCTGCGACGACATCCTTGAAGGCCGGATGGAAGGGCAGTTTCCCGTCAACATCTGGCGCGGCGGCGGCACTTCCATCAACATGAACCTCAACGAGGTCATCGCCAACAGGGCCAACGAACTGCTCACGGGGCACAAGGGATACGAGCAGGTCCATCCCAATACGCACGTCAACATGTGCCAGTCCTCCAACGACGTCTACCCCACGGCGGAGAACATCGTTCTGTACCGCGAGACGGGCCGCGCGCTGGAAGGCGTGGCCGCGCTCGAAAACAGCTTCGCCCGCAAGTCCAAAGAGTTCGGAGGCGTGGTGCGTCTGGGCCGGACCTGCCTTCAGGACGGCGTGCCCATGACGCTCGGCCAGGTGTTCGCCGGGTTCCACGGGGTCATCCGCCGCAGCCGGGAACGCCTTGAAGCCTTGCGCGAGGGCTTCCGCGTCGGCGTGCTCGGCGGTACGGTCATCGGAACGGGGCTCGGCGTGCTGCCCGGCTATGTGGAGGCCGTCTATCCGCACCTGAGCGCCATTGTCGGCTTCGAAATGCGCTTGCCGGATACGCCGGAGGGGAGCCCCGTCTCCGATGCGGGGCTGTTCGACGCCATGCAGAATGCCGACGGCCTTCTCACATTGTCAGGCGCACTCAAGGTACTCGCCTGTTCCGCCGGAAAGATCGCCAACGATTTCCGCCTGCTGTCCTCTGGTCCCCGGTCGGGGTTCGGCGAAATCCGTCTGCCTGCCGTGGCCCCCGGTTCTTCCATCATGCCCGGCAAGATCAATCCCTTCATGTGCGACCTTGTCGTCCAGATCATGCATCAGGTGGCGGCAAACGACTGGGCGATCACTATGAACGCCTCCGCAAGCGATCTCGATCTGGCCAGCAACGCCACGGTCAGCTTCTTCGCCTTGTTGCAGTCTCTGGAAATGATCGGCAACGGCTTCGCCCTGTTCAGCGAAAAATGCGTCGAGGGTATTGTCGCCAACGAGGCGGTGTGCCGCCGTTACGCCGAGGAATCCACATCTCTCGCCACCATCGTCAGCACGTTGTATGGCTATGAAACCGGAAGCCGCATCGCCGGGATAGCCTACAGGGAGGGCATCACCTGCAAGGAAGCGGCCCTTCGCGAAAAACTCATCCCCGAGGATGCGGCGGAGGAACTTTTCGACGTGGAAGCGCTCGCACACCGTGCCGGGAGCGTTGCCCTGCTGAAAAAATATGGCGGGATGCGCTCCATCGGCTGACGGAGCCTCAACGATTATTTGCCACTTGAGGAGAACGTTCATGCGTAAGGAAACCGACGCGCTCGGTGAAATGCTGTTGCCCGATGAAGTCTATTACGGCATTCAGACGGAACGTAACCGACAATGTCTTGCCATTACTGACGATCCGCTGTCAGCTTATCCGGCCTTCATCAAGGCCGTCGCCCAAGTGAAGAAGGCGTGCGCCCTGACCAATAAGGAAATCGGCGCGCTCGATGCGGGCAAGGCGGATGCCATCATGCGGGCCTGCGACGAAATGGCGGACGGAGCCTTCAATGCCGATTTTCCCCTGTGTATTTTCCGGGGATCGGGTACCCCCTTCAATATGGCCGCCAACGAAGTGCTGGCGAACCGGGCCAATGAGATTCTTACCGGATACAAGGGCTCTGATCAGGTTCATCCCAATACCCACGTCAACATGTGCCAGTCCTCCAACGATGTGGTGCCGACCGCCAAGGGGATCGCCATCTATAATGAAGTGGGCCGGGTTCTCAAGGCCGCTGCGCACCTTGAGGCGGCTCTGGACGCCAAGGCCGCAGAGTTCGCCGATGTGGTCAAGATGGGACGTACCTGTTTGCAGGATGCCGTACCGATCACGCTGGGGCAAGAATTTTCCGGTTATGCTGCGGGAATACGTCGGAATCGGCTGTTGCTGGAAAGGGAACGGGCGCGCTGGTGCACCGGCGTGCTCGGCGCCACTGCCGTGGGTACGGGCATGGGATGTATGCCCGGCTTCTCGGAGCATATCTACAAGAACCTTTCAGCCGTCTGCGGGCGTGAGATTCGCCGTGACGCCAATCTGTTCGACGGCCTTCAGGCTTCCGACTCCTTCATCATCCTGCACGCGCACCTGCAAGCTCTCGCCACCGTGGCGGCGAAGGCGGCCCTCGATATCCGCCTGATGGGTTCCGGCCCGCGCGCGGGATTCGGGGACATCGTCATCCCTGCAGTGCAGCCCGGCTCATCCATCATGCCCGGCAAGATCAACCCGGTCATGACGGAAGTGATGATTCTGGCCTGCCACCGCGTAGCGGGCAATCAGGCGGGCGTGGGCTTCGGAGCCTTCTCCGGGGAACTGGACCTCGGCGCCTCCTCCGCCGTGCCGATCCGCAGCATCCTCAACAGTATCGACATCCTGAGCCGCAGCATGGTGCTCTTCGCGGACAAGTGTGTGAAGGGCCTTTCCGCCAATGCCGAAAAATGCCTCCATACGGCCGAACGCTCGACCTCGCTGGCGACGATGGTAAGTGCGCTCTTCGGTTACAAGATCGGCAGCCGTGTGGCCAATCTGGCGTACGAACACAATATTACCTGCCGTGAAGCCGCCGAACGGGAACACCTGCTTTCGCATGAGGCTGCGGACGATCTTTTTGATCTGTTGTCGTTGACCGACGTGAAAAAAACCGAGGCCCTTTTCGCCAAATACGCCGGAATCCGCAACGTCTGATCTTGTCCCCAACGGAAAGAGGGCTGGTTTCCCCCGCTGGCTCTCTTTTTGTCCGCCGGGCCGTCGTTTTCGGAACGCACGGCCCGGATTTGCCTTCAAAGGAGGGAACGATGGAACACCGTTCACCCCGCACTGCTGCGGGCGGCCTCTCTCAAAGGCAAGGCATGGGCATCCTTTTCGGCGTGTACCTGTCCTTCGGCCTGAGCCCGCTGTACTGGAATCTGCTGCACGGGGTTTCGGCCCTCGAAATGGTCAGCCACCGCTCGCTTTGGGGAAGCCTGATCATCGCCGCCTTCATGGTGTGGAAGGGGCAGTTTCCCGCGTTTTTCCGCGCGATCAGGGATCGGCGCGAGATCGCGCTTATCGGTTTGTGCAGCCTCGCCCATCTCTGGAACTGGTGGATATACATATGGGCCGTCACCAACGGCAAGGTGCTCGAATGCAGCATGGGACACTACATCGTTCCTATGATCAGCACGATACTGGGCTTTCTGTTTTTCAGGGAGCGTCCGGGCCGCCTGCAATGGATGGGCATCATCTTCGCAGGGATCGGCGTGCTTATTCTGCTGATGGGATATGGAGCCGTCCCGTGGGCCTCACTGAATGTGGCCCTTTCCGCGGCGTTGTTTGCGTTCTTTCGCAAACGCGCCACGGTCGGAGCCGCTCCCGGTATGCTCATGGAACTGCTGTTTTCCGCGCCGTTCCTGTGGGGTTACCTGATCTGGCTGGGAGAAAGAGGGGAAGGGCATTTCCTCGCAGGAGGCGCATACATGGATCTGCTGCTCATCGGCTGCGGATTCGTCTCCGCCATTCCCCAATTGGGCCTGAGCCTCGGCATCCGCAGCGTGCCGATGATCTCGCTGGGCATCATGCAATACATTTTGCCGACTACGGTTTTCATGCTCGGCGCATTCGTCATGCGCGAACCCATATCGGCGAGCAAGCTGCTGGTGTTCCTGTTCATCTGGGTGGGTGTTGGGTGCTTCCTGTCCGGTACCGTCTTTTCTACCGGAAGAAAAAAGCTCCGGCAGGTAACGGAAATAGGGCGGGTGAAGTATTGAGGAATGAGGGGTTTATTGAGCCCTAAGCCATGACTGGAAGAAGGAAGGATCCTCAGGTGCGCGCTTGTCGAGGACACCGGAGATGGCAGGGGAAGTGGCGGAAATAGAAGTATGCCCCAGTACGCGAAGAAGGAGAAGACAATATTGCCTGTTGCCTTCTCCTTCTTTGTTTTTACTCCAGGCTTTCCGGCACGCCGTAGTCACGTTCGGCGGCGTTGAGCACTGCCCTGACACGGGCACATGCCTCCTCAGGGAGGGGTTCCGGTTCCCATGTGGCGAGGAGTTCCTTCGCGGCAATGAGCGCGCGGCTTTCCATGTCGAGGTGCCCCGCTTCGTTCCAGCGGTCACGGGTAAGGCGATCAATGAGTTTGGGCTTTGATTGGATATACATGTTTTCAAAGGTATTCATATGCGCGAGGAAATCACTGCGCGGACCGACCTCCTTGATCACGTCCACGGAAAGCGTTTCATCGTTCACAACAATGCCATCCATGCTGAAAAGCATCATCTCGGCCATTTCGGCGTCCATCAAGAGCTGGCTGTAGCTGATGGTCATTCCCATCTCCAGCATACCGAGACCATAAATGATGTTGGCACCTGCCAGCATCGGCAACAGTCCGGTCAGCGTCTTTTCATGTCCGCTCTGGGCATCCCCGCATTTGCTGTCCCCCTATCCGCCCGCCGCCCAGGAGGGCAGCTTGTAATAGCGGGCCATAGCCGCGACCCCGGCGTTGAGCACGGCCAGTTCCGGCGTACCCACTACAGCCGCGCCGTAGCGCAAATCCATTGCCGTTGAGGAGCTTCCATAGATGAACTTGGCGCCCCGCCGAGTGGTTTGCGCAAGGACAAGCCCGGCGAGGGCTTCGCAGTTGTGCACGACCAATGCCCCGGCGAGGTTCACCGGAGTGGAGCCCCCCGCCATTCCCATTGAGAGCACGTTGACCGTCGCGCCGTTCCTGGCCGCCGTCATGATGACTTCGCATACGTCCGCCGTCAGTTTGAGCGGGCTGATCGGACAGGTATTGAAGGTCACTGGGCAGCGTTCCTCAAAGTTTTCCTCCCCCACAGCGGCCTTCGCCATATCGATCATGTATTGGGTGAGTTTTCCGTTGCCGCCGCCTGTGAACACATGCTTGGTCGTGTTCATCAGCAGGGCTTCGTAGTTATGCAGTTCAGCCACCTGCTCGGGGTAGTCCTGCGCCCCTGCCATACGTTCGCAAACCGGGATGACGTCGAGGGCGTCCACAACACGGGTGAGCTTCTCGACGTCTTTTTTGGTGGTGTTGCGTACCTCGCCGGTATCGGGATCGATAAGGTACACCGCCTCGCCGAAATTTGTGAACATGACGCGCGTGCTGTCGAGCACCACGTCACGGTCCGGGGTGCGCCCTGCGAGGAGCAGGGTTTCGGGCGCACATGATACGGCATCCGCAACCATCCACTGAGGGAATCTGACGATGTCCTCGTCGATGACGGAAGCACCTGCCTCGACAAGCAGCGCACGGGCTTCGGGCGAGCCGATAAGCACTCCCGTATGCTCCAGCACTTCAAGGGTAGCCCGGTGGATAGCGTCCATCTCGTCCTGCGTGAAGACGTTGAGACTCATCCCGCCGGTGGTGAGGCTACCTGCTTTTTTCCAACGCTGTGCCATATGACCTCCTTGCTGGACTGTGAAGCCTTCCGCAAACAGTGGTATGCGGGAACGGCTAAACTAAAAAAGTATTATTTTATAATATGTTAAAAGATATATTTAAAATATGAAAGATATTTCTGTTTATGATGTGTCTATGCTAGCCTAACGATGGGCCAAGAGCAAGTTCTTTTTGAAATTTTATTTAATCATTTGAAATATAAAAATATTAATATGCATCCTTCCTAAGGAAAACTCTTTTTTTGGGTGAGGTGTGCTTGCAAAAAAAGAGATAGTGATATATTTATCGTGCGTACATATATAAAACAATTCCATTCATATATGACACCGCATCAATAGCCAATAAGATAGAATTATTGAATAAATTTATGTGTACACATGTTTTGCTTGTCCCCTGATGAACACCTTTACGCAGTACGAAGGAGGTTTCCATGCATCGCTTTATGCGATTCCGCACATGACCCAACCAACGCCGTTCAAGGAGGTTCCACGCATTCCCCCAAAAATTGAGGAGCAGTTTTTATGGAAAGCGCCAACGATCCAAAGAAGTTCAGCATTCTTGGCAACTACGACAATAAGATTTTTTGGCCAGTGGCCATCTTGTACGGATGCATTATCGCCTATGCCATCATCGATCCCTCCGGAGCCGGGGCGACCTTCAGTTCCATCCAGCGTTTCATCATTGCACATTTCAGCTGGCTCATCCTGCTTACCGGAGCGAGTGCCATCTTTTTCTCGGTCTGGATGGCTTGCAGCAGCCGTTTTGCAACAGTGAAGCTCGGTGCGGCGGACGAAAAGCCGGAATTCTCTTTCTTTGCATGGGTCGCCATGCTGTTTTGCGCAGCCCTCGGCACAGGTTTCGTCATCTTCGGGGCTGCCGAGCCGCTCTATCACCTGTTCACCGCCCCCACGGTCATGGATGCCGGGAGCGCTGGGGCCGTTCGGGGCGTCCCCGAGGCCATCCGGCTCTCCGTAGTGAACTGGGGCCTATTCGGCTGGCCGCTGTTCGCCGTCGGTGGATGGGCTATCGGGTATGCGGCCTATCGCCATAATAAACCTCTCCGTACTTCCACCGGGCTCTACGGCCTTCTTGGCGAGCGCTGCAACGATACCCTGGTCAGCAAGGCTGTGGACGTACTCGCCGCCATCGGCACTATCGGCGGCGTATCCATGATGATCGGCCTTGGGGTAGCCTCCATCAGCTACGCTTTTCAGATCCTCTTCGGCATTGAATTGGGCGCGACAGGCAAGTTCTCGATCATGCTTTGCTTCATCCTCACCTACATCATCAGCACGTCCACCGGCCTTGCGCGCGGTATGCGGTATCTCAGCGAATCCAATGGATACATTACCCTTGGCTTGCTCTTTGCTGTGCTCATTCTTGGCGCCACTCCTTTTACTTATGTGATCAACATGCTTATGCAGGTCGCGGGAGAATTCCTTTTCCGCTTGCCTCAGAACCTGCTCTGGACGGATGCCGGGAATTTTGAGCCGCGAGAGTGGTCGGGCTCATGGTTCATTTTCTATATCCTATGGAATATTTCGTATGTTCCGTTCACAGGCGGCTTCATCGCCCGTATCTCGCGTGGGCGCACCATGCGTGAATTTGTCTGTGGCACGGTACTTGTGCCCCTATTCATGACTTTGCTGTGGTTCTCCGTATGGGGGAGCAATTCCTGCTATGAACAGCTCAAGGGCTTCCTGCCCCTTTGGGAAACCGTGCAGGGCAGCCCGGAACAGGCCCTCTACATCCTGCTCGGCTCATTCCCGTTTGGCTCGGTGCTGTGCTTCATCGCCTTTATCTGCTTCTGCCTGTTCGCCATCACTACCGCCGACGCCGCTTCCCACTTCATTGCCCAACAGACGACCAACGGCATTGAAGTACCCCGCCTGACCATGCGCGTCTTTTGGGGCTGCACCATCGGGTTTACGGGCATCCTCTTCCAAGTCACGGGAGGCTTTGCGGCCATCAAGTCCCTTGCCATCGCGGCGGCGGCTCCTTTTGTACTTGTTACGTTTGCCTACATCATCTCCATCGTGAAGATGATGAAGCACGATAGGCAACAGGAGGAAACGGAGTAGACGGGAACGTAGGCGGGGCAGCCCTTCCCAAAGGGGCGGCTGTATCCGCCTGCCATTCCGGTGCGGTTCCCCTTATGGGCTGCCATACTGAAAAGGAGTTTGATATGTCCTATTTCAATAGAGAATTCAAAGTATTGAGCCGTGAACAACTGGAACGGGTCCATGCTCTGACGCTGGACATCCTGCGGGTCAAGGGCGTGTTGTTCCATTCGGAAGTTGCCCGTGACATCCTCGCGGCACACGGTGCGAAAGTGGACGGAGCGTGTGTCACATTCCCGGCCTCCCTTGTGGAGCGTTGCCTTTCGCAATGCCCGGCCGGTTTTGTGTGGCGTGCCCGTGATCCACAAAAAAGCATTTATACGGGAGAAGGGCAGACGGATGTATTCGTCATGCAGGATCATGGCCCGGTCTATGTGCAGGAGCGCCACGGTGAACGCCGTCATGGGACCATGCAGGATGTAATCAATTTTTATAAGCTTGGGCAGACCAGCCGGGTCAATGCCATCGTCGGTCAATGTACCGTCGACCCCCATGAGGTGGATGGACCCAACAAGCATCTGCTCGTCACCCATCAGCTTCTCAGGCATACCGACAAGCCGATCATGTCGTGGCCGGTAGCGACCATTGGAGAGAACGAAAAGGTCTTCAAGATGATCGAAATGGTTATGGGTGAGGGCTACCTCGCTTCCCACTATTTCGTGACGGCTTCCGTGTGCGCCCTTTCGCCGCTTCAGTACGCACAGGAGTCAGCCGACACCATCATAGCCTACGCCCGTGCCAACCAGCCTGTTACCGTGCTCACCGCTCCGATGACAGGAGTGAGCACGCCCATCAGTGACATTGGCGCTCTTGTCGCCCAGAATGCCGAACTCCTTGCGGGCATTGTCCTTGCGCAACTTGTGCAGCCCGGTGTTCCCGTTATCTACGGGACTGCCACATATGCCGCCGACATGCGCTCCGGGGCATTCATCACCGGTTCCCCCCTTTCCAACCTTATTGATCGCGCCGCGCTGCAGCTTGCCCAGTCGCTTTACCATATGCCCACCCGTACACTCGCGGGCAATACCGACGCCAAAGTGCCGGATATCCAAGCCGGATATGAGACAATGCAGAACTATATCCAGCTGCTCATGGGTGGCACCCATATGATTAATGAATGCCTTGGCATTCTTGATGGCATGATGACGGTATCTTATGAGAAATACATCATTGACGAGGAAATGCTGCGGCGTGTTGGTTGTATGATGCGGGGGCTTGACACCAGTGAGGCTTCTTTTGACATGGGTGTGCTCCTCGAAACGCCGCATATGGAGCCTTTCCTGATGCACGAATCGACCCTCGCCGCCTGTTCCGGGCAATGGCAGCCTGATGTGGCTTGCTGGAGCAACTACGATACATGGTTTGCGGAAGGTTGCCCTTCCATTCTGGATAGGGCTGCGGAAAAATGCCGCGAGCGCCTGGAGTCCGCCCCTGACGATCTTCTGACCCCAAAGCTCAATCAGGAACTTTCCGCATTTGCGGAGGCAACTGTTTAAGATGAATAGGTGACTTTTTGAGAAGAGCCCCGGACAGCCCATACTGCCGGGGCTTTCGCATTACTCTGTGCCTTTCTTCGCGGGCGTTTGGCTCTTGTTTATATTGCGGCATCCGAAGATGGCAAAGGGAGCCGATGCCTGGGCACAAGGATATCACCACTACGAGAGCATTTTATGCTCATGCTTTGGCATTGTCTCAGCGCAGGGCGCTCTGGCTCTCCCAAACTGCCCCAAATGGTGGTAATATGGGTGGTTTAATATTTTTTAGCATAGGATATAAAATGAACGCCTTTTGCGGGGAAAGGGGTGGGGCGTGAGTTGTCTTTTTGTGAAGAGCGGGTCATACTCGGAAGAACAACAAAAAACTCAGAGCCCGTGTGCTCGCCGGTACCCGTTCCTGAAGGGGACGGACGGAAGACTGTGGAGAGGAGTGTGGAATGGAGACGAAAGGGAATAAGCCTTCTTTAGGATGGGCGATCCTGTCGTTGGTGTTGCCTGTTGCGATGATCCTGTACGGCACGCTCGTTGTCGGCGTGCGGCCTCCCGTGCTGCCGCTCATCGGCGCCGTGGCGCTGGCCGGTCTTATGGGGCTGAAGACGGGCTACCGTTGGGAAGAATTGCAGGAAGGGATGTTTGAGGCGCTCGGACGCATCCAGATCGCCATCGCCATCCTTGCGCTGGTAGGCATGATCATCGCAGCGTGGCTCGCCTCGGGGACCATTCCCGCCATCATTTATTGGGGGCTGAAACTGATTGCGCCCGAACATTTCCTCCTGTCCGCCATGGTGCTGTGCTCGGTGGCCTCCATCGCCACAGGCACTTCATTCGGGACCATGGGGACCATCGGCGTGGCGCTGCTCGGCGTTGGGCAGGCGCTCGGCTATCCCCCGGCCATGACGGTTGGGGCCATCGTTTCCGGCGCGTACATCGGCGACAAGATGTCTCCGGTATCCGACTCGACCAACATTACTGCGTCCGTCTGCGAAGTGCCGCTTTTCGATCATATCCTGTCCATGCTCTGGACGACGGTCCCGGCGTTCGTCGCGGCGGGGATCGTGTACACCGTGCTTGGTTTCTCCTTCGCGCAGGAACAGACCGCTTCGCTGGAAAGCCTCAACGCGATCCTCAGCGGCCTTGAAGGGCATTTCAGTTTGGATTTTGTGGCATTCATCCCGCCCATCCTGATGATCGCCTTGGCGTATAAGCGCTTCCCGGTCCTGCCGGTCATGGTGGCGTGCCTGCTCAGTGCCGTGGCCATCGCTGTGTACGAGGGCGTGGCCTTCAACGATCTCGCCAAGATGATGACCTCCGGCTACGTTTCCAAGACCGGCATCAAGCAGCTTGATCCGCTGCTGTCCCGCGGCGGCCTGCTCAGCATCATGCCGACGGTCCTGCTGCTGTGCTCGGGCATGGCCTTCGGCGGTATTCTGGAACGCTCCCGCGTGCTTGAAGTCTTGCTCGACGCGGTGCTGAAGGGTGCCCGTTCCACTGTCCGTCTGGTCGCGTCCGTGCTGGCGGCGGCTTACATCATCAATTTGGGCACGGGCAGCCAGATGCTGGCGGTCATCGTGCCCGGCCGCGCCTTCCTCGACTCGTTCAAGAAGGCCGACATCAGCCCGCTCGTGCTGTCGCGCACCTGCGAGGACGCCGGGACCATCGGCTGCCCGCTGGTGCCGTGGAGCGTCCACGCGTTTTACATTGCGGGCGTGCTCGGCGTCAGTGCGTTCGATTTCGCGCCGTATGCATTCCTGAACTGGTTCGTCCCCATTTTCTCCATCCTGTGCGCCCTGACCGGCTTCGGCATCTGGCGTTTGAACGGCACGCCGGTTCACGGCTCCAGAAAAGCCTAAAGAGGACAACATGTCTCCGATCAAGAATGTGATTTTCATTATGCTGGATACGCTCCAGTTCAACTATTTGGGGTGCTACGGCAACACGAACGTCAAAACGCCCAATCTGGATCGTTTTGCCAGACAAGGGTTCCTGTTCGAGAACGCCTATAGCGAAGGGCTCCCTACCATTCCCGTCCGCAGGGCGATCATGACCGGGCGCTTCACTTTGCCCTATGCCGGGTGGAAGCCGCTGGATCTGAATGACACCAGCCTGACCGACATGCTGTGGTGCCGGGAAGTGCAGACGGCGCTGGTGTACGATACGCCGCCCATGCGCCTGCCCAAGTACGGCTATTCGCGCGGGTTCGACTATGTAAAGTTCTGCAACGGGCATGAGCTGGACCACGAGACGTTCCATAACGTGCCTCTGGACCCCGCCGTGAAGGCCGAGGACTATCTGTCGCCCGGCATGTTGCACAGGAACGAGGACGGCGAATACGACAGTTCGTCGCAGTCATTGATCCGGGAAGCCGAGTGCTACCTCAAGCAGCGTCAGTTCTGGAAGTCGGACGCCGACAACTATGTCAGCGTCGTCGCCCGGGAAGCCGACGACTGGCTGCGGCGCAAACGCGATCCGAAGCGGCCTTTCCTGATGTGGGTGGACTCGTTCGATCCCCATGAACCTTGGGATCCGCCGTCCGTCTGGGAAGGGAAACCGTGCCCGCATGACCCGGACTATCAGGGCAATCCGATGATCCTTGCCCCGTGGACCGAGGTCAAGGGGGTGATGACGGAAGAGGAGTGCGCCCATATCCGCGCCCTGTACATGGAAAAAGTGGAACTCGTGGACAAATGGATCGGCAACCTGCTCGATTCGATCCGCGAGCAGGGGCTTTGGGACGAGACGATGGTGATCATCACCTCGGACCACGGCCAGCCCATGGGCAACGGCGAACACGGGCACGGCATCATGCGCAAGTGCCGCCCCTGGCCCTATGAGGAATTGGTCCATGTTCCGCTGCTCATCCATGTGCCCGGCCTTGAGGGTGGGAAGCGGATCGAAAGTTTCGTCCAGAATGTGGATGTCACGGCGACCATGATGGATGCGCTCGGCTACGGGCAGTCCGCGCTTTCCGAAGCCGGACATGAAGGCATCCAGACCTACGGCGCGGACGAGATGCACGGCATCAGCCTGCTCCCGGTCATGCGCGGGGAGACGGATACCGTGCGCGAGGTCGCCATAGCCGGATATTACGGCATGTCGTGGTCGCTCATCACCAAGGATTGGTCGTATATCCATTGGCTCAAGAACGATATCGATACCGACGAGATGAACCGCCTTTTCTATGACGGCTCGGGCAAGGGCGGCAACGCAGGCCGGCAGTCCGCCGAACTGGAAATGAAAGAGGAAATGTGGACGTGCGTTCAGGGGGCCGAAGTGACGGTGCCCGAGCAGGACGAACTCTATGACAGGCGGGCCGATCCGTTCCAGCTGAACAATCTGGCTGGCGAGCATCCCGAAAAGGCCAAGGAACTGCTTCAGCAGTTGAAGTTGTATATCGGTGAATTAAGGACCCTGTAGTTTAGGAAAAGGCGGGGGATTTCCCCGCCTTTTTTGTTTTGGGAAGACACGATGGCCGACCCCGTATATGTCGCTCTGGATTTTGAAACCGCCGACTATCAGCCGGACAGCGCCTGTGCCGTAGGGTTGGCGAAAGTGCGCGGCGGCGAAGTCGTCGACACGCTGTATAGCCTGATCCGTCCCCCGAGGCGGCGTGTCCTGTTCACATGGGTCCACGGCATCACGTGGAAGGACGTGCAGGGCAGCCCCACGTTTTTTGAATTTTGGCCGCAGATGGCGTCGTTTCTGCAAGGCGTTACGCATCTTGTCGCGCACAACGCCCCTTTTGATCGGCGGGTGCTGGAAGCCTGCTGTCAGTCCAACGGCATAGCCCTTCCGGATCTTCCTTTCGTGTGCACGCTGCGGGAGTCGCGCAGGAAGCTCAAGCTTCCTTCCCACAAGCTTGATGCCGTTTGCCGTTACTGCGGCATCCCGCTTGATCATCACCATGCTGGTTCGGACGCCATCGCCGCCGCCCGGATTTTGATATATCTTCAAGGAGAGTCGCAGGGGGGAGAGTGAAAGAGTAGGGAACTGCTGGCACGGCCCACACCTTCCTTTTTCCCCTTAAGCCGTTTGACCGATGGGGGCAATACGGAAGGGGATTCTGCCGCATGGTCGCTCTCACGGTCAGATGGATTGTGGAGCTGTTCCATGTTTATCGGGATGCGGCTTTTCTGTGCTTTTTTCCTCATAGGCTGTTGTAACAGTGGGACGGTACCAAAGAAAACGCGCCACAGGATCAAGGGGATTCCCTTGTCCGTGTGGCGCGTGTTTTTCGTGTGCTGTAATGTCGGCCCGGGGGAGGAACGCGTGGCGTTTTCCGGAGTAGGGCGGCTTATCAGTACACTTTGGGCATGGGGCCCGTTATTTCGATGTTGGCCGTCGTTTCCCAGTGGATCGTGTTTTCGATGCAGCGGGAAAGCGCGTTGAGGCCGTCCCGGGTTTCCGCCGAAATGGGCAGGGCATCGGGCCATCTGTCGCGCAGGATATCGCGCATCTCGTCCTCCAGCCGGTCCCACTTGTTGAGGATAAGGACACGCGGAACTTCGTTCAGTTCCATATCGGCAAGGATGCCGTCCACAGCCGCGATCTGGCGGTCGAGCTCGGGATGCGAGGCATCGGCCACATGCAGCAACAGATCGGCGGCTTCCAGTTCCTCAAGGGTGGCTTGAAAAGCTTCGGTCAATTCCTTTGGGAGGTCGCGGATAAATCCGACCGTATCCGCCAGTACAAGTTCGTGCTCTTCGGGGAAGCGGAGCCGCCGGGTGGTGGGGTCCAGCGTGGCGAACAGCTTGTCTTCCGCCAGCACCTCCGAACGGGTCAGGGCGTTGAGGAGCGTCGATTTTCCGGCGTTGGTGTAGCCCACCAGCGCGGCTACCGGCAAACCCTGCCGGGCGCGTCGGGCACGGGTAAAGGCCCGCTGCTGGCGCAACCCATCAAGCTCTTTCTTGATCTTGGCGATACGCTCACGGATGCGGCGCCTGTCCGTTTCCAGCTTGGTTTCCCCCGGGCCACGGCCGCCGATGCCGCCCATGAGCCTGTCCATAGCCCGGTTTTTGCCCACAAGCCGGGGCTGCGTGTACTTGAGCTGGGCCATTTCCACTTGCAGCTTGCCCGCCCTGGTCGTGGCGCGCTGAGCGAAGATGTCCAGAATAAGCTGTGTCCGGTCGAGCACTTTGCGCTCGGTGACTTCCGAAAGGCTGTTGAGCTGAGCGGGCGTGAGTTCGCCGTCGAAGATGATCAGCGAGGCTTGGCCCTGCAAGGCCAAAATCTCAAGTTCCGTCAGTTTGCCTTTACCCAAAATATGCCGGGGATGGATGTCGGCTACCCGCTGGATAAGCGTCCCGGTCACCACGATGCCTGCGCTGCGCGCCAACTCCCGGAGCTCTTCGATGTGCGTTTCCTGTATGGCGCGGGGGAGGGGAGAGACGGATACGAGGATCGCCCGGGGGCTGTCCCCCGCCTCCGAAGCTTCGGAGAGCACACGGCCAAGCTCCTCTTCCAGCGAGACGGCTTCGGCGTTGAAATCGATGTCCACACGATCCCATGCGGTCATGGGGTGGATGCGGTAAGGCTTGCTGTCCGCGTTGGGGGGAAGCAGGTGCCCGCTCTGAAAGCTGACGGGATCGCCGTAATCGTTGACGGTCAGCACGGAAACGCTGTCCAGGCGCAGGAACAGCATGTCCATCAAGTCTTCTTGCGAAAGCCCGTCCGGAGAAAGGTGCGTGTGCATCAGGCGGATGCCGCGCAGACGGCCCGCCGCGCCGCGCCCGCGCGGCAATTCCGGGATCAGGATGGACGCGGGATCGCCCACGATAACCATATCCACCTTGCCCTGCCGATCGATGACGAGGCCGACTTGACGCCCGAGCGCACGTGAAAGGAGCGCGAGTTCGCGGGCCTGTTCCGTTGTGTAGCCGCCCTGTACGGGATATCGCCGTTGCCCCAGACGCGTCAGCGCCTTCATCTGGCTGGGCTTCAGGCCCGCCGTGTTGCCTTCCAGTCGCGTAGCTATGATCAGTGCCTCGTGTTTATGGATGAAAAACGGAGCTTGCCTCTTTCCAAGGTGCTCCCCTGTGATCCGATGGCGCGTGTTTCGGAGGCGTTGCCATCAACGGACACGCCGTATGATGCGGAAAAGTTACCTTTGAGTCAAACACGGAAATCCCGTCTCCCCAGCCGTACCTCGGAACGAACTCCTTCCGTGCGGCCTCCTCATCAGTCAAACGTCTTGGGAGGGGAAAGGGAGGGGCTTGGGAAGGGAAAGGGGAACCTTTCTGGAGAAAAGTCCCCCTTTCCCTTCCCCATATTTCTCTAGAACGGCACGTCGTCCATGCCGCTGGCCTCGGAAGGAAACGCCGGGCCCAGATCTTCGTAATCGTCCTGCCGCTGCTGCGGGCGCTGCTGGGGACGGCTGCCGCCTCCCTGCTGAGCCGCCGCAGGACGGCGGGGAGCGCTGTAGCCGCCTTCGCTGCCGCCCGCGCCGCTGGGCATGCCGCCCTGTTCGCCGCCGCGCTTGTCGAGGAACTGGACGCGCTGGGCCTTGATTTCGGTGGTGTAGCGGTCCTGCCCCTGCTGATCCTGCCATTTGCGGGTTTGCAGGCTGCCTTCCACAAACACGAGGCTGCCCTTGGTCAGGTACTGGGAGCAGTTCTCCGCCGCTTTCTGGAACACCACGACGCGGTGCCACTCGGCACGGTCCACACGGTTGCCGTCGCGGTCCGTGTAGGATTCGTCCGTGGCGATGTTGAGCGTGCAGACGGGGCTGCCGCTCTGGGAATAGCGCAGTTCGGGATCGCGGCCGAGCCTGCCGATGATCATAACCTTGTTCAGCATAGTAACTCCTTGCAGGACGCCCTCTAGGGCTTGGGCGCCCGTTCGTTCAATGTGGCAAGTTCCTCTTCCAGCGTTTCGCTCAGCTCGTTGGCCTTGCGCGGTTCCCACTGGAAAAGCGCTTCCTCCAGATCCTTTTTGACGGCGGCGGCGCGCCCGATGCCTTCCCGAAGGCCCTCGGCGACGGCTTGGGGCCAGTCTTCGAACGAAAGGCCGTTTTCCAGCGCCGTCACCAGTTCCAGCACGCCGCGTTTCTCGTCCGGGTACTGGGGGCGGGGCCATGCCAAGGCCGTCAGAGCGGGCCATGCCCGGACGACGTCCTCTTCGCGGTACGTCCATGCGCTGACGCGGATCTGGAGGAGTTTGCCCATGTTATTCCTGCTCCTGCCATTCGGTCTGGACTTTCAGCACGACTTCTTCGATCTGCTGGAGCTGATCCGGGGGGCAGACGCCGATCAGCGGGCTTCCCGCATCCACGTTTTCATTGTGCTCGAAATATACCGTATAGATGAGCCCGTCCGGGCCGGTGTAGTACAGCGGCATTTCCCGCTTCATCCGGGAAACGATGAAGAGTTCCATGCCTTCGTAGACGGAGACGGAACGGCAGCCCGACACCTTGATCTTGGTGTCGATCTGGGGGACGAAATAATACTTGGCCCGCTCGGGAGCCACAAAAAGGTTGAGCGCCTGCTTGAGCAGGATGCGCAGCACCTCGTCCTTGGACAGGAAGTGGCGGATGGTGGCGAGCGGGGTGCCCGCCTGCACGTATGTCCCTTCCAGTTCGCTATGGATGGCGCAGACTTCGCCCTTCTGGACCGCGTTGAGCGGCTTTGGGTTGCGTTCGCGCGTGATGGTGGCGATGAGCGTTCCGGGCCGTTCCTTCCATGTGCCGTTCGGGCCGATGACCTTGTCTCCCAGTTTGAGCGAACCGAAGGTCACCACACCGGTATGCGGAGCGACGATTTCCTGTTCCTCAAAAGGGGAAGCCTTGATTTCTTCGAGAAGGCTTGTGACATCTAACATGCTGTTGACTCTCTTCTTGCAAAGGGGAAAGGCGGGGGACCGGGAATCCCCGGCCCCGAAGCCCCACGGCGGTTAACGGTAGTAAAGGTTGCGGCCGCCCATCGTCAGCAGGACCTGCTTCAGATTGGCGCGCGCCTCACGGCGATCCCATACACCCTGAATGTGCCCCCGCGCCAGTGCCTTATATGCGCTGTGGTAGTGGGGCTCGATGTCTATGCCCGTGGTTTCCTTGATGACGCCGCGTCCGGCGAACCCGAGGTTCGAGGAGCGCATGGCGTACTGGTAGGGCGAGCAGCCGAGGAAGCTCGCCACCGGCCCGGCGTAGGAATTGGTGTCGTACAGGACCGTATACAGGCCCCCGGCATTGATGTAGCGGCGCACCGCCACCGTGCAGCGGGGCATCTGGATGACGCCGTGTGTGCCTTCCTGAATGCGGATGCCCGCCGTGCCGTGCACATAGGCGAGAAGCGGGTAGCGCTTCTTCATGGCCAGTTCCGCGGCTTCCACAAATTTGGTGCCTTCGGCGGAACCGACGGAGCCGCCGCGGAAAGTGCCCGCGAACAGGGCGACGATCATCTTGGTGCCGTCCAGCTTGGCTTCGAAGGTGATGCAGCCGCTCTTGAGCTTGGTACGTTCCCGCGCTTCGGCGAGGCGGGCGTCGAAACCTTCAAACTGCAAGGGGTTGGTGGCTTCCACTTCGCCGTTGAATTCGCGGACGGAATCCTCGTCGAACACGTTTTTGACGAACCACTGGTATTCCATCGGGAAGTGGTGGCCGCACCACGTGCAGACGCCCGCGAATTCGCCGTACAGATCCGGGGACCACAGGTCGAGGCAGCCATGCGTGCCGGCATTCGGGCAGGTGATGGCGCGGTCTTCCTTGGCGCGGGGGCTGATGTACGTCCATTTGCCCTTGCGGGATTCGCTTTCCTCGTCCCAGTCGGAAAGCGTGGTCAGGTTGCGCACGGTTTCCGGTTCGATGGAGGGGCGCTGATCTCGCGGGATGCGGCAGAAGGGCGCGGTCAGGCGGCGCTTCAGCAGGTGCATCTCGGACGTCATTTCGTCCATCAGATAGGCGAATTTGCGCTGATGCTTGGTGATGAGCGCATATTTGATGCGGGCGGAGATGTTGCCCCACGACTCGCGCATACTGTTGCGCATCTTGTTGAGGAAGGGGCGGCGGTCGATGTAGGCCCCGCGCGAGAGGCGGAGGAATTTTTTCTGGCGGCGCAGGACAAGGCGCTCGCGGGCTCCCTGGCTGAGGTGCCAGCGGATATACATCTCGTCGAGGTTGATGTCGTCGCGGCTCATGCGGCGGAGCAGCGCGCCGCGGAACATGCCCGAGCGCACGGACAGGACGGTCTCGTCGGTGGCCCGGATGATTTCCTGCCGCAAGGTGCGGAAGAAGTCGTAATGGTACGGGCGCGCGCCGAGGCTGGGTTCCTGAATGACCCTGTCGATATAGCCGAACTGGAGGTTGTCCTCGGCGGTGATGTGCAGCTGGGTGGCGCAGCGCTCGATGAGCTCGGGGGTGGCGCGCTGGCCGGGCTTCAGGCGGCCTTCGATGGCCGCAGCGCCTTCGGGGGAAATGACCGAGTAGTAGCCGTGCGAGAGCATGAGGCGGCGGTCCGCCAGCGAAATGGCTTCGGCGCCGCCGGAACCGCCTTCGGAGAACACGGCGACCATAGGCACGGTGAGCCCGGCCATTTCATAGAGGTTTTTCGCAATCTGCTGCGCCGCGCCGGGCGTGTCCTCGATGGGGAAGGAGCCGGGCGTGAAGACATAGGTATGGATCGGGATGCCTTCGGTTTCCGCGACCTTCATGTACTGGAGGGCTTTGGAGTTGCCCCACGGCTTGACGGAGCCGCCGTTGCGGAATTCCTCGCCGTGGCCTTTTTCCTGGCCGATGACCATGATGAGCTGGTTGTAGGTCTTCTTGCCGCGGCGGCGGGTGATGGTGGCGCGGGCGATGAGCATACTCGGATCGATGCTGTGCTCTTCCTGACCGCCGATTTCCGTGAAGTTGTCGTACACGTTCTCAAGGATGTCACGCAGGCAGATACGCTGCGGGTGGCGGACGATGCGCACCTTGTCCATAGGCTGGATCTTCGTTTCCAGCTTGCGCTCCATGAACGTGAACAGTTCTTCCAGCGTGGTGAGCTCCGCGTCCGGATCGGACTGGATGCCCTCCGTGGCGCGGCGGAAGAATTCGTTCAGGCGGTTGTGCAGCAGCTCGATGTCTTCCGGGTGCTTGCCGTCAAAGATATCCCGGATATAATTGAGGCGTTCGCTCAGATGATGTGCTCTTTTTTCGATATCCATGCTGTATCCAGTAATCCGCTAGAAGCGGAGAATGCGGCCCGTATTGGCCCGGAGGAAGTTGACGTTGGACTTCAGTTCGCCGGACTGGTTCTCACCCTGCAGGGTCAGCTCGTCGAGGAACTGCATACCACGTTCCTTGGCCTGTTCGAGGTTTTCGCCCCAGATGATGGCAAGCGCGAGGTTCGGGTCGAATTCCGTGGGGATTTCGTACGACTCGTCCGTGGGCACGTGCGTGTGCATCTTGAGCCAGGGATGGCTCGGCCAGCCGAAGGCGTCGATACGGCCGACCCACGGCGTGAAGCGGTTGTCGGGATCTTCGGCGATGAGGCGGTATTCGATGCCCACGCCTTCAAAGGTGATGTCTTCCTGCGTATAGCCGAGGGGTTCGCCGAGGCCGATGCGGATCTGCTCGGCGATGATGTCGACGTCGCCCTGTCCCTTGACCTTGGAAATGCGGGCGGAGACGCCGTTTTCCACCTGAATGCGGGTGTTCACTTCCATAAGGAAGGGGCTGCCGTCCTTGGTGACGATCCATTCCCACGTGCCCACGTTGTCGTAACCGACCTTGCGGGCCAGCGCGAGGGAGTGGCGGGTGATGTCTTCCAGCAGCTTGTCCGCGTCGAAATCGTATTCGATGGACGAGGAGTCGAAACCGGGCGCGACTTCGATACGCTTCTGGAGGCCGGTGGACTGGATCGAGCAATTGCGGGTGCCGAAGTGGACCGGGTTTTTGCCGCTCCGGTCGGAGACGATCTGCACTTCAAGGTGGTTGAAGCCGCAGATGCGCTGTTCGATGAGTACGCCTTCGTCCTTGAACTGGCGGAGCGCGTAGTTGCGGATACGCCGGTACACGGAGCGGAACTGATCGATGTCGTACACTTCCTCAATGCCCATGCCGCCGCCGCCCGCGGAAGCCTTGACGAGGACCAGCGGGCGGGTGATGCCCTGCTGGAGCTGGAAGTCGTAAAGGCTCCTGGCGATTTTTTCGGCTTCCATTTCGTCGTAAATGGGGCGGTCGGAACCGGGAACCGTGGGCACGCCGAGGCTGCGGGCAAGGCGTTTGGTATTGATTTTATCGCCGAGCTCCCGGATGACCCGCCATGAGGGGCCGATGAAGATCAGCTTGCGTTCTCTGGTAGTGACCCGGCGGGCGAAGCGGAAGTCTTCCGCGAAGAAGCCGTAGCCGGGGTGAATGGCCGTGGCGCCGGCGTCGTCGGCGACGGACAGGATTTCGTTGGCGTCGTGATAGGAGGACACCTGATAGAGGGATTTTTCCCCACCAAGTTCTTTGGCGATGCGTACGTGACCGGAATGGATGTCCTCGGCCGTATGCACGCAAACGAATTCCAGGCCCAGTTTACGGCAGGCCTGAACGATGCGCACGGCGATTTCTCCTCGGTTGGCTACGAGGACTTTATGTTCTGTTTTCTCCACCGTTGTACCTCATGCATGATTTGTAGGCTTCGGAGCGGCGCGCTGCCCGTCGCCGGGCGACTGGCCCGGTATGGATTTTCTCCTGCTCCGTTCCCAGCTTGCAGATGCGGAGAGCTCCTGCGGGTCTGACAGTATCGCCTAAATCAGGGCCGTTAGCAATCGCTCTGCTAGGGGATTCAAGATTTTTTCGGAAAATGGAAGCCTTTTTGCATGGGCTAGCTTCCGGTTTCGAATGACTATTTCCGGAATACGCCCTTAGATGCGTAAAAAAAGTGTACGAACAGGGTTTACTTTTGGTATTGGTGACCCCATGTTGATGCCTGAATCGTTGCGCGTGCCTCCGACGGGCGTTCCGTTTGCCAGCGGGATGCGGCGGAGGGCGCTTCACTTTCTGCCCTGTAATGAGGAAATGGCATGGAATCGATGTCTGTACTGGAGCGTTTGTCCGAACTGTTGCCCGCCTTGCCGCCGGGCCTCATCGAAGCATGGGGCCAGCTTGTGCTGTTCGCCGTGCCGGTATGCTTATATCTCGCGGCTGTCGTTTTGCCTTTTGTGGTGCTCTACGGACTGATCCGCGCCCATTTCGGCAGGAGGAGCCTGCTGGAGCGCTGTTCCCGCCAGCAGGCGCGGTTCGCCAATTTTCTGAACTGGCTTTTCCTTGTGTGCTTCGTGGGCCTCGGGCTGTCCAAGGTCGTCCCCTACGAGACGTTCCCCCCGCTGTATCAGGCGGGCCTGTACCTTTCGGCGGGCCTTCTGCTTGGCGGCACCATCCTCTGGACCGTCGTGGTGGCGGCGTGGAAGCCGCTGCGCGGCTGGCCCGTGCTGCACGGTTTCCTCGCGTTCCTGACCGGAAGCAGCCTTGCCTGCCTCCCCATCATCGGGCTTATTCTGGGCCGCGTGGCCTTGCAGGGCACGGAGCTGCCGCAAGAGAACGATCTTCAGACGCTGATCGATCTCCTGTTGCCTTCCGCCAGTGATCCTTTCTGGCTGTACTTTGGGCTGATCCACTTCCTTGAGGTCGCCTCTGCAGGGGCTCTGGGGCTGTTCTGGCTTCTCGTCCGGCGGAAGATCGACGATTTCGGGCGCGACTACTACGTCTTCGCGGCCAACTGGTGCGGCGAGTGGGCCGCGTGGGGCGGCTGGTTCTCTCTGATCATGGCGGGCGTGCTGTGCTTCATGTTGCAAACGCAGGATCTGCTGACGCTTGAAAATCAGGGGGCGCTCCTGTTCGTCACAGCGTTGTTTGCGGCGCTGCTCATCCCCTCCATCATCTGGACCGTCATCGCCCGGAGCGCGACGCCGATGCGCCATAAGATCGGCATGATCTTCTCCCTCCTGCTTCTGGTCGTCGCCATCGCCAACAGCGGCGTCCTCGTACTGCTGTAGCGGGCCGGGAAGAGCCTTTACTCTTCCCCGCAAGAGGCCCCGTCCGTCTTCTCCCATCAACTACGCAGATCATCCACTTACGAGAATGAGAAAGCCCGTGCGGAACAGACCAGCACGGGCTTTCTTGCCTGTTACGGCAACACATTTGAACAGGGATTCGATAAACGCGAAAGTCTTTGGAGAGGAAGGGGGAGAGGTTTGGAGAGGGGGAAGGGGAACCTTTCTCCTGAAAGGTTCCCCTTCCCCCTCTCCAATCTTAAACTTTATTTCCCAGGGCTGGCGATCTTTTTCTTGCCGGCGGACTGGTAGCGCTTGAGCGCATTCAGCTCGGCTTTGCGCAGACGGATGGAGTGGGGGGTCACTTCGACCAGCTCGTCTTCACGGACGAAATGCAGGGCGTGCTCCAGCGTCATGGGGCGGACGGGCGTCAGGACAACGGCTTCGTCCTTGCCGGATGCGCGCATGTTGGTGAGCTTCTTTTCCTTGGTGGGGTTCACGTCGATGTCGTTGTCGCGGTTGTGCTCGCCGACGATCATGCCTTCGTAGACGGGATCGCCCGGCACCACGAAAAGCTGGCCGCGCGGCTCAAGGTTGAAGAGCGCGTAGGCGACGGCATTCCCGGCGCGGTCGGACACGATGGAGCCCGTGAAACGGCTCGGGAAATCGCCGCGATGGGGCTCGTAGCCCTCGAGCAGGGAGTTCATGATGCCCGTGCCCTTGGTGTCGGTGAGGAACTCGTCGCGGTAGCCGATGAGCCCGCGGGACGGAACCGAGAATTCCAGACGGACGCGGCCCGTGCCGTTGTTCACGCAGTTGACCATGCGGCCCTTGCGCTGCGCGATCTTGTCGGTCACGACGCCCATGAAGTTTTCGTCGCAATCGACGTAAAGCTGCTCGATGGGCTCAAGGAGCTGCCCGTTCTCGTCCCGCTTGAAGATGACTTCGGGGCGGCCCACGCAGAGTTCAAAGTCTTCGCGGCGCATGGTTTCGATGAGGATGGCCATCTGGAACTCGCCGCGGCCCTTGACGATGAAGCTGTCCTTCTCGTCGGGCTCCTCAATCTTGATGGCCACGTTGATGAGGGCTTCCTTGAGCAGGCGGTCGCGGATCTTGCGGGACTGGACGTTCTTGCCTTCGCGCCCGGCGAGAGGCGAGGTATTGATGGTAAAGCGCATGGCTACGGTGGGCTCGTCAACACGGAGGCGCGGGAGCACGCGGATGTTTTCCTTGGTGCAGATGGTGTCGCCGATGGCCACGTCGTCCATGCCCGCGATGATGACGATGTCGCCGGGCATGGCTTCCGTGATGTCGACGAGGCGCAGGCCCTCGTAGGCTTGCAGGCGGGTCACGCGCAGGGGCACGGGGACGCCCGCTTCATTGACGCAGACCATCGCCTCGTTGGAGCGCACCGTGCCGTGCAGGCTGCGGCCCACGGCGAGGCGGCCGAGGTATTCGGAGTAGTCGAGGTCCGAAACCAGCATCTGGAAAGGTTCCTCGGGATCGTAGGACGGGCCGGGGACCACTTCAAGGATGGTTTCGAAGAGGGGGGAGAGGTCCACGCGGGGGGCGTCCAGTTCGCGCATGGCCACGGCGTCGCGGCCGATGGCGTAGAGCACCGGGAATTCAAGCTGTTCTTCCGTGGCGTCGAGATCGATGAACAGGTCGTAGACTTCGTTCAGCACTTCCTGCGCGCGGGCGTCCTTGCGGTCGATCTTGTTGACGACCACGATGATCTTGAGGCCGCGTTCCAGCGCCTTGCGGAGCACGAAACGGGTCTGGGGCAGGGGGCCTTCCGCCGCGTCGACCAGCAGGATGGCGCCGTCGGCCATGGACAGGGCGCGCTCGACCTCACCGCCGAAGTCGGCGTGGCCGGGGGTGTCGATGATGTTGATTTTCACGCCGTTCCAGCTCACGGCACAGTTCTTGGCGGAGATGGTGATGCCGCGTTCCCGTTCCAGATCCATGCTGTCCATGACACGGTCATCGACCTGCTGGTCGCTTCGGAAAATCCCGCTCTGGCGGAAGAGTGCGTCCACGAGCGTGGTCTTGCCGTGGTCAACGTGAGCAATGATGGCGATATTACGAAGCTTTTCGTTACGAACGAGATCTTTCAAGAAAGTATCCTCATGGAGATTGGCCGGACGAGACCGGAAGGGCAGGCCGGAAAAAGGGGCGCGTCAACAATGACGGAATCGGTATCTGTACACCGTTTCGCCTTGTTACGCAAGCGGCTGTAAAAACGCATTCCCAAACGGAAAGGGAGGCGGGGTGTTCCCCATGCACCCGGAGCCCGGAAAACGTCCCGCATACGGAAGGCGTTTCCGGTGGAAAACGCCGCGCCTGTACGCCGGGGCCGAAACGCGGTAGAGGGGAAGCATACGGCATTGGGCCGTATGGGAGGATGATATGAACGTGGAAATCGAGCGAAAATTTCTTGTCAAAAGCGAGGCATGGCGCGGGCTCGCCGAAGGCGTGCGGTTCCGGCAGGGCTACTTGCAGACGCACCCGTGCACGGTCCGCGTGCGTACGGAAGGCGAACGCGGCGTTTTGACCATCAAAAGGCAGACACGGGGCTTTTCCCGCGAGGAGTTCGAGTACGAGATCCCGCGCGGGGACGCCGACAGGATGCTCGACACGCTGGCGCTGCCATCCCTCATCGACAAGATCCGCTATAAAATCCCCTATCAGGGCTTTGTCTGGGAAGTCGACGAGTTCCTCGGGGACAACGCGGGGCTTGTCGTCGCTGAAATCGAACTTTCCGACGAGGGGCAAGCCTTTGAGCGGCCCGGCTGGATTGGGGAAGAGGTGACGGGCGACCGCCGGTATGCCAATTCCGCGCTGGCGAGTCGCCCGTTTTGCACGTGGTAGGCGGATGCCCCGGCACCATGCGGAAGCTTTAGGGGAGGGGCTTTTCCGGGGAAAAGCTTTTCCTTTTGTTCCCCAAACCCGCCGGACGGATCGGGTCCGTCCCCTTTCCCAAAAGCTTTCGCGTTGATGGAATCCCAGGGCGCGGCGTTTCCTGAACCGGGCTATTTGCCCTCTTCGTCCTCCAGATCGAACTGCTTGATCTTGCGGAACAGGGTGCGGCGGTCGATGCCGAGGATATCCGCCGTTTCCGCCCGCTTCCAGTCGTTGCGGCGGAGCGTTTCGAGCAGGTATTCCCGCTCGAAGCGGTCCAGCGCCGAGGCCAGCGGTTCCTGCGGCAGGGCCTGGCGGTGTTCGGCCTCGCCGGTGCCTGTCTGTCCCCCTGCGGGAAGCTGCCCCGAGCCGACCTGCAATGTGCCGAGCTGGACCTTGCCGAGCGTCAGATAACGGTACAGCGTATTGTGCAGCTCGCGGATGTTGCCCGGCCAGTCGTACTGCATGAACGCCTGCATGACCTCGCCGTTGAGGGCGGGGAGATCCCCGACGCGGGGATAGGCGTTGAGGAAGTACTCGATGAGCAGGGGGATGTCCTCCTTGCGCTGGCGCAGGGGGGGCAGGTGGATCGGGATGACGTGGATGCGGTAGAAGAAGTCCTCGCGCATCTGCCCCGAGGCGACCCGTTCGGCCAGATTGCGGTTGGTGGCGGCGATGATGCGGAAGTTGGGCTTGTGCAGGTCGGAGCCGCCGACCGGGGTGAAGCCCTGCCCCTCGATGGCGCGGAGGAGCTTGGTCTGGGCGGAAAGGCTCAATTCCCCGAGTTCGTCGAGGAAAAGGGTTCCGCCGTCGGCCCGGTCGAGGCAGCCCTTGCGGTCGGCCAGCGCGCCCGTGAACGCGCCTTTCTTGTAGCCGAAGAACTCGCTTTCAAAGAGGTTTTCGGGGATGGCCCCGCAGTTCACCGCGATGAACGGCTTGTCGCAGCGGGCGCTGCATTCGTGCACGGCACGGGCGGCCAGCTCCTTGCCCGTCCCGGATTCTCCGAACACGACCACGCAGTCCTCCGTGGCCCCGGCGCGGGCGATGAGCTCAAACACCTCGCGCATGGGCGGCGAATCCCCGACGATGTTGTTGAAGCAGCGGGCCTTGAGGCGCTCGCGGAGCTCTTCGTTTTCCCTGCGGATGCCGAGCTCGTTCTTTTGCTTTTCCGTAATGTCGTTGACGAGCCCTTCAATGGTGATGAGCGTGCCCGAGGCGTCGAACGCGCCCGAGGACTGCTCCCACACCCATTTTTCCTCGCCCCACGCCGTGATGATGCGGTAGACGAGTTCCCAGCGTCGGTGCTCCTTGAGGGCCGTTGCGATGGCGCTGCGGATGGTTTCGCGGTCCTCTTCGTGGGCGATGTCCAGGAGGCCGAGGCGTTCCTCGCCCATGAACCTGTCCGGTGCGTACCCCGTCAGGCCAAGGACGCCGTCGCTGACGAAGCTGACCGCGCGGCGGGCGTCGGGGATGCCTCCGATGACGGTTTCCCGGTAGGCGAGGCCGGGCAGGTTGTCGAGCAGGGCCAGCAGCTGGCGGCGGTGCTCGTCCAGCTCCTTGCCGATTTCGGCGTTGTGGCGTTTGAGCTGCTCGCGCATTTGCTTGTTCATGATGTGCGTACGCACGCGTGCCAGCACCTCGGCGTCATGGAACGGCTTGGTGATGTAGTCGACGCCGCCGACCTCGAACCCCCGCGTTTTCTGGCTGGGATCGTCCACGTAGGAAATGAAGACCACGGGGATGTCGCACAGCCGGGGATCCCGTTTGATATGCTCGCAGACGGCATAGCCGTCCATATCCGGCATCATGACGTCGAGCAGTACCAGATCAGGGATCTGCTTGCCCATGTATTCCAGTGCTTTTGTCCCGCTTTTGGCGACGCCGAGCCGGTATTCCCGGTTCAGCTTGCTGACGAGTATCCGCAGGTTGGTGGGATCATCGTCCACGACGAGGACAAGGGGCTTTTCGTATTCCGTTTCCATAAGCAGAGGCTCCATCACAGCGTATCCGGGGGAAGCAGCGCCAGCGCTTCGTCATAATCGTAGAAATCGATCGCCTGCTGTAGTTTTTCCATCAGAGCAGATGGAAGGAAAGCCGTCAACGGCATGAGCGCCTCCGCGATCCGCTCGGGATCGGCAAGGGCCAGCATCTCCTTAAAATGTTGCAGCTGCGCTTTTTGATCTTCATCCAGCGTTCCGGCCTGTACGGGCTGGGGCGGGGCTTCCTGCGGCTGCGGCGTTTCAGGGAGGGCTTCCAGTACGGATGTCTGCACGGTGGCGAAGGCCTCCTCCAGCGCGCCGAGCAGCGGGGAGAAGGTCTGCGCCAGCGCCGCCGTTTCGACGGCGGCGTTCCCCGATTGCCTGACGAACTGCTTGAGCGCGAGCTCCAGAGCGTGGGCGTCCTGCTGCACGGCGATGGCCCCCACGTTGGCGGATGCGCCTTTCAGGTTGTGGGCCTCGCGGATGAGCCATTCCCACGCCGGGCGGCACAGCGCCTGTTCGGGCATGGCGGGATCGAGGTACAGCCCCTTGCGCAGGGCGGGCAGGGCTTCGGAGGTGTTGCGCACATAGCCCCGCAGGATTTTCTGGTACGTCTCCGGCGAAACGTTGAGGCGTTCGATGGCTCCGGCGTCGAGGCAAGGGGGCAGGGCCGTGTTGTTGAGTACGATGGGGGCGGAAAGTGCCGCGGATTCCGATCTGTGCGTGGCCTGTTCGGGCTTGCGCGGCAGGATTTTGTTCGGGAGCAGCGCCCGCAGCGTGCCGAACAGGGCTGCGCGGCTGAGGGGCTTCGAAAGGTACCGGGCGATCCCGGCGGAAAGCGCCCGCATTTTGTCCTCATGCATGGCGTGGGCCGTGATCGCGACGATGGGCAGCCCTTCGAGTTCGGGCATGGTGCGGATGATCCGGGTGGCCTCGTAGCCGTCCATGACCGGCATCTGGACGTCCATCAGGACGAGATCGAAGCGTTCGCCCCGCTGCGCGCCGACCCTGAGTGCGTCGAGGGCCTGTTTGCCGTTGCTGACGATGGTGAGCTGGACGCCCGTGTCCTCAAAGAGCGCTTCCATGATTTCCTGGTTGGTGGGGTTGTCTTCCGCCACCAGGATGCGGACGTCATGGAACAGCGGCGTTTCCATCGGCGAGGGCTGGGGATGCAGCCGCCCGGAGTAGGCCACGAGGCAGGGCTCGTTGAGCGAGACGATGGATTCGTGCAGCCCGCGCAGGGTCACGAGGGACAGGATGGCGACCTGCCCGTCGTGCTGGGCGGCGTCCCGGTTGGATACGGAAAGGATCTGCTCGCCCGCGTGCTCGTCCATGAGGATGGCGGGGATGGTGCGCCCGAAGGCCGTGCGCAGCGCGCGCAGGGCATACAGCGTGTTGGGCTCCGAGAGCTTGCGGTCGAGGAACAGGAGGTCCGGCTGCTTCTTGGGCAGCTCCTGCGCCTTGCGTACGGCTTCCTCCGTGTTTGTGGCCGTAAGCGCATCAATGCCGAGGGCCGAGAAATGGCGGCAAAGGATTTCCGTCTGGAGCGGCGAGGCGCTGAGGACGAGTGCGTGGATGGGCTGGGCCGACGGGGGCGGCAACTGCGCGGTCGCTCCCGAGTCGGGCTGGGTGCACAGCGGGATGGAGAACGCGAAGGTGCTGCCGACGTTGGGTTCGGATTCCACCCAGATTTCGCCGTGCATCATTTCGACGAGCTGGCGGCAGATGCACAGGCCGAGGCCGGTCCCGCCGTGGCGGCGCGTGGTGGAGGCGTCAACCTGCCGGAAAGGCTGGAAGAGCTGGCCGAGGAACTCGGGCGCGATCCCGACGCCCGTGTCGCGCACGAAGCAGATGATCTGCACGCGCCGCTGTTCCGGGCAGGTGTCGGAAGGCAGCGGTTCGGCATGGCCCTGCTTGAGCGTCACGCAGATCTGCCCGCCGGGGCCGGTGAATTTCACCGCATTGGTCACGAGGTTCATGATGATCTGCTGGAGGCGCCCGGCATCGCCGATCAGCGCGATCTGCATGTTCGGGTCCATGTCTACGACGAGCTCGATGCCGCCCGCGTGGGCGTTGTGCAGGGCCACGGTGCAGACGTGGTGCACCACGTCGTCCAGCATGAACGGGGCCTGCTCAAGCTCAAGGTGCCCGGCTTCGATTTTCGACACGTCGAGCAGGTCGTTGATGATTTCAAGAAGCGCCCGCGAAGACTGGAGGATGGCCCGGAGGTAGCGGTGCGGCGGGGTCTTTTCCTTGAGCAGGGCGAGCTCGGCGAACGCCATGATGCCGTGCAGGGGCGTGCGTATTTCGTGGCTGATGTTGGCGAGGAACTGGCTTTTCGCCGTGGTGGCGGCGTCGGCGGCTTCCTTGGCGAGCTGGAGCTCGGCGTTGATGGCCTGCAGGTCGCGCGTGCGCTCGTTGACGCGGTGCTCCAGTTCCACGTTGGACTGCTCCAGCATGGCCCGGCTTTCCCGGAGCTCCTTTTCGGCTCGGTCGTATTTGGCCAGCTCCTGATTGAGCTGGGCCGTCCTGCGCGATACCTGCCGCTTGAGGGAGAAGTTCCAGTAAAGGACAAAGGCAAACACCGTGAACAGCACTTCCGCCGCAAAGAGCATCATCCAGATGGTCTGCTTGGAAAACGCCTTCTTCTCGTAGGGCTGGAGCCACTTCTGGGCAATGATCCTGCGCTCTTCCGGCGTGATCTTGCTGAGTGCCTTGTTGATGATGCTGTGGAGCTCGGGCCAGTCCTTGCGGATGCCGAAGGCGTGCCCGTAAGGCGCGTCGATGGAACCGGCGGCGCGGAGGTTGCGGATGCCGCTGTTGTTGATTTTTTCCGTGATGTTGAACTGGTAGTCGATCATGGCGTCGACTTCGCCGAAGGCGACTTTCTGCAGCCCCTCCAGCGTGTTTTTGACGGGCACGGGCGTTATCTCAGGGTGCAGCTCCTCAAGGAAGTCGTGCCATGAATACCGGTTGACCACTGCGACCCGTTTCCCGGCCAAGTCCTTGAGCCCGTCTATGCTCGGTTCCGTTTCGTCCGTGGCGGCCCCGCGGGTCACGCTCTCGCCCTTGGTGGGCTGCCTGGTCACGATGATGCCGGGCAGCACGATATAGGAGGGCGTGAACAACATATATTGGGAGCGGTGCTGCGTCTCGGCGGCGGCGATGTACATGTCCACCTTGTGGGACGTGGCCATGTCGATCGTGTTGGTCCAGTCGGAGGGGGGCGCGATGCGGAAGGAGAGCCCCGTCATCTTGTGGAGGATACGGAGGTAGTCCGGGCCTATGCCGGTATAGCGGCCTTCGGCGTCGAATTTTTCAAGCGGGTAGAAGTCGGGATCGACGCCGACCCGGACCGTATGGTTCTTGCTGAGCCACAGGCGTTCCTGGGGGGTGAGCTCGTCGGAAATGGATGCCTGCCGTTCCATGACGGCATCCACGGGATCGACGTCCCGTTCGAACAGGTTGTCCTGCATGGCTTTCAGGACGAGAAAAACCTGCGTCGCCACGAGAAACACGCCGAAAAGAAGGACTGTCAGCAGACGCACGCGAACCTCATACAACTCGGAGCGGGTGAGGGAGGATCAGCGGGCGGGGAAGATGCCCGCCGTTCCTCCAAAAAAAGAGACAAGCCCGGAACGTCCCACATCGGCGTATCCCGGGCTTATGGGTCATGCGGGAATCCGGATCAGTTCTTGCCGAGGCCGGAAAGGTACTCATGGGCGGCGGTCAGCACGTTCGGCATGAGTATTTCCCCGGCTTTGGGGTTGCACTGGGCCATGGCGATGCACGCGGCCAGATTGTCCCGGACGCGTTCCGCCATGTGGCGGGCCTGCGTCTGGGGCGTCAGGGTTTCCATATGGGCTTCAACCTTGGCGAGGGCTTCTTGGGCCTGTTCGAGCTTGTTGGGCATGAGAGATCATCCTTGCGCAAAAGTGTTTCAGAAAGGCGACTATAACGCAGGCCTTGCTGCTTTTCAAATAAGATCATTCCGTGGGCTGTCGAGGCCCCTTTTCCTTCCCTTCCGCCGCGCGTTCGCGTATCGCCGCGGAAAGCTTTTGGATAATGCGATCATAGTTGTCGGGCTGATGCGGGACGCGGCAGAGGGTGCAATCCTTTATGCCGTTCGCGTTCCAGCGGGGCGTGCCGATGCATTCCGGCAGGAAATAGAGGGGGCAATAACAGAAAAGACAGTTGAATGTCTCAGGATCCGCGTTGGGATGGCACGGAAAGTGGGCGCAGGACGTGTTCCTGAAAAAGCGTGAGCTGTTCTTCATGGCTGTTTCCTTAAACAGTACCAGTGTTTTTCGGGTGACCGCATTGACAGAATGCAGGGCTTCTTATATGCACAAATAAACATATCCGCTCTTCCAAGCAGGGCGGGATAGGTGCACGTCATCGGGAGCCGTTTTTGTACGGAACCGTGCCTCAAGGGTGCGGAGTATCGGCTTCCGAATGTATTCATCAAGCAGGCTACAGGGGAACCGGCGAAAAGGGAACAGTCTCTTTCGCCCGGGTATCCAGAAACCCTCCGGTTGGGCCCGTCTGGCGGGCTGGCCGTGGAATCAAGGAGTGGCACATGATTTCCAAGACTCTCATTGTGAATGGCATGACGAAAACGCTGCTGGTGAATCCGGAAGATTCGCTGGCCGACGTGTTGCGCGGACAGCTTCTGCTGACCAGCGTGAAGGTCGGATGCGGCACGGGTCAGTGCGGTGCCTGTAATGTGATTCTGGACGGCAAGCTGGTACGTACCTGTACGCTGAAAATGAAACGCGTTGAAGACGGGGCCGCCGTCACCACCCTTGAAGGTATCGGCACGCCCGAGCATATGCACCCGCTGCAGCTTTCGTGGATGTTCCACGGCGGCGCGCAGTGCGGCTTCTGCACGCCCGGCTTCATCGTGTCCGCCAAATGCCTGCTCGACAACAACCCGGCCCCGACCCGCAACGACGTGCGCGACTGGTTCCAGAGCCACCGCAACGCCTGCCGCTGCACGGGCTACAAGCCACTGGTCGATGCCGTCATGGACGCCGCCGCCGTCATGCGCGGCGAGAAATCCGTCAAGGACATCGAATATAAGGAACCCGTGGACGGCCGCACGTGGGGTTCCCGCCGTCCGCGTCCCAACGCCGTCGCCAAGGTGACCGGCACGCACGACTTCGGTGCGGATACCGCCCTCAAGATGCCTCCGGACACGCTGCATCTGGCGCTGGCTCAGGCCAAGGTTTCCCACGCCAACATCAAGGGCATCGACACCTCCGAAGCCGAAGCCATGCCCGGCGTGTACCGCGTGCTGACCCACAAGGACGTCAAGGGCAAGAACCGCATTACCGGCCTCATCACCTTCCCGACCAACAAGGGTGACGGCTGGGATCGTCCCATCCTGAACGATACCAAAATCTTCCAGTACGGCGACGCCCTCGCCATCGTGTGTGCCGACTCCGAAGCGCACGCCCGCGCCGCCGCCGACAAGGTCAAATTCGATCTCGAGCTGCTGCCCGAATACCTGAACGCCCCGGACGCGATGGCTCCCGACGCCATCGAAATCCACCCCGGCACCCCGAACACCTACTTCGAGCAGAAGGAAGTGAAGGGGCAGGAAACCGCTCCCTTCTTCGCCGACGCCAATAACGTGGTGGCGGAAGGCAGCTACTACACGCAGCGCCAGCCCCACCTGCCCATCGAGCCGGACGTGGGGTACGGCTACATGAACGAAGAAGGCAAGCTGGTCATCCATTCGAAATCCATCGGCCTGCACTTGCACGGCCTGATGATCGCACCCGGTCTGGGGCTTGATTTCGGCAACGACATGGTCATGGTGCAGTGCAACGCGGGCGGTACCTTCGGCTACAAGTTCAGCCCGACCATGGAAGCGCTCATCGGCGTGGCCGTGCTCGCCACCGGCCGTCCCTGCCACCTGCGCTACAACTACGAACAGCAGCAGCAATACACCGGCAAGCGTTCGCCGTTCTTCACGACCGTCCGCTACGCCGCCGACAAGGCCACCGGCAAGATCAAGGCCATGGAAGCCGACTGGATCGTCGACCACGGCCCGTATTCGGAATTCGGCGACCTGCTGACCCTGCGCGGTGCCCAGTACATCGGCGCTGGCTACGGCATCGAAAACATCCGCGGCCTCGGCAAAACGGTCTGCACGAACCACGGTTGGGGTGCGGCGTTCCGTGGCTACGGCGCTCCGGAAAGCGAATTCGCCTCCGAAGTGCTCATTGACGAACTGGCCGAAAAGCTCGGCATGGACCCGCTGGAACTGCGCGCGGTCAACTGCTACAAGCCCGGCGACACCAATCCTTCCGGTCAGGCCCCCGAAGTGTTCAGCCTGCCGGACATGATCGACATCATGCGTCCCAAGTTCAAGGCGGCGAAGGAAAAGGCCGCGGCGAACTCCACCGACACCGTGAAGCGCGGCGTGGGCGTGGCCATCGGCATCTACGGTTGCGGTCTGGACGGTCCGGACTCGGCGGAAAGCTGGGCGCAGTACAATGAAGACGGCACGGTCACCATCGGCGTGTGCTGGGGAGATCACGGTCAGGGCGCCGACGCCGGCGCGCTCGGCACGGCCCACGAGGCCCTGCGTCCCCTGAATATTGCCGCCGACAAGATCCGCCTTGTCATGAACGACACCTCCAAGGCCCCCGTGGGCGGCCCGGCCGGCGGTTCCCGTTCGCAGCTCGTGGTGGGCAACGCCATCCGCGTGGCCTGTGAAACCCTGATCGAGGCCATGAAAAAGCCCGGCGGCGGTTTCTATACCTATGACGAAATGAAGGCCGAAGGCCGCGAGGTCCGCCAGTACGGCAAGTGGACCACCCCGTGCACGTCCCCGGACGAAAACGGGCAGGGCGAACCCTTCTGCTGCTACATGTACGGCCTGTTCATGGCCGAAGTGGCCGTGGACATCACGACCGGCAAGACCGCGGTGGAAAAGCTGACCATGATCGCCGACATCGGCAAGGTGAACAACCGCCTCGTGACGGACGGCCAGCTGTACGGCGGTCTGGCGCAGGGCATCGGCCTCGCCCTGACCGAGGACTATGAGGATATCAAGAAGCACTCCACGCTCATTGGCGCCGGTCTGCCCTACATCAAGGACGTCCCGGACGACATTGAGCTGATCTACCTCGAAAACTCCCGCAAGGACGGCCCGTTCGGCGCATCCGGCGTGGGCGAGCTTCCGCTCACCGCTCCACATGCCGCCATCATCAACGCCATCTATCAGGCTTGCGGCGCCCGCGTGAGGCATCTGCCCGCACGGCCTGAGAAGGTGCTGGCCGCTCTGAAGAAGTAATCGATAGTGAGACGTGACATGTCCGGCCTTCCAAAGAGGGCCGGGCGTTAAAGCCCTCCCGGTTCTTGTGTAGCGAGATGCGTTATGCGGGCCGGGAGGGCCGTTTGGTTTTGACGGTTTCCGGGAGGCGTTATGGAACAGGCGGATCTGCGGAGCTGGGAACGGCAGTGTACACAGGATGATATGCCCAAATGCCGGGCGGCCTGCCCGCTGCAGATGGATGTGAGGCCGTTTCTCGAACGGATGGCGCACGGGGATACGCCCGGGGCCCGCAAAGTGCTGGAGCGGCATTTGCCTTTGCCCGGCGTTCTGGGACGGATTTGCGAACACCCGTGCGAAACGGCCTGTGTCCGGCAGGAGCTTGGCGGGCCGCTCGCCGTTGGTGCGCTGGAACGGGTCTGTGTGTCGCAGTGCGCTCAGCAGACGCGGAATCTGCCGCGTCCCCCAAAAAGCAAAAAAGTCGCGGTGATCGGTGACGGCATGGCGGGGCTGGTCGCGGCGTGGGATCTTTCCCGAAAGGCATATCCCGTCGATTTGTTTTATGCGGGCGGACGTCCTGCGGAAGGTTTGATCGCCGCATTCCCCGCGCTGACGCCGGAAGCGCTGGACGGCGAACTCGAATCCATGCGGAAGAGCGGCGTGACGCTGATCCGCCGAGAGCCTGACAAAGCCCTATTTCAGGAAGTAGAAGGCTATGACGCCGTTTTTGTGGATGTTTCCTGTGCCCCGGGCTTGGCCCCGGCCTCACGGGATGCCGTGGATTCCGTGACGCTGCATGTGGCGGGCGGGCCGGAACATGTCTGTTTCGGCGGCTGGCTGTCACCGGATGGGACGGGCACCCCCGTCGCATGGGCGGCGGAAGGCCGCCGGGCCGCCATGACGCTTGAGCGTTCCATGACCGGCGTTTCCCTGACGGCATCGCGCGAGAATGAAGGCGCGAGCGCGACCCGGCTGCACACTCCGCTCGACGGGCTGGCTCCGCTGCAGCGGCTGGAACCGGAACACCCCGGCGAGGGCTATTCGCTTGAAGAGGCCAAAACCGAAGCCGGAAGATGTTTGCAGTGCGAATGCCTCATTTGCGTGCGCGAGTGTTTGTACATGCAGAAATACAAGGGGTACCCGCGCGTCTACGCCCGCCAGATGTACAACAACGCCGCGATCGTGAAGGGGCACCATCAGGCCAACACGATGATCAACAGCTGTACGCTGTGCGGCCAGTGCGAGGTCTTGTGTCCGGAAGGCTTTTCGATGGCGGATCTGTGCCTGTCGTTCCGTGAGGATATGGTTCGGCGCGGCATGATGCCCCCTTCGGCGCATGAATTCGCGCTGGAGGATATGGCCGCCGCCAACGGCCCGGAGTGCGCGTTGTCCTTCGCCGGATCGGGAGCGGACGGGAAGGCGGCGGAACGGTGCGGACAGGTGTTTTTTCCCGGCTGCCAGCTTGCGGGCGCACGGGGAGAACAGGTTTTGGCCGTGTACGAGACGTTGCGTAAAGATCTCGGCAGCGTCGGTCTGTTGTTGCAGTGCTGCGGCGTTCCCGCGCAGTGGGCCGGAGAAGAAAAACTGTTTGCGGAAACCGTGGAGGCGCTCAAGTCCACATGGGAATCGCTCGGGCGTCCTCGCGTGATCGCCGCTTGCGCCTCATGCTGCAAGACGCTGCGTGAAGCCTTGCCTGAAGTGTCCGTGGTGTCGCTTTGGGAAGTGCTCGATACGGAATGCCCCTCCCTGTCCTTCCGTGAGGAAGCCTGTTGCGGCGGCGTCCCCACGTTGAGCATCCATGACCCCTGTTCCGCCCGTCACGATGAGGCGTGGTTGCGGTCGGTGCGGAGCCTCCTTTCCAAGCGGGGCGTCCCGTTCGAGGAGCCGCGTTTGTCCGGCGAAACGACGCCCTGTTGCGGGTACGGAGGGCTGACATGGGATGCCAATCCGCAGCTTGCTTCGGCTATCGCGGCGGATCGGGCCGGCCAGCTTGAACACGACGCCGTTACATCCTGCATTATGTGCCGGGAACGTCTTGTCGCGGAAGGCAAACCTTCCCTGCATATGCTCGATCTGCTGTATCCCGGTGAATCCCTTCATGCGGCGGCGACCGCAAAAGGAAGCGGGCTTTCGGCACGGCGCGCGGGGCGTGCCGCGCTGCGGACCGAGGTGCTCCGGCGATATGCCGGGGAAAGCGTAGCGGAAACGGCCGATGACGGCATTCCTGTCCGTATTGCGCCGGATGTCTTGGAAAAGATGGAAGAGCGCCATATCCTGCGGGAGGACGCCGTGCGTGTCGTGCGCCATGCCGAGGCCTCCGGCGACACGTTCCTGAATCGGGACAACGGGCACTTCCTTGCGTCCTTACGCCCTGTGCGGGTGACGTTCTGGGTGGAATACAGCGTTGAGGACGGCGTATGTGTCGTCCATGACGCCTACTGTCACCGGATGGAAGTGCCCGGCACATCGACCCCAAAAGGCCGTTACGAGGCTGTCCGCAACCCGTTCCACCTTTAGGGAATGCCGCCGAAGGGACATGGGAGGCTGCCGCCCCCAACCCCGTTGAGGTGGAATGGGGGTTCGGACCTCGTATGAAATGGGATGCCTTTATAATGGGCTCAGTGATAATCTGCTATGTGCGAAAGCAGGAATTCCCGGCAGGAGGATCATCATGGCTATGGAACCGAATTATGCGCCGGACCCCGGCGACTGGGTATGTACCCGCTGCCAATGCCCTCTGGAGCAGGTCAAAGTTCAGGTCGGCTATCTTGGCAGTGCGTTTGACGTCTCTTTGCCCCGTTGCCCGTCCTGTGGGTTGACGATGATCCCAAAGTCGCTGGCTGAGGGAAAAATGGCGGAAGTGGAAGCCCTGTTGGAAGACAAATGATCCCGCAGCATCGGGAAGAGCCCTTATACCAGCGGGAGCTTTTCCGGCTGGCGTCGGCGGATTGCCTCCGTCCCGGCGGCGTGGAGCTTACCGAGCGTGGGCTCACGCACTGCGCTTTCGGCGTCGGCGAGCGGGTGGCGGATTTGGGCTGCGGTCCGGGCGTAACGCTGGCTTTGCTGGCGGAACGCGGCCTGAGCCCCGTGGGGATGGACCGTTCCGCCGCCATGCTTCAGGAGGCGGAAAGACGGTTATCCGGAGTGCCGCTCCTCGCGGGGACGCTTGAAGCCCTTCCGTTTCGGGATGCTTGCATGGACGGCATAGTCTGCGAATGCGTCCTCTCCCTGTCGTACACCCCTGAACGGGCTTTGGGGGAGATGGGGCGTGTCCTGCGGCCGGGGGGACGGCTGTTGCTTACGGACATAGTGGTCCGCGAGGGCAGCCACGGAGCGGGCGGGCAGGGCTGTGCGCGCGGTGCCGTGCCTGCTGACGTTGTGGCGGAACGGCTGGCGCGGCAGGGATTTCGGATTTTGGCCTCGGAGGATCATTCCCGATTGCTCGGTGAACTGGCGGGCAGGCTCCTGTTTCAGGGGGTTCCCCGTTCGGCGTTGCTCGCATGGATGGGAGCATGTCCGGGGAGCGGCGATTCGGCGTGTTCGGGAAAACGGTTCGGGTATTGGATGTTCGTCGCGGAAAAGGGGAACAAATGAACGCATTGATGTTGGAACTCATACCTCTGATTCGGGAAGGATATTGTTGCAGTCAGCTCCTCGTCCTGCTCGTCTTGCAGCAGCAGGGTGTGGAAAATCCCGGGTTGGTCAGGGCCGCTGGCGGGCTTTGTCACGGAATGGGGCAAAGCGGCGGTGCGTGCGGGCTTTTGACGGGAGGCGCGGCGGCGCTCGGGTATCTGGCGTGCAAAGGGGCCGCGGGTGAAGCCGCCCATCCGATGGCGGAACCGCTGATCAACGACTATGCGGCGTGGTTTACCCAGCATGTATGCACCGGAGGATGCCGGGATGTTTCCTGCCCATCGATTCAGGAAAAAACGGGCGGCGGCGCTGACATGACCTTGTGCGGGGATCTGCTCGCCGAGTGTTGGGACAAACTTGTCGATTTGTGCGCCGAGTACGGGATCGACATGACGGAGCCCCGATGATGCCCCCGGCCCGTTCCCTGCCGCAGGCCACGGAGAGCGTCTGCCCCGTCTGCTTGCGGCGCATTCCCGCCGAATATGTGCTTGATCCGGCGGAAGAGGGTATCCCCTCCGTTCTTTTGCGTAAGGAGTGCCCGGAGCACGGTGTTTTTTCCGTTCCCGTATGGCGCGGTATGCCGGATTTCCGGTCTTGGGTCCGCGACAAGACGCCCTCGCATCCCCGGCATCCGTTCGTGGAGCGGGAGCGCGGTTGTCCTTTCGACTGCGGGTTGTGCCCGGATCATGCCCAGCATACCTGTACGGGGCTGATTGAAGTGACGGGACGGTGCAATCTGCGTTGCCCCGTCTGTTATGCCAGCGCCGGAGAACAGGTTGCGCCGGAACCGTCCCTTGAGCGTATCGCCTTTCAGATGGATCGCCTCAGGCAGGCTTCCGGGGCGTGCAATGTGCAGCTTTCCGGCGGCGAACCCACGGTACGGGACGATCTTCCCGAGATCATCCGCATGGCCAAAGCACGCGGTTTCGCGCTGATCCAATGCAACACCAACGGATTGCGTCTAGGGACGGAGCCCGGATACGCGGCGAGTCTGCGCGAAGCGGGGTTGGATTCCGTTTATTTGCAATGCGACGCGGCGGATGATGCGGCCCATGAGATCCTGCGCGGAAGGCGTTGCCTTCCCGAAAAGCTGGAAGCAATCCGGGCGTGCGGCGAAGCGGGAATCGGGGTCGTGCTGGTGGCGACCGTGGCGGCGGGCGTTAACGCCGATCGTCTGTGGCCGCTGGTGGAAATGGGATTGCGTCTGGGGGCACATGTCCGAGGCGTGCATTTTCAGCCCATGTCTTCGTTCGGACGTTGCCCGTGGCGATCCGATGGCGCGCCGCGCGTGACATTGCCGGAGATCGCCGCGGAGCTGGAACGGCAGTCGCAAGGGCAAATCCGATGGACGGATTTTCATCCCCCGGGATGTGAAAACGCGCTGTGTTCCTTCAGTGCCGTCTATCGGAGAAGCGGGGAAACATTGGAGCTGGTGCAGGGCGCTTCTTCCTGTTGCGATTGCGGAGAAACGCCGTCCGCCGCTGAGGGGGCCCGCAAAGCCAAAGCCTTCGCCGCCCGGCACTGGAGCGCGCCCGCGTCCCCGGCAGCGGCTCGGGATGGGGATGCGTTCGATCGGTTTTTGGCGTCGGCGGGGATAGAGCAGCGCTTTACCGTGTCCTGCATGGCGTTTCAGGATGCCATGACGCTGGATCTGGAGCGGGTCAAAGGGTGCTGCATCCATGTCGTCAGTCCATCAGGAACCTTAATCCCATTTTGCCTGTACAACCTGACCTCGTTTGACGGCACCACGTTGTACCGGGGCCGTGTATGATGAAGCGCCCGTTTCTGGATGACTGGATCGCGCGTTGCTGTGGGCTGGAGGTGCTGAGCGAAGAATCGTTGCGGCGGTATCAGTTGAACAAAATCAACGAGGTGTTGCGCTATACGGAGCGTAACAGCCTGCTGTACCGGAAACGTCTTGCTGGCGTTTTCGAACGTCACGGTGAGGCGATCCGGGCGGGAATGTGGCCCGCGTCGCCCGACGGTGTGACGCAATTGCCGTTTACGACGGCGCGGGATCTCGAGGACGGCTGGAAGCGGTTTGTCTGCGTTCCGCTGGATGCCATCGCCCGGATGGTGACGCTGAGCACGTCCGGAACAACCGGAGAACCCAAACGGCTGGCCTTCGCTTCAGCTGATCTGGAGCGGACGCTGGATTTTTTCGCCCACGGCATCAGCGTGCTGGTGCGTCCCGGCGATACGGTGCTCATTCTATTGCCCGGAGCGGAACGCCCCGATGGGGTTACGGATCTGCTCATCCGGGCATTGCCCCGGATCGGAGCCCGGGGCGTCGCCGGAAATCCCGCAGCTGAACAGGCTGGCTTTTGCCGGGAACTGGAACTGCATCGCCCGGACTGTCTGGTCGCCGCGCCGGGGCAGTTGCGCCGTCTTTTGGGTGCGCATCCGGCCTCCCCGGGAATTCGGGCCATTTTGTCGAGCGCGGAACCTTTGCCGCAAGATTTGGAAGAAGCGCTTGTCCACGGCTGGCATTGTGAGGTTTTCGATCACTACGGCCTCACTGAGACAGGCTACGGCGGCGGGGTCGAATGCTGCGGGAAACAGGGGTACCATCTGCGCGAAGGCGATTTGTTTTTCGAAATCATCGATCCGGTTTCCGGTGAGCCTGTGCCCGACGGGACGCCGGGTGAAGTGGTCTTCACCACATTGACGCGTCAGGCCATGCCTCTGATCCGTTACCGGACGGGAGACATGGCGGCCATGTTGCCCGGCCCGTGCGTTTGCGGGAGCCCGCTGAGACGGCTCTCGCGGATAAGGGGGAGGTTCCGGAAGGTCGGGGGCAGGCTGGAAGTGCTCGCTCCACGCAAGGGCTGGATGGAAGATTCTGGCTGACATGAGAGGGGGTTTCCTCCCGGCGGGGTTTGGGCTATGCTGGCCCTCGGTACGCCATCCGGGTGTTGCCGCTCAAACAGGGAGAGAACACCCCATGATCGCTTATATAGAAGGGCGGTTGGCGGAAGTGTGCGCCAACGCTTGCGTCGTCGTCACGGAAGGCGGCGTCGGCTATGAAGTCTACCTGCCGCAGCAGACGCGGCTTCAATTGCCGGAACGCGGCGGCCATGTCCGTTTCTACATTTGCCATATCGTCCGGGAGGACGCGCAGGAACTGTTCGGTTTTGAGACATGGGACGAACGGCAGACGTTTATTGTGCTGACGTCCATTTCCAAAGTGGGCGCACGGACGGCCCTCGGCATCCTTTCCGCGTTCCGCCCCGACGACCTGCGGCGCTTGGTGCTTGAGGACGACGTGCTTGCGCTCACGCAGGTTTCCGGTATCGGCAAGAAGAGCGCCCAGCATATTTTCCTTGAGCTCAAGTATAAGTTGAAGGTTGAGGACATGCCGGCGGCGGCCTCGTTGCAGCTGGGCGTGCCCGGAAGCGTCTACCGCGACGCGCTGACGGGTCTCGAAGGGCTTGGTTATGCCGAAGCCGAAGCCGCACCCGTTTTGAAGAACATCCTGCACGAGGAGCCTGATCTTGAAGTCAGCGAAGCCCTCCGTGCGGCCCTGAAAGCCCTTGCCCGCGAACGGCAGAAGTAATGTCCGATTCTCCTAATACGCCATCATTCCTTCCCCCCGCAGACTTGGCGAAAGAACTGTCGGCTCCTGACTCCGGCTCTCCCGGTGACGAAAGCATCCGTCCTTCCCGTTTGGAGGATTTCATCGGACAGGAGGAGCTGAGGGCCAATCTGCGCGTCTTCCTGAACGCCGCCCGTGAACGCGGGCAGGCGATGGATCACGTCCTTTTTTACGGAAACCCCGGCCTCGGGAAAACGACGCTCGCCCAGATCATGGCGGCGGAATTGGGGGTCAACCTGATCTGCACGTCCGGCCCGGTGCTGGAACGGAGCGGCGATCTGGCGGCCATCCTGACCAATCTGTCCCGACACGACATCCTGTTTGTGGACGAAATCCACCGGATGCCCATTGCCGTGGAGGAAATCCTGTATCCGGCGCTTGAGGATTACAAACTCGATTTGGTGATAGGGCAGGGGCCCGCCGCACGCACCGTCAAAATCGATCTGGAGCCGTTCACGCTCGTGGGCGCCACGACGCGCATCGGCTTGCTTTCCTCTCCGCTGCGGGACCGTTTCGGCATTATCAGCCGTCTGGAGTTCTACACGCCTGAGGAGCTGTCCCGCGTGGTCATCCGTTCCTCCCGTATTCTGGGGGTGCCGATCACCGAGGGCGGCGCGCTGGAAATCGGCCGCCGTTCGCGGGGAACGCCGCGTATCGCCAACCGGCTGCTGCGGCGCGTGCGCGATTTTGCCGCCGTCTACGGTTCCGGCGTGGTGGACGAGGAACAGGCGTCTCACGCGCTCCGGCGCATGGATGTGGACGAGAACGGGCTGGACCAGATGGACCGTAAATTATTGCGCGTCCTTGTGGACATTTATGGAGGAGGGCCCGTGGGCGTGAAGACGCTGGCCGTGGCTTGCTCCGAAGAAGTCCGTACGATTGAGGATATTTACGAGCCGTATCTTATTCAATGTGGATTTTTGAAGCGCACCTCACGGGGCAGGATGGCTACGGCGAAAGCGTATAAACATTTAAATATGCTCGGATAGCCGGAGACCATATGCCCGTAGTCCAACCTCGTGTCGAATTGCTTGCCCATACGCCGGAACCGCTTTCCTTGGTGTATGCGGCGTTTCGTCAATGCTATCACGCCGGATTTGTGGCCGATATGTGGCCCCGCCTGCTCGCCGGGGACATTGGCCGCGAAAAGCAGGCTCAGTTTGTGGCTTCCATCATGGAGTCCGGCCATGCCAGCCCGGTTGAGCACGTCAGTTTCACCTTTGCGCTCGGCGGCGTGTCCCGCGCCTTGACGCATCAGCTCGTGCGCCACCGTATCGCCTCATATTCGCAGCAGAGCCAGCGCTATGTGGACGGTTCCGATTTCGACTATCTGATCCCGCCGGAGATCCAGAAAAATCCGGAAGCGCTGGCGCGGTTTGAAGGGATCATGCGGGAAATTGGTTCCGCTTACCGGGATCTTAAAGGATTGCTTGAAGAAGCAGGTCGGACCGGGTCCAAGGCGAATGAGGATGCGCGTTTTGTCCTGCCGCAGGCCACGGCGAGCAACATTGTCGTGACCATGAACTGCCGCGCGTTGCTGAATTTCTTTGAGCACCGCTGTTGCCGCCGTGCGCAGTGGGAAATCCGGCACGTTGCGGACGAGATGCTCGCGCTGTGCCGGGGCGTGCTGCCCGAGGTGTTTGGCCTGGCTGGTGCCAAGTGCGAGCGGCTGCGGTACTGTCCCGAAGGGGAAAAGTTCTCGTGCGGGCGTTTTCCTGCCAAAGCATAGAGAGGGTTGTAATGGATAAACTGATACTCGCCTTTTGCCGGCTCGGTTTTGCGGGGCTGTCTCCTATCATGCCGGGGACATGCGGTTCCGCGTTGGCGGCGGTTCTGGCTCCGTTTCTGTTCATCCCGCTGCCGTTCGTCGCCCGGATTGTGGTGCTCGTGCTCGTGTTTTGGATTGGCGGGATGGCCGCGACCCGTGGCGAGCAGATACTCGGCTACAAGGATCCGGGGGAGATCGTTATCGACGAACTGCTCGGCATGTGGCTGGTCCTGTTGCCGTTTTCCGATCCTGGTTGGGCGAAAATCGGCATTGCCTTCGTCTTATTCCGTATTTTCGATATGTGGAAGCCGTGGCCCGTCCATGCGTCCGAGAGCTGGTTGCCCGGAGGCTACGGCATCATGATCGATGATGTCATGGCGGGTCTGCAGGCGCTGCTGGTCATGTGGCTGTTGCAGCTGGTCGGTTTTTGGGGTGTCTGAACAGTGTGATGCCCCATCAGGGAATGGGATTTTTTCGCAGAGCCTCTGTTGGGGAAGGCTTCCAAAGGCGAAGGCGGAAATTTCCCCTACGGCGGAATCTGGCGGAAGCATTTTTAAGCGCCATAAGAGAAAAACGCGGCAGGTCCTTTTTGATGAAGGCTTTGCCGCGTTTTCAATATAAGAGGGGATGGTTAAAACTATCCTCTTTTTTTGATGGCCTTGCTCCAAAGGCCGTTTGTGCCGGAAAACTGCGAGCAGGCTTTTGGTATGCACAAAAGGTTTTGGAGGGAGGTAGAGGCGTTTCTTTTTGTAAGGTTTTTAGGGGAAGTGAGGGAGCCTTTCCTGAGAAAAAGGCTCCCTCACTGATACTTTCAGAGTGTTTCGAGGAATCTGATCTAGCGAACGGTCTTCACAGGGGTCAGCGCGTAGGGGAAGGCCATGAAGACGTTCCGAGCCACCAGACGCCAGCGGTACGCCGCCGCCTTGGTTTGCGGGCAGTAGGTAAACGCGAACCGCGTTCCCGAATCCGTGGGGACGGCTTGCTGCGGCGTCAGTTCCTGCGTTTCGCGCGGGGTGAAGGGGCAGCCTTCGCAGGTATCCTGCGGCGTCTGCAATTCCTTCGGCAGGGTGGAATCGGCGGACGCGGCCAGCGGCTCCAGCTCGATGGAGAAACCGTCCACGTTGCGCGCCGCGCCTTTCATGAGCGCGGAGATGGCGAGGCAGCCGTTTCCGGTGAGGGCGGCATCAGCGCTTTCCCACGAGAAAAGGTTTTTCTTGTCTTGGGGGACCGGATCCCCTTTCTTGCCGCATCCCGCCGCGATCAGCAGCAGGCAGCACAGTATCGGCGTGATCCATGTTTTCATTGCTTTGGGCCTCCCCATAAAAGTTTCCATTCCGTGATTCGTTTCAGGGCCTCAAGAGGGGTCAGGGCATCGGGATTGGTGTCCCGCAGCGCCACGAGCAACGGGTGCTCCGGTTCCGCAACGGCGACTTCCTCGACGGCCTTCTTGGGCTTGGACTCGGGAAGCTGGATGCCGGGCAGAAGGTTCGGCATGACCTGGCGGACGGGTGAGGAGCCTTTGTTTTGCTCCAGTTGGGCGAGGATTTCCCGGGCCCGCTGGACGACGGGCTGTGGGACGCCCGCCAGACGCGCAACTTCGATGCCGTAGCTCCGGTCGGACGGTCCGGGGATCAGGCGGCGGAGGAAGACGATTTCCCCGTTCCATTCCCGGATGGCGATGTTCATGGTGTGCACGCCGGGGATCTTGCCTTCCAGTGCCGTGAGTTCGTGGTAATGCGTGGCAAAGAGGGTTCGGATGCTGCCCCCGGCCCGCCTTGCCAGCTCTTCAGCAACCGCCCACGCCAAAGCCAGCCCGTCGAACGTGCTCGTGCCGCGTCCGATTTCATCAAGGATGACGAGGCTGCGCTTGGTGGCCTGACGCAGGATGCGCGCGGTCTCCATCATCTCCACCATGAACGTACTCTGGCCTTGCGCCAGATTGTCCGAAGCGCCCACGCGGGAGAAGATGCGATCGCACAGGCCAAGCTGCGCTTCCCGGGCCGGGACGAAAGAGCCCATCTGCGCGAGGAGGCAGATCAGCGCGGTCTGGCGGAGCACGGTCGACTTACCGGCCATGTTGGGGCCGGTGATCAGCAAGAGCCGTCTGTCCTCATCCATATGAAGATCGTTGGGCACGAACGCGGCTTCCCCGATGATGCCCTCGACGACAGGGTGACGTCCTTCTCTGATCGTGATGGATTGCCCGGTATGGAGCACGGGGCGCGACCAGTTGTGGCGCACCGCCGTTTCCGCCAGCGACTGCCAATAGTCCAGCTGCGCCAGCATGTCGGCCATGAACAGGATGCGGGGGCGGGCTTCCGCCAATGCCCCGCGAAGCTGCTGGAACAGCTTGTACTCAAGCGATTTGCGCCGGTCGGCGGCGGAAAGCAGTTTTTCTTCCAGTTCCTTGAGGCGGACGGTCGTGAAACGTTCGGCGTTGGCCAGCGTCTGCCTGCGGATAAAATGCTCGGGAGGTGTGCCGCCAACGGCTTTGGACAGCTCGAAGTAGTAGCCGAAGACCCGGTTGTAGCCAAGCTTGAGCTTGCTGATGCCCGAGGCTTTCTGCTCCTCGTCGAGCAACGCCTTGACCCTGTTTTCCCCGTGCTCGACAAGATCCAGCAGTTCGTCCAGTTCGGCGTTGTAGCCCTGCTTGAACAGCCCGCCTTCGGTGATGAACTGCGGCGGATCGTCGGCAAGGGCTTTTTGCAGCGTGGCGGCGTGGTCGCCGAGATCATCCCAATGTTCCGTAATGGAGCGGAGCACTCTGGGCGTATCGGCATCGGAGGACGTGATAGCGGACTTGACCGGAGGAAGCGCCGCAAGGCTCTGCCTGAGCGACAGCATGTCCCGGGGGGAGGTCCGGTTCAGGGCGATACGGGTAGACAGCCGCTCAAGATCATAAACGCCGGAAAGCGTTTCTCGCAGCTTTTTCCTGTTTTCGGGATGTGCGATAAGCCATGCAATGGCATCCTGCGTTTCCTGAATGGGCGCAAGCTCGCGCCAAGGGTTGCGCAGGCGCTCCTCAAGCAGGCGGCCGCCCATCGGCGTCTGCGTGGAGTCGATCACATGGCGCAGCGTACCCACGCCTTTACGCCCGTCGAGGCGGCGGAACAGTTCCAGATTGCGCTCCGTAACGTCGTCGATGAGGAGGTGCTGGCCGAGATCCAGAGGCTCGAACGGCGCAAGATGTTTGGTATCCTGCATCTGCGTCTGTTCCAGGTAGGCGAGCAGTGCGCCGCAGGCCTGCACCAGCTCTTTGCGGCCTTCCAGACCCAAGGCTCCCAGTTCGGCGACGGACTGGGCGGCAAGGACGCGCTCGGCGGAACGCTTGTAGTCGAAATGGCTCCGCAGCGGGACGCGGACGGCCTGAATGTCCGTGAGGTGCAGCGAGGCCGGGACGTCGGCGTCTTCCGGCAACAGGAGTTCGCGCGGGGCGATCTTCTGCGCCCACTGCCAGAGTTCCTGACTCTTTTTGACGTGCAGCCCGGCCCAGTAGCCGGTGGAGACGTCCACCCACGCGAACCCGCCGCGATCCGTGTCGGCACTCCAGAACAGGGCCCCGAGATAAGTATGCCCCTTGGGTTCGAGGCTGACGTCCTCGACGGCGGTCCCGGGCGTGTAGACGCGGGTGACGGCACGCTCGACAAGCCCCTTGGCGGCTCTGGGGTCTTCGACCTGATCGCAGAAGGCGATCTTGTAGCCCTTGTTCAGGAGCTGGCTGACGTAGCCTTCGGCGGCATGCCACGGGACGCCGCACATGGGAATGGGGGCTTCCGCGTTGGGATTGCGCGAAGTCAGCGCGATTTGAAGCTCACGCGAGGCGACTTCGGCATCCTCGAAAAAAAGTTCATAAAAGTCGCCCATGCGATAAAAGAGCAGGGCGTCAGGATAGCCCTCCTTGATGCGGAGGTACTGTTCGAACATAGGAGTAAGGCGGGGAGATGCGGGCTGTTGGCTCATATGCTGCAATAATGCCCACGCACGGTCCCGCGAGGGACCATCCGTGGGCATTATGAAAGATTAAGGGTTACGCCTGTTCGGTGAGCGCTGAAGCGGACTTTTTCGCGTTTTCGACATCTTCGGCGAGCTGGGCGGCCTTGGCTTCGGCGGCGTCAAGCTTCTTCTGAAGGGCCTCGTTGGTCTTGAGGGCCTTGGCGACGTCCTTTTCAAAGCCGCGGGCACGCATGTTGGCCATCGTCAGCTTGGCGGACAGGGAAACCCGGTCCCACATCAGCATGGCGAGGATGCACAGGGCGCCAAGGACGAAACAGATGATCAGCAGGGTGTAGAAGGGCAGAGGAGCGGATTCGACCGGAGGGAGGAACAGAAGGTCGAGTTTCAGCGCGACGGCCTGCGAGAACGCACTCTGGTTCTGCACGAAGAACATCATGACCAGGAAAAACAGAATGACCAGCAGCAGCACTTTGATGTAACGCATAGACCTCTCCTCATGCGGGTTGGCCCGGGCGCAACCGGGCGAAAAGGGGTTTGAGTTTGGTATAGGTCGAAGCCAGATGATCGGGGATGACCCGCGTTTCACTCATCACGGCCATGAATGAAGAATCGCCATTCCAGCGGGGGACGAGATGGAAATGCAGGTGGTCGCGGATGCCCGCTCCGGCGGCTTCGCCGAGGTTGAGGCCTACATTGATGCCCTGCGGTTTGAAAAACTCCCTGAGAATGGTCGTGCACTGCTTGAGCAATTCCATGATTTCCGTCGATTCCTCCGCCGCCAGAAGCGGCAGATCCATGACGTGCCGCAGGGGAGCCACCATGATATGCCCGTTGTTGTACGGAAATTTGTTCATGATGACGAAAGCGGTCTTGCCACGGTACAGGACGAGCCGTTCCTCGTCATGGGAAAGATCATCGGGAGGGAGACACAGAACGCACGAATCCGGTTTCGGCCCCAAAATATAGTCCATACGCCACGGGGCCCACAGAGGATGTGTCATACGACAGCTTCCTTATCTTGAGTGAAAATCGTTTTTCCTCTTCTACACGGCAAGGGCGCTCACGGCAAGCCCTTCCCGCTTGCGGAGGAGGCTTCAGCGCGGCTTCTTCGGGGCGGCGCCCGCCGTCCCGTTTCCCGGAAATCCTTTCCTGATCAGTTCCTCAGCCAGTTTCAGCTGCGCTTCTCTCGTTTCGGCCTTCCCGTCCAGCTTTGCGGCGAGGACCATGCGCATTACGCTGCCGAACTGCGGCCCGGGCTCCAGGCCGAGGCGGTGCAGGTCGTCGCCGTTGATGTCCACCTTGATCTGCCGCCATTTGTAGATGTACTGGGAAACGCTGCTGCTGATTTCCTCGTTGTCGGAGCGGGCCATCAGGTAGAGCGTGCTTTCGAGGGGCAGGGGAGCAAGCAGGGCGCACAAGCGGCTTACGGACTGTTCCGCCTGCCCCTTCTTCTGCGTATCCCGGTGCCAGTTGATGAGTTCCACCAGCGTCATGCGCACGCTTTCCCGCAGGCTGAGGATTTCTTCGCGCATCGTGGGCGTCAGCCCGAGGCGGTGCAGGATGTCCGCCGTCTCGATGGCCGGGACGGCACTGCACAGGGCCATGAGGTACAGGGTGGAGAGTTCCGGCGTTTCCTTGAAATAGAGGAGGCGGTACCAGTCGATGACTTCGCGCAGGGAGTCGAGGAGTTCGTTCTTGTCGGCGTTCAGGACGAGGCTCGGATGGATTGCGGCCAGTACGCCGAGTTCGTTGAGGCGGCGCAGGCAGGTTTCCGGTTCGTCCTCGCGGAAGATGAGGTTCAGCTCGTGCAGGATGCGCGCGCCGGACAGTTTTTCCACGAGGTTCAGGGACAGGGCGTTCTTGATGAGCTTTTCGCCCTGCGTGCTGATGTGGAAGCCGTACCGCTGCTCAAAGCGCACGGCCCGGATGATGCGGGTGGGATCCTCCACGAAGCTCAGGGCGTGGATGATGCGGATCGTCTTGCGCTGGATGTCGCTCTGGCCGCCGAAGAAGTCGACGAGGCAGCCGAACTGCCCCTTGTTGAGGCGGAGGGCCATTGCGTTGATGGTGAAGTCGCGGCGGAACAGATCCATTTTGATGGAAGAGAGCTCCACGGTGGGCAGGGCGGCGGGGTATTTATAGTATTCGAGGCGCGCCGTGGCCACGTCGAGGCGTTGTTCCTCGCCGTTTTCGTCATGATAGATGATGAGGGCCGTCATGAAGGTCCGGTGCTCGCGGACGCGGCCTCCAAGTTCCTGCGCCAGCGCCTTGGCAAAGGCGATGCCGTCGCCTTCGACCACCAGATCGACGTCGTCGAACTCCACGGCGGGGCGGCTGAGCATGATGTCGCGGACGAAACCGCCCACGGCATAGACGCTGACCTGCAGGCGGTCACCGAGTTCCCCGGCCCTGTGGAGCATGTGCAGCATGGGCTGTGGGAGCCGGGTGGACAGCAGTTTCGCCAGATTCCGTTCGCGTGCGCTGGTGTTGACCGGGATGGGCACGCCGGAAGGATCCTCGACGAACATGTTGATGAGGTCGGTGCGGGTGACCACGCCGATGACCTCGTTCTTTTCGACGACGGGAACCAGCCGCTGGTGCGCGCCCACGATGATCTTCATGAGGCGTTGGAGAGGGGCGTCCGGCGGGACCGTCAGGATGGTGCGCTGCATGTATTCGGAAACCGGCATGTCGCCCAGTTCATGGGCTATAGCCTTGGAAGCCGTCTGGCATTCCATATAGCCGATGCAATGGCGCGTCCCCGCCCGGAAGACGGGAGCGGCCTTGAGGCCGTAGCGGTTCATGAGCTGTTCCGCTTCCCGGATGGTCTGCCTGTCCTCAATGCCGACGGCGGGCGAGGACATGAGATCCCGCGCCTGCTTGTTCGGGTTTACCTGCATGTACAGCTGTTGGAAGATGGCGTCCTTGAGTTCGGGGATGGGGATGCTCTTGACCGAAGCGGACGCCGCGAAACGGTGCCCCCCGCCCCCGAGCGCCTTGCAGATCTGGCCGACGTCCACGGCGTCCACGCGGCTGCGGGCCACGACCTGTACCTTTTCCTCCATGTTGGCGAGGGCGAACAGGACGTTGCAGGATTCCATCTCCATGAATTTTTGGGCGAGGTAGGCGAAATCGCCCATGAAGCTGTCCAGCGTGGCTTCGGCGAGGACCACGCTGTAAGGGCCGATTTCGTGCGCGGTGGCGGAGTCGAGCAGTTCGTTGAGAACCTTGATGTGGACGCTGGTCATGCCCGTCTGGACGAGATCAGCGATGAAGGGCAGATCCATGCCGTGCTGGCGCAGCCATGCCCCCGCAAGGAAATCTTCCGGCTTGGTGGACGTGTAGGTGAACGCGCCCGTGTCGCCGTAGATGCCGAGCCCGAGAAAGGTGGCTTCCTGACAGGCCGGGGTGATGCCCCGTTCCTGCAAGGCTTGGCAGATAAGCGTGCAGGTGGAGCCCGTGGTCCCGATGTGCGTCACGTCGGCATTGATGACCTTGTTCTTTTCGCCGGAGTAGGGGGTGGGGTGGTGATCCCATACCTCCACCTCCACGCCGGGAAGATCGAGCAGATCCTGCACCTGCGGCACGCGGGAACGGATTTGCGTGTCCACGACGACGACGCGCTTCACGCTGGCGTGATCGATCTCTTTTATATTTTTAAAGGTATACAGAAATACGGCGGTTTCGTTGAAGAACTGGTTCAGCGGCTTTTCCATGCTGCCCGGAAAGATCATGATGCTGTCGGGGTAGATCATGGACATGCCGATCATCGAAGACAGGGCATCCCAGTCGGCGTTGCTGTGGCAGGTGATGACGGTGGGGGCGGAGGCCAGGGAAGGTTTCATGCGGTTTCCTTATGCAGCTTACGACAGGTCGTCTTCGGGAGAGGAGGCGTCATCCGGGCCGGGCTCGGCGTGCTGGGACCGGGGATGGTATTTCCTGTGGATCTGGAGCAGGCGTTCGGACTGGACGTGCGTATAGAGCTCCGTGGCGCTCATGTCCGCATGGCCGAGGAGGATCTGCACGGAACGGAGATCCGCCCCGCCTTCCAGCAGGTGGGTGGCGAAGGAGTGCCGGAACGTGTGCGGGGAAATGGGTTTTCGGATGCCCGCCTCCAGCGCGTAGCGTTTGACCAGCTTCCAGACGCCCTGCCGGGAGAGGCCGTTGCCGGAGCGGTTGAGGAACACCCGGTCCTCAACGGGGGTGAAGAGGGGGCGCACGATTTTGAGGTATTCGGCCATGCGCATGACCGCCGCGTCATGCAGGGGGACAAGGCGCTCCTTGCTTCCCTTGCCGAAAATGCGCACGACGCCCCGCTGGAGATCCAGATCGATGGGTTGCAGTTCGATGAGCTCGGAAACGCGCATACCCGCGGCGTACAGCAGCTCCAGCATGGCCCGATCCCGGAGCCCGAGCTTGCTGGTGGCGTCCGGCGCGTTGAGCAGCCGGACGATCTCATCTTGCGTCAGCACGTCGGGCAGGAGGGAAGGGAGTTTGGGCGTGTCGATGAGGGCGGCCGGGTTGGAGGCCAGTTCCCCCCGTTCGACGCACCATGCGAGGAAACTGCGCAGGGACGAAATGCGCCGCGCGAGCGTGCGGGTCGCGTCGCCGCGTTTGCGCAGCCAAGCGATGAACAGCGTGATGTTTTCGTCGTCTAGGCCGCTGAGGGGCGTTTCCAGCTCGTCGAGGAAGTCCCGGAGCGCGTCCAGATCTTGCCTGTAGGCGGCGACGGTGTTGCGCGAGAGCCCCCGTTCGGCTATGAGTCCATCAAGCCAGCGGGAAGCCAGTCTGGCGGGAAAACCTGCCGGAGTATCGGGGCACTGCCCGTTCTTGTCGGAAACGGGAGATGCATGGATTCGCGTGGTCGTCTTCATGTTCGCAGAATACACCAGAGCATGGGGAATCGCAAACCGGTCGCGGCTTTTGGAGTGATATGATGAATGAGCGGCATATGGCGTATGTGTGCATGGGTTCCAATATGGGCGAACCGGAAACGAATCTGGCCCGGGCGCGTGAGGTTTTTGGGGCCCTGCCGGGCTGGAAAATCGAGGCGTCGTCGCCCGTGTATTTTACGGAGCCGCAGGATATGCGCGACCAGCCCTGGTTCGCCAATCAGGTTCTCAAGGTATCCTGCGCTTTAGACATGACAGCCCCCGATTTTTTGGATATGCTGCTTGATGTGGAAAAGAGGTTGGGCCGCGTCCGGGAGACGTCGGACCCGGCGATGCGGTTCGGCCCGCGCGTTATCGATCTGGATCTCTTGTTGTTTGATCAGGAGCGCTGGGATACGCCGCATCTGGCTCTGCCCCATCCTCGCATGTCGGAACGGGCTTTTGTGCTTGTCCCTCTGCGGGATATCGAACCGAATCTGCTCCTCTCCGACGGACGGACTCCCGGAGAGGCGTTGCGTTCCCTCGCTCATGCCGTGGAAGGGAACCGCATCCGCCAGTAACGGCAATGCTGGAGTTGAACCATGTGGAAATGGTTGATCCTCATCCTTGTGGGCTATGCCCTGTATCGCATGTTCATGAACGACCGCAAAAAGAGCGGCGAGGATACCAAGAAGGAAAAGGAACATCTTATCGCTACCGGGGAGATGGTCAAAGACCCGGTTTGCGGAGCCTATATTGACTCCGACAGCAACATCACCGTTCGGGACGGCAAGACGGTTCACCGTTTTTGCAGCTACGACTGCCGCGACGAGTTCTTGAAGCGCATCGGAAAGCTGCCCGAGAAGACCGGCGGGGATGACGACGAATAATCTCCCTTGCGAAGGGCGGTTGCAGTCTTACAATAAAGAGGAGGCGGATTGTCCGTCTTCTCTTTTTTGATCATGGCGGCAGGGGCTCAGCCGCCCGCACAGCCTCTCCGAATAGTGGGGATTTTTTGGCTTTTTCGTGTCCCTCCGCATGGAGGAGGTTTTTATGGTTGAATGATTCTAGCGCCAACTAATAATTGAAGAAAAGGGTATTCCGTGGTGCATCATGGAAAGCCGCCTTTACTCCGGGAAGGGGTGTGAAGGCGATATTTTCGGAGGTTAGTCATGGATGCAAAAGCCGTTTTGACTTCGATGCTTGCTGAGGCGGATATCCGGGTTGGGGGAGACCGTCCCTGGGATATCCGGGTTCATAATGAAGGCCTGTATAAACGGGTGCTTCGGGAGGGGACGCTCGGAGCGGGCGAGGCCTATCTCGAGGGCTGGTGGGACTGCGACCAGCTGGATGTGATGTTTTGTAAGGCCCTTCACGCGCATCTGGAGGATAAGGTACGGCGCAACCTGCCCAACGCGCTGATCGTGGCGAGCCAGCTCCTGTTCAACCTGCAAAGCGTAGCCAGGGCCCCAATGGTCGCGGAACAGCATTACAATACGGACAATGCCATGTTCGCGCGTATGCTCGGGCCTACGATGAATTACAGTTGCGGGTATTGGAAGGATGCCGAGACGCTGGACGAGGCGCAGCGCAACAAGATGGATCTGATTTGCCGGAAGCTGGATCTCAAGGAAGGGATGTCCGTGCTCGACATCGGGTGCGGCTGGGGTGGCCTTTCCTTATATATGGCCAAAGAATACGGGGTGAAGGTCACCGGGGTCACGATTTCCACGGAACAGCTGGCCTATGCCCGGGAACACGATGCCGGGCATCTCGTCAACTGGCTGCTGCAGGATTACCGTTCCATGGAAGGGCAGTTCGATCGCATCGTCTCCGTGGGGATGTTCGAGCACGTGGGACGGAAAAATTACGATATTTTCATGAAGACGACCAAACGGCTGCTGAAACCTTCGGGGCTGTTCCTGCTGCATACCATCGGCAACAGCAAGAAGAAGACGGGAACCGATCCGTGGATCAATAAATATATCTTCCCCAACGGGATGCTTCCCTCTCCCGTTTGCGTCGCAAAGGCCATCACCGGGCTTTATGTCATGGAAGACTGGCACAACTTCGGCGCCGATTACGACAAGACGCTCATGGCATGGCACCAGCGCTTTGAGGAAGGCTATGCGGAAGGCGCTTTCCAGTGCAGCGAGCGCGTACGCCGCATGTACCGGTACTATCTTTTAAGCTGCGCGGGCGCTTTCCGGGCGCGTGACATCCAGCTCTGGCAGATCGTGCTGAGCCCGGAAGGTGTGGAAGGCGGCTACTGCTGCCAGCGCTGAACGGTGCGGCGGGGAGCCCTGCCGCACCAGAAGCTGAAGCTTAGGCCCGCCGGTTACTGTATTCGCTGAACTTTTTCTCGCTTACGCGGCGGTTGCGGCCTAGCGCACAGAATACCTCATAAGAAATGGTCCCCCACCATTCGGCAAGTTCCTCGGGCCGGATGGCCAGCGGGCCCGAGCCCCCCAGCAGATAAGCCGTATCGCCGGGTTCGACGCCCGGGATATCGGTCACGTCGACGATGCACATCTGCATACACACCCGCCCAAGGATAGGGGCGCGCTGTCCCCGGATCAGGACTGAGCCGCGCATGGACAGCGAACGCGGGTAGCCGTCGGCATAGCCGGCCCCGACGACGGCCGCCCTGATGTCTTTGGGGGCGGTGTACAGGCAGCCGTAGCTGACCGTGGCACCTTTCACGACGGGGTGGACGGAAAGCACGGGAGCCGCCATCTCCATGACGGGAAGCAGGCCCATGCCCAGCTTGGCCCTATCCGTGCCGTGAAGCGGATTTCCTCCGTAGAGCGTGACGCCGGGTCTGGCCAGATCGCCGACGTAGCTCGGCCAGCAGAGGAGGCCCGGAGAGTTTGTCAGGGATGTTTTGAGGCCCGGGAAAACGGCCTTCATGCTTTCCGTCGCTTCGTGGAAGCGGCGCGCCTGTTCGTGGGTGAAATCGTCGAGTGCCGGAGTATCCGAAGCGGCGAGGTGCGACATGATCAGCACGGGCCGCACTTCCTTGAGCGTACGCAGATAGTCGGCCAGCTCCGCCGCTTCATCCACGCGGAACCCCAGCCGGGACATGCCGGTGTCGAATTTGATGGCAACCGTCAACGGCTTCGCCCGTCCCGTCAGATGGCTTTGCGCAAGGATCCGCTCAAGGCTTTCCCGGCTATGGACCAGCGGCGTGATGTCGTAGCTCGCGGCAAGAGCCGTATCTTCATCCCTTGCCAGTCCCATCAGGGCGAGCAGGAAAGCCGTATGCCCTTCCTGCCTGAGCAGTGCGCCTTCCCCCACGGAACCCACCGCCATATGCTGTATCCCTTCTTCCGCCAGCACGCGCGCCACGGCGACGACGCCGTGCCCGTAGGCGTCGGCCTTGATGACCGGCATGAGAGAAGGGTGGCGGGCCAGCAGTGTTTTCAGGTTATGCCTAAGGTTTTCAAGGTGGACGGTGATGATGGCACTGCTCAAAAACATGGGACCTCCACGCTCAAGCGCTTTGCTGGTGAAAAAACAGGGACAAGGATTCTGGACGGTAAACGGGCGTGGAAACATCCCCCATTTCGTATCTCGGGAAAGTTATGGATGAATCGGAAAAAGGATCCTCTTTTTTTCGCCGCCCCCCGGCGGCGGGGAATAACCGAGGGTTTTTTTTGTTTGAAAAATGGGCTAGAGTACACTCCGCACGAACCAGAGCATGAAGCCGCGTTGTTTTTCAAAAGGCACCCCCGCGAGGGAGGCAGGCATTGAGAGGCTTCGGGATAGCGCCCGGCAATTGGTTCGAGTGATACAAAAGAAACGTTGCTGCGGAGTTATCCTTTTAAACACGCTCCTGTGCGGAGCATTTTTATAGTGCGTCCGAACGCTGGATGCAACAGGAAGTTTACCGTGCCCATGATTGTGCCCCTGCCTCGCGGAATGTTCCGGCTTGTGACAAAAACGGTTTGCGCGCCCATAGCTCTGCTGGCGCTTTTTCTTTGTTCGCCGGTCCATTCGTATGCCGCTACGGATGTGCTCACCATACCGATGGAAGACACGAAGGAGGCTTCGTGGAATCTTGAGGCGGACAAACTGGTCACGCTCAGCGACAATACCATCGTTGAGGCGCAGGGCGGGGTTGTCCTTCAGCGGGGAAACGACATCCTGAAAGCTGATTTCGCCCGGTACTATTCCGCGACAAACTGGGTTTATCTGAAAGGCAACGTGTTCGTCCGCATGGGCAAGGACGACATCCATTCAGATGAAGCCGAGTTTGATCTGCACTCCAAAACCGGCTGGCTGACGAATGGCCATGTTTTCATGGAGGGACCGCACATTTATTTCAGCGGCTCGCGGATCATCAAGCATTGGGGTGATCGCTATACCTTCAACAAGGCAAAAGTGACGACCTGCGACGGAACCAGTCCCGCGTGGTCAATGAATGCCGAGCAGGCCGTCGTGGAGATTGACGGTTATGCCCAGCTTTTCCACTCGACTTTTGACGTAAAAAATACGGGAATCTTTTACAGCCCCTTCATGGTATTGCCGGCAAAGACAACTCGCCAGTCCGGGTTGTTGCCGCCAGACTACGGCATCAGCGATAAGCGTGGCTTTTATTATACCCAGCCGTATTTCTGGGCCATTGATGAAAGCCATGATATGACGTTCTACGGTGGCTGGATGACGAAGATCGGGCCGTCGCTCAGTGTCGAATATCGGGCGAACGAATTTACGGATCAAAAGACATGGCTCGCCGCCACCGGCATCTACGATAAGGATACCGTGGCGATTCCAGGGACGAGCCGGGTAAGCGAAAATAAGCAAACGCTGCGTACCAACAACGATCGGTACTGGTTGCGCGGAATGGCCGACGGATTCCTTGGGGCCTCCACGTGGCGTTACCGCTCCAATATCGATTATGTTTCGGATCAGGACTTTCTTCGTGAGTTCAACCAAGGGCCTACAGGTTTTGACAGGACCCGTGACAATTTGTTCAGGATGTTTGGGCGTGATTTGCAGGAAGACGATCAAAACCGCGTGAGCGCCGCTTTGGTGAGCAATGATTGGCAGCGCGTGGGCATCGTCGCCAGTATGCGGTATGAGCAGGATCCTGCCCTCGGCCACGGGAACAGGGCGCAAAGCCAGGATGAACTGGTCCAGCGCCTGCCGCAGCTTGACTTGTTCCTGTATAAGGGAAGAATCGTTCCGCAGATTCCCTTGGAACTGGAAGCGCAGTTCCAGTCCGGATATATGTACCGTGCTTCGGGAACAACCGGCGGGCGTACGGAAATCTATCCGAAGCTCTCTGTTCCTCTCGATTTTGGTTTTGGTTCCGTCATCGGTACGGTCGGGCTCCGTCAGACCTACTACAATACGGATCGCAAGGAGCATACCAGCCCATTGGCCATGTACATGGACAATTCGGCTTCCCCACGTCAGACAGGCGAATCCCGTACCATGATCGATATGGACATCCAAGGGTATACGGAAGCCAGCCGCATCTGGCAGCTTGGAGACGAATCGAGCATTCCGCTCAAACCTGAAAACGCCGGAAAGAAAATGTGGACGGCGGTTCGTCACGAAATCCAGCCGCGTATCCGGTATTCCCGCACGCCGCATGTTGACCAAGAAAAGAATCCTTTCTATTTGATGGAGGATAGAATCCTGCCCCGGGATGAACTGACGTACTCCATCACCAATATTGTAACGCGGAAGGGTTCCATTGTTTCGGTAACCGGAGAGGGGGATAAGCAGGAAGCCCGGCGCAGTACTTTTTATCAGGATCTTTTGCGCTGGCGGCTTGAGAGCGGTTACGACTTTGAAGAGGCTCGCCGGGATCGGTATCGGGATGAATATGGGCGCAGGCCATTCATGGATATTGTTTCGGATTTCGAGATCTATCCTTGGCCGTGGCTCGGGTATCATGATAAAACGTATTTCTCGGCGTATGATGGACAAGTTACACGCCATGATCATGATATCAATCTGCGCTACAAGGATAAGATATCATGGTACACCGGTATGAGCTTCCGTGATAAGTATTACGACTACAGAAAAAAATTCCAGTATGAAAACTGGAACAATGTCCAGCTTACTTCGGATTTGCGGCTTATCCACAATGACTTGACGATCAATTTGACGCCTGAGTGGTCTATCAGGTTTGATGACTACCGTAATATGCGCCAAGGTGGAACGTTCGGAAAAACCTACGATCAAAGTATTGATATTGCCTATTCGGCGCAATGTTACCGCATTATAGGCCGGTATAATTACGATGGTTACGACAAGAGTTATTCTATCATGGTAGAGCTCCCCGGCATTTTTGATTGATCGCCGGGAACGATAAAATCGAAAAAACGGTTGACAGGTACGGGAAGAATCGCTAGAAGAATCCACGAAACGACGCATTGAACGTCATTTCCACGGAGAGGTGGCCGAGACGGCCGAAGGCGCTCGCCTGCTAAGCGGGTATACGGATAAAACTGTATCGAGGGTTCGAATCCCTCCCTCTCCGCCATATTTGTATCTCATGAAGGCTCCTGACGACTCATAACGTCTCAGGAGCCTTTACTTTTTTCCCTCTCTTTCGTCTCACGAAGTCTCATATCGTCTCATATTATCTTTTGTCAGCTCACTCTTTTTTGGGGTATATTCGAGGGGATCTTCACCAAGTGGGGAATCCATACCCCAGTTGGATACCCCACATACCCCAGAGTTCCCTATGCTGACAGACACAAAAATCAAACAGGCTAAGGTCACGGATAAGCCCTACAAGATATACGATTCAGAGGGGCTTTACATAGAGGTTGCGCCGACCGGATCAAAGCGGTGGAGATGGCGCTATCGGTGGAACGGAAAGGAAAAGCTTCTGAGTTTTGGAATATACCCCGAAGTACCCCTGAAGCTGGCCCGTGACAGGCGGGCAGCAGCGAAGGAGTTGCTTGTATCCGGGGTGGATCCTTCACAGGCCCGCAAGGAAGAGAAGGTTGAGAGAGCCGCGCGGCGGAGAACTCTTTTGCGGCGATGGCGGAGGAGTGGTACTCCCTGTACTCTGTGCTGTGGTCGGAGCACTACAAGGGGCTGGTGCGGCGCAGGATTGACGAATACTTGATCCCACGCTTGGGCAAACGCTCACTGTCGGAGATAACCCCCATCGAGATCATGGGTATCCTGACATCATTGGAGAAGCGGGGTGTCATTGAGACGGCAAATCGGGTTTTGGGGATTTGCTCGCAGATTTTCCGAAGGGCAGTGGCCACGGGAAAAGCCAAGAGCGATCCCTGCCGGGATTTGCGCGGGGCGCTGGCTCCGGCACAGGAGAAGCACCATGCCGCCCTGACCACGAAAGACGGTGCGCGTGCTGTGATGCGTGCCCT
>NZ_JNJP01000006.1 GCF_000701705.1 Bilophila wadsworthia ATCC 49260 | reverse complement strand
ACCGCCGAGGACATCATCAAGACAGCCGTGCGCGTCCCGGCGCTCATCGGACGCATGGAGGAGTGAGCATGTCGCAATCGCATGAAAAGCAGCTTATTGAAGCCCTGCGTGTCGTGTGCGGGGGAGAGAAAAGTGAAGTTTCTCCAGAGTTGGGAGACGAAATCGTCAAGGCTATCAGGGAAGAGATTGCTCCGCTCGTTGAATTGGCAGCGTTTCCGCACCGGGAGTATTTGGATGAAAAAGCCGCGTCTTTTTATTGCAGTACGCCCGTATCGACATTGCAGCGTAAGCGCGTGGACGGAAAAGGCCCTGTGTACATCAAGGATGGTGCCAAGGTGCTTTATGCCCGCAAGGATTTGGATCGGTATATGGCGGCCCGAAAGGTCAAGACGTATGAGCAGAGCTAGCGATTTTTTCTATAAGTTTCAGGGCATCCCACTTAGCGTCGGGACTGAGCTTGGCGTATCGTTGGGTGGACCGCAGGCTTGTATGCCCCACCAGCTTGCCGATGGTGTACAGCGGGACATTCTGACTGGCCAGCCACGAGCAAAAGGTATGTCGCAGGGTGTGAATAACGACTTTGAACCGGGGATCGGTGATACCGTCGTTCAGGCCAAGAATGTTTACGGCCTTCGTAAAGGTATGGGTCAAGGCATTGGGTCGGATTTGAAGTCCTTTTGCCGTAGTGAAGACGAGATCGGCTGGTCGGACTGGGACAATGGACTGCAATACGTTGATAACCGTATCGTCCATGAACGCGGCGCGCTTTCCCATTTTCCCATCGACATGGATGAGGCGGTTCTCAAAGTCGGCATCTTGACCGCACATAACGGAGCACTTCGCCCACCCGCATTCCCGTGTGCATGAAAATGAGTGCAATGCGGTATACGCGGCAGGAGAGTATTTCGAGGACATCGAGCAGCCTCTCCAATTCAATCGGTGCAAGAAATCGTTGCCTCTCGTTGTTCGATGGAAGCAGTTTGACTTTAGGGGCAGGGCCGGGATGAAGGCCCCATTCGATCATGCGCCCTATGACGTTGAGGACATCGAGAAGGATAAAGTTGACCGTCGAAGGGGAGAGCGTGTTTCCCCTAAATACAGTATAGCTCCCGGAGGCATCGGCGTATAGCCACTTTGTCATGTTCATAGCCATGATTTCGAGCTGAGTCAGCCGCACGGATGCGAACTTGGCGTAATTTCTCTCAGGCCGGAAAGAAGAGCAAGAAAGCCGGTTTTCGGTCTCGTACCGATAGGGGGAGTACTGATGACGGTTGAGCCTTGCTTCCCTAACCTCCAAAATTCGTTTGTAAGCCAAAATGACGGCTGTGCGGCATGAGTGTTGAGCTACCGCACTTCATTGAGCAAATCAGTGCTGAGAAGCAACTCATTGGAAATATTTTATATTGCGCCATCTCTTTCGCTCAAGTAATTATAAAGTATTACCCGAGAATCATCTAAAACACAAACTATTGGAGATGACTCTATTAAAATGGTATACTGGATTGCACAGAGAATATTGGAATGCATAGTCGGATTTAATACAGACTGTGAAAATAGGTCATAATGTAGGGCAAATATATAAAAATGGATAAAATAAACCTTTCAAAAGACTGCTAACGGGCATAGAAAAGTTCAGATATATGTTATCCCTTTTTGATAAATAATTGTTGATAACTATGCTGTAAGTATTGAGAAAAAAGTAACGTTACCTGCGTTCATTTCTCTTTTCTTGAGGTATTTCAATAGAAGACAGGAATGAACACACAGCGGCAATAAAGCGAAAGAGATTATAATTCAGATAGTCATTAACTATAACATATGCATAACTGAAATTGTAATGCAGAAATGCATTGACAGTGAAAAAAAGAGCAAGTAGGGTCAAAACATGGCAGGGTTCCCTTCTCCCCTCCTTTTTTACCCCCCTGTGAGGTATCCCATGATCCGTAGAACGTTTCTAAAAGGTGCGGCTGCTGTTTCGTTTTCTCTCATGGTTTCACCGGCATTGACAGCTTTTGCCAAGGATTCGGTGCGTGTTTATATGGGCGGTCCCATTTTCACCATGAACAAGAACAACGACATCGCAGAAGCCATCGCGGTGAAAGGTGAAACGATTCTGGCCGTGGGCAAGAAGGCCGAGGTTATGGCCGCTGCGGGTTCGGGCGCCACCGTAGTGGATCTTAAGGGCAAAGCGCTTATCCCCGGCATGATCGACGGGCACAGCCACTTCCCATCAGGGGCTTTCAATGAGTTGACGATGGTCAATCTCAACGTGCCTCCTCTTGGGCGTGCTGAGTCGATTGCGGATATGCAGAGCCTGCTGAAGGAACGTGCAGCCCAGACGAAAAAGGGTGAATGGATCGTCGGTTATAACTATAACGATTTAGCGATTAAAGAACAACGGCATCCAACCCGTGCCGATCTGGATGCGGTGTCCACCGAGCACCCCATTTTTGTGAAGCATGTGTCCGGCCATTTAGGTGTGGCGAACAGCAAAGCTCTGGAGTTGGCCGGCATTACGGAAGAGACGCCGAATCCTGAAGGCGGTAAATTCCGTCGCGGTCCGGACGGAAAGCTGGATGGGGTGTTGGAAGGTCCGGCGGCCCAAGCGCCTGTTTCAGCCATCCGTCCCAAGCCTACGGCCGCACAATATGAAGAGGCCGTGCGTCGTGACAATATGATCTACGCCGCTGCGGGGATTACGACGGCCAACAATGGCGGCAGCCCCACAGTGGATGACTTTTTCCTTAAGGCCAGCGAAAACGGCGATCTGGGCATCCGTGTGGTCATCTGGCCCAACGGCCGTAATGCCAAGTTGATAGAAAGCTATGGCGAAAAGCGGCAGGGTGCGCAGCTGGATAAGGCAGGCAAGGTGTTCCTTGGGCCGGCCAAGCTTTTTGCCGATGGTAGCCCGCAGGGCTATACGGCATGGTTCTCCAAGCCCTACTTCAAGCAGTTGCCCGGTAAGCCGGCAGATTTTCGCGGTTTTCCGGTATTCAATTCGCAGGAAGAATTGTTTGCGCTGGTCCAGAAACTCCACGATGCGGGCTGGCAGATCACCACACATACCAATGGCGACCAAGCCATTCAGGACATGATTGACGCGTATAGCGCCGCTTTGGAAAAGAATCCGCGTAAGGACCATCGCCATATTCTCAATCACTGCCAGTTCTGTCGTCCTGATCAGGTGGTGGCCATTGCCGAAAAGGGCTTTGTGCCTTCCTATTTCGTGACCCACACATGGTTCTGGGGCGACATCCACCGCGACATGGTGGCCGGTCCCGAGCGTGCGGCCCATATCAGCCCGTTGAAGGCGGCACTGGATCATAAGATTACCTTCGCCTTGCATAACGATACGCCCGTGACGCCCATCAGTCCGCTTATGGACGTCTTTTCGGCAGTCAATCGTCTCACGTCCTCGGGTAAGGTTCTTGGCCCTGATCAGCGCATCGACGTTATGGAAGCCCTGCGCGGCGTAACCATTAACGGTGCCTATATGCAGCGGCTCGAGGATAAGATCGGTTCTCTGGAAAAGGGCAAGCTGGCGGATATGGTTATCTTGGACAAGGACCCCACCAAGGTGGATCCGGTCAAGTTGAAGGACATCATGGTGGAAGAAACTATTGTGGGCGGTAATACGGTTTACAAGCGCGCTTGATGCGCCGTTGCCTGATACTTAAAAAGGCCCGCCCAAAGCGGGCCTTTTTAAGTATCGTATTGCGTCGGAATATGCAGCATAGGCGACTTAGAAGCTGATATTATCCAGATGCGCGTGCTGGATAAGCTCCGGGATGTCGGTAAAGTTTTCGAAATCCCAGCTCACGAGTTCAGGATAGGTCAAGTGTTGCAAATCTTGCGGATTGGCCGAAATAATGAACCACCGTTGCCCCGCAGCGTCTTCCCCCCAGCCGAAACCGATCACAAGATCTTCGAGATATTTGGGAAATCCCTGATACAAGGCGGTGTATTCCGCCACAAAGGCCTCGTGGGCTTCTTTAAACGAAGGGTACATCTGACGACCGGATTCCGTACTTGCCATGCTGTGCTCCTGTTGTAATCAGCCTCATCGCAATGGGCCGCCATCATGAGTGCAAGACGTTCGCCGTTGGGCTCTTCGTCACGCTGCTGTGGTGGCCCGCCATAGAAAATACATATCTACGGTTGAAGGTTACCCTAAAATAACAGCGAGGTATCTGAATCGCAAGGTCTAAGATGGGCTTCTCATGGACAATGTGCCCCATGCCATGTAGCGCTGGGCAGCAATGGCGCGAGAAGTATGATTGGGATTTTTGAATATGAAGGATAGCCCTATCTCCATAGTGTGCTTCTTGGGAAATCATATACTTGCAACAGGAGGCATCTTAATAAAGAAGCCTCAGAGGTAAGGGCTTCAGGTAACAATGATTGGGGCGACAGAAATGCCCATGTAGCTTACAGACTGAGGGAGTATCGTTATGCGCGCTATTGTCATGACGGCATTTGGCGGCCCGGAGGTTTTGCGCCTTACGGACATTCCGGAACCAGAACCGGAACATGGGCAGATCCGTGTTCGGCTGTATGCGGCGGGGGTCAATCCTGCCGAAGCCTATATCAGAACGGGCCAGTATGCCTTCTTCAAACCCACATTGCCCTATACCCCCGGGTTTGATGGCGCGGGAGTTGTGGACAAGGTGGGCGAGGGGGTGCAAGGCAGTAAACCCGGTGATAGGGTTTTTGTGACGGCTCTTACGGCGCGACGCAATACGGGGACTTATGCTGAGAAGGTTGTCTGTGATGCGGAGGCTGTTCATCTCCTGCCCGATGCCGTTACGCTTGAGCAAGGTGCGGCGGTGGGATTTCCCGGTATGGCCGCGTATAGGGCTCTTTTTCAATGTGCAGGCCTTAAGCCCGCAGAACGCATCCTCATACACGGCGCGAGCGGAGGTGTGGGGACCGTCGCCGTACAGCTGGCGCGTGCATGTGGAGCGTTCGTAATCGGTACCGCAGGGAGCCCTGCCTCTATGGAGCTTGTCCGCAGCATCGGAGCGCATATCGTATTGGATCACACGCAACCGGGCTATCTGGATACGCTGGCCGCGCTTACGGATGGAGTGGGGCTGGATGTGATTCTCGAAATGCTTGCGGATAAGAATCTGGAAAATGACATGCGGATGATAGCCAAGCATGGGCGTATTGTCGTCATAGGCAGCCGGGGCAGCCTTGAAATGACGCCGCGTCTCCTCATGGCCAAGGAATCCGCGGTGATGGGCATGGCCATCTGGCATAGCGCCCCGGAAGAGGCGCGCATGGCGGAAGCTGCGGTTGCGGCCGCGTTGCGGAGCGGTGCCTTGCGTCCTGTTCTTGGCGACATACTGCCCCTTGAAAAGGCGGCTCAGGCACATGAGGACATCATTGCGCGCGGCGGCAAGCCGGGCAAGATGCTCCTGCGCATTGAGTAAGGCTACGCCAGAAAAGCAAGGTTTGCTGGCCGTGATTCCTCCCTGAGATTCACGGCCTTTTTGTGAAGGGAACGTCCGCTCCTGTGACTTTGGAAAGCTTATTCTTTAAAACGAATAGAAGAGGTGTTTTAATAATATCCATATACGATAACTGGATACGGATGCATATCCCCATGTGATGTCAGCTTGACCTGCCCAGTGAAGCGGTGCATAGATTTCCGAGTAGAACGGATGACAAGAAAATACCTTGCTCCCCCTTCCATTATGGAGGTTAGGGCTTATATGGTATTCTGTCGGGAGAAGTCCCTTTAACGAATCGTTATGCTCTCCGGGCGTGACTCCGGTTGCACCCCGGATTGGTGACCAGCTTTTTTGGAGGACAGCATATGTGGGAATACACGGATACCGTTCGGGAGCATTTCCTGAAGCCGCGTAATGCGGGTGAACTTGCTGATGCCAACGCCATTGGCGAGGTGGGAAGCCTTGCTTGCGGCGATGCCTTAAAGCTTTTCTTGAAGATCAACGACAAAGGCATCATCGAAGATGCCTCCTTCCAGACGTTCGGCTGTGCCAGCGCTATTGCGTCGAGCTCTGCGTTGACTGAAATGATCAAGGGCAAGACGGTGGAAGAAGCGGCCAAGGTGACCAATAAGGATATTGCGACATACCTTGGTGGATTGCCCCGTGAAAAGATGCATTGCTCCGTTATGGGACAGGAAGCCTTGGAAGCGGCTCTGCGTAACTGGCGCGGCGAACCCGCCGAGAAGCAGCATGAGCATGAAGGCAAACTGGTCTGCAAGTGTTTTGGTGTGACCGATGTTCAGATTCGCCGTGCCATTGAGGAAAACAACCTCAAGACGGTGGAAGAGGTTACAAACTACACCAAGGCTGGCGGTGGTTGCGGAGAATGCCTTGATACCATTCAGGATATTCTTGATGAGGAATTGGGGAAGCCGAAGCTGAAGGAATTTAATCCCGCTCCGAAGTCCATAATGACCAATGTGCAGCGTATGCAAAAGGTCATGCAGGTCCTCCAGGATGAAGTCCGTCCGCGTCTCGCTGCGGATGGCGGTGATATCGAATTGGTGGATGTCGATGGCCATCGGGTCGTCGTCGCTTTGCGCGGCCTGTGCTCGAACTGCAGTTCCCGCACGGTGACGTTGAAGGATCTGGTTGAGAAGATCCTCCGTGAACAGGTGGAACCGGAAATTGTGGTTGAAGAGGTGAAGGCATGAGCGTCATCTATCTCGATAACAACGCCACGACCAGCGTAGCGCCGGAAGTTTTTGAAAGCATGATTCCGTTTTTTACGGAAAAATATGGTAATGCCTCGAGTATGCACACGTTCGGCGGGCAGGTGGGCAAGAGCATTCAGGATGCACGGGAAAAGGTTGCGGCGATGCTTGGTGCGCAGCCTGAAGAGATCGTGTTCACCTCTTGCGGCACGGAAAGCGATTCCACTGCCGTGATGTCCGCTTTGCAGGCGCAGCCTGAAAAAAAGCATGTCATCACGACCCGTGTTGAACATTCGGCGCTTATCGCCCTCGGGCAGCATCTGGAGCAGAAGGGGTATGAGCTGACGTATCTGGGCGTGGATTCCAAAGGGCGCCTGGATCTGGACGAACTGTCGGACGCTATGCGCAAAGATACGGCCATTGTCTCCATCATGTTCGCCAACAATGAGACCGGTACCGTTTTTCCGATTCAGAAGATCGCTGAAATGGTGAAGGAGCGGGGTATCCTGTTCCATACCGACGCCGTACAGGCCGCCGGCAAGCTTCCTATTGATCTGGCCAAGATGCCGGTGGACTTTTTGGCGCTTTCCGGGCACAAGCTCCACGCCCCCAAGGGGATCGGAGTGCTGTATGTCCGCAAGGGAACGCGGTTCATCCCGTTTCTTCGCGGCGGGCATCAGGAAAGGGGGCGTCGCGCCGGCACGGAAAACGCGCCGTACATCGTAGGCCTCGGTGCCGCATGTGAATTGGCCATGAACCACATGACGGATGAAAACACGAGAGTGCCCGCCCTCCGCGATAAGCTGGAAAAAGGCCTTTTGGCGGCTATCCCCGATGCCATCGTGAATGGAGATGTGGAGAACCGTCTGCCGAATACGTCCAATATCGCGTTTCAGTATGTTGAGGGCGAGGCGATCCTGTTGCTCATGGATCAGCTCGGCATCTGTGCTAGCTCCGGTTCGGCCTGCACTTCCGGCAGTTTGGAACCTTCGCATGTGCTGCGTGCTATGGGCGTTCCCTTCACCTTCGCGCATGGCTCCATCCGTTTCTCGCTGTCCCGGTATACAACGGACACTGAAATCGATTACGTCCTTGAAAATCTGCCGCCCATCATTGAGCAGTTGCGTGCGATTTCTCCCTTTAGGGCAATGAAATAGCCAGTTCTCTTTGACAGAAAAAGAAAAAGGCACCTCATCCGGGTGCCTTTTTTGTTACTGTTGCGGCGGCATTACTTGGTGAGCTGGCTATGCCAAGCGAGCAGGGCGTTCATGAGCGCCGTGACTTGCTGCTGCAAGGAGGGATCAATGAGATCTCCGGATTCGTTGAAAGAGGCGGAGAAGGCGTTGGAAAAGACTTCCGGTTTGTTCACTGGGCGGAGGTTCAAATAAACGCAGACCTGCCGCAAATGATACTGCGCGCGCGATGTCCCCATGCCGCCGCCGGCTCCCATGATGGCTACCGGTTTTCCGTTGAAAGGCGCACAGTCCGGTTCGCGTGATACCCAGTCAAGAGCGTTTTTCAGGGCCGGGGCGATGGAGTAGTTGTACTCGGGACAAGCCAGCACGAGGGCATCGGCTTCGGTCACCTGCCGGATCAGCATTTGTACTGGTTCAGGTTTGGAATCACAACGATCGGCATTGTAAAAAGGAACATCGGCGAGATCGGCGATTTGGAAGTTCACCGTGGGGGGAAGGCATTGCTTGGCGAACCGCAGGAGCCCCGTATTGCGGGACTGGGCGCGCAGGCTTCCGGAGATGCCGAGAATATTGAGAGTAGGATTCATACGTATTCCTCCTCCTTTGAAATTAGCGCGGTAAACGCCGTTTGTCCATGAGAAAGGCAAATCAGAAGAGAGGGTGATACACAATCTGTCAAAAAAACTTAATGGGAATAAAGAAACGGCGTTATCTGCTTTTTTGAAAAAAATTTTGCAGTAAGGATACACATTCCGGTGCGGCGATACCGCCCATATGCCATACACGATGGTTGTGGAAAGGCAGATCCAGCCCGTTGAAGCACGATTCCACAGCTCCGGCTTTATTGTCCGCAGCACCATAGACGACACCGGCAAGGCGGGCATGAACGATGGCGCCCGTGCACATCAGACAAGGTTCAAGCGTAACGACGAGAATGCAGCCTTCGAGGCGGTAATTGCCCAAAACGGTTCCGGCTGAACGCATGGCCATGATTTCGGCATGGGCTGACGGATCGGACAGGGTAATGGGCTGATTGTGCTCGGCGGCGAGGATCGTCCCCGCTGGATCGACGATGAGCGCCCCTACGGGGACTTCTCCTTGCTGGGGCGCTTGCCGTGCTTTCGCAATCGCTTGGAGCATCAACCCCTCCCACGACCAGCCGGAAGGAGGGGGAGGGACGGGGCCCCATGGCGTATAGGCGCGGGGGTCGCAGACTGTCTCGGAAAAGGCCGCCCAAGGATACTCCGATCCGGAGGGCGGCCTCTTGGATGGCGTCATTACAGGATGACCCGTCTGCGAATCTGCTGAACGACCTGTTCGGGCGTATCGCAGACCGTGACGAGATCGTCCACCTCGGAAGCCCTGATGTAGCCCCCGGAAACCATTGTGCTGCGGACCCAGTCGAGGAAGCCGTTCCAGAAGGTACTCTGGTACAGGATAATGGGAAGCGGACGGATACGTTTGGTTTGCGCGAGCACAAACGCTTCGGAGAGTTCGTCAATGGTGCCCATGCCGCCGGGCATGACGACATACGCGAGCGCATACTTTACAAACATGAGCTTGCGCAGGAAGAAGTAGCGGTAATCACTGCGTATTTTTACATACTTATTGCATTCTTGTTCGTGGGGAAGCTGGATATGCAGGCCGACGGACGTTCCTCCGGCCTCGGTGGCTCCCTTGTTGCCCGCTTCCATGAGGCCGGGACCGCCGCCGGTGATGACGCCATAACCCGACTCGACCAGCAACTTGGCGATGGTCTCGCCCTCGGCATACAACGGGTTCTCGGGCTTGACCCGGGCGGAACCGAAAATGGACACGCAAGGACCAAGATCGCTGAGCGTTTCGAACCCATCGACAATTTCAGCGAGAATCCTAAACATTCGCCATGATTCACGGATAGATAGCATGTCTATCGGGGATTGGCTCATAGATAGCTCCTTTTGAGGTATGAAAGGGACTATAGCCCGGTGTGCATAATGGCGCAAGCGCTCCAAGAGAAACCGTGCGCGCGATGAGGGCGCGTAATTTTTCTTCTTCATATCATGTCGGTATGATGAGAATAATTCCGGCTTATGGGAGCGCATAGTTTTTCTTGTCATGGGATACCGGTTACAGGTAGTATGGGACCCTGTTTGGGAATTTACTCTGCATCAGGAGGTTCTATGAAAGTTCATTTTCTCGGTGCGGCGCAGACGGTCACCGGTTCTTGCTATCTCATTGAGGCTTGCGGGATTCGTTTTACCGTGGACTGCGGTATGCATCAGGGGAACTCCGAGATCGAGGCCCGTAACTTCGATACCGATATCTACCAATCAGGAAATATTGATTTTATCCTTTTGACACACGCTCATATCGATCATTCCGGCCTCTTGCCCCGCATTGTGCATGAGGGGTTCAAAGGCTCCATTTACTGCACGCCACCGACAGCGGCCCTTGCCGGGCTGATGCTTGAGGACAGCGCGCATATTCAAGAAATGGAAGCTGAATGGAGGCAAAAGAAGCAAAAGCGGCACACCGGACAAAACGGCAAAAGCAAAGAGATCGTACCGCTATACACGGTTGAAGACGCCCGTAAAGTCCCGGACCAATTCCGTTTGGTGGAATACAACAAAACCTTCGAACCCCATCCGGGCATTGCCGTCACCTATAAGGACGCCGGCCATATCCTCGGCTCCGCTTTCTTGGAGCTGACCGTAACGGAAGACGGCAAAACGACCCGTGTCGTCTTCTCTGGGGATTTGGGGCGTCCGGGCACGCTCCTGATGCATGATCCGGTCGTCGCCAGCCAGGCTGATTATCTGTTCATTGAGAGTACGTACGGCGATCGTAATCATAAGAACGAAGAAGCGACATTTGACGAACTGGCGGAAGCCATCGCCTACAGTTACAATAACCATGACAAGGTCATCATTCCCGCCTTTGCCGTGGGGCGCACACAGGAGATTTTGTACTGCCTGTACCTGCTGCGGCAGAAGGGGAAGCTCCCGGATGACATGCCCATATTCGTTGACAGCCCTCTGGCGATCCGCGCAACGGAAGTCTTCAAAGAATTCAAGGACTATTTGGACACGCCCGAGATCGACCTGTCAGGGAACATGTCCGCATTGCTGCCCAACCTGAAATTTACCTTGAGCGCTTTGGAATCCCAGGCGTTGAATGTGATGAAAGGGCCGGCGATCATCATTTCCGCAAGCGGAATGTGCAATGCCGGGCGCATCCAGCACCACCTCCGGCACAACGCATGGCGTCCCACGGCCAGCATCGTCTTTGTCGGGTATCAGGGTGTCGGCACGCCGGGTCGTAAGATCGTTGATGGCGCAAGCTCCATCCGGCTTTTCAATGAAGATGTCGCCATCAAGGCCAAAGTTTTTACGATTGGCGGGTTTTCCGCGCACGCCGGGCAGAGCCAGATTTTGGATTGGATCCGGAAAATGGCGCATCCCGGTATGCAGGTCGTGCTGGTGCATGGCGAAGAGAAAGCACAGCAGATCCTTTCCGGCCTTATCAAAGACCAGTTCCATCTTTCAGTGTATGCTCCCGGCTATTTGGAAGAAATGGCTCTTGCGGCGGGAGCTACTCCCGAAGTGGTCGTTACCGCCCAACCGAAGAGTTATGCGCATGTGGACTGGGAATTGCTGCTTGAAGAAACGGAAGGCAAGCTTTCCAAGCTCCGTACGCGCCTTGAAAAGGCTGGGGAACGGCCTTGGGATGAACAGGTTGATATCCGGGATCGTATCCTTGAGCTCAACAAGGAATTGCTGTCCGTCCTGACTCAGCTGTAAGTGAAGAAGAGGGGCCCGCAATGGGCCTCTTTTTCTCCGTTTTTGTTTGAATAGAATCCGTTCACTTCAACGTTGGTGACAAACCGACCGTTTCCTACTGGAGTTTTCATGCGAATCATTGCCGGTGCCCTTGGAGGCCGGAATCTGAAGACGGTTGAAGGGCCGGGGTATCGTCCGGCTACGGCCAAGGTACGCGAAGCCATTTTTTCCATGCTTTCCTCGCGGGGCGTTGTATGGAGCGGTTTGCGCGTTCTGGATTTGTTTGCCGGAAGCGGAAGCCTGAGCTTTGAAGCTCTCAGCCGGGGAGCGCAAGAGGTTTGCCTTGTCGAGCGCGAGCCGAAAGTTGTGCAATGCTTGAACCAGAATGTGGAAGCGCTGGATGTGTCGGATCGGTGCCGTGTGGCGGAGAGCGATGTCCTGCGTTTTCTGCGGGGCAGGGCGTATCAGCCTTACGATGTCATCTTTGCCGATCCGCCGTATGGTGAAAATCGGCTGGTCCCTACGCTCAAGGCCATTATGAAGGGCGGCTGGCTCGCACCCGACGGCTATTTGCTTGCCGAGATTGAAGGTCTGCTGCGTTTTGACGCCGCAGCGGCCCATGAGGAACTTGAATTGGAAATCGATCGAAATTACGGACAAACCCGGATCATCTTATGGCACAAGACAAACGAGTAGCGATCTATCCCGGAACGTTCGATCCCCTGACGAACGGACACGCGAACATCATCCGGCGAGGATTGCGCATGTTCGACAACATCATCGTCGCGGTAGCCGCCGATACGGGAAAATCGCCCCTGTTTTCCCTCGAAGAGCGCGTGGCCATGGCGGAGAAAGTTTTCGCCAAGGAGCCGAATATTTCCGTTGAGCCGTTTCAAGGGCTGCTTGTGGAGTATGTTGCACGCCGGAATGTCCATACTGTGCTTCGAGGGCTTCGGGCCGTTTCAGACTTTGAATATGAATTTCAGATTGCGCTCATGAACCGCAAGCTGCGCCCGGATATTGAGACGCTGTTTCTGATTTCCGATTACCGCTGGCTGTATATCAGTTCAACTATCGTCAAGACCGTCGCAAGTTTGGGCGGAGATGTGCGCGGGCTTGTCCCTGACCATGTTCTCAGCTGCTTGCGCGAGCGCTTCGGATTCACGCACGGAGAGATCGAACCCGTATCGCTGCCGCCCGTACCGGAACTCTCGGAACTTGCGCGCTTACAGGAACTGGAAGCGTCACTCGACAGGGATACTGATAAATGACGAAACCACGCGTCGTCTGTCTTGTCGGCCCTACGGGCGTTGGAAAATCCGCGATCGCTTTACGCCTTGCCGGGCAGTTCAACGGAGAGATCATCAATGCGGACTCTCGTCAGGTTTTTGAAGCTTTTCCGATCATCACGGCTCAACCCTCTCAGGCGGAACAGTCCGTGCTCCCGCATCGCCTTTACGGTTTTTTGAAAACGGACGCCCGTTTTTCCGCCGGGGCTTGGGGGGAAAAGGCCCTGGAGCATATCGAACACACGGCATTTCCCGTGTTTGTGGGAGGGACGGGGTTATATCTCCGGGCCTTTTTTGACGGCATTGTGGATATTCCGCCCATACCGGATGATATCCTCACGAGACTTACGGAAGCGTGCCGCATCGAAGGCTCGTTGGTGCTGCATCGGAAACTGAAGGAAATCGATCCGGCATACGCCGCCCGTATCCATGAGAACGATCGGCAGCGCATTGTGAGAGCCCTTTGCGTCTATGAGGCCACAGGGAAAACCTTTTCATGGTGGCACAGCCAAACGCCGCCCCCGAGGGATGCGGATGTGCTGCGTATAGGCTTGCGCCTTCCGCTTGATACGTTGACGCCTCTGTTGGCGCGCCGCATCGACTTGATGCTTGAGGCAGGCGCGCTTGAGGAAGCCCGTTCCGAGTATGCTGTATACCCCGAAGGGACGCTGCCGGGATGGTCCGGTATCGGATGCCGGGAACTTCATCTGTATCTTTCGGGCGTCTTGTCGTTGGATGCCGCACGGGAGCTGTGGATCAAAAACACGCGGGCGTACGCGAAACGGCAACTGACGTGGTTCAACGCGGATAGCCGGATCCAGTGGTTTGCCCCAAATGAAGGCAAAGAGATCCTCACTCTCGTCAGCGAGTGGCAGCAGCGGAAAAAGGATTAGTGACCAGACAGGTCTGCCCTTGGCTCGAATCACATAAAAGAGCCGTCCTTCCCATACAGAGGAGGACGGCTCTAGTCTTTTCAGGAGAAAATCTTACTTCTGGCTTTCTTCCACGATGCGCATCGTGGTCGTAGCGATCTCCAGTTCTTCATTGGTGGGAATGATGAGGACGGGGATGCGGCTGTCAGGTGTGCTGATGACGCGGGCCCCGGGCTTACGGGTATGGTTTTCCTTTTTGTCCACCTTGATGCCGAAGGGCTCAAGGCCTTCGCAGACGGCTTCGCGGACGAATTCATCGTTTTCGCCGATACCGGCGGTGAACACGATGGAGTCAACGTTGCCGAGCAGGAAGAAGTAGGAGCCGAGCACTTTCTTGATGCTGCGGGTCAGCATCTTGAACGCAAGGGCGGCCTTTTCGTCACCCTTTTCGATGTTCGCGTGTACGTCGCGCATATCGCTGGTGCCGCAGATGCCGAGCAGGCCGGACTGCTTGTTCAGGACAGTATCGGCTTCCTGAGGCGTCATTCCCTTCTTTTCCATCATGAAGGGAACAATGGCGGGGTCGATGGAACCGCAGCGCGTACCCATCATCAGACCCTCAAGAGGCGTCAGGCCCATCGAAGTATCGATGCACTTGCCGTTCTGAACGGCGCTCATGGAGGAGCCGTTTCCGAGATGCATCGTGATGGAGTTCAGTTCCGAGAGGGGCTTGCCGAGGAAGGCCGCCGTCGCTTTCGCAATGTATTTATGGGAGGTGCCGTGGAAGCCATAGCGGCGGATGCGCAGCTCTTCGTACAACGAGTAGGGCAGGGGATACAGATACGCTTCGGGAGCCAGGGTCATACCGAATTCGGTATCGAAAACGCCCACATTGGGAACGCCGGGGAAGAGCTTTTCCGCAACGTCGATGCCCATCAGGTTGGCCGGGTTGTGCAGCGGGCCGAGGGGGAAGCAGTCGCGGATGATTTCTTTTACCTTTTCGTCGATAAGCACGGGATCGGTGATCGCTTCGCCGCCATGCAGCACGCGGTGCCCGATTGCCGAGATTTCCGACTTGTCCTGAATAACGCCCTTTTCGGAGTCCAGAAGCAAGGAAATGACGTCTTCCATCCCTTCAACGTGCGTGGGGAAGGGACGCTCGACAACGATTTTCTCTTCCTTGTCTGTACCGGGAGCAATCTTATGGCTCAGTTTGCCCATAGGCTGCCCGATACGTTCGACGACACCGGAGCACAGAACGGATTGGTCGTCCATATTGAACAATTGGTATTTACAAGAAGAAGAACCCGCGTTGATGACCAGAATTTTCATTGTTCTACCAGCTGATTAAAAAAGTTGAAGAGTCTTGTGACAATAAAAAGATGAAGGATCCGGCATCTTCCGCAAAAAGGCATCAGTACGAAAGAGGTGGATCCGGATCCTCCAAGAGTGCCTTACTTAAGGGTGATTAAACCCTTTTCAGCCTGAGCCTGGATAGCCGTGATCATGACCGTGTTGATGATGTCCGGCACGGTGCAACCGCGGGACAAATCGTTCACGGGCTTGTTGAGGCCCTGCAGGACGGGGCCGATGGCAAGCGCATTGGCGGCGCGCTGGACGGCCTTATACGTATTGTTCCCGGTATTCAGGTCCGGGAAGATGAACACGGAGGCGTGACCGGCGACGGGGCTGGTGGGAGCCTTCGTTCGGGCCACTTCGGGATCGATGGCCGCGTCATACTGGATGGGGCCATCAAGGAGGAGCTCGGGAGCCCGTTCATGCGCAAGCTTGGTCGCTTCGATGACTTCGTCCACGGCTTCGCCCTTGCCGGAAGAACCGGTGGAGTAGGACAGCATGGCGACGCGGGGTTCGACGCCGAAGACACGGGCGGTATGCGCCGAGCTGATGGCGATGTCCGCAAGCTGGCTGGCTGTGGGATTAGGATTGACCGCGCAGTCGCCGAACACAAGGATGCGATCCTTGAGGCACATGAAGAACACGCTCGAAACGATGGAGGTATCCGGCTTCGTCTTGATGATTTCAAAGGCGGGACGGATGGTGTGGGCCGTGGTGTTCACAGCGCCGGAAACCATGCCGTCGGCGTCGCCGATCTGAACCATCATCGTGCCGAAGTAGGTCGAGTCCTGCATACGCTCCTGCGCCTGCTCCAACGTAAGGCCCTTGCTCTTGCGCATTTCGTAATACTGCTGGGCATAGGCATTGAAACGCGGGGAGGCTGTGGGCTGGATAATCGTGGCATCCTGCAGCTTGAGGCCAAACTTCTTGATCTTCTCCTGGATGGCGTCGGTATCGCCAAGCAGGATGATATCCGCAATCCCACGCTCGCACAGGGACTCGGCGGCGCGCAGAATCCGCAGTTCCTCCCCTTCGGGCAGGACGATGCGCATACGATGTTTCTGAGCCTGCTCCGCGAGGTTGAACTCGAACATCATCGGGGTAACGCGATCAGAGCGGAAGTTGAAAATCTTGTTGACGAGGGTTTCCTTGTCCACGCCTTCGGAGAAAGCGTCAAGCGCCACGGTGATCTTCCGATAGTCTTCGGGGGAGATCTTTCCGTGCAGCTTCAGCAGTTCCTGACACGTATCATAGGTGGCGCCCTTCACGGAAAGGATGGGGACAGGGATGCCCGTCCAGCCTTCCATGAGCTTCTGCATACTCTCGGGCAGATCGATGCCGCCGGTGAGGAGGATGCCCGCAATGTTGGGATAGGTGGACGAAAGGTGCGAGGTCAGGCTGGCGAGGATGATGTCGGAACGGTCCCCGGGGGTGACGATCAGCAGATCCTGCTCAAGGTAGTTCATGAAATTGCCGACCTGCATAGCCGCGATAAGGTAGTCGTGAACAAGGTTGTTCAGGCCTTCCTTGCCGAAAAGCACGTCGGCGTTCATCCATTTCTGGACTTCACCGACGCTCGGATTGCACAGGGCGGGGGTTTCGCTGATGAAGAACAGCGGAGTGAAAGCTCCGGAGCCTTCAATGATCGTGCTCGCACAGGTGGGGCAGTCTTCGGTGGTGAACGATACGCGGTTGACGAACATGCAGCCCACTTCGCGCCGCTTGTCCTTCAGCAATTCCAGGTTACTTCTGACGGAGGCCTGGATGGCGTCGAGGGATTTATCCTTGCCGTTGATGACGAGCGCGAGCGGAATATTGAGGCTGGCGGCGATCTCGGAGTTCAGCTCGAACTGGACGGCCGTGTCCTTGTCCCGGAAATCCGTGCCCTGGCACAAAACGAAATCATACTCGTTTTCGAGAGCTTTGTACTTCTGAAAAATCTTTTCGATCAACAGGGACATATTCCCCGAAGTCACCAGTTCGAGCGCTTCCTTATAGGTACACGCGTAGGTGTCCCTATACAGCATATCCAGCTCAAAATGCTTGAGGATCAGATTGATGCTGGAGTCGCGCCGGGCTTCGTCCTCGCTGTCGATGATAGGACGAAAGAAGGCGACCTTGCGCACCTGAGACTGCAAGAAATGCATCAGCCCCAAGGTGACTACGGTTTTCCCACTCGAGCCTTCCGTACCAGTGATATAAAGAGAATGGGCCATAAAGAGGTACTCCGGGATGTAAGGATTACAGTTTGTTCCGCAAAGCAGTAAAATCCACATAATAATAGACGGAGTGCCCCTTTCTGTCAAAAGGCACTCCGCCGACAGAGTCAAAACCGGGAACCGGCAGAACCGGTTCCCGGGAGAGAGTGTTATTCCGTTACCTTGGGTTCTTCAGCGGCCTTCGGCTGTTCGGCAGAACCAGAGAACGCCGCCATGTACTTCAACAGCTGATAACGATCGTTATACGCCTTTTCCAGGTCGTTCTGGAGACGTTCGGAATCTTGAGGCGCGATGCTCTTCAGCTGGGCGTAACGGTTTTCACCGGCCAGGAAGTCACGCAGCGTTCCGTCGGGAGCCTTGGACTCCAGAGTCAGGGGCGCTTTGCCCTGTTCGGCCAATTCGGGGTTGAAGCGGTACAGAGGCCAGTAACCGCTGTCGACGGCCAGCTTGCCTTCTTCCATGCTCTTGCCCATGCCCTTGCGGATGCCTTGGTTGATGCAGGGGGCGTACGCGATGATAAGGGACGGTCCCTTATAGGCTTCGGCTTCCTTCAGTGCCTTGAGGGTCTGCTGCTTGTTGGCGCCCATGGAGATGGAAGCCACATACACGTACCCGTAGGTCATGGCCATACGGCCCAGATCCTTCTTGCCGGTACGCTTGCCGGCGGCGGCAAACTTGGCGACGGAGCCGAGCGGGGTGGACTTGGAAGCCTGACCGCCGGTGTTGGAGTACACTTCGGTGTCCATAACGAGCACGTTGATGTCTTCGCCGGAAGCGAGGACATGGTCCAGGCCGCCGTAGCCGATGTCATAGGCCCAACCGTCACCACCGAAGACCCACACGGACTTCTTGGTGAGCAGGTCGTTCATATCCCAAATCTGCTCAAACAGTTCATGTTCCGGGGCGTCGGACAGCGCCGCAAGGATTTCTTCACCGAACTTCTTGGAACCTTCGGCGTCTTCCTTGTTTTCCAGCCAGCCGTTGAGAGCGTCGACCAATCCTTCGGGCAGGCCGGGCAGCTTGGCCGCTTCCGCAACGATATCGGCGAGCTTTTCGCGACGATGCTTGACGGCGCTGAACATACCGAAACCGTATTCGGCGGCATCTTCAAAGAGGGAGCTGCCCCAAGCCGGGCCGTGACCATCCTTGTTGGTGGTGTAAGGCACGGTGGGAGCGGAACCACCCCAGATGGAGGAGCAGCCGGTGGCGTTGGCGATAAGCATCCGTTCGCCGAAAAGCTGGGTGATCAGCTTCACGTAGGGGGTTTCGCCACAACCGGCACACGCACCGGAGAATTCAAGCAGAGGCTGTTGGAGCTGAGAACCCTTGAGCGAATCGCGGGCAACCAGGTTGTCCTTCGGTTCCACGCATTCGGTGGCGAACTTCAAGTTGGCGACCTGAGCTTCAATCTGGGTATGCAGGGGCTTCATGACCAGAGCCTTGGTCTTGGCCGGGCAGACTTCGGCGCAGGAGCCGCAGCCGAGGCAGTCTTCAGCATACACCTGAATGCGGAACTTGAGGCCCTTGAGTTCCTTGCCGATGGCGTCCTTGGTGACAAACGTATCCGGAGCGCAGGAAAGTTCTTCTTCGGTAGCCAGAACAGGGCGGATGGCCGCGTGCGGGCAAACGAAGGAACACTGGCAGCACTGGATGCAGTTTTCGGAAATCCATTCGGGAATGTTCACCGCCACACCGCGCTTTTCATAAGCGGTGGTGCCGAGCGGAACAAGGCCGTCGGGCTCAAAGGCGGACACGGGCAGCTTGTCACCCTGCTGGGCGAGGATCGGACGGACCACGTCCGTGATGTAGGCCGGTTCGTGATTGTGGCCGCAGCCGCAACCGCAGGAGCAGGCTTCAGCCTTGTGTTCGTCAACAGCCTCAGCCCACTCGGCCGGAATCTTGATTTCGGTCAGCGCGGCAATGGCGTTGTCCACGGCGGCGAGGTTCATGTTCACGACCTTATCGCCCTTGCGGCCGTAGGTCTTCTTGATGGAGTCCTTCAGCAGCGCGACGGCCTGCTCGAAGGGGATCACCTCGGCGAGCTTGAAGAACGCGGTCTGCATGATCATGTTGATGCGTCCGCCAAGGCCGATTTCCATGGCGACCTTCACCGCGTCCACGTTGTAGAACTTGATGCTCTTGCGGGCGAGGGTGCGCTTCATGGCAGCGGGCAGTTCACGGCTGAGGTCTTCAACGGTGTTCCATTCGGAGTTCAGCACGAACACGCCGCCTTCCTTGATGCCTTCGAGCACGTCGTACTGGTGTACGTACGCGGACTTGTGGCAGGCAATGTAGTCGGCCTGGTTCACCAAGTAGGTAGAGTGGATGGGAGACTTGCCGAAGCGCAGGTGGGATACCGTAAAGCCGCCGGACTTCTTGGAGTCGTAAGCGAAGTAGGCCTGAGCGTAGAGATCGGTGTTGTCCCCGATGATCTTGATAGCCTGCTTGTTCGCGCCCACGGTGCCGTCGGCGCCGAGGCCGAAGAACTTGCACTGTACAGTGCCGGGAGCCACGGTGTCGATGTCGGCGCCAACTTCAAGGCTGGTGTAGCTCACGTCGTCGGTGATGCCCACGGAGAAGTGGTTCTTGGGGCCGACGATGGTCATGTTGGCGAAAACGGCTTCAGCCATGGCGGGCGTGAATTCTTTGGAACCCAGACCGTAGCGGCCGCCGAGGATTTCCGGCGTCTTGCCCTTTTCCATGAAGGCGGCGCAAACGTCGAGGTACAGCGGCTCGCCGAGGCAGCCGGGTTCCTTGGTACGATCGAGGACGGTGATGGTCTTCACCGTGGAAGGGATGACCTGCAGGAGGTGTTCGGTGGAGAAGGGACGGAACAGACGGACCTTCACGAGGCCGACGCGCTGGCCCTGGGCGTTCAGCAGGTTGACGACTTCCTCGATGGTTTCGCAGGCGGAGCCCATGGCCACAACGATACGGTCGGCTTCCGGATGGCCCACGTAGTCGAAGGGACGGTATTTGCGGCCGGTGATGCCCTCGACCTTCTTCATCGCTTCGACAACGACGTTCGGGACCGCATCATAGAAGAGGTTCCGGCGTTCGGTGTTCTGGAAGTAGATGTCGGGGTTCTGGGCCGTGCCGCGCTGATGGGGGTGTTCCGGATTCATGGCGTTCTGCCGGAATTCGTTCACCTTGTCCCAATTGACGACCTTGCGGATGTCTTCATAGTCGATGACTTCGATCTTCTGGATTTCATGGGAGGTGCGGAAACCGTCGAAGAAATGGCAGAAGGGGACGCTGGATTCGATGGTGGCCAGATGGGCAACCAGGGCGATGTCCATGCATTCCTGGACGGAGCTGGCGCAAAGGAAAGCAAAACCGGTCTGGCGCGCGGCCATCACGTCCTGCTGGTCGCCGAAGATGCTCAGCGCGTGCGTGGAAAGGGCACGGGCGGAAACGTGGAATACGGTGGGAAGCAGTTCACCGGCGATTTTGTACATGTTGGGGATCATCAGCAGGAGGCCCTGAGAAGCCGTAAACGTGCTGGTCATGGCACCAGCCACCAGGGAACCGTGCACGGCACCGGCGGCACCGGCTTCGGACTGCAGTTCACGTACGGTGACGGTCTGGCCCATCAGGTTTTTCTTGCCGGCGGCGGCCCAGTCGTCAGCGAGTTCGCCCATCACGGAAGACGGCGTGATAGGATAAATACAAGCGACATCGCTGAGAGCATACGCGATATGCGTGGTTGCCGTGTTGCCGTCCATGGTTTTCATTTTCTTAGCCATGAAGACTCCCTTCCGCCCCCCGGCGGACTTTGTTTGTCATGCCTTCAAGAAGCATAACGAGATACGTGTTAGCCGTGTGGTCACGCATGGGCCAATACGGCAAAGTCGTGTACTGTTCCCAGATACGGCGAGCCATTATGAATAGGCTTTTCCCATAACATTCATCGGATGTGTACTCTCGGGGAAAAAAGCCCCCTTGCAGAGAATACCGACTTGTGCATCCGTGTCTATTGTTATGTTGCCGCTCCGGCTCTGGCGTTCAGGCCCCGTACGCCCCGCAAGGCAACTCCCTCCCTCGCTTTGGCAATGAAACCTGACACATTCGTTTTCTCGCAGGGAAGATGTCATTCCACACATTTTTGAGATGAAAGACAAAATTCCGCGTGCGAAGAGACAGTAGCATGGATTTGTTTGGTTGAACAGTCTATTTCCATCAAACACGCAAAAAAATCTTTTTGCACAAACAACGTTTTCTTTATAGTTAAATATTTTTTGATAACAATTTCAATCAGGTATTTTATGTATACCCCGTATTCCGGTTACAGAAAAACCGCTAAATCAAATCAGGGTCTACGGGCTTGCGTTCCCAATGGATTTTCCCTTCGCCTTTTCTGAATTTACGGAGGAGGACATAGAGGGCTCCCGCTCCGCCATCGGAAGGTTTGGCCGTACAGAACGCAAGAATGACACGCTTAAGCGGTTCTTGGGTAAACCACTCCTGAACTTTCTCTCTGAGGATGGATATACCATGAGGAGAGTTCAGGCCGCGTCCGGGCACCACGAGGACCGTGCGCTGCCCTTTGAAATACGCCGCACGGAAAAAGCCCACCAAAGCGTCAAAAGCCTGTTGCGCGTTCATTCCATGCAAGTCCAGATGTGACTCCGGACTGAATTGGCCCGCCTGCAGTTTTCCCACAAGCATCAGATCGAGGCCGACAACATGTCCTTCCACATATTCATCGGTGAAGGCAAGCGCGAACTCGAGCTTTCCGTCGATGAATTCCTGAAGCGGGTTAGGCGGCGTCTGCACGGGAGGAATGGATACCGGCGCTTCCGCCGCCACTTCCCGCCCCTTTCCAGAAAGCGGGGTAACATCCTGCATGGCCGCAAAGAAATTGATGTCCTCCTCGCCTGTTTCATTCCCCGTTTTTTTCGGAGTGGAGGAGGCAGCATTCTTGCCGGCTATTTCAGGAGTAGGATTGTTTTTTTTCGTTTTTGACAACGAACGATCGGTCTCCCAGAGAGCCTGTTTGCCGAGTACAGGGTTATTCAGGGAGGTAACGGAAGGCCGTTTTTCGCGTTTTGCGTTTGCCGGAGCGCCCAGTTTGGTCACGCCGGAGACGGCATTCAAAAAGGCTCTGGTCTCCCCTTCATCCTGAGGAGAGACGAATTCCGCATAGAAAGAGGAAACCTCACCGTCATTATTGGAGATGAGGCCATTTTTCTTGAGGCTTTTCGCCTTTTTCTTTTCGTCATGAGACAGAAAACGTTTCTTATCAAGCTTTCGAAAGGGGTTTTCGCCCTCGAAGGGTTTTTCTTCATTCATGATTTGCAACCTTCAGTGTGTTGGGAACAATCGGATATCGGCTAGAATAGTCTCCGAACGGGCGGACCGCAAGGGCGGGAATGGGGAAACGGAGTACTCGAGAAAGGAAACTGGCCTCTTGCGCAAGTAATGGGAAAAGCCTATTCTCACCGGACAAGTTACCCAATGCTAGTTTAGGAGAGGATCATGCCCCTGACGCGAGCCCAAGCGTATACCGAAGCCGGAGTGAACATCGATGCCGGCAATTCCCTTGTTTCCCGTATCAAATCCATCGTATCCCAGACCCATATCCACGGGGTCCTTTCGGATATCGGGGGGTTCGGCGGGCTTTTCAAGCCGGATATGTCCGGAATGGCCGAACCGGTGCTGGTTGCTTCCACCGATGGGGTCGGCACCAAGTTGAAGCTGGCCTTCGCTTTCGACAAGCATGATACGGTCGGTATCGATCTTGTGGCTATGAGTGCCAATGATATTTTGGTTCAGGGCGCGCGTCCGTTGTTGTTCCTCGACTATTTTGCGACCGGTAAGCTTGATGTGGACAAGACCACGCAGGTGATCGCCGGCATCGCGGAAGGCTGCAAGCAGGCCGGATGCGCCCTCCTTGGCGGTGAAACGGCCGAAATGCCCGATATGTACGCTGACGGCGAGTATGATCTCGCGGGCTTCTGCGTAGGCATGGCCGACAATGCCAAGATTGTGGACGGCTCGGGAATCCGTGTCGGAGACGTGCTCATCGGCCTCGCTTCTTCCGGCATCCATTCCAACGGCTATTCGCTCGTCCGCAAGATCCTTGACAAGAGCGGCCTTGGCCCCGATGACACCATGCCCGGTTCCGACCGGACAGTGAAAGATGTCCTGTTGGAGCCCACCTATATTTATTCCGACGTCGTGCGTAACCTGATGCGCGACCTGCCCGTCAAGGGGATGGTCCATATCACGGGTGGCGGCTTCTACGATAACATTCCCCGCGTCCTGCCCAATTCGGTCACTGCGGATATCAAGTTCGCTTCATGGGATGTGCAGCCCGTTTTCCATTGGCTGCGTGAAGAAGGCGGCCTGACATGGCCTGAAATGCTGCAGATCTTCAATTGCGGCATCGGCTATGTCTTTATTGTGCCCAGCGAAGTCGCGGAAGAGGCGATGGGCCGTCTTGAGGCCATGCACAAAGGGGCTTGGGTCATCGGGACGATCGGCCGCCGTCAGGATAAGGACGAAGAACAGGTCAAGATCCTGTTCTAGCCGCCTTCTGGAAGCTTGTTTATGAAAAGGCCTCCCCACGGAAATGTGGGGAGGCCTTTTTGTCGGTCCTGCGTGTACGAAAAAAGGAACAACGGTTCGCTTACTGGTGGATGAGCCCTTGTTCGATTTCCGCTTCCATAATGCGGGCGTCAAGCCAGTCCATCATGTGGCGCTCCGTTTCCGGAGAGAGATAGCATACACATTCGCAGCGCATACGCCCTTTAGCCCGGACGAGGAATTCAAGCCTGACGGCATCGTCAAGGATCTCCAATGCAAGGCAATGCGGCCCGCACGAGGATTCGTGCTCACGCTGAACGGGAAGCAGGCGTTCTTTCTCTAGAGGCAGCCAATATAATCTTTCAATACCGGACTGGCAGCCGTTTTTCGTCAGCTGCGCCTCAAGGTTGGCAATGACCTCGGGCTGGAGTTCGTCTACAAGATAGCAGCGCATGACCGCTCCCTATGGCAGTTGAGATTCGTTTCTGTGGACCCTGCGCGTACATCGGCCCATCGGGTGTTCGTCATCCAGTCCGAACATACGCCTGATCAGTTCCACGTTGCGGGAAGCTGTCTCGGACTTGGCTTCCTTCAGGAACGTAATGGGCTCATGCGAAAGCTTCCGGACCAGACCATGCAGCATGGCCTCCAACGCCTCACGGGTTTCAGGATTCACGGGACCGAGCCGTTTTAAGGTCCGCTGGAGCTCTTCTTGCGCATGGGTTTCGAAGTGGGAGAGCAGGTCCACAATAGTGGGCTGGAGCTCCAACGATTCCAGCCAAAAGGCAAAGGCATTGACCTCTTCGTCAACGATCCCCTGCGCCTTTTCCGCTTCGACGCGCCGATGGGCCAGATTTTCTTCAACCACTTCTTTCAGATCGTCGATGTCATAGAGGTAGACGTTATCCACGTTGTTGACGTCGGGATCGATGTCTCGGGGGACCGCGATGTCAATGAAGAACATTGGCCGGTATTTGCGGCGTTTCAAGACGTCCTTGATGTCGCGTGCGCGGATAATGGCTTCCGGTGAGCCTGTGGAGCTGATGATGATGTCCACATCGGCAAGATGCTTGAACAAGTGCTCAAAGGGAACGGCTTCTCCTTTGAATTCGGCGGCAAGCTCTTTGGCGCGCTGGTAGGTCCGGTTGGCGACTTTGACGTTGCTGATCCCGGCTTGAATCAGGTGCGTGGCCGCGAGTTCCGCCATTTCGCCAGCGCCGATGAGCATGGCTTGGTATTGGCCCATGTCGCCGAAAATACGCTTGGCAAGCTCCACGGCCGCGTAGCTGATGGAAACGGCGCTCGCCGCAATGCCGGTTTCCGTGCGTACCCGTTTGGCGACACTGAACGATTTGTGCAGAAGGCGATTGATGATGGTCTTCGTCGTCCCGGCCAGGGTTGCCTTGCGATAGGCTCCTTTGAGCTGCCCAAGGATCTGCGGTTCTCCGAGCACCATCGAATCGAGGCTGGAGGCAACGGTGAACAGGTGTGCAATCGCCTCACGGCCTTTGTGGATGTACACATACGGCGCGAGTTCGACGGCCTTCCGGTTTTTGGCGGAGGCCCACGCCTCCAGAATCAGCCCCGGCACGTCGCCTTGGCCCACGGCAAGGATCTCAACCCGGTTGCAGGTTGAGAGGATCAGCGCCTCGTCCAGCGTCGTCTCGGCCGAATCGTTTTCCCCCGAAGGGCGCAACGGAATGGCCCACGTGTCTTTGGAGCAATGATCCGTCAACGCGAAACGTTCCCGCACCTCAACGCCGGCAGTGCGGTAGTTGAGCCCAATAAGGTAGATTTGTTGTTCCATATCAGCGTGGTGTGGTCAGAAAACTGTGGTGTGTGGTCATAAAGAGGTTCACCACGATGAGCGAAAACGCGCAAACCGTGAAGATCCATATTGCCAGAATTGCTGGTTTGCGTCCTTGCCAGCCCTGCGTGAACCGCTGGTGGAAAAGCCAAGCGTACAGGCCCCAGACAACGAGCGAAATAAACTCTTTAGGATCGCCGGAAAGGATTGTGCCCCAATTGATGCGGGCCGAGATGAACCCAAAAAGCACGCCCGCCGTGAACAGCGGAAAGCCGACCGTCGTCGTGAACGCATTGATTTTGTCCAATGCGGAGAGGGCAGGGAGATCCTTTTGGAAGCCCGCCAGCTTTGATTTCGATTTGATGCTCTTCGCTTGGATGAGGAAAAGCACGCCCGCGCCGAAAGCAAGGGCCATCAGGCCGATACTGATGAATATCGCTGCGATATGGATGGTAAAGGTCATCCCCGAAAGTACGGGGGGAAGCGGTGTTTCGGCATGACGCAGCAAGAGGGCGATCAGAAACGTCAGCAAGGAGAATGGTGCTACGGTCAGGAGCAGTGCCTCATAGCGCCACCGGAGCCACGCGACAAGCCCGCTGAGGGTAATGCACCAAGCCAGAAGCTGGACATACACGGAGCGGGTCAGGCCCGTGAATCCGTCGTCCATAAAGGTGGCGATCAACAGTAATGTGTGGGTGGTGAAGGCAAGCACCGTAAGCACGAGGGCGGCGCGCTTAAGCCATTCGTTCCGGGCAAGGATGCCCGCCACGACGGCCGCCGTCCCAAGGGCGTACAGGTGAATGGCCAGAACCGGCAACAGTTCAGGCAAGATCATGCAGCAACTCCATGATATACGGATGCAGTTCGATGGGTAACAATTCCCTGAGCAAAGATTCGCACGTTTGCCGATCCCGACGCTGCAGGGCTTCGGACAGGGGCGAATCCACAATGCTCCGGAAGAGGGTTGTATTCTGCCTCGTCTCGTGATGCAAGGCAAGAACCAAGGGGCGGAGCCGCATCAAAAGTTCGCTTATCCCCGTATAACGCTCTCCGAGCCACGTTTCCAGATCTTCACGGATCTTCCGGGCAAGCGCCGGGCTGGCGCCGCCTGTGGAAAGGGCGATGGCGATATTCCCTTGTTCGACAAGGGCGGGTACGATAAAGGAACTGTCCTTAGGGGCATCGGCGCAGTTACAGAGGATGCCGCGTTCCGTGCAGGCCCTCGCCACGGCATCATTGGTCTCCCTGTTGCTGGTGGCGGCAAAAACCAAGGCGCACCCCTCCACATCGGACGGTGTAAAGGGGCGTTTCGTAAAACTGACGCGTTTATCTTCAAGCAACACTTGAAGATTTGTATCCGGTTCAGCCAGGTCAATGACGTGAAGCCGTTCAATAGGGCATTCGAGCAAGGAAGCTATCTTGCGGCAACCGACGGCGCCCGCGCCGACTACAAGGCAGCTCTGCCCAGAAAGTTCCAAAAAAACTGGATAGTAATGCATAAGGCGTCCGATAGGGTTGTAACGGAAAACATATTCGTAACCTACGAATTATCGAATATAGCACGACCACGCCCCTTCGTCCACAGATGGGGGAATGGGGGCTTTCGGGTGCCCTTTGTCCGGTGCGTGCGCATGGAGGGAAGATGATCCGGGCATTCAAAGAAGAAGACACGGAGACCGTTATCCGAATATGGCTGGCGGCTTCCGTTCGTTCCCATTCTTTTATTGATAAGGCATATTGGGAAGAAAAGGCCGAGGCCATGCGGACCTTGTATCTTCCATTAAGCGAAATCGTTGTGGATGAGGACAGGACTACGGGAGAAGTGGTGGCCTTTATGGCCTTCGTGGAGGACTATCTTGCGGCGCTTTTTGTTGCCCCCGCGCACCAAAAGAGGGGAGTGGGGTCCCGTTTGCTGGCACTGGCCAAAAAGATGCGCGGCACATTGGATCTTACTGTTTATGCGGAAAACGAACGGGCAGTCGCCTTTTACCAAAAAAACGGGTTCCGTATAACCGGTGAACGGATCGAAGAAGTGACCGGTCGCACAGAGCTGCTCATGGCTTTCCCATAAACGGCAGCGCATTTTTTACAGCGGCAGGCTGGCCGAAAAATTCAACCAGCCAGCCGCTTGGAAAGCAAAGACTAGTTCAGTCCCAGTTCCTTGATAAGCGTTTCTTTGATGCTGTCGATCGTACCCTGACCATTGAGGACGATGTACTTGGTTTCGCCCTTTTCGGCCAACGCCTTGAAGTAGTGGGCTGCAGCCAGCGTCCCCGTTTTGTCATCATAATAAATGTCATGGCGCTTGTTGATCGCGGCTTCGTCCTGATCGTCAGCACGGGCCGTGAGCTCGCCGCCACAGACCCGGCAGGCGTCGCCATTGGGCTTGATGGCATCAATGAAGATGTTGTTGGGATGGTTGCCGTCGTTCTTGCACACCCGGCGGCCCATGATGCGATCGCGGGCGATGTTGCGGGGCAGATCGATTTCCACCACATAGTCAAGCTTCATGCCCTGTTCCTGCATCGCCTTGTGCAGTTGTTCGGCCTGGGCGATATTGCGGGGGAAACCATCAAGCAACCAGCCGTCAGCCCCTTTGGTCTTCAAGGTTTCGAGGACCATGGGAATGGTGATGGAGTCAGGGACGAGTTCGCCGCGATCCATATATTCCTTGGCCTTTTTGCCGAGTTCGGTTCCGCCGCCCACGTGTTCGCGGAAAATGGCTCCGGATTCGATATGGGCCAAACCAAACGCCTTCTTGATGAGAGCGCCCTGCGTGCCTTTGCCGCTGCCGTTGGGACCGAACATAAGGATATTCATGATCCAAAGTCTCCTGTGTAAGAGGTCGTATGGTGCTGGCGTCTTCAGAACAATCTGAGGCGGAAGCACAAAGCCCGCCCAGAAGGTTTGGGCAGGGATCCTGAAAGGTTAAAAGGAAGAATCCGTTTTGGAAACCGGCAGAAGGGCGTGCCCTTCATGTTCGGGATCGGAGGCTACGAGCCCATTTTCTTCCAGATAGCTCTGGCCTTCCTCCACGAATTCCTCATGCGTCGCATCAGGGCGTATACCTGGGCAAAACGCCTTGGCCAGATGGAGGCTTTCGGCATCGGCCATGTTCCCCCGGAAAAACGGCCATGCCCGGCAAACATCGGGCTTGATGGCATGGACGGTACAGCTTTGTCCGGCCCGGAAAAAAATACAATTGCCGTCTTCGCCCGTCCGCACTTGCCATTTCCCGTTCCGGAAAACGCCATAAGCATCAAGGAAAGCCTGTTTTTCGAGATTCAGGCCTTCATAAAGGCGTTTCAGATCCTTGGGGCTCAGGACAATGCCGCCTTCCCCTTCGCAACATTGACCGCACATCTGGCAGTCAAAGACAGTTTTCTTCATGATATCAATTTCCTAAGAGGCGTTTGTGTTCGACCATGATGCATAAATCTTCAACGACGGCGATCCCGGCCTTCCCAGCGATAGAAGCGGCTTCGGGGCTCACGATGCCTTGCTGCATCCAAAACAGTTGGGGCAGGGGGGAGAGTGCCACGGTCTCCCGCGCATGATCAGGGCAGTATTGAGGAGCCCGGAATACATTGACGATGTCAACGGGAAAAGGCACTTCGGCAAGCGAAGGATAGGTTTGCAGGCTCCACACGTCTTTACGTATGGGGTGGACCGGGATCACCTGGTAGCCTGCTTGGATGAGATACTTCCCGACGCGGTCAACAGGCTGACCTTCTTTATCTTTTGCACCAACGACGGCGATTGTGCGGGCTTGGGTCAGAAATTCGCGCATCCTGCCGTCGGAGAGAAATGTCTGTAACATGATGGACCTCACAAAAAGAGTGCAGGAAAGTTTAGTTGGTTATGCCAATAAAGGCAACGAAAAGGTTTTGGGTGTGTACTCTTCGTCTAGGAGAGCACGGAAAGAGTTGCTTTTCAGTGAGTTGCCGCGAGCGTTTTTAAAGCATGTTATGGCTCATAGTCTTTTAAAATTATGTAAATTTATAACACCAGACATCCTACCAAAACAAACCGCAAAAAATATTTCACCGGATTACAAGGAGATCTTTCAAATCCTCTGTTGCAATGGAAGACAAAATAAGGAAAATTCCAAAGATCAATGATTCAAAGGGAACCTGTCAAAATGGACCCAAACGAACCTGCTGTATAAAAGGAGAGCTGATCATGTCGAGCCCCGATCTGTTGCCGCTTGGAGAGATAGAATTCCGGTATGCCCGCTGCCGCCGTCTGTTGCGCACGCTCGCTCCTGATGCAGGGGGGATGCTCGTTACTTCCCGGCTTGGCATTTATTATTTGACGGGAACGCTGGGGTGGGGGCTCGTATGGTTGCCCGTTGAAGGGGAGCCCGTTTTGTTGCTTCGCAAGGGAGTGGAACGCGCACAACTGGAATCCCCCTTGCGTCACATTCTTCCCTTCAAGTCATATAAGGAAATCACCTCTCTCTGCGCTGGGTGCGGGAGCCCGGTTTCTTCCGCCATTGCCGTGGATAAAAACGGATTCAACTGGTCGATGGCGGAGATGCTGCAAAGCCGTATGGAAGGTGTGCGGTTCACCTCCTGTGATGCCGTCCTTGCTCAGGCCCGAGCCGTAAAATCCGAGTGGGAGCTCGAAAAAATCCGTCGATGCGGGGCATTACATGCAAAAGTTCTGGATGAAATACTTCCGGAACGCATACACCCCGGCATGAGTGAATTTGATGTTGCGAGAACGTATGTGGAAGCGGTGTTCGCGTGCGGCGGAAGCGGAATGTTGCGGATGAATGCGCCGGGTGAGGAAAACTTTTTTGGTTATGCCTCGGCTGATACGTCCGGCATTTATCCCACCTATTACAATGGACCTCTTGGTTGCAAAGGCATGTGTCCGGCCATTCCGTTTATGGGAAATGCCGAACGCCTTTGGCAGAAGCGCGCCTTGCTTTCCATCGATATGGGGTTCAATGTTGAAGGGTATAATACGGATAGGACACAGGTGTACTGGAGTGGCGCGGCCGATACGATCCCCGGCCCGATTCGTAGGGCACATGCCGTGTGCGTTGAGATTTTTGAACAAACCGCAGCCGCGTTGAAACCGGGAGCCGTTCCGGCAGAGATATGGGCGGAAGCGTGTGCCGTTGCCCAGCGCGAAGGGCAAATGGACGGGTTTATGGGGTTGGGGCGTGACAAGGTTCCATTCTTGGGGCATGGCATAGGCCTGACTGTCGATGAGACCCCGGTTTTTGCCAAAGGCTTTACCGCTCCGCTGGAACAGGGCATGGTTGTGGCCATTGAGCCGAAGATCGGCATCCCCGGCTCAGGGATGGTCGGCCTTGAGCATACGCTGGAAATCACCGCGTCAGGGGCTCGTCCGCTTACGGGGACATCAAAGCAAATCATCCTGATCGGTTGATTTCCCTTTCATACCCCGTGTCCTGCCGATATGATTGTGATGTCGCTCAGAAGCGGGATTGTTCGCCTCCACAATCCTCTTGCCTTTGGGCAGGGACTTGTGGAGGCCTTTACCCATTTTATACCCCTGCTTATCCGTTGGCTAGGATGCATTAGAGGTGCGGCAGTTTTCTCCTTCCGCTCTTGTTCCTGTCCGGCGGCATACGGAGCGAGGCTTGACAATGGGTGGGAAAGCTTCATTGATTCCATGTGATTTTGGGAATGACGTTCAATGGTTGACGAGGTACTTTTGTGTATACAGATGTGATGACCGAGATCGCCCGTTTCAAGGCTGGGCGGATACACGTTGCGCGCGCGGGGCTGGCCACGCAGGCGCGGCTTTGCGTGGATATGCTCCAACAGGGCCGTGGCATGGCTTGGGTCGTAAAAAACAGGGATGAGTTGCTTACCGCCCGCGCCTTGATGCGGCTTTTCTCTCCCGAGTTGTCCAGCGGCGACTTTTTGCCGGATGCCCTTGATAAGGGCGGCTGGACGTCTCTGCCGCCGTTTTCTCCTCGCTTGGCCAACCGTGAGGGCTGGACGGAACGCTTGTCCGCTCTGTACGCATTGCGCAGCGGGCAGGCCAAAGGGCTTATCCTGACCGCCGATAACCTGCTCCCCAAGCTGGTGCCTCTGGATTTCTTCGAGAACCGGGAGGTTACCCTCATACGGGGTGAAGACGTTTCGTTGGATATGATACTCGAACAGGCGGTTGAATGGGGCTATGAGCGTGTTTCCATGGTCTCGAATCCGGGCGAGATCGCCAGGCGAGGTGATATTCTCGACATCATGCCTCCCGGTTATGATAAGCCCATACGCCTTGATTTTTTTGGAGATCTCATAGAGGAAATCCGTCTTTTCGATCCTGTGAGCCAGCGTTCGAAGGCAAATCTTTCTGAAGTACGTGTTCTTCCCGTGTCACCCATTCGACAGTCGCCCGCTGATCAAGCGAAGATGCAGGCACGCTGGAAAAGCCTGTTCCAGAAAAACATGCTGACCGAAAATGAACGGTTCGGGTTGACCCGCTTACAGGAACAGGGCGATTTCCGCTTATTGCCGGGTTGCTGCTATGACACGGCGACCAATCTGGAAGCATGGCTCCCTGCCGATACCGTATGGGTTCTGCCGGGGCTCTCCGATTTTCGTGATATGTTGTCCTCAGCGGAACGTCTTTGGACGGAAGCCTTCGAAGCACAGGATGTGGAGGGCCGTCCTCAGCCGCAGCGTTTGGCCATGCGCGAAGCAAGCGATGTGGAAAGCGCTTGCGCGCGGTTCGCCTGTGTTCACGCAGAACCGCTGGTGATGGGCATCGCCAAAGGAATCCATGATCTGCCGGAACGGAGCCTTTCTTCGTTCGAGGATCTGTTTCCTTCGACTGCGGAGCAGGATCGCCCTTGGCAGACGCTCGTTCAAGCACTGAAACGGTGGCAGAACGACAAGCGGCAGACGATTTTGTGCTTTGCTTCCGAAAAGAGCCGTACGAAATTTTTGAATCTGGCCTCTCAGGATGGCTTGTCCCCTTTGCTGCGGTATTCCGGGGAACAGCATGGCCTGTTCGCTTTGGTGGCGCCATTTCGGGCCGGCGCTGAACTGATTTGGGATCAGAGCCTCATACTCGGGGAAGATCTCCTCCAGCCACATGCGGAGAAAAGCCGCCGCGTTCCTACAGGAGCCTTCAAGGGGCTTGAGCGGTATGACGAGTTGAAGCCCGGCGACTTGCTGGTCCATCGGGATTACGGCATTGCCCGCTTTGGGGGGCTGCTGCGCATGGAAACGGGCAGCACTGCCAACGATTTCCTGCTGCTGCACTATTCCGGAGATGATCGGCTTTATGTTCCTGTGGATCGCCTTTCCCTCATCCAACGCTTTAAGGGCGGGGGAGAAGCGCAGCCGTCGCTGGATCGTCTGGGCGGCGGAGCCTGGCAATCCGGCAAGGAAAAAGCCCGCAAGGCTATCGAAAAAATCGCCGAAGACCTGATTGAAATGTATGCGTGGCGTAAAGTGGCCAAGGGGTTCCGGTATCCTCCTCTTGGGGAGTTGTACCGTGAATTTGAAGCGTCCTTCGGCTTCGAGGAAACGCCTGATCAGGCGAAAGCCATACAGGACGTCCTGGCTGATATGGAAAAGCCCGAACCTATGGATCGGCTTGTATGCGGAGACGTGGGGTTCGGCAAAACGGAGGTTGCTCTGCGGGCGGCGTTCAGGGCCGCCTCGGAAGGGCGTCAGGTCGCACTCTTGTGTCCCACGACAGTTCTTGCCGAGCAGCATTACCAGACCTTCCGCTCCCGGCTTTCGGGCTTTGCGCTCAATGTCGGACTGCTGAGCCGCTTCGTTTCTTCAGCCAAGCAGAAAGAAGTGCTCAAAGCGGCGGCTTCCGGACAGATCGACATCCTCATCGGTACGCATCGGCTCCTTTCGGACGATGTGGTTCTCCCGAATCTTGGCTTGCTTATCCTTGACGAGGAGCAGCGTTTCGGCGTTCGGCACAAAGAGAAACTCAAGAAAATCAAAAAGAACGTTGATGCGCTCACATTGACGGCCACTCCGATTCCCCGGACGCTCCAGTTATCCATGTCCGGAGTCCGCGAACTTTCGGTCATCGAGACGGCCCCCCCTGAGCGTAAACCCGTTTCTACGGCGCTGCTGGAGCGGGACAAGGCAACGCTTCGGCAGGTGATTGAACGGGAACTAGCCCGTGAGGGGCAGGTTTTTTGGGTCCATAACCGGGTGCAGGGGCTGGAACGGGTCGTCGAGTTCGTCAAGGAACTGGCTCCGAATGCGCGTATCGGCATGGCGCATGGGCAGCTGCCGGAAAAGAAGCTTGAAGAAACCATGCACGCATTTTGGCATGGCGAGTTGGACATTCTGGTTTGTACCGCCATTGTTGAATCGGGGCTGGACTTCCCTCGGGCCAATACGCTGATCGTCGATCAGGCGCATCTTTTCGGTCTGGGGCAGTTGTACCAGTTGCGGGGCAGGGTGGGGCGGTCCGATCGGCAGGCTTTTGCCTGTTTCGTCGTTTCTGATCTGGAGCGGTTGCCTGCTGCAACAAAAGAACGTTTGCGCATTATTCTTGATATGGATTACTTGGGCGCGGGCTTCCAAGTTGCGATGGAAGATTTGCGGTTGCGTGGTGCCGGAAACATTCTTGGTGAGGTTCAGTCCGGCCATATGGGACGTGTGGGGCTTGAACTGTATCTTGAAATGCTCGAACAAGCCGTCAACAAGATTAAAAACGGCGGCGTATCGTTGCAGATTGAAACGGAACTCAATTTAGGGCTTACCGCCCATATCCCCGAGGACTATATTACGGATGGACGGGAACGTCTGCGTTGGTATAAGCGGCTATCCGCTGCTCCGGACGCTCAGGCCCGCCAGGAACTTGAACTCGAGCTTCGAGACCGCTTTGGCATTTTGCCGCAACCATTGGAAATCTTTATGGCTGTACTGGCGCTAAAGCAATTCCTGAGCGGCGCTCAAGCCTTGAAGGCGGACGTATACGAGGATCGGCTCCGTGTCCTCTGGGATGAGAAGCAGAACGCCATCGCCCCCGAGAAACTGGTGCCGTTCTTGAGTGCGCAAAAAGGCAATGCCAAGTTGATTCCCCCATCAAGCCTTGAATTGAAGTTGGATATGCAGTTGCCCACTCCGCGCAGGCTTGATGCCGCCAGACTGGCGCTGGGGACACTTCTGACTGACTGATATGCCTGAGAGGGTTAGAAAGTCCCGGCGTTGCAAGTTGGCGGGAATCAGCGTATCTTGCCAAAAAATTGTCGCACAGAGAGCACTCCAAAGACGTTTTCCATTGGGCTGAACGCATCTTGAGAAACGTTCCGTCCGAGGAAATCTTTTTGTGTGCTCAGTGTTGCAAAAACAAGGCTGGGAATGTTTCAGTCCCAGAGCCAGAATATCAAGGAGCATAGCGTGCGCATCGTCAGTACTGCGTTTCTTTTGTTTTTTTTGATTACGTCTCCCGTACGCGCCGCCATCAATGGCGTTGCCGCGGTCGTGAACGGCGAAATGATAACGGCGTTTGACTTGCAGGCTGAAACGGCCCCCGAAGCCATGCGGCGGGGATTGAATCCCAAAGATCCCAATCAGGCCGCTGCGATAGAAGAACTGACCAAGGCAACGCTGGAACGCATGATCAACAACATTATTCTGACGCAGGAAGCCCAGCGCCTTAAAATTTCGGTGGGCGACAGCGAAGTGGATAATGAAATACAGCAGATCATGTCGCGCAATAAAATGACGCCGGAAGAATTCCAGCGTCAGCTCCAGATCCAGCGCACGACAGAGAAGGATTTCCGCGAGCGTATCCGCAGCAGCATTTTGCGGAACCGCCTCCTTGCCAACATGGTCGGCCGTAAGGTCATCGTGACGAAAGAAGAGATCGCCGATTATTATAATCAGCATAAGCAGACGTTCATGAACAACCAGAAAGTCCGTTTTGCGGTTATTGTATATCCGCCGACGGAAAATGCCGAGGCGCAGGCCGCCCGTATCCGTAGCGGCAAGCTTTCCTTTGAACAAGCCGCTCGTCAGGTTTCCGTGGGGCCTCGCGCTCAGGAAGGCGGTGATGTGGGCGTCGTGGATTGGAACAGCCTTGATCCTACATGGCAGGACCGCCTTTCGCAGCTCAAGCCGGGAGATGTCTCCGGATTGTTTGAAGTGAATAACGGATTGAAAGGACAGTTGAAGCTTCTCTCTATGGAATCCGGAGACGGACAGACGCTGGAGGAAGCCACGCCTCAGATCGAAAGGATTTTGCGCGAACCGAAGCTCCAAGAGCGCTTCCGTGAATACAGCGAACAGCTTCGCAAGCGGGCTGTGGTTGAGATCCGCCAATAACTATCCCTTTTTGCATTCGATTTCCGAAAGGTACACAGCATGGAAGAGACGGAAACTGTTTTGACGCTGGCAGACTTTGGAGCCCTGCTTCGTGAGAGGCGTATCCATAAGGGGTTGACGGAAGAAAATGTCGCCGCGGAACTCAAGATCACCTCTCGGTTGGTTAAAGCCATAGAGGAAGGAGACATGGAATCCATGCCGCATGCCGTATATGCCCGGGGATTTATCCGGGCGTATGCGAAGCTTCTTGCCGTCGACGATAGCGTTACCCACGCTGCGTGCGCACTGCTCAAAGATCCGGAAGAAGAGCTGCGCGAACAGGAAATCCGTGTTGTCCCCGCTGCGGCACGTCGCGAGGAAAGTCATGTGCCTTGGCTTGCCATCCTTTTGTGCGCGTTGTTTCTTGCGGGAGGGGCATGGTATTTTCGGGATAGTATCCCCGGACTTTCCAGCAATACGGTGAGTCGGGAAAAAACGGCCTCGCCGGCTGTGTCTTCTCCGGCTGTCCCTGAAGCGGATACTGTCGTCACGACGCCTGCCATCCCTGTGGAGCCGGCTGCGAACGCCACGCTTCCTGCGGCATCGGAGGAACCGATTGTTTTGGGTGGAACGCCTCTTCCCGCTGAAACCGAGACGCCGACGGAGCAAGCGGCTCTTCCCGCCACCGGTCACCGTATGTTGTTGACGGCGCAGGGCGATTGCTGGGTTTCGACGACTGCGGACGGCAAAAACAGCCAGCGCGTCATGCATAAGGGGGACACCCTGAATGTCGACTTTCAGGAAAAGCTCGTTATGAAGCTGGGCAACGCGGGAGCCATGCTGATCACGTATGACGGCAAGGAACTGCCGCCTGTGGGGAAAATCGGTCAGGTCAAGACTGTCACGTTCCCCAATGACGCTCAGAATTAGTCTATGGAATGGTCCGACACGGCCCTCGTTTTGGGGGTAGGGCGCTTTCGGGAATCGGACCTCTGGCTGCGTATGCTGACGCGCCGCCACGGCATCGTATCGGCGTTTGCCTTTGGCGGCAGCCGGAGCCGCAAACGATTCTGTGGCTGTCTGGATCTTTTCAACGAACTTCAGATCAGTACCAAAACGACCCGAAACGGCATGTACCTTTCCTTGCAGGAGGGTAATCTGATTCGGGGGCCCCGGCGTTTGCGGACGGACTGGAATCGGCTGGGTATGTTTATGAACTGTGTCCGGTTTGTTGAAGCGCTTGGCGTTCCTCAGGATGGTGCGGCCGGAGTGTTCCTGCTTCTCAAGGACACGTTGGAACTCCTTGAACAGTCTGAAACCGTTCAGGATATTCTCCCGATACTTTTTCGGTTGCGCTTGGCGTCTCAGCAGGGGTACGCTCCCGCTTTGACGGCATGTGTCTCCTGCGGGAAAAAAGATTTTGATCATGCCGGATTTCTGGTCTCGGAAGGGACCATCGTTTGCCCGGATTGTGTTTCCGGGCGAGGAAATATTGTGGAAATCAGTGGCAAAAGCCTTGACGTTTTGCGCCAAGTACAGGAAGTATCACCCCTGCATTGGCATTTTTTAACGTCCGGCTCTTCGGAAGAGACGGGCGAAGTATTGCTCCCGGCGGAACGACGTGAGTGCGCGAGAGCGGTGGATGGCTTTGTGCAGTATCATTTGGGCCTGACTTGGGACAGGGGGCGCTTCCGGAGAATGTGATCCGGAGGATTCCGAGCACTAAAAAACGGTCTGCTGTGGCTGCTTTTTCGGAAGGAAATACCCCGTCTGGTGAGTGCCGCTATTGTCATGGAGGAAGCATGTATTTTCAGGATGTGATTCTCACTCTGCAACGCTATTGGGCGAGCAGGGGATGCGTCGTCGCTCAGCCGATGGATATAGAATGTGGTGCCGGCACGTTTAACCCTTCGACGTTTCTGCGGGTTATCGGGCCGGAGCCGTGGAATGTGGCCTATGTGGAGCCTTCTCGGCGTCCCACGGACGGGCGGTATGGCGAAAACCCCAATCGGCTTCAGCACTATTTCCAGTTTCAGGTCATTTTGAAGCCCTCTCCCGACGATGTGCAGGATCTCTACCTTGGCAGCCTTCGTGCACTGGGGATCCATCAGGAAGAGCATGACATCCGCTTCGTCGAAGACGACTGGGAGTCTCCGACCCTCGGCGCGTGGGGGCTTGGCTGGGAAGTGTGGCTGAACGGCATGGAAGTGTCGCAGTTCACCTATTTCCAGCAGGTTGGCGGGATCGATCTTTCGCCCGTCAGCGCGGAGCTCACCTATGGTCTGGAACGCCTGACCATGTACCTGCAAGGGAAAGATTCCGTCTATGACATCCAGTGGAACGAGCATGTGACCTACGGCCAGATCTACCATCAGAACGAAGTCGAGCAGTCTCGCTATAATTTTGATGAGAGTGACGCCGCCATGCACCGTGAGCACTTCGACCAGTTTGAGGCCGAATGCCTTCGTCTCACCGGACAGGGACTGCTTTGGCCCGCGTATGATTATTGTTTGAAGTGCTCCCATACGTTCAACCTGTTGGACGCTCGGGGGGCTATCTCCATTACGGAACGCACCGGCTATATCGGGCGCGTGCGCACGTTGGCCTCGTCCGTTGCGCATCTGTATGCGGAGCAGCGTAAGGAAATGGGGTATCCCATGCTCGGAGGGAACCGATAATGTCCACCTTTGTTCTTGAAATCGGCACGGAAGAGCTGCCGGCCCGCTTTTTGTCCAATGTTGAAAAAGAACTGGCGGATCGGTTCACGGCTGGGCTCAAAGAAGCTGGCTATACGTTTTCCCTCCTTGATACCTGTGCTACGCCGCGTCGTTCCGTGGTCATCGTGGAAGGTCTGGAAGATACCCAGCCTGTCAGGGAAGAATTGGTTATGGGGCCGCCCGCCCGCATTGCTTTCGATGCCGAGGGGAATCCCACCAAGGCCGCTCAGGGGTTTGCCAAGACGCTTGGTATCGACGTTTCCGCTTTGGGCAGGACGCAGACCGAGAAAGGGGAATACCTTTCAGGGATGAAGAAAACCGGCGGCGTGCCTACGTTGGACGTGCTGGCTGGCTTGTGTCCGGCGATTATCGCTGCCTTGCCCTTTGCCAAGCGTATGCGGTGGGGAGACGGCGAGTTTGCTTTTGCCCGTCCCATCCGTTGGGTTCTTGCGCTGCTTGACGACGTTGTCGTTCCGTTTGAAGTCGGTAAAGTGGCTTCCGGGCGGGTTACGCAGGGGCACCGCGTGCTTGGTCCCGGTCCCTTCACGATCAAGACCGCGGGCGATTACGTTCCCACCATCGTGAAGGAAGGGGCCGTTCAACTGAAGGCGGCTGAAAGGCGCGCCTATATCGTCAGCGAAGGGAACAGAATCGCGGAAGCGGCCAATGGCAAAATCATCTGGATCGATGGCCTGCTTGATGAAGTTCAAGGACTGGTTGAGTGTCCCGTGCCGTTGCTGGGCGACTTTGATCCTTCTTTCCTTGAATTGCCCCGTGAAGTCCTGTTGACCAGCATGCAGGAACACCAGAAGAGTTTTGGCGTGGAAGATGCTTCGGGCAACCTCATGCCGTACTTCCTGACCGTTCTGAATCTGCACCCGAAAGATCTTTCTCTTGTCAAAAAGGGATGGGAACGTGTGCTCCGCGCACGCCTTGAAGACGGGCGGTTCTTCTGGAAGACCGACCTTGAAGCCACGTTTGATGAATGGCTGGAAGCGCTTGATGCGGTCACGTTCCTTGCTCCTTTGGGGAGTATGGGCGAAAAGACGCGCCGTATCAGCGCGCTGTGCCGCTGGCTTGCCGAGAAGGTTCAGCAGGATCCGGAACAGGCCGCGCGGGCGGGGCGCCTTTCCAAAGCTGACCTGGTCTCCGCTATGGTCGGCGAATTTGATACGTTGCAGGGCATCATGGGCGGGATTTATGCCCGCAAAAAGGGAGAAACGGAAGCTGTCGCCGCGGCTCTTGCCGAACAGTATCTGCCGTCCGGTCCTGATTCGCCCGTTCCGGCCACAGAGCTTGGTTCCATCCTGTCCATCGCGGATAAGGTGGATACCCTTGTCGGGTGTTTCGGTCTGGGCATGATTCCCACAGGTGCGGCCGACCCCTATGCTCTGCGGCGCTGCGCGCTCGGCATCACCCGTATCATGCTTGAGCGTGGGTACCGCTTCGACGTCAAGGAACTTTTCGAAGAAGCGCAGAGGCTGTACGGCGATCGGAAATGGAAGCTGGCCCCCGCTGAAGCAATCGCAAAGTTGAATGACTTTTTCATTGCCCGCGTGAAGAATTATTTTCTGACTCAGGGCAAGGAAACACTGCTCGTCGAGGCTGTAACCGCCGTCGATCCCGACAATGTATGGGCCCTCGGCCGACGTCTCGGCGCATTGGAATCCATGAGTCGGCAGGATGATTTTCCGCAGGCTGCACAGACGTTCAAGCGAGTCGCCAACATCATCCGTAAACAAGGCCATGAAGCTGGCGTGGATCTTCAGGGCACGTGGAAACGTGAACTGTTGCAGGAACCGGCGGAAATGGCGCTTGCGGAAGCCTTGGAAAAAATGTTTGCCGCATTTGAGACAGCATGGGCGAACGACGATTTTGAAGCGCTCTTCTCTATGCTCGCCGCACTTCGACCAGCCGTGGATGAGCTTTTCGATAAGGTCATGGTTATGTGCGAAGATCCTGATCTTCGCGCCAACCGCCTCAATATGCTTAAGGCATTGACCCTGCGCATGGAGCGGCTTGCCGATTTTTCGGTGCTGCAACTTTAGCCCCACATGGCTCCCCGGCTTGGTCCGGCCGGGGAGCCATCGCCATAACGCATTCGGAACGGTTCTGCGCGGCTGCACGGGAACTTGTCTTCCTGAAAAGACTTGACTGAATACGTAAAAGAAGATAAGGACATCAATTCAAACCGCAACCACGCCGCGTCTCGGACGCAGCAAGACGTACCCCGGAGGGAAATCGTGGCCAACCACAAGTCTGCTATCAAGCGTCATAAGCAGAGCGTGAAGCGCGCTGCTCGCAATCGTACCGTCAAGACCCGCATCAAGAATGTGGTGAAATCTGTTCGCGCCGCCATCAAGGCTGATGACCAGGCTGCCGCTACGCAGCTCCTGAGCACCGCCACCTCTTCTCTGGATAAGGCCGCCACCAAGGGCGTCATCCATTGGAAGAAGGCCGCCCGCAAGATTTCTCGCCTTGCCAAGGCTCTCAACGCTGCCAAAGCCGCCGCGTAACACATCTGTTTTCTGATGTAAAAAAAGGAAGAGGAATGTTCCTCTTCCTTTTTTTATGTGCTGTCAAAGGAAAGTCAGCTTTCAATACCGGCCATGCGCGCCAATTCCGTTTTCCGTTCACGTTCATCCAGACGGATGCATTGCGTAAATGTCTTGCCGTCCTTGACTTGCTTCGTCACCCGGAAGTGGCGGAACGCCCTGGAGGCAAGCTGTGGCCAGTGCGTTATCAAAAGCATCTGGCGGCGTTGGGCAAGAGCTTCGAGCCGTTCCGCAACCTTGTTGAGGGTGAGCCCGCCGACACCGGCATCCACTTCGTCAAAAATGAGCGTGGCTTCTTCATCGTGCTCCTGCACGGAAACGACCGCGAGCATGAATCGGGACAGTTCGCCGCCTGAGGCGATCTTATCCAGAGGCTGCGGCTGTTGGCCGGGGTTAGGGGACCACAAAAGTCTGACGCGGTCCTCCACGCATCCAGGGAATAATGCCACTTCCGACCAATCCGCGCTTACGCGGACATACTGGGAAAAGCCCAATCCCTGCAACTCGCTTTCCAGTTTTCGGGTGAACGACTCCCCAGCCTTCCGGCGTTCGGGATTCAGAAGTGCCAATACGCCCGCGAGTTGTTCTTGAAGCTGCTTTTCCCGCTTTTCCACTTGCCGGATGTCCAGCGTACAGGCGTCGAGAAACGAAAGGTTGTCCTGAATTTCTTCCCTGAGGGCAAGGATTTCCGGAAGCGTCCGATGAAGCTTGCGCTTGAGCTGCGCCAATTCGAAAAGCCGGGCTTCTATTTGTTCCGGATCGATATCAGCCTGAGGCAGGGGAGGGCGGCGCAGTTTCCGTTCCAGCTCGGTAATCGTCTGGCGAAAAGAGACCGCCGACTCAAGATACGCGGCCATATCCTCATCGTCTCCGGCCAGCAGCTCCAACGCCCGTTCCAGATGGCCGATCTGTTCAAGAAGTCCCGTTTCCTCGCCACGCAGAATCATCTGCGCCCGTTCGTAATGCCGCCGCAACTGCTCGGTCCCGCGCCACTCCGCACGCATGGCTTCAAGCTGTTCTTCTTCGCCTTCAGCAGGAGAAACTTTTTCGATCTCCGTGAGGTGCATTTCAAGGAGTTCCCGGCGATCCGCAAGCTCTCTGAAACGAGTCCGGAGCGCTTCCTTACGCTCGGCCGCTTCCTTGAGTTCTTTCAACAGAGTATTGCGTGCTGCCAAAAGATCGGGCTGGTTCATCCAGTCGTCAATCAACTTGGCCTGAAAATTCGGCTGGAGCAGTTTCTGCTGCCCATGCTGGCTCGTATGGACGAGAAGGGTGGTTCGCAGTTCCTTGATGGTTTCTTGAGAGGCCAGGGTGTCATTGATGAACAGGCGGCTACGCCCGGTTTCCGCAATCAGCTCCCTGCGGACGATGAGTTCTTCCCCGGAACGCATGAAAAGGGCCTCAACCTGAGCCCGCTCTTTTCCCGGGCGGACCATGTCCGCGCCGAGCCTCTCTCCCATCAGAAAGTTGAGCGCTTTCAGAATGAAGCTTTTCCCAGCCCCCGTTTCGCCGGTAAGAACATTCATGCCCGAGGCAAATTCCAGTTCCATATCGGATATCAGGGCGAGATCACGAATATGCAAATATTCAAGCATAATAAGGAATACTCGTAACGAAGAAAGGTCATGACTTGCGAAGCCGTACGCAGGCTTCATTGCGAACGAGGGCTACCATAGGGGGATTACTCGAATGATGCAAGCCGCGAGGGAAAGGCTGGTTTGCCGTTTACCGCTTGAGCCGAGGATCAAGCGTATCCCGCAGGCTTTCTCCCAACAGATTGTATCCTAAGACGGTAATCAGGATCGCAAGCCCCGGATACAATGACAACCACGGCGCGATTTCGAGGACGTCCTTACCTTCCATAAGCATGTTTCCCCAACTGGGATCCGGCGGCTGGACGCCTAGCCCGAGAAAGCTGAGCGAAGACTCCACTAAAATGGCCCCGGCGATGCCGAGTGTGGCGGAGACAAGAACAGGGGTGAGTGCATTGGGAAGGATATGCATGACCATGATGCGGAAAGGGCGGGTACCGGCCAACCGGGCGGCCGCGACAAAATCCCGTTCGCGCAGGGAGAGGGTTTCCGCGCGGACCAACCGGGCCACCCCCATCCATGAGGTCAGCCCGATGACCACCATAATCGTATTGAGGCTTGGTTCTAAAAACGCAATAACGGCAAGGATAAGGAAAAAAGAAGGGAAGCAGAGCATGACATCGACGCCGCGCATGATGATTTCATCGACGATGCCCCTGAAGTATCCGGCGAGTAGCCCCAAGGCAATGCCTATGGCTATGGAGATGCTCACGGAAACGAAGCCTACCCAGAGCGAGACACGTGCGCCGTAAAGCAGGCGTGAGAGCACATCCCGGCCCAAGGCATCCGTCCCCAAAGGAAACTGCGCGCTCGGCGGCACCAAGATGGATTTGAGGTGTAATGCCGTGGGATCATAGGGGGAGAGCCACGGAGCGAGCAGGGCGGCCGCAGACATGATGATGACGATGCCGAGGCCGACAAAGAGCATTCCACGCCGGGAAAGGGTGGCGCCGAGGCGCTTGCAGAGCGGGGTCAAAAGCGTCTTGTCTGCGTTCATTGGCGTTTCCCCTGAGCGCGGATTCGGGGATCGGCGAGCCCGTATCCGATATCGGCAAGCATATTGCCCGCGAGTGTAAGCACGGCGCCGAGAACCAGATTCCCCATGATCAAAGGATAGTCCCTCGCCATGACCGCGGCGTAGAAAAGCTGTCCCAAGCCGGGCAGGGCAAAGATGGTTTCAATGATGACACTGCCCCCGATAAGGCCGGGCACGGAGAGGCCGAGCAGGGTAATGACCGGGAGGAGCGCATTGCGCAGGGCATGTCGGAAAATAACCACGCGTGCGGGCAGTCCTTTGGCCTTGGCCGTAAGAATGAAGTCCTGCCGCAAGACTTCCAGCATGGATGACCGCATGAAGCGGGACATGCCTGCGACGCTTCCCACTGTGATGACGGTAATGGGCAAAACAAGGTGCCTGCCCAGATCCATCAGCTTTCCCCAGAAGGACAGCGACTCATAATCAAGGGACATCAAACCGGAAATAGGCAGCCATTGGTGTTCCAAGCCCGTATACAGCATGAGGAGCAGCGCAAGCCAGAACCCCGGCATGGCGAATCCGAGAAAGACGAGGACCGTCATTCCTTTATCGAACAGCGAGCCCTGTTTCCATGCGGAAAGGACTCCGATGGGAACGGCGATGAGCAGCGTCAACAGGAGGGAAATTACGTTGATGCCGATGGTCAGCGGAAGGCGCTCCGCTATTTTTTCTATAACGGGGCGGGCATCGCTGGACATGGAGTTTCCGAAATCGAGCTGTACGATCCGCGACAACCAGTCGAAATATTGGATGTACAGAGGACGATCGATCCCATAAAGCGCCTCAAGACGAGCCCGCGCCGCTTCCCCCGCAAGGGGGTTCAGCGTCGTCTGCATGTCCGTCGGCGTCCCCGGAGCCAGATGGATAACAAAGAAGCTGACGAGGGTGATCCCCCACAGCACCAGAAGCATCCAGATTGTTTTGCGAACGCAGCGGAGAATAAAGGAAGTTGTCTCGTTCGTGAACATGGTCGCCTCCAGCGCTTGTGGGCTATGCCTGCTGACTCATCCATGCGGACATGTCTTGAACTTCCTTATCCCAAAGGCTGGAAAGGCGGATATCCAAAAACTGCTTGTAACAAGCGTCAAAGAGCCCCAGGCAGAGTTCCATCAAATACATTTTTTCAAGGAAAGCGGCATCGGGATCATCGTCCTCTTCTCTTTCCACCTTTGGCGTCTTGAAACTGCCAAGAGAAAAATCTTCCGCCTTTATAGTGGTTTGCCAAGCCAATTCTTCCCGTTCGAAACGGACAAGGGCCCTCGTCACCTTTTTGCCCGTCCGCAGGCCAAGGCGGACCTCACGCAGTTGGGAAAGGGAACCGGACACGGAGGCCGTTTCCAGACTGTCGCCTTCGCCACCTTGGACAACGATCCTCTGTTCAAGGTTCATGGAAAAGGGCACGCCTTCTTTATCTTTAAAGCCCATAGGTTGCGTTTCACTGCGAAACCAGAGCCACGTCAGAAATTCCTGGCCGAGCACCATGTCCGTCGTCTGGCCGAGATAAGGTTCGTTCATTGTCGGCCTCTTATACAAAGCTGGTGGGTTCAAGATCATCCAAACGGGCCAAAGTTTTCTCGTCCAGCATGGAAGCTGCCAAGGCGTACGGCGTCATCGGCTCCAAGTGGAGATCAAAAGTCAATGTAAAATGGTTCATGAAAAGTTCAATGAGTTTTGTTTGTGTGGATGCCAGGTAGACGATGTTGGTATCGGTTGCCCACGCCACGTCAAATACGGCCGGAATGGGGAGAAAACGCCCCATGAGGCGCAGTTTGACCTGATCCCGAAGTTCGTTTTTCCGATCCCGGGCGATGAACTTTTTTCCTTGTTCCTTGATGCGGCCTTCTTCTTCACGGAGTGCGATCGTAACATATTTTTTCAAGACCGCAGGAGGAATCCTGCGCGTGTCCAGACGGAGCGCAAAAGCGAGGTACGCGCCTTTTTCCGGTGGAGCAGAGCGCCATTGCATATCGAGCATATCCTCAAAGCTGGTCCATCCCCATCCGCGTTCCTCGGCGATGTCGTCGATATCCTGAAAGGCGAATTGCCGGAGTTTTGCGGGAATTTCCATCCAGAGTTCTTTGGGAACCGGTTCCGTGATTTTGAACCGTGTAAAACTACAGCTAGCACTGAGAATGCCCATGAGCGTGTCCTTGAATGAGGGTAACGAAAGAATGTATTTTTACGCTAAGGACGTATATTGTGGCAAGTGTATAAATAGCGCATAATGGGAATTATGTAAACTTTTGTTTACTTCCATATCATACAATCCACACCGCGCCAATCCCTCCACCCCAAAAAACATCCCTCCTCAAAGGAACAACCCCTAACTGATGGATAACGCCTTCAATACCGCCATGACGCATAAAGCGGTCGTACAAACCATAATGTGCTCCCATCCGTTCGCAGTAATGCCCGAGCCAATATGCAGGGAAATCCAAGTTCCTTTCCGGCAGCTTGTAGTCCACAAGGAGGACGTTCCGGAAACGTTGCCGTGCAGCCCTTACCAGCTTCAAGGCCTCCCCAAAAGGCATTTGGTGCAGCAGGCACACAAAAACAGCCTGACCCCCTGCCCCTTCGTCATTCCAAAAGTCCGTGGGGGTATGGTAAGCATGGGATACGTTCAACCCGTACCGTAAACAAAAACGCTTGATGTCCCGCTGGAGCGATGGGTGGAGGAAGTCAGCCACAGAGATTCCTCACAGTCGAGAACTCATTGAGCAGATACGCTGTTACGGGCTGCAGCTCCGGTGTGGAAGGCAAACCTTTAAGGACTTCTTGAAGAAATCCAGACGCCACACATGTTTTCTTTGAAGACGTAAAGTGAAGATCTTGGATCCAAGATCCCAATAATATCCTAAAATCATTTACATAACGAAGATCGTGATAACTGGGGATACCACCGGAAAGAACAGTATCCACAATGGATTGAGACCACAGTTTTGGGGCATCCTGAACACGGAGAACGACGTCCCGCGTCGGAATGGGCCGTGAAAGATGCTGGGCCATGATGCGCATGATGTCCAGCTTATCCGCATCTCGAACAGCATGTGTAATGGTGAGGTACGGTTCCGGCAAGGCAGGGAGCGCATATCTGTTGTGCAAGGCAATGGCCGTGAGCACCCATTTATGGATATTTGGGGGTTCGCCCGTCAAAAAATGCTCTTTTTTCACGACATGGACGCCAAGATAGCCATGATTTTCAGATTCGGCATCGCTGAACGTGCGCCAACGGACATACTGGGGGAATCGTCCTGTATCATGGTAGAGTGCCGCAAGCAGGGTCGCCCTTCCCTCTTGGGAAACAAGCCCTTCCTGAGCGACGATGGCACGGGCATGAGCTAAAACTTTATAGGTGTGTTCCCGTTTGAGCCGGAGCATGTCGCCAGGGTGTTCACGCAGGTACATGGAGGCAAACGATTCGAAGAGTGCCTCGTGATTCCTGATGTCGTCCCAAGCCTGGGGTATATTGTTTTCATAGGTATGCATCATGGATTTGTTCATACCCCGAAGCAAGGCGATCGACAAGCGTCTATTATAGGTTGCCCTATTATAACCTTCCAGAAAGGTTCATTGTGCCTCCCCGCGTCTTTTGATAGGCTTATCCCCATATCTCTTCACTCTTTCTTCCACGGGATTGTTCCATGTCCGAATTTGTGCATCTGCATTGTCACACGGAGTACAGTCTTCTCGACGGCGCGATTCGTCTGAACGATTTATGCGCACGCGCCAAAGATTTCGGGATGCCTGCCGCCGCGATTACCGATCACGGCAACCTGTACGGCGCGGCTTATTTCTATACGACATGCAAGAGTTACGGCATCAAACCCGTCATCGGGTGCGAAGTCTACGTTACCAAGGATCACCGGGATAAGGATTCCGAATTCTCCCGTGTCCGGCACCATCTGATTTTACTGGCGAAGAACAACGAGGGGTACCATAACCTTGTCCGTCTTGTCTCCAAGGGCTTTCTGGACGGCTTCCATTATAAGCCCCGCGTGGATAAAGCCCTGCTCCGCCAGCACAGCGAAGGGCTCATTGCGCTTTCCGCGTGCCTTGCCGGTGAAATCCCTCGCACGTTGATGGGAGCCAACAAGCTGATCACGAACGGCGGGACATTTGACGACGCCATCCGGCAAACGCAAGAGTACATGGATATCTACGATGGGCGTTTCTATCTGGAAGTCCAAGCCAATACACTGCCTGATCAGGCGACTCTGAACAATAAGTTGTTGGAGCTTGCGGAGCATACCAAAGTTCCTTTGGTTGCGACGAACGACTGCCATTACCTGAACGCGGACGACGTTGAGGCCCATGACGTCCTGCTGTGTATTCAGACGCAGGCCAAAGTCAATGACGCAAAACGGATGCGTTTTGAAGCGCGGGATCTCTATTATAAATCCGCTGAGGAGATGGAACAGGCGTTCAAGCATATTCCCGAAGCCCTTTCCAATACGGTCCGCATAGCTGAAGAATGCCATGTGGAGATGGACTTCACGCATCACTACTTCCCCGTATACGAACTTCCGGAAGGGATGACCCTGTCGACGGAGTTCCAGCGCCTTGCGCGTGAAGGCCTCAAACAGCGCCTGGAACTGCACCCCGATCGGGACACGATTGATCCCCAAATTTATTGGGATCGTCTCGAAATGGAACTGAAGGTCATCTGCGAGATGGGTTTTCCGGGGTATTTTCTGATCGTGCAGGACTTCATCAACTGGGCGAAGGGGAACGACATCCCGGTCGGTCCCGGTCGTGGTTCCGCGGCCGGTTCGATCGTCGCGTGGGCTTTGCGTATCACAAACCTTGATCCCCTGCCCTACAATCTCATTTTCGAACGCTTCCTGAATATCGAACGCGTCAGCCTGCCCGATATCGACGTTGACTTCTGCGAAGACAAGCGTACCCGCGTGATCCAGTATGTGAGCCAAAAATACGGTATTGATTCCGTATCGCAGATCACGACGTTCGGAAAAATGAAAGCCAAAGCGGTGGTCCGCGACGTAGGGCGTGCACTGGACATGTCCTTCAAGGAAACCGACCGTATCGCCAAGCTCATCCCTGATGATCTCAAGATGACCATCAAGAAGGCGCTGGACGCGGAGCCCGAGCTGGCGACCCTCTATAAGGAAGATCAGATCATCCGCAAACTGATCGACATCTCCATGCGTCTGGAGGGGTTGTCACGTCACGCATCGACGCACGCTGCGGGTGTGGTGGTTTCCGACAAGCCGATGGATGAATACTTGCCTATCTATCGGGGGAAAAAAGGCGAACTTGTCACCCAGTTCGATATGAAAATGGTCGAGAAAGTGGGGCTCGTGAAGTTCGACTTCCTTGGTCTGCGGACCATGACCCTGATCGACAACACCCTGAAAGCCATTGAAGAACAAGGAAAGAAGGCTCCCAACCTTGACATCCTTCCTTTGACGGACCCCGATACCTACGATGTCTTTTCCCGGGGCGATACGGACGGCGTGTTTCAGGTGGAAAGCTCGGGTATGCGCCAGTACTTGCGTATGCTCTGCCCGAACTGCTTTGAAGACATCATCGCTATGCTGGCGCTGTACCGGCCCGGCCCGCTCGGTTCCGGCATGGTCGATGAATTCATCAAGCGCAAGCACGGAGAAGTGGACGTCACCTATCCGCTGCCGTCGTTGGAAGGCTGCCTGAAAGACACCTACGGGGTTATCGTCTATCAGGAACAGGTCATGCAGATCGCGCAGATTGTCGCCGGGTATACCCTCGGCGGCGCAGACCTGCTCCGGCGAGCGATGGGGAAGAAAAACGCCGAAGCCATGGCCAAAGAACGAACCCTTTTCGTGGACGGTGCCGTCAAGAATGGCACCAGTAAGGAAAAGGCGACGGAAATCTTTGACTTGATGGAAAAATTCGCGGAATACGGTTTCAACAAATCGCACTCCGCCGCGTATGCGCTCATTTCTTACCATACGGCGTATCTGAAGACCCACCACAAGGTGGAATTCATGGCCGCCCTGCTCACTTCGGAAATCGGCAATCAGGATAAGATCCTCAAGTACATTGCCGCCTGCAAGGACAATGACATTGAAGTCCGGCAGCCTGATGTCCAGGTCAGCCGCCGCGAGTTCATCGTGCGAGACGAGGCGGTGGTTTACGGTTTGGGAGGGATCAAAAACGTTGGTGATGAAGCCATCCGCGAAATCGTTGCAGCCCGTGAGAAGGACGGGCCATTCCTTTCGTTCTTGGATCTGTGTATTCGCGTCAGCCTGCGGAAAGTCACAAAACGGGTCTTGGAAAGCCTCATCAAGGGAGGAGCGCTGGATTGCTTCGGCTGTTCCCGCGCCGCTATGGTTGCGGCCATTGATCCAGTGGTCGCCCGTGCTCAAAAGAAGATCAAGGAAAAACAATCCAACCAAATATCCTTGTTGACGCTTTCCCCCAAGAAAATTGAAGAAAATCAGGCGTCGGGGATAGGCTTCTCCTGCGAGGAAGAAAGTATTTCGGAGTGGGACGAGGATCAGAAGCTCCGCTTTGAGAAGGAAGCGCTTGGCTTCTTTTTGACGAGTCATCCTTTGCAGCCCTATCGGCATGAACTGAATCGGCTGGATCTGCGCCCGTTGGAAGACTGCCGGGAAATGGCGGACAAGGCGACGATCAAGTGCGCCGTGTTGGTCACGAGTATCCGCGAAATCCTCAATAAACGTGGAAACCGCATGGCCTTCGTCGCTGTGGAAGATCTTACGGCTTCCGGTGAGGTGACGTTCTTTACGGAAGAGCTGAATGCCAGCCGAGAGCTGCTCAACTCGGAACAGCCGCTTTTACTGACCGCGACTATCGACAATAGAGAAAGCTCGTCTTATTCTCCTGATTCGGATGACGATTCGGACGATGAGGCCCCGGTCAAGGAAATCAAACTGCGGGGCGTTTCGGTACAGGCCTTGAACGACGCCTGCTCCGCAAGCGACGCGCCCATTTCATGGGAGCTGGATCCCCGCCGCCTGAACGCTGAAGGGATGGAATCGCTCAAGGTCATTCTCGAAAGGCATAAAGGAAACACTGAAATGCAGTTGGCTTTCTGCCTTGACGGCACCTTCTGCCGGGTACGGCTTGGCCCACAGTGGATGGTCACTCCCGGCCCGGCCTTCCAGCAGGATATGCATCGCTGGTGTTCAGCTAATCCTATCCAATAACATACAGAAAGAAAGGAATACCATGTCTCGACCTTTTTGGAAGCTTACGGTTCGTTCCGAATTCTGCGCCGCGCACGCCCTTCGGCACTATCAAGGAAAGTGCGAACACCTCCACGGTCATAACTACGCCGTCGAAGTCGTCGTCAAAGGGTATACCCTCTCGCAGAATACGGAACTCCTCATGGATTTTGGCGACCTTAAGGCCCTCCTCAAACAGGCCCTCGAGCCTCTTGATCATGCCTATATCAATGATGTGCCCCCGTTCGATGCCGTGAACCCCTCTTCAGAGAACTTGGCGCGCTATATCTGGAATCAGATGGCACCCTCTCTTCCCGAAACGGTGAAAATGTACAGCGTAACGGTAGCCGAAAAGGGCATCCAGTCCGCAACGTACATGGAAGAGGAATAATGATTTAACATATTAAAATGATCGAGTTGAGTTTCAGTAGTATTGTCAAAATATGCCCTGCCTATGTGGAGAACCCCCCCCCTTCTCGGTTTTATTGAGAAGGGGGGGGCTTTTTTTAGGTTCTTCATATTTTTAAAATTGTCCTCCTCACATATGTTTTAGAGCCCTTCGCCGAACATACACTATACGTATCCCGCCAACATGTTGCGTTCCTATGCTTCCCAGCGGACAAGGTGGGCAATTCCTCAGTCCCTGTCTTCCATTCAATGGAAGTTCGGAACTCAGAGGTTGTTACGCTAAAAAGTCATATAATTTAGAGAGTCACAGGAAAATCATTTTTGTATAACATCTTCTTGAGCATGGTTATGGAAACCAAAGGAGGTTTTCAATGGAAAGCAGCACGCTCAAGAAGAAAGCCAAGGATGCATTCGACAAAACCACAGATTATCTGAGCGACGCCAAGGATTCCGTCACGGAAAACGTGGGCGATTTCGTTGACGACGCCAAGGATAATCTCAGTAAGGTTAAGGGCAAGGCCAAGGAAGGTATCAATGCCGCCGGCGAAGCGGTGCAAAAAGCCTACGAAAAGGCCAAAAAGTAACGTTCCTGCCCTTATTCACGTTCGCCAGGGACACTATGTCATCGCGGGAAAGTCCGGTTTTCGCTACGAACAATAGTTTTAGAAAATAAGAAATCCCCCTTGAGCATAAACTCAAGGGGGATTTCCATCTTAAAAAATACCGTATACAGCCCTACTCCCTACTCACCATCAGTTGGAACTTATTCCTTCTGGAGCCAATCCACCAGTTCCTGCAGGAGTTCAGGGCGATCTTTTCCGAGAGGGAAGAAAGGCCCCGAAACGCCGTGGTCCATGAGCATGGCCTTGGTGGCTTCAAAATCGGCGTCGGGCAGATCCACTTTCGTGATGGCGCAAATGACCTCACGCTGCGTATAGATATTCAGAAAACCAGCGGGCAGGCGGCACAGCGGATCGTTGGCGGGGTGAACATAGATAAGCACGTCGGTATCCACAGTGGTGCTGAGCAATGCCGGATAGTACATGGGGTGACAGAAGAATTCGCCGGGGGTATCGACGCCTCCGTCCAGATCATATTGCATGGCCTGCGTTTTTTTCGCCTCATCACACGCGATACCGTGAAGGGCCGCGTATAATGTGCTTTTACCCGCGCCGACCGTGCCAAGAAGAACGTAACGTTTCATCGGGTTAACTCTTGGTCGTTTCACATGCGGCAAAGCCCAGTACGTCGTGAAGGGCTTTTACCGTATAGCGTAAGGCTTCTTCCACGCTGGCTACGGAGCCCTGAATGACCAGTGCGCCGGTGAAGCGATCCACAAATCCGATCTGGACGGAAGCGGCTTTTGTAGCGAAGTCGCCTGCGATCATAGCCGCTTCACGAGGGCTCAACGTCAAGATCCCTACCGCTTCAGCGCCGGGAACGCCCATTTTTTTGGCGAGATCCTCGTCAGGGTGGGCGATCAGATGAGCAATCGTAACCTGTTTCCCTGGTACGAGTTCCTGAATGATACGTGCTTTTTCTTCCATGAGCTCAATTCTCCTGCGCACAGTCTGGCGTGCATCAGCGAAGGACGTTGACCGCACAACCCGTGCGAATCCGATAAGGATAAGTGAACCCGCTCCATATTTCAAGGAGGAGTTGGGTGAGAGGCCTGTGGCTCGATACTCTCTTTGCTTCAAAAGCAAAGCCAGCGAGCAGGCATCTTTCAGCGATGTAATCTTATTTACCCGTTTCTTCTCGTATTTTTTGTTCGCCAAGCGCCTGCTGCTCTTCTTTTCCCATCGGGAGCCGCTCGCAGGCAATGCACCTGGCGGCAATACTCCCTAAAAGCATTCCTCCAACAATATCTATGGGGTGATGCTGCCCCAACCACACTCGGGAAAAACCCATGAGCGCGATTACTGCCGAGAGGAAAAGGGAAAAAGGACGGTTTCTGAACCAAAGTGCCAGAGGCACGGCTGCGGTGATGATAGTCGCCGTATGCCCTGAAGGGAACGAAGCATATTGATTGGTAAAGCCCAAAGGGTATGGAGGCCAGGGAAATCCCGGTCTCGGCATACCCAGCCCGTATTTCATGATCTGCATGACGAAGCACAAAAAGAAGACGCTGAACAAAACGCAACGCAGAACGAACATTGTTTCCCGCCAGTCCCGCTTGGTGAGAGCAACAAGCAGTAACACAAGATAAAACACATAGATGAGCGGATTGCCGATATGGGTAACGACGCTCATGAAGCGGGTAATGTGAATATCGGCTGTCGCTAGCGGAGAAAAGAATTGGCGGACGGGTTCTCCCCACCAGCCGAGGCAGAGGATAACGAACGCCATAATGGCACCAAGCGGTGCCAACAGGCAAAGATGCTCCCCCCATCGGTAGTCCGGGGACGGAGCAAGAAGGATTCTGATAGGGTAACTTATTGGATTCATAAAAAGATTACTAAGTCCAGTGGATGAAATAAGCAAGAGGCATTTTGTCGTCTTCCCCCTGTCAGAGAGATGCCTTGCCTCGGGATAAGAAGCTAAACGAATAGGTTGGATACATGTATTATTTCCAGCAGTCGTCCTGTTCCGGCATGTCCGGATGAGCATATGCCTCTGCCCTCATCGAAAGCGAAAGATGTTTCACCTATGTTTTCCATGACATATTGCGCAACGCTCCCGTTTTGCTATGCTCAAAGAAAAAACAGGAGAAGCGGCATGGAAAAAGTGCTTCGTATCAATGTCGGCGCTGAAAACGGCCCCGTGGCTACTATAGAGGAACTCGGCGCGTACGCGGGCCTTGGAGGGCGCGCTATGACGACGACCGTCGTATGCAACGAAGTCCCCCCGAATTGCCATCCTCTTGGTCCTGAAAACAAGCTCGTTTTTTCTCCCGGCCTGATGGCTGGTTCGGCTGCGGCGTCGTCGGGCCGCATCTCGGTCGGATGCAAAAGCCCGCTTACGGGGACCATCAAGGAATCCAACTCGGGCGGCACCGGCGGCCAGTTCATGGCCCGCCTTGGCTATGCGGCCATCATCATTGAAGGCGAAAGGAAAACAGACGACCTGTGGAAAATCGTTATCACGAAAGACGCGGTAACGTTTGAAAAATGTAATGAATACCGTATGTTTTCCAACTATCCTCTAGTTGCCGCCCTTCAGGAAAAATATGGCATGGAACCCGGATATGTGACCATCGGGACTGCCGGGGAAATGCTCATGTGCAATTCCACCATCTGCTTTACCGATCCTGAAGGCCGGGCTACCCGCCATGCCGGGCGCGGCGGCGTTGGAGCCGTCATGGGCTCCAAGGGAATCAAGGCTATCGTGCTGGACCCGGCGGGTACTCCGGTAATCCGCAAACCGAAGAACGCTGAAGCGTTCAAAGCGGCGAGCCGGGCCTTCGCACAGGGGCTTTCGTCACATCCCGTATGCGGAACGGGACTTCCCACGTACGGAACCAACGTTCTCGTCAATATCCTGAATGAAGCAGGCGGATTGCCCACAAAAAATTTCTCGGTCGGCCGTTTTGAAGGCGCGGATAAGATTTGTGCCGAGACGATGGTGGAAATCCAGAAACGTCGCGGCGGCAATCCCACTCATGGCTGTCACCGCGGCTGCATTATGAAATGTTCCGGTATTTGCGTGGATGAAAACGGCGAATTCGTGTCCAAGCAGCCTGAGTATGAAACCGTCTGGTCGCACGGTGCGCATTGCGGCGTGGATGACTTGGACAAAATCATCCTCTGTGACCGTCTTGAGGACGATTATGGGCTTGATACCATCGAGACCGGCGCGGCTCTCGGCGTGCTTATGGAAGCCGGCGCCCTCAAATGGGGGGACATCGACGGCATCATCGCCATGATTCATGAAATCGGCAAGGGTACGCCTATGGGCCGTATCCTTGGTGCGGGAACAGCCACCACGGCCCGCTGCTTTGGCATTGAGCGCGCGCCCGTCGTCAAGGGGCAGGCCATGCCCGCCTATGATCCCCGTGCGGTCAAGGGGCAGGGTGTGACGTATGCCACGACGACCATGGGAGCGGACCACACGGCGGGCTATGCCGTGGCGACCAACATCTTGGGATGCGGCGGCAAGACCGATCCTCTTTCCGCAGAGGGGCAGGCCGAAATATCCCGGAACCTGCAGATCGCTACGGCCGCTATCGATGCCACGGGCTATTGCCTCTTTACGGCATTTGCCCTGCTCGATCAGCCTGAAACCATGCAGGCTCTTGTCGATACGATCAATGCCATGTATGATCTGAACATGACCCTTGATGACGTGACGGAGCTCGGCAAGGATATCCTCAGAAAGGAGCGGGCATTCAATGCCGCTGCCGGGTTCACCAAGGCCCACGATCGGTTGCCTTTGTACTTCAGCCGTGAGTCGGTTGCCCCCCACAATGTGCGTTGGGATGTTTCGGACGAAGATCTGGATTCCGTATTCAATTTTTAATAATTATGCCCGCTAAGGCATATTCATGAATATGGGGACGAAACGCACGACGCTTCGTCCCCATTTCGCATAGGAAAGGCAATGAAAGACGCTGAACGCACGAACAGGGACACTCCCGCCGCACTCGACGCCATACCGGAACGCTATTGGAGAAACGCCCGTTTCCTTTCCCGGACGGATCAAGAGAAACTCTTGCAAGCGCATGTTGTCATCATAGGGCTTGGCGGTTTGGGCGGGACCGTTCTTGAGGAGCTCCTGCGGCTCGGCATCGGTACGATTACCGGCGTTGATATGGATGTCTTTGAACTTTCGAACTTGAACCGGCAGCTCCTCGCTACGGAAGAAAATATCGGCCTTCATAAGGCGGAAGCGGCCCGTTTACGTGCCCGGCAAATCAATTCGGGCGTCCGCTTCATCCCTGTGACGGAAAAACAGGACTTCGGATCGATGTGCGATCTGTTCCGGGATGCTGACGTTGTCGTCGATGCGCTAGGAGGGCTTGCGGACAGGCAGGCGCTCGAGAAGGCCGCCGCGGAAAAGGGTGTTCCCGTGGTCAGTGCCGGCATAGCCGGGCTGACGGGCTGGTGCAAGGCCATCTTTCCGGGAGAGACGGGGCCCGCGTCTCTTCTCGCCGGAGAAGGCGATCGCCCTACTCCCGACGAAATCCTCGGCAACCTCGCGCCCACGGTATTTCTTGCGGCGTCCTTACAGGCTGCGCTCGTGCTCCAAATCCTGACCGGAAAACCCGTCCGGCGGGAAGCCTTGTTTTTTGATCTTGAAGATGGAACCTTCACGCAGGTAGTGCTCGACCGGAGGCCATGATGAAACTCACCGTCAAGTGTTTTGCCACGCTTATGCCTCTGACCCCTCCGGGCGGCAGCTTGGAGTTTCACGGTACGGATGTCTGTGACCTGCTGCGGCAGCTCAGTATCCCGGAGTCAGAAGCCAGGATCATTTTTGTGAACGGCATCGGCGTAGAAAAGGATGCCTTGCTCCATGATGGCGATCGCGTGGGGATTTTCCCCCCCGTGGGAGGAGGGTGATTTCCGTCTTTGCACAATACGTTGAAATTGCCTGCCGTGCAAAAAGAGTGTCCGCCGTCTTTTGGTTGGCGGCAAACTCCAGTGAGAAGATCCGCCGTTTTTTGTGATAATCATTTTTTCGGATGGCCTCCTTACTTAGAAAGGAGGTGCGGGGCTCCTGCATGAGGCGTCAGCCCATACAGGAGCGGGAATCGATGCGCGAGCACCGGTTCTTCAGGGGAGAGGGGGAACCTCTCCCCTTTCTTTTTGGAGAGCATCATTGAAAGCGGTGAAACAATCTGGAGGATACGCATGGAATCAAGCATGTACTGGCTCGACCTGATCGCTGAAACGTACATCGGCATCTGCGTGTTGTGCTGCCTGTTCATTATCTCCAAACAGCGGCGGCGCCCTGCCCCTATGATGCGCGTCATGCTGCTGGTCTGGCCCATCATCACGCTGTGGGCCGGCCCCTTGGGTATCTGGGCCTATGAAACATCCAATCGGCGTATGCCTTCCCATGACGGTGACGGTGGAGCTAGGCATGACATGTCCGACATGCATATGGAAAGGCCCATGCAGCCGATGCATTCACATACCCCTCACTGGAAGAGCGTCATGACGGGAACGCTCCATTGCGGGGCGGGATGCACACTTGCCGACTTGGCAGGCCCCTTCCTCTTTCGCATGGCGCCCTTCGTTCTCTTTGGCAGTTCACTGTATGGAGAATGGGCGGTGGATTATGTGTTGGCCCTGATCATCGGCGTTTTCTTCCAATATGCCGGACTGGCCTCGATGAGCCATGACCGGGGCCTTTCCCTCTGGTTCAGGGCTTTCAAGGTTGACTTCTTGTCGCTTACGGCTTGGCAGGTGGGGATGTACGGCTGGATGGCCATAGCTGTGTTCCTTTTGGTAGGCCCCATGTCGCCCGATCAGCCCGTTTTTTGGCTCATGATGCAGATCAGCATGGTTTGCGGCTTCATCACCGCGTACCCCATGAATTGGTGGCTCATACGCATCGGTATTAAAAGCGCCATGTAAGCGCCTTCGAGGAACTGGCCCCACCCGGAATATTCGGGGTGGGGCTTTTTCTTTCTTGTGGTATGCCCGCCATGCCCCTTTCTTCAGCAACCCCCTTGAGTGTGTATCCTTTCCGGCTGCCATTGCTCCATCTCGAACGGGGCGTCGTGGATATATTACGGTACAGTCTGAATTTTTTTCTGTGTTTACAGAATGGATACAGCATGATAGCGAATGAGAAACGACACGTCATCCGAAACCTTTTGCGTTCAATGATACCCATAGAGGAGGAGCATGATGGATGTTTTTGATCTTGCTGACAACTTGCGCGCGGAATTTCAGGAGAAAGGCGTTTCCAACGAGGAATTTTTGCTAAAAATTGCCGAAACGTACGATATCAAGCGGGTCTTTGTCAGTTCAGTGGCGGACGAGCTCTTTGACAAGATCCCAGACAAACGCATTGCGGAAGTCCCTGAGGTCGGTATGGATGAAGCCAAGCATTTGTGGTTTGCGTTTGGCATTGGGAAAATCCTTTTGCGAGATCGAGGGCTGGAGCCTTCCAATTTTGATTGTATGCAGTTTTCCAACCGGCTTCTTCAGATGAAATAACCTCTCTCCACAGCCGAGAGCCGGGACACAGCCCGGCTTTTTTTGTATCCGCCGAAGTAATCATATAAAGCTCCCCTCATTTTCATTATCGCTGAGGGATATCAGTTTCGATGAGGAGTGCTGTATGCGGGTCATTATCTTGGGTGGTTCCGGCTTCATAGGTAGAGCCCTGACGCAGGCGCTCATTTCCCGTGGCGATGAGGTGGTTGTTCCGACTCGGCATGTCCCAGCCGCAACGCCCTCCACCGGCCCCGAATACCAGTTATGGGATGGGCAGGATCACTCGAGCCTGAGCCAACTCCTCAATGGAGCCGATGCCGTCATTAATTTGCTTGGTGAAAACATCGCGGCGAAACGTTGGAGTTCTGTACAAAAAGAACGCATCATCAGCTCAAGGCTCCTCGCGGGGCAGGCGCTCGTTATCGCGCTGCAAATGCCCATCGTAAAACCCAAAGTCTTGATACAGGCTTCGGCAATCGGTTATTACGGATTCTGGCCCGAAAACGCTTCGGCTCCCGACTGTACCGAAGACAGTCCCGTCGGTTCAGGTTTTTTGGCGACCACCACCATCCAATGGGAACGTTCAACACAGCAGGCGGAGCATTTGGGACTCCGCCGGTGCATCATCCGGACAGCGCCCGTGTTAGGATTGGGTGGAGGTATGCTTGCCAAGCTGCTCCCGGTGTTCCAGCTTGGGCTTGGAGGGCCGGTGGGGACAGGAAGGCAACCGTTCGCTTGGATTCATCTTGACGATGAAGTAGCTGCGATTCTTTTTTTACTCGATCATGAAGAGCTGAGCGGCCCCTTCAACCTAGTCGCCCCTGAGCACAGTACCATGAATGATTTTGTGCAATCCCTCGGAAAAGTGCTGAAAAGGCCCGTATGGCTTCCCGTCCCCTCGCCTCTTTTGCGGCTCGGTTTCGGCGATATGGCCGATGAACTGCTCCTTGCCGGACAAAAGGCCTCTCCTGTCCGTCTGCTGGAGCATGGGTTTGTCTTTCGCCACCCCACCCTCGACTCGGCTCTTTTCGCATGATGCGGCGGTATGCGGCAACGTTATCCATCTATCAATAAAATAGATTCTCTTTTCCAAAGCGAAATTCTTGCCCCATCCCGTGGTGAAGGGTTCCCTTTCAGGAGGAAATCCTATAGTAATGCGAACAGGAACTAACTCACAATAACTGCGAGGGGCAGGAGACATGATTTCAAGAAGACAAAAAATGGTAAATCTCTGGAAGCAAGTCCGGTTCATCGAAATCGTCGATCCGGGGAACCAGTTTGTGAAGAACCTGATGTTCGACGGCGTTTATTCCTCTGATTTTGCGCTGTTGAGTGAAGATATCCTTGATTGGTTCTCAGCCATCAATGAGCGGTATGCCTCTGTATATTCCGATACCGAGCATCATCGGGCTGTAAAGGCGACCATCGATCAAATGTATGCCTGATTGAAACGGTACGCATGAAACAAAGGCGATCCTTCCGGATCGCCTTTGTTTTTCAGTATATTGTGTCGGAAAATCGCTTCAAAAAAGACATTCGCCCCGCCCAAACGCTGTCCCCTCGCCCCTCCCTTTATTTACAGGAGCCATGCGGCATGGTACGAACGCAAAAGGATGGACAGAACACGTCCGGGGCCTTTTTTCCGTAAAAAAACCGCCTGTATCATCGATACAAGCGGCTTTTGGCTACATACCGCAGCCGCCACAGCCTCCGCCCCCGCAAGGGCCGCCTCCGCGCAAGGGTTTGGGAGGCATTGGCCGGACAGGGCCCACCTTGAAAGGCTTCGCCCCGTGTTTCAGGTTTGCGGCCGAAAGCAGCCGTTCGGTGTCTGCACTTCCGCAATTGGGGCAAGGCGGACAGGCTTCATCGGGGCCGACCATGTCTTCAAACTCGCAAGAGCAGGAAGAGCAATAAAAATCGTACATAGGCATAAGGGGATAACTCCATTCTGACGTCGTGCCGTGTATGACTGCCGATTATATAGCCAGTTTTTAACCGCTGACAAGGCTCTTTTCTCGTGTCTTGTCATTTTCTTTTGGGACGGCGTGCCTCCACCGAGCTTGCCAAGTTTTGGTTCCTGTGCCAAACAACAGTGTTTGTGTTTTTTATCGTCCGTTTCAGGCTCTACATCTTCAACAGCATTTGCCCTATGTCATTACCCCAGCGCATACCATACGGTTTTTCGGCCTGCCTGATTCTGGCCCTTCTGCTCTTTTTCCTTGCGGAAGCCCATGCCCGATCAGCGTCAGGGGAGGAACGGGGGAGCCGCACGTCCGTCGAACTCAAAACGTCAGACGGATCACTCTCTAATGGGCAGACACCAAAGCTGGAATTACGTACTTTTACGATTGAGATGCTTAACGACGGCGTGCATGTCAGTACGGGAATAGGGCTGGAAAACGGCGGAGTGGTCCGGTCCCAGCTGCGGGATGGCGCCGTAATGACACTGACTTGCAAACTTGCTCTTGAGCGTGTGCGCACCCTGCTCTCCAACGAAGTCATTTCCGGGGAATCGCGCTCATACCAGTTGCGCCATGATTTGCTTTCCCGCGAGTTCATTTTGTCGTCTCCGGGGCACCCCATTGTGCGGCAAAAGCAGTTTGATACCCTGCTCGCCTCAGCTTTTCAGCATCTGGATTTTCTCCTTCCTTTGCAGGCGCCGCTCGTTTCCGGGGAGACCTATCGCGTCCAGCTCAAGATCACTCTGGAACACGCCGAAGTTCCGCCGTGGCTGGAAAAAGCTCTCTTTTTCTGGTCATGGGAAGTCACTCCGCCCTTATCTTTTTCTCAGGACTTTATTTTCTAAGGCTGGGGGGGGGCACGCATGACGGAACAGGAGAAGGTTGTCCAGATTGGCGTTCCTGATGAACGGGAACGGCGCCGCAGGCGTTATGAACTCTTGGCGGCCTTCCTTCTGCTGTTGTTGGTGTTGGGGGGAACATGGACGCAGCTCACGCTTTATGGCGTGGACTCATGGATGTTCATCGCCTTGCTGAATATCAACTCCATCTTCATGCTCATCATCCTGTTCCTTGTCGCCCGGAATGTCGTAAAGCTGATCATGGAGCGGCGCAGAAAAGTTTTCGGCGCCCAAATCCGTACCCGCCTTGTCGTCGTTTTTGTTTCTCTTTCTCTGATTCCTACAGTCATCATGTTTCTGGCATCCAACCGTGTCGTCGCAACCAGCGTCGACTACTGGTTTACCCGGCAGACGGAAACATCCCTCCAGGCGGCCCTTGATGTGGGGCAAAGTTTTTATGCGGCAGCGGCGGAACGTTTGCACAGCCGTTCCGAGGCGATCGCTCAGGAAGCCGCACAACGGCGCATCGCTTGGACGGCCTCCAGCGCCAACACGCTTCTTCAAACAAAGCAAAAAGAATACGGCCTTACCCTGGTAGGCTTTGTCACGCCGCAGGAGAAGGAACTGTATTGGCACGCCCCCAAAGCCTTTACCGAGGGATGGCAGGAAGCACGCACGCGAATCGATTGGACCCATGTGGCCAGGGCGACCTTCGGCTCCTTGCTCTGGGCAACGGATGATGCCGATTACGTTATCGGCGTTTTGGCGATTGATGGAGGCAAAACCGGCTACCTGATCACGGCGGAGAGCATTGGGCAGGGCTTGCTGGCCAAACTCGAACGGATTTCAAAGGGCTTCGAAGAATACGCTCAGCTGAAGCAGCTCAAAAAGCCGCTCAAGGTTTCTTTTTTGCTTATTTTGGGCGTGCTGGGAATGATCACCATCTTCGGTTCCGTCTGGTTTGGCTTCCGCCTGTCCAAAGAGTTCACGGCCCCCATTTTGGCTTTGGCGCAAGGGACCACGCGCATTGCGCAAGGCGATCTCGATTTCCGTCTCGAGGATAAAGGCGCTGATGAGCTGGGGCTTCTTGTACAGTCCTTTAACCATATGGCTAAAGATCTCCAAGAGGGCCGGATGAGCCTGACCCATGCCAACGCGATGCTGGCCGAGCACAATCGCTATATCGAAACGGTGCTCGACAATATCACCACGGGCGTCATCACGTTGGATGCGGATGGGCGCATCCGGACAATGAACAAAGCGGCAAGTTCCATTTTTGATGCCCAGCCCGAAAGGCTCGAAGGGAGAAACCCTGCGGAATTTCTTCCCAGAAGCTACTCCAATATTTTTGTTTCCATGCTTGAAACGCTACGCGAACACCCCGAGCAAAATTGGAAGCGCCAGGAAGATTTTCTGCTTGGGGATCGGAGCTGGAAGCTCATATTGCACGCGGTTGCGCTCTCCGGGCCTGGCGGCATCCGGGCATATGTCATTGTTGTTGAAGATATTACGGAACTCGAGAAAATGCAGCGGATGGCCGCATGGCGCGAAGTCGCCAAGCGTATCGCCCATGAGATCAAGAACCCGCTTACTCCAATCAAGCTATCGGCGCAGCGTTTGGATAGAAAATTCGGCAAACAGATAGAAGATCCGGCATTTGGTCAATGTACCGATCTTATCGTCAAACAAGTCGAGCGGCTGCAGGAAATGGTGCAGGAGTTTTCCTCTTTTGCGAAGCTTCCGGAAGTGCAGCTTTCACCAGACGATGTCGCCCCCCTGTTGGACGAACTCACAACGCTCTTCCGTACAAGCCACAGCAGCGTCATGTGGGATTTGCATCTGCCCGAACGCCTGCCCAAGATAGCTTTGGATCCCGCGGCATTGCACCGTGCCTTGCTGAATATCTTTACCAATGCTGCGGAAGCGCTGGATACCCTGCCGCCCGAAGCCACCAAGCGGGTGCGCATTACGGCTGTCCACGACCGGGGACGTGGCAGCCTCAGGCTCATCATTTCCGATAATGGCCCGGGATTGCAGCCGGAAGAACGGGAACGTATGTTTGAGCCCTACTTTTCCCGCAAGAAAGGGGGCACGGGACTGGGGTTAGCCATTGTCAAATCCATCATCGCCGATCACCGTGGCACCATCCGGGCTGTAGCGGCACAGGGGGGCGGGACATCCATTGTCCTTGAATTCCCTGTTATGAGGGCCTAGCGGATTTCGCTTGCGCTCAATGGGTAATCGCAACTCATGAACTCAATAAAAAAACTCCCCGGTAGCCTCGGGGAGTTTTTTTATTGGCACAACAACGCACAAAAGCTGCGTGGCGGGCCTGCCCGCTATTGCTTGAGGCGGGAATCGCTTTTATCGACACAGGCAAAAGTCAACTCTGCCCTGCCCCCGCGCCATGTGGTTTCCGAAGTAAGGTTTTCGATGTACACTTCCTGATTGATGCTGTCGCAAGCTTGCTTCGCTTGGGCTACAACGTATTCCCGAGCGCCATTCGTTCCGCCCTGATACGTCATCAATTCGACGCTTAACGTATGCAGCTGTCCATCGGTTACGGCAGGAGCGGAAGCGTTAGCTGCAGGGGCTTCAGAAACGGCCCCTTCAAGGTTTGAGGGGGTTTCCGTATCATTCGCGGCACAACCAGAGAGCAACAACAACGCAGCACCAATCACACCAAATCGTTTCATAGCATCATCCTGTTTCTATCAAAAAATACGGCTGAATGCCGCACTCTCCTCGATATGATTGAAGGCAACCGAGAAGCTATCCTGTGATAGTATCCGCAATTCATAGAATTACGGTATAAAAAATGGACGCGTTGTCAAGTGGGCTATGCTGAAAAACCATTTGGACCGGCAGGATTCTCACTTTAGGTCTTGGCGCGGAATTTGTTTCGAGTACGGTTATGGTTTTGAAAATTTTTGCGTAACTATTTTTGTTTATGTGGAAAATTTTGTGTGTTGAGTATATAAAATTTACATAATTATATTATAATTATGGGCTACGTATGGGTAGCCTCAAATACAAAACATACCATTCGAAAATCAACGTATTCATACCGTAACGCAGCGGCACTCATCCCAAACAAAAACAGGTATACAACCCCCCTTAGCCTGTATTATAGTCCCCCGAATGGCATATTTTCCATGCTGTTTTTGTCCCTAAACAGCTCTCTTGAATACTGCTTCACTCTGTCCGACATAAGGGGAATGTTCATACCAGGCAAGAAACGGATCGGCTTGTGTCGATTGCCAGCATGGACGTTGCGGAGCTTAGAGGAGCATAAAAAGATGTTGCCGGATTCATATCGGCTGCATGGAGGATGAGATTGTGGAACCGTATTACGCAGGATGGCTCTCGCTGCTGCCGCCAGTTATCGCCATCACCTTGGCCTTGCTGACCAAAGAAGTCATTTCCTCTTTGCTGATCGGCATATTGACGGGAACGTTCATTTATTCCGTCGGGATGAATAGTGATGTCCTGTTCATGGGAACCATTGAATCGGCCTTTGACACTATGGCCAACAAGGTCGACTTCAACATCCTGGTTTTCTGTACGCTGCTTGGGGCTTTGGTCTACACCATTTCCATGGCGGGGGGGACGAGAGCGTACGGGAAATGGGCTACGCGCAGGATCAAGAGCCGAAAGGCCGCCCTGCTGTCCACCGGCGGTCTGGGTGCGTTCATTTTCATCGATGACTATTTCAATTGCCTTACCGTCGGTACGGTTATGAAACCTGTCACCGATTCCTACAAAATTTCTCGCGCCAAGCTGGCCTATATCATTGATGCCACTGCCGCGCCCATCTGCATCATCGCGCCTATTTCCAGCTGGGCCGCCGCGGTGGGAAGCAACCTCAGGACAACCGGGGCGTTCTCCAGCGATTTTGCCGCGTTTGTTTCCACTATCCCCTATAACTTCTACGCCCTGCTCTCCATCGCTATGGTGGGCCTTATCTGCCTGACCAATTCGGATTTCGGCCCCATGCGCACAGCTGAGGAACGCGCTCAGCACGGTGATCTTGGCGCCGTTGATGGAAGTTCCGAGAAGCAGGTTCAACCGGCGGAACGTGGGACCGTATGGGATATGTTGCTCCCCATCGGCAGCCTGATCGTTTTTGCCGTACTCGGCCTCCTCTATAGCGGCGGTTACTGGGGCAAGGATCCGGCGTTCCACACCATGGGCGCGGCCTTCGGCAACTGTACGGCCGCCAAGGCGCTTGTTTGGGCATCCGTCGGAGCCCTTACCGTTTCCTTCCTGCTTTTTGTTCCTCGCGGCCTTTTGTCTTTCAGGACATTTATGGACGGGGCCGTTGAAGGCATGAAGGCCATGCTGCCCGCCAACATCATTCTGGTGCTGGCATGGACGATCAGCGGTGTCTGCCGCGATCTTCTCCAAACGCCTATTTTCGTGCAGTCCCTTGTGGCGGACGGAGGCGTATCCGGGGCGTTCCTCCCCGCCATCGTGTTTTTGATTGCAGGCTTTTTGAGCTTCTCCACGGGCACGGCATGGGGGACCTTCGGCATCCTGATCCCGATCATCGTCCCGGTGGCTCAGGCCGTCGATCCGGATCTCGTGGTGGTTTCCCTTTCCGCGACCCTCGCTGGCAGCGTGTTCGGTGATCATTGCTCCCCCATTTCGGATACGACCATTCTCTCCAGTGCCGGTGCCGGATGTAATCATATCGAACACGTATCGACACAGCTGGGTTATGCGTGCATCGTGGCTTTTTGCTGCTTCGTCGGTTACGTTGTCGCCGGATTTACCAAGGCCAATCTGTGGTGGAGCCTTGGCTCTTCCCTTGTCCTGCTGCTCATCAGTGTGTTCATTTTGCACATGCTGGGCAATAAAAGGGCTGCTGCTAGAGAAACGGCCGCAATCGGGGGAAATGCCTGATAGTCCGCGTAAAAAATCGGGTATATGGGAGGGTGGGCTCGGGTCCGCCCTCTTTTTTGTGCGCGCATGGGATCAAATAGAACTATTATCCTGTAAATACGGTATAATAAAAAATCCGGAAGACGGACACAAGAAATGTTTCTGGGCAGTCCCTTTTTTCGGGACGTTAGATTGACAGTATCTCAATTGAGATGCATTATAACTCAAATACGATACGAGGTGAGTATGGCTAGTACGACAATGGTCCACATCCGTGTTGACGAAAAGCTCAAGCGCGAAGCATGTGCCGCCTTGGACGGCATGGGCCTGTCTCTTTCCGATGCTGTGCGTCTGCTCCTTGTTCGTGTAGCGGCAGAAAAGGCTTTGCCTTTCGAAATCAGGGTTCCCAACACAAGCACAATCCGAGCTATGGAAGACGTGAACGTGGGCACGCTGGAATCCTTCGAGTCTGTCACAGCACTTATGGCCAGCATCGATGAGAACAATTGAAGCAACACCAACCTTCAAGGAGGACTTGAAAAGAGTCTGCCAGGATCCGGGTCGAAAACGAACCGTTGAGGACCTGCTCTCCATTCTGGCGCGTGATCTTGAATTCATGGTGGGTATGCCGGCGCACACGCTGCCCGGCAAATGGAGCGATTATCTGGAATGCCAGCTGCAATCGAATCTTTTCCTTATCTATAGAAAACCTGACAAAAACAGACTTCAGCTCGTACGACTCGGGAGTTGTTCCGACTTTGAATGCCGGGACGACGAGTATGACATCGGATTCTCTGTATCTTGCGGGAATAAGGAAGAGCCTTCCAGATTTTTCAAACCCGACAATGCAACTACAGGGAGACCGACTGTGACCACGCATAAAAAACCGACACTTGCCTTCGCCCTTTTCACGCTGCTTTCCATCGTCACGATCATTGCCTGCGGGATGATTTTCTTCAAATTGAAACTTCACCTGCTCATGATGTCTTGCTGGGTCGTCTGTGCCCTGTTTGCCCGGCGTCTGGGTTATACGTATACGGAACTCGAAGTCGGCGCCTATGAGCTCATCCAGAGAGCTATGGGCGCCGTTATCATTTTGATGTGCGTCGGCGCGCTCATTGGGGCATGGATTTCCGCCGGAACGGTCCCGGTGATGATCTATGTCGGCCTCCAAATCATTTCCCCCAGCCTGTTTCTCGTGACAAGCCTTATCCTGTGTTCGGTGACGTCACTTACGACAGGGACTTCATGGGGTACGATCGGAACGGTCGGCCTTGCCATCATGGGGATTGGCGCCGGCCTCGGCTTTGATCCCGGTATTACCGCGGCCTCCATTATCTGCGGTGCGTTCTTCGGCGATAAGCTTTCCCCCCTCTCCGATACCACCAATATGGCCGCTGCGGTCAGCGGGGTTCCGTTGCTCCGGCATGTCCGCCATATGGTGAATACGATCACACCCGCCTATATCATCACCATTATCCTGTACGCGATCATCGGGTTCAAGCAGGGTTCTGGCGTAGCCGATACGTCCCAGCTCAATGCCATCCTCTCCGGGATCAGCGAACATTTCCAAATCGGCATTATCCCTGCCCTGCCCATGCTGCTGGTGCTCGGCCTGCTGATCCGCCAGACCAACCCGGTCCTCGCCATCGTCAGCGGCGCGCTTTTCGGCGTCCTCATCGCCGTAGGGTATGCCGGTATGGATTTGACGACCGCCTTCAACTCCATGTGGAGCGGCTACAAAGCTGATTTCGCCAATCCCATGTTGGCGAAGCTGCTCAACCGCGGCGGCATCACCAGTATGCTCGACATCGCCGCACTGGTCATTTTTGCCTGCGGGCTTGGCGGTATGCTTCGCCACATCGGCATCATCGACGTCGTGCTGGAACCCGTGGCCCGCCGTGCGACTTCCGGCCTTTCTCTCGTACTCGCCACGCTGTTCATCGGCTACGGGACGCTTATGCTGACGGCCGCCGCCTACTTCAGCATCGTCATGAACGGTACCGTCATGGCTCCCCTGTTCCGCAAACGCGGCTACCGCCCCGAAAACTGCTCCCGCGTCGTTGAAGACGCCGGAACGCTCGGCGGCCCCCTTGTGCCCTGGGCCTCCAATGCCCTCTTCCCCATGAGTATGCTCAGCGTCTCGTATATGGATTACGCACCGTGGGCGTTCGTCCTGTACCTTACGCCCCTCATGTCCATTCTTTACGCGGCCTTTAACATTAACATGACCCGGTTCACTCCCGAGGAAATGGCGGAAGAAAACAAAGAGTTCGTAGCGGAGTAATCCTCCCTCCCGCATCCTATCCCTTGAACCGCCGCCTATCCAGGGCGGCGGTTCCTCCCAAAGGAAGTATCATGGCCACCATTCTTATACGTAATGCCTCCCTTTTTTCTCCCGACCCCCTTGGAACCAACGATATCCTGATCATCAATGATCGCATTGCCGCCATCGCACAGAATGTTTCCGTCCCCGAATGGCTCGGATCGGTGCAGGAAATGAATGGCAAAGGGCTTTTTGCCGTTCCCGGATTCATCGATGCGCATGTTCACATTACCGGAGGAGGCGGTGAAGCGGGGTTTTCTTCTCAGGTCCCTCCCCTTCCGCTTTCAAAGCTTATCCGCTCGGGTGTGACGACTGTCGGTGGCCTTCTCGGCACGGACGGTGTAACCCGGCATGTTGACGCCGTACTCGCCAAAGCGAACTCCCTTGAAGAAGAAGGCGTCAGTTCCTTTATCATGTCTGGAGGTTATCCTGTACCTTCTCCGACGCTGACCGGTTCAATCCGTTCGGATATTGCCTTTATCGAAAAGGTCCGCGGCGGCAAAATTGCCATTGCGGACCACCGAGTCGCTCCCGTTTCCGCCGAAACCCTGCTTGCCGTTGCCACGGAAGCCCGCGTAGGCGGGATGCTCCGCGGATTCATCGGCATGTTGATCATGCATATCGGCGCGGCGGCGGAAGGGCTTTCCTGTGTATTCGCCGCGCTGGAACGCGCGCCGCACTTGGGGCGCCACCTGATCGCCACGCACATCAACCGTAGCCCCTTCGCCTTTTCCGAAGCTGCCAAATTGGTTGCCAAAGGCGGCTTCATGGATATTTCTTCCGGCCTGAACGTCCAAACCCTAGGGCCGGAAACGCTGAAGCCATCGGAAGCCATCGCTTTAGCCATGCGTCAGGGAGTCGCCAAGGAACGTATCCTGATGAGTTCGGACGGCAACGGCAGCGCGGCCCGTTATGGAGACGACGGCAGTGTCCGCGGGCTTGTGGCCTCTGATCTCGGCAGCCTCCACACGGAGTTTGCTGACTGTGTAAAGGAAGGTATGCCGCTCTCCGAAGCGCTTTGCCCCATTACCCGCAACGTGGCTCAGGCTTTCTCACTCTCCCGGAAGGGACATATCGCGGTCGGCGCCGATGCCGACATCCTGTTGCTCGCGCCCGATCTGGCCCTGCATACCGTTATCGCGCGCGGCGAGTGCATGATGCGGGAAGGAACGCTGTGCAAAAAGGGAACCTTTGAAGAATAAAGGGCTGTGCCGCACTTGAAAAAAAGCCCTATCCGAGAATGACCGGATAGGGCTTTTTATTTGTCAGCGACAGCTTCGCTCAACTCTCCGCAAGCGAAGGATGACTGTTGACGAATGCCGCCACCTCTCTGATGGCACGCACACACTCATTCGCATACGGGGATAGCCTTTGGGCAAAATCCTCGGGTGTACTCAGCACCTGTACCTCAAAAAAGGCGTATAGGATACCATCATTTTCCACACTGTATATTTTTACCATTCGGATATTGCTGGCAATTTTATTGAAGGCGGCATCAAGGAACGCTTTGTGGCGCACATTGACCGTTTCCATGGGCATGAAGGTCCTGAGGCAGATGAAATCGCTCTCCGCTTTCTCATACCCGGGGAAATGATCTGGCACGACGAAAAAGGTAATCCCCAAAACCCGCACGCTGATCTGCGGCAAGCCATTGTTCAGGGTTCCCCATTCCGCCTCCATGCCACGCTCTCTGATCCGCTCGTATACCTTTATGAAGTCCATGCTTATCTCCTTTCCCTAGGCTTATGCTCGGACGGTGATAGCGCGATGCCGTAAGGGACGCAACCGCTATCCGGAATGGTTCTGGCTATGCGCGCTCCTGCCCTTCGAAAGTTCCCATTCCTTCCTAAAAAATGATGGTACCTTCTAGACAGTTCCTGGTATTCTGTATATGACAGATCAGTGTCCATGAAGGGATATAGCCGTGTGTACGGCCTATCGGGCAAACTGCATTGCGAGTGAAAACGCCTTACAGATGTTGACCTTCTTTCCAATCCGGCCTGTTGAAAAGTGGCTTTAGGCTGGACGTTGTATTTAGTTAGACATTCATAAACGTATTTTTTCAGAGAAAACGCTATGGAATTTCCCCAATTCGAGTTTATCATCAAACGTATCTTTTACTTTTTTCTTCTTTTGATTGTTTTTGCCCTTGCAGCGGTATTCTGGTTCATGTTTGATGTATTCCTGTTCTGGAAGTATACGCCGCTCAGTGAATGGTCCCCCCTTGGAAGAGTGCTTTGGATGACGTTTTCCGTTCTGACGACCATAGGCGTCAACCTCCTTGTTCAGAAAAAAATCAGACATCGCTCCTCATAACAGTGCCTTGCCTTACATAGAGGCAAGGACAATGGAGCGATGAAGCCTTACTTTTGAGTCTAAAAAACGCGCCCTCCGTTCTTAATGGAACGGAGGGCGCGTTTTTCTATTAGATCAGAAGGTTCAGGAGCCATTCATCCTTCCGGCACTCCCGAGACAATCCGCCTACGGGGTTCATTTCTTCTTTTTCTGTTCCAAGGCCTTCCTGAGGGCGTCCCGATATATCCGTATTACATCCAGCCGCGCACATTTTTTGTCTTCGGCTGGAATGATATGCCACGGCGCGTATTCCGTACTTGTCCTGAGGAACATCTCATCGGCGGCTTCCACATAGGCGGGCCATTTTTCTCTGTTGCGCCAGTCATCCGGGGTGATCTTATAATTTTTCCACGGGATCTCTTCCCGCTCCTTGAACCGCCGCAGTTGCTCGTCCGGGGAAATGTGCAGCCAGAATTTGAGCAGGATATTGTTATGTTCCTGCAGCTGCTCCTCAAAGTCATTCAGCTCCGCATAAGCACGCTTCCAATCCTCCGGCTGCGTCAGTTTTTCCACCCGCTCCACCAACACCCGGCCATACCATGAGCGATCATAAATCGTGACGAATCCCGCCCGCGGAATGTGACGCCAAAACCGCCACAGGTAATTATGGGCGAGCTCTTCGTCAGTCGGAGCGCTGACAGGGATGACCCGGGTAATCCGGGCGTCTATGCCCGCCGTCAGCCTCCGGATAGCGCCCCCCTTGCCCGCCGCATCCCAGCCTTCAAAAAGAATCGTGCTGGAAATGCCCTTCTTGTAGGCTTTATACGTCAAATCGTACAATTCCGATTGTAATTCGGCCAATTCCTTCTTGTATACGCCGCGTTCGCACGTCCTGGAAAGATCGATGGCATCCAGAGCGGAAATCTGCCCTATCTCTTCTTCACTCGCTTTTGTTGGAACCACTGGGACCGCATTCTGCCGCTTCACGGCGACCGCCGCTTCAACCGCCGCAATAATGGCCCGGGCTACCGACGCATTACGGAAATTGCCGTCATATGCGTCGATGACGGTCCAAGGGGCATCCACCCTGTCCGTCAGAGTAATGGCCTTGGCTGCCGCGCTCACAAGGCCGTCATAGTTCTCGGCACTCTTCTTGTCATAAGGGGTGAAGTGGTGGATCTCCTGATGCTTCAGGCGATCTTTCAAACGGGCCTTCTGGACCTTCTTACCGAGATGAAGCCAGAGCTTGACGATGACAGTCCCGGATGACGCCAACGTATGCTCAAGCCTCCTCCAGCGTTCCATCGACGCATTGAACTCCCTCTCGCCGATATCTCCGCAACAAAAACGCCTGATGGTGCCACCATACCAACCACCCAAGAAGACCCCGATTTCGCCTCCGGCAGGCAGTTTGTTCCAAAACTGCCATGCTTCAGGGCGGGTTCGCTCCTCATCCGTCTGCATCCAGAAGACATGATTTCGGATCGTCTTGGCGTCCATCCACTCGGAAAGCATATTGGCGACGGCGCCGCGCCCGGAACCGTCCACCCCGGCTATGGTAATCAAGACGGGAAGTTTGTGCTCAATGCAGGTCCCCTGCGCCTTGAACAGCTTCATGCGCAGGTCGTTTTCAAGAGCTGCATATTCCTTTGCCGGATAACTCCGGCCCAATGCCGCAGACTCAAACATGGAGCACTCCTTTCCTCTACGGCTTCCTCCCAACGGGAAGGGCTATAGCAAGGTATCAATAGACTATTGTTTGAGGAGATTACGCGCCCGCCCACATGAACGCAAGCTCATCCCTTCAAGAAAAGGCGCGGCTCCAGCTGAGACCTTTTGGCCATAAGCAAAGCCAGTCACACAGGACGAACGGTCTGTAATCGCAGGGTAATGTCTTTTTGAAGAGGTTCAAAAGCCGGAAAGCACCTCACATCAGTTCATAAAACTATCCAACTAAGCATACTATCCCAGTGAAAATATTGTGCACAATACTATCAAACCAATTTATACCATCTTACATCGTCACAACAAAAAAACACGTCACGGCATCACGCTCCCTTCTTCTGTCTTTTGCAATATACTCATTGTTCGTAAAGTATTACATAAAATCATACCAATTGAATTCACTTTTTGAGTCACCCAACCAATCAGCTGTATTTTGGCCTTATCTTTGCAAGCCACCAAGAAGCCCTTTTCCTTCCACTGTGCCGACTGTTCTACAAAGCAGAAAAATATACCCACACTTTATTATCAATAACATATTGTTTATATATACTTTATACATAAACACATTGGTTTGACACTTTCAAAATGGTTGACAGGAAAAGAACAATCGGACATTTTGGTCTTACCAATTAACAGGAAAGGTTTCAGATGCTCAAAGAGACACCCTTGCCTACCACCGTCCGCCCCCGGCACTACCAGAAGCTCTCGGAGCGCCTCCGGCAATTCATGGCCGAGAACCATTTCCGGGATGGCGACAAGCTCCCCCCGGAGCGGGCTCTGGCGGAGTCCTTTGGCGTTTCCCGAAACAGCGTCCGTGAGGCCATCCATGCCCTTGCCGAGCGGGGGCTCCTTGAGAGCCGTCATGGCGACGGCACATATGTCAGAGTGCCAGACATGGAACCTCTCAGGAGCGCCATTCTTGAGGCGGTGGATTCGGAAGGACACCTGTTTGACGAAGTCATGGAATATCGCCGGATACTCGAACCCGCGGTAGCCGAACTTGCCGCGCTCCGCCGCACCCCCGAGCAGCTCGACCGCTTGAAGATCATTGCCTGCGATCAACAGCGCCGCATACTCATCGACGGGGATGACGGCGAGCTGGACGCCCAATTCCACCTCTGCCTGGCAGAGTGTTCGGGCAACAGATTGCTCATCAATACCGTGGCTCTGTTGAACGAGCAGTACGCCGGCGGTCGGACCGCGGACTTACGCGACGCATCGTGGCACCAGTTCTCAGTCGCTTCCCACCTGCGCATCATTGATGCTCTTGAGCGGCAGTCCGCTGAAGATTGCCGCAAAGCCGTCGAAGAACATCTCGATACCATCGTTCACAAACACCTTTTCGTCACGGCAAGGGACTAGCAAGATGACTGCCATCTCCACCCTCTGCCTGCGGGGAACCATTGCTGAAAGCTTAAGCACCAAGGAGGTGAGCGCGCCGCAGCGCCCATAGGGGCTCACGTACCTAATCCATATATCCGTTCCTAAGCTCAGAAAGTGTTCCGCCGTACGGCTATTGCCGCCGGTGTGCGTATGTCGGCGAATGCCTGTAACCATACCCCTACTTGAACCACCAAGAGGAACAGCCATGAAGAGTCCCACAGATGTCGTCAGCGGTTTCATTTTGCTTGGGCTGTGCGGCGTCGGCGCTTATAGCGTCGCTACCCTGCCGGATGCCGGAGGCATGGAGCATGTCGGCCCCGGCGCGTTTCCCGCCGGTATTCTCGTGCTCCTGACCGCGCTGAGCCTTGTTCTCATCGTGCAGGGGTTCCGCCGCTCCCCCGTTAAAGTATACTGGCCCGAATCCAAGGTTTTCAAGAAGATCCTCGCCTTCATCGGCTTGTTCTACCTATACCTGGTTACCCTGACTGGACTCGGCGAGCTCTTCTTGAATATGGAAAATCCGCCCTTTCAGGCTAACGGGGCATTCAGCATCAGCACCTTCCTCTTCCTCCTCATAGCGCTTCCACTGCTGGGCAGACGCAAGCCCATCGAGATCCTGTCCGTAGCCGTCCTGACGACGGCGGTACTCGTCTTCGCTTTCGGCTGGTTCTTTCAGGTTCTGCTCCCCTAGCCGCCCGGAACTCCTTTACAGATAATCTCTATGACGGATTGGAGAGGATTTATGTTAGCGAACATTTTTGACGGCATCATGAACGCCATTTCCATGGGCTCCCTGCTGGCAAACCTTATGGGCGTCACCCTTGGCATCATCTTTGGCGCGCTTCCAGGACTTACCGCAGCCATGGGGGTGGCCCTGCTTATCCCCCTAACCTTCGGTATGCCCGCCGTGGAAGCCTTTTCCGCGTTGCTCGGCATGTATGTGGGAGCCATTTATGGCGGCTGCATCACCGCCATTCTCGTCGGCACGCCGGGTACTGTGTCCGCCGCCGCGACCATGCTTGAAGGCCCCGCCCTCACGGCCCGCGGAGAATCCCGCCGGGCTTTGGACATGGCTACCATAGCCTCCTTCGTCGGCGGCATCGTCAGTGCTCTGGCTCTGATTTTCATCGCTCCAATGCTGGCCCGGGCGGCCATGTCCTTCGGCGCTCCCGAATATTTCGCGGTGGCCGTGTTCGGCCTTACCGTGGTGGCCTCGCTGTCGTCCGGGCATCTCGTCAAAGGGCTCATTTCCGCGCTTGCGGGCCTGTTCCTCGCCACTATCGGCCTCGATCCCGTAACGGGGGACATGCGCAATACCTTCGACAACCCCAATCTCTTCAACGGCCTGTCTCTGGTTCCCGTGCTTGTCGGCTTATTCGCCGTCTCTCAAGTGCTCGTAACCGTTGAAGACGTAGTCCGTGGCGTGTCCCTTAAGGAAAGCACAGTATCGAAGCGCGGCATCTCGCTCAAGGATTTGACGGGCAACGTCGTGAACTTCATCCGTTCCTCCGTCATCGGCACGCTTATCGGCATCATCCCGGCTACGGGCGTCAGTGCGGCATCCTTCCTCGCCTATTCGGAGGCCAAACGCTTTTCCAAGACGCCGGAAATGTACGGCAAGGGCTGTGTGGAGGGCATCGCCGCAACGGAATCCTCCAACAACGCGGTATGCGGCGGCGCGCTGATCCCTCTCCTGACCCTCGGGGTGCCCGGAGACATCATTACCGCCATTATGCTCGGCGCGCTCATGATTCAGGGGCTCACCCCCGGCCCGCTCCTGTTCGTAGAACATCCCGTTACCGTATACGGCATCTTCGCCGCCTTCATCATCGCCAATATTATGATGCTGGTGTGCGGGCTCATTGCAGTACGCGGCGCGGGCAAGATCATTGCCATCCCCGGCGCCGTGCTCATGCCCATCGTCATCACCCTGTGCGTGGTCGGCGGCTATGCGGTCAACAACTCCACCTTCGACCTGCTTGTCGTGGCCATCTTCGGAACGGTCGGCTACCTGATGATCAAGTGCGACTTTCCCCAGCCGCCGCTCCTGCTCGCCATGATCCTCGAGCCCATCGCCGAAGCCAATTTCCGCCGGGCGCTTACGATTTCCCAGAACGACTACAGCATCTTCTATACCAGCCCTGTGGCCTGCATCATTCTGCTCGTCAGTTTGCTCGTTCTCCTCAAGCCCGTTTACGACGACTTCCGCGCCGGTCGCAAGGCAGCGGCGTAATCCTCAAAAGGAGCCTCAGCTATGGAACTTTCTCAATGTAAGGAACGGATTGATGCATGGTTTTCCGATAAGGAACCGGAAATGCTCTCCATGCTGGAACGCATCGTCAACATGGATTCCTTCACCAACGATGCCGCCGACGTGAACAAGGTAGGCGAAGTGGTGACAGGATGGCTTGCGGAGGCCGGTTTCCACACGGCAAAACTTCCGAAAAAGCCCGCACCGGCTGACGAGCAGTGGATGAATGGCCTTGGCAATGTCTTCTCGGCGCGTACCCATTCTGTGGAATGCGGACCCGGCGTGGCCTTTATTGGGCATATGGACACCGTCTTCCCTGCGGGTACGGCGGGAGCGCGTCCTTTCCGGCTTGATCGCGCGGCGGATCGCGCCACGGGTCCCGGCGTGACTGACATGAAGGCCGGTATTGTCCAAAACATGTTTGTCGCCAGAGCCCTCAAGGAACTCGGCCTGATGGACGTCCCCATGACGCTGACGTTCTCGCCCGACGAGGAACTCGGTTCCCCTTCCACAACCCCCATTCTGGGCGAGCAGCTCAACGGCGCGCAGGCCGTCATCTGTACCGAACCGGGCTATCCCGGCGGCGGGGTGACGCTGGAACGTAAAGGTTCAGGCCACATGTTCCTTGAAATCATGGGGATATCCGCCCACGCGGGGCGCTGTTATCAGGACGGCGCTTCCGCCATCCTCGAACTGGCCCACAAGATCCTCGCTTTCGATGCCTATGTGGATCTTGACCACGACACCACGGTCAACACGGGGCTCGTCAACGGCGGAACGTCTGCGAACTCGGTCGCTCCCAATGCTTCCGCACGCGTCCATATTACGTTCAAGACGCTTGAAACCGGACGGAGACTGGCTGAAGCGCTCCGCGCTGAAACCGCAAAGAACCATATCCCGGGCACGAGTTCACACATCAGCGGCGGCGTACGCCTTCCTCCGCTTGTCCCCACTCCCGGCGTCATGAAGCTTTTTTCCCTGGCTGAACAGGCCGGGGAACTCATCGGGTATTCCGTCCACTCGGCACCCTCCAAGGGGACGGCTGAGTCCGGTTATTGCTCCAGCGTCCTCGGCGTTCCGGCGATATGCAGCATGGGGCCGGAAGGCTCCAACCTGCATTCCGCGGATGAATACATGATTCCGTCTACCTTTGTTCCCCGGTGCAAACTCGCGGCGCTCACGGCCATTCAGGCCGCACGGGCATTCGCACCCGCCGCGAAGGTTTCCCTGTAACCTTTACCCTCGCAAGGAAGAGACCATGAAGAAGCTTCAAGCCCTGTTTTGCGCCCTCCTCGTCTGCACCCTGCTGCTGTCCGGCCTGCCTCGCACCGCTTCCGCCGCGTATCCCGATCGGCCCGTTACCATCATTATCCCGTTCGGCCCCGGCGGAGCCGTGGATATCGCAGCCCGCATCCTGGCCGAGTACTTTCAAAACAAGCACCAAATCACGCTGAACATCGTCTGCAAGGCCGGCGGCGCGGGGGCCCCCGCCATGCTCGACGTGGCCAAGGCCCGTCCCGACGGCTATACCTTCGGCTTCCCGGCAATAGCCACCTTCTCGACCACGCCGCAGATCAAGAAGACCGGCTATACGCTGGCCGACTTCCGCGCTGTGGTGCAAGTCACCAATATGTGGCTGAGCCTCGCCGTAAACGCCGACTCCGGCATCAAGACCATCAACGAGCTTATGGCCGCAGCCAAGGCAACCCCCGGAAAGTACAATTATGCCACCCACGGAGCCCTCTCCACGCAGCGCCTGTTCATGAGCCGCCTGCTGAAGGCGTTCCCCGGCGTCGATCTCCCCCATGTCAGCTACACCAGCGGCCATGAAGTCTCCACAGCCCTCCTCGGACGCCATGTCACCAGCGGTTTTGGCGTGACCACCAACCAAAAGCCTTATGTCCTTTCCGGCGATTTCACCATGATCGGCGTATCCAGCCCCGAACGCCTCGCTGAATTCCCAGACGTGCCCACCTTCGCCGAACAGATCGGCCCCGAGTATACTTTTGCCTCTTCGCATGGCCTGGTTGCCCCCAAGCGCGTCCCTGAAGACCGTATCCTGACCATGCAGAATCTCGTCAAGGAAGCCCTCGCCGATCCCGACGTGCAGGCCAAGTTCGCCAAGGCCGGCCTGACCACCGATTATCTGTCCGCCGAGGATTTCCAGAAGGCTCTCGACAATATGTGGAAGACCATCGGCGACATCATGCGGGAAAACAAGTTCAACTAGCGACGGCTCTCCCGGATCGCCATCGCGGCGGTCCGGGACCATTGAGAGGAGTGCGTTATGGGATTCAAACGGTCATTCGTCGGTATCTGTCTGGTGCTTCTTGCGCTGGCCTGGAGCACTCCCGCCCGGTCCGCATCACCCATCCCCATGAAGACGGCATGGCTGGGTGAACACGAAACCTTCGCCGTCTGGTATGCCAAGCAGAAAGGATGGGACAAGGAAGCCGGGCTGGATCTCACCATGCTCCGCTTTGACTCGGGCAAGGCCATTGTGGAGGGCGTGCTTGCCTACGATTGGGCCATTGCCGGTTGTGGGGCTGTCCCCGCGCTTACCGCAGCACTGAGCGAGCGCCTCGACATCATTGCCGTCGCCAATGACGAATCCGCCGCCAACGCCCTCTATGTCCGCGCCGACAGCCCGCTCCTCAGCATCAAGGGAACAAACCCGGCCTATCCTGACATCTACGGCGATCAAGCCACGGTCAAGGGAAAAGAGATACTCTGTCCGAAAGGCACTTCCGCCCACTATATGATGGCGGCATGGCTCAAGTCATTGGGCCTTGAGGAAAAAGATGTGCGCGTCAAGTATATGTCTCCGGTACAGGCGCTCGGGGCTTTCGCGGGCGGACTTGGCGACGTTGTGGCACTGTGGGCTCCTCTGACCTACGATGCTGACGCCAAGGGATTCAAACCGGCCGCCTTGTCCAGCAATTGCGGCGTCTCTCAGCCCGTCCTCATCGTCGCCAATCATGAGTACGCTATCCAGTATCCGGAACGGGTCGAGGCGTTCTTGAAGATGTACCTCAGGGTAATCACATTCATGCGGGAAACGCCCGTCGAAACGCTCGTCCCCGATTATGTCCGCTTTTATGAAGAATGGACGGGGCGCAAACTTACCTCCGAAATCGCCGCAAAGGATTTGGCGAATCATGCGGTGTTCAATCTCGAGGAACAGCTTGCCCTCTTTGATGACGCACAAGGCAAAAGCAAACTTCAAAACTGGCTTACAGACATTGCCGCATTCTATGAAAGCATCGGCATGGTACGCAAGGAAGACCGGCAGCGCCTGCGGCGCATGAACGCCGTTACGGACGACTACCTCAAAGCCCTTCGATAGCCGATGCTCCGATGGCTAAAAGGCAGAGAAAAGGCCGGGATTGTCCCGGCCTTCTTGCAAAAAGCAATCGGAAGACTACTCAGTTGCCGTAAATCTGTTCATGTGTGAAGTGGCCCGGAGCGATGAGCACTCTGTCTATGTTTTCACGTGTAATGAGTTTCCCGTTGATAAGGAAAGCGTCGATCTTAAACTTGCTCTCGTTATCGAACTCGGAGTTGACGTTGGGCTTCTTCTTGGTAGCCATGTTGTAGGCTTCATTGACCGCCGTATACGCCATCGATTTAAGGTCCATGTACACGGTGGCGTCCTGCGTTCCCTTGAGCAGTCTCTTGAGCGCGGGAGTTTCGGCGTCCATCCCCGTGATGATCACCGGATTCTTGATGCCAAGCTCCTTGACGACCTCGGCAGCGGCTCCGGCAAAAATGTCATTGTGGGCAAAAACAGCGTCGATCTTGTAATCGTTTTTGATGATGGCGTCAGTGAGCATACGCTTCGCAAGATCCACTGACCATCCGTTCACGTATTCGTCAAGAATCATATGGATAGCCCCCCGTTCCACCAAGGGCCTGATAGAAATCATCGCGCCATCATAAAGCAAGGGGGAGTTAAAATCGTTCTTGTCACCCTTCAAAATGGCAAGATTTCCCTTATAGGTCTTTTCTGTAAGATGCAGCCCCAAACTCTGCCCGATCCTGTAGGTATCGTAGCCCACAAAAAAATCGATGTCTTCACCCATCACCGCCCTGGCGTACGAGATGACCTTAACGTTCTTTTTCTTCGCATACGCGAGGATTTCGTTCGCTTTCCTGGCGTCGCGCGGTATAAGGATGAGCACTGAGATACCGCTGTCGATCAGCTCAAAACAATCCTGCATCTGGGTTTTGGGAGCATCGGCCTTGTTGAAACGGGTTTCCACTTCCATCCCCAGTTCCTGAGCCCTTTCCTCCATGTAGCCCTTCTCGGCGGGCCAGCGCTTCGCTTCACCCACGCCAAAGGAAATGCCGATTTTCGGCTTCGGTGCATCGTCACAGCCGCTGACACACATCAATACCAAAAAAATACAGCACAGAAGCCTTTTGGGCATCGTATACTCCAACGATAACAAAGAACGAGACAAACGGAATACAACCTGTTCGCCTATGTACGGCCCCGTAAAAGTATGGACATTCTCTTATCAATGATACATTTCTTTATCATACGGTCATCGTTGGAAGCAAGAAGCTATCATACGAAAAGCGGCACAATACGCCATTGCCATGCTCTATACAGCTTTATTTTTTGATATAGTTTTTTATAGAGCACTATTGCCATCCATATTTATAGCATATAACTGAATATCGTATAAACAAGGCACGCCTCAGTCTGTTTACAGCCTTCCCGTTTCACAGTCCCAAAACCAACGACGGGACCATACTCAGACGGTACTCCCCGCAACGGTCAAGACGCCGCACATACGGAAATTTTAAATTTTGAGAATATGCTGGTTAACGGAAAGTTTTCTTTGCAAACAAAAGGGCCGGGGAGCATTTCCCGGCCCTTTTGTTTGCCCTGAGAGCTGGAGGGTGAACGCTTTTTTATTTCTGCGATGGAGCGGTACGGGGTTCGAACACAAAAAACGCTACCAGCAGAATCAATATACCCACGGCAAAACCGGAGGCATAGGCGCCATCCCAGAGCCACTTCATGGAAATGATGCTGAACAGGAGCGGTGATACGCTCTGGCTTACGCGAACGGACGTCTCGTTTACAGCAAGGATGGCGGCGCGGTCATCGGGCGTGCCGAGCAGTGCCACATTATCGTTGATGATGGGTAAGGAAAGCCCCTGCGCCGCACCGGAAACGAACAGAGGCACCGCGCAAAGCCACAAACCCGGAACGGAGGCCAGAAAAGCCAGAGGCAGCGTATAACAGAATCCCGCAACCAAGATGAGCGTACGGAAAGACCACTTTGCATGGAGGCGGGGGAGCCCTGCGGCCGCCAAGTAGGAACCGATGGCTACGAACGAAAAGACAAGGCCGATACGAGACGAAGATGCGTGGTACTTCGCTTCGGCCATCATCGGGAAACAGGTGTTGATGGGCCCATAGATGGCGCAGTAGCACAAAAATACCAGCACAAAGAAGCCAATGGCCCGCCTCTCACGTAGGATATTCCCCGTTTGCTTCCAGTAGCGCCGCCAGTCCATCGCCCCTTGCGGTTTTTCCAGCGTCACCATGAGGGACAAAACCGCTGTCGGCAGGGCCAGCGTGAAGACGAAAAAAGGCGCCCGCCATGACCATTCTCCGAGCAGGCCGCCAATGACGGGGTAGACGATGGTCCCGAGGCTCGAAACTGCCGTAAGCCGCCCCATGATACGCGGCAGATGCTTCTCATCCACCATATCCGCCGCAAGGATGGTGTAGAGCACGCCAAGCGGGCCAGCACCAATCCCTTGGATGACACGACAGATCAACACATCTCGCCAGCTCTCCGCAAAGAGGCACAAAATCCCCCCTCCTGCGAATACCAGCAGAGCCGGAAGCAAAACCGCCATTCTCCCGAACCGATCGGACAGTACGCCCGCAACAGGCGTCATTGTGGCTTCCGCCAACGTAAAGCAGACAACCACCATGCCCGCCTCCGCAATGCTCAGGCCGAATGTCCGCGCCATTGCCGGCATGACCGGCAGAATCAGCGTGACCCCCATAGCGCTTAGCAAACGGACTCCGAACAACAACGTCAAGTCTCTTTTTCCCGGCATGGCCCCTCCGCGATGTCTTTTCTCGCCAGCACGCGGCACACCGCGTGATCCACACTACTGAATCATGTCCTACTGCATTTTCTGTTTATTTTTCTTTTTTTGATTTATAAACAATGTACAATTGCTATTCCATACAGAGATTAAACATAAAATTTATATAATGAATTCTTCAATATTTATGTAGATAATACACTTTTACCATTATAATAATATAAATAATACATATAATGTGAATATAAAGACATTACCGTACATCGTATTTCATTTTTAACAATGAAAATAGATATAATGCATATCTATACAATATAATACACTTTATAATTGTTCATATTTTCTCTGCATTGTTAACCTTTGGTTACTTCATGACGTGATGTACTCGTCATGAAACATTCGTGTTACATTCATACAATGCGTGTTACAGACAGTGCAAAGGAGGTCCATATGCACCTTACTCCTCGCGAGCTCGACAAGCTCATGATTCATACCTTGGCTGATGTCGCGCTCAAGCGGAAAGCCAAAGGCTTGAAGCTCAACCATCCCGAGACCGTGGCCGTGCTCTCCGCCGCCGCACTTGAGGAAGCCCGCGCCGGGAAGACCGTCGAAGAAGTCATGGCCGAAACCCGCAAAGTCCTCACCCGCAACGACGTCATGGAAGGTGTGGTCGAAATGATCCCCACCGTGCAGGTGGAAGCCGTCTTCACCGACGGGAGCCGCCTCATCACCATTCACAACCCCATCAACTAAAGGGGGATTTTCCCATGACCAACAAGACTCCGAACAAGACCAAAACGCCGGTCGGCGGCCTGATCCTTGGTTCCGATCCCATTGAATTCAATGCGGGGCGCAAAACCATCACCCTCAAAGTCCGTAACACCGGCGACCGCCCCATTCAGGTCGGCTCCCATTTTCATTTCTTCGAAGTGAACCGCGCCCTCGAATTCGATCGCCACGCAGCTTACGGAATGCGTTTGAACATCTCCTCCACGACCGCCATCCGTTTCGAGCCGGGCGATGAAAAAACCGTATCCCTCGTCTCCATCGGCGGGACTTCCGGCACCTACGGGTTCAACAACCTCGTGGACGGCTGGACCGGGGACGAACACGAACGGGTCATCAACGAAGAACGTGCCGACAAGCTCGGCTTCAAGAACGCCAAAAAGTAATCTCCGCGCCACCGACGCGGCGGAAAGGAGTTTCATATGCCGACAATTTCTCGTCAGGAACACGCTGCCCTCTTCGGCCCGACCGTTGGGGACAAAATCCGGCTTGGGGACACGGATCTGTTTGTCGAAATCGAAAAGGACCTGCGCCACTACGGCGACGAGTCCATGTACGGCGGCGGTAAAACCCTGCGCGGCGGCATGGGCGGCGATGCCCGCCTGAACCGCGATGCCGGCGTGCTTGATCTCGTCATCACCAACGTCACCGTCATCGACGCGGTGCAGGGCGTCATCAAAGCCGACGTGGGCATCCGGGACGGCAGGATCGTGGGCATCGGCAAGAGCGGCAACCCGTCTATGATGAATGGTGTCGATCCTGATCTTATCGTGGGCAATTCTACCGACGCCATCACCGGCGAGCATCTCATCCTCACCGCCGGCGGCATCGACTCTCACGTTCACTACATCTCCCCGCAACAGGGGTACGCCGCGCTCTCCAACGGCGTGACCACCTTCTTCGGCGGCGGCGTCGGCCCCACCGACGGCACCAACGGAACGACCATTACCCCCGGCCCGTGGAATATCAGCAAAATGCTCGAAGCCATCGACGCCATGCCGGTGAACATGGGCATCCTCGGCAAGGGGCACGCCTACAACAGCGTTCCGCTGGTCGAACAGATCGAGGCCGGCGCGTGCGGCTTCAAGGTGCATGAGGACTGGGGTGCCATGCCCTCCATGATCCGCGCCGCCCTGAGCGTCGCCGACGACATGGACGTTCAGGTTTCCGTCCACACCGACACCTTGAACGAATCCGGCTACGTGGAAGACACCATCGACGCCATCGCGGGCCGCGTCATCCACACCTTCCATACGGAAGGCGCGGGCGGCGGCCACGCTCCCGACATCCTGCGCGTGGCGAGCCATCCCAACGTGCTGCCCAGCTCCACGAACCCGACGCTGCCGTTCGGCATCAACACACAGTCGGAACTGTTCGACATGATCATGGTTTGCCATAACCTGAACCCCAACGTGCCTTCCGACGTTTCCTTCGCCGAAAGCCGCGTACGCGCCGAAACCGTCGCCGCTGAAAACGTGCTGCACGATATGGGCGTCATCTCCATGATCTCCAGTGACTCGCAGGCTATGGGCCGCGTGGGCGAAAACTGGCTGCGCGTGATCCAGACGGCCGACGCCATGAAGGCCGCCCGCGGCAAACTCCCCGAAGATGCGCCCGGCAACGACAACTTCCGCGTCCTGCGCTATGTGGCCAAGCTGACGATCAACCCCGCCATCACGCAGGGCGTCAGCCACCTCATCGGCTCCGTGGAAGTGGGCAAATACGCCGACCTCGTGCTCTGGGAACCGCAGTTCTTCGGCGCCAAGCCCAAGATGGTGATCAAGGGCGGCATGATCAGCTGGGCCAACATGGGTGACCCCAACGCCTCCCTGCCCACGCCGCAGCCCACCTACTACCGCCCGATGTTCGGCGGCATGGGCCTTGCCAAGCCCCGCACCCGCATCACGTTTGTTTCACAGGCCGCTATGGAACGGAACATCCGCGAAAAGCTCGGCCTGCGCAGCTGCGTCGAACCCGTGTGCAATATCCGTGGCCTGAACAAGCACGACATGGTGCGCAACGGCAACCTGCCGAAAATCGAAGTTGATCCCGAAACCTTCGCGGTCAAGGTCGATGGCGTGCACGCCACCGTCAAACCCGCCCAGAAGGTTGCCCTCGGCCAGCTCTACTTCTTCAGTTAAATGTTGAAAGACTGGGGGAAGACGCTTTTGGGAAAAAGTGCCCTCCCCCAGCCCCCACCTGTAAGAACTTTGAAGGGTGGGGAGGCTGCTCGAGATGAATCCGTTCCGACGGACTCCCAAACAATTCCCCGACGCCTTTGGAGCCGCCGGGATACGGCTGCAAGGCCGTGTTGCGGCAGCTCCAAGGGAGCCGGGAAATCATTGCCCCGGTGGTCCTTGTCGCCGGAGGCATCACAATAAAGGAAAACCCATGCAGCTTGTAGAAAATGTACTTGGCAACAGCAACGATCCCGCGTGGAAGGCCCGCTTGGCCGACGCCACCATCGATACACTCGAACTCAGCCAATGGGACGCTCAGAAAAACAGGCTCCGCAAGGATACCCGCAAGGGACAAGCTATCGCGGTATCCCTTGACCGCAACGCGTTCCTGCACGACGGCGACATCCTCCTTTGGGACGAAAAAACGAAACAAGCCGTCATCTGCAAAATCGACCTGTGTGAGGTGCTTATCATCGATCTGAGCGGCCTCCAGAAGCTGCCCGCCGATCAGCTCATCGAGCGCTGCGTCCAGCTCGGACATGCCCTCGGCAACCAACACTGGCCAGCCATTGTACAGAACGGCTTCGTGTACGTGCCCATGGCGGTGAACCGCCTCGTCATGAATTCCGTCATGAACACACATCATTTTAAAGACATCACCTTCCGCTTTGCGCCCGGTTCCGAGATCGTGGATCTCCTCGAACCTACGCAGGCCCGCCGTTTGTTCGGCGGAACGGAGCGCCCCATGGACGGCGGTCACACCCACGCGTCTCCCGACGGACATGCGCACCACCATGACCATCACCACACGCACGCACACGAAGGACATTGCCACGACGGCCATTGCCACAACTAAGGCCCCGGAGCATACCGTGAAAAATATTCTTTCCCTCTCCAGAATGATGCAGTTCGGCGACTCCATGCTCCCCGTGGGGGCCTTCGCCTTTTCGAACGGCCTGGAATCGGCCGTCCAGAAAGGCGTGGTCCACGATGCCGAAACCTTGCGTCAATATACGCATACGGCTCTCGAGCAGGCGGCGAAAGGCGATGCCGTGGCCGTCGTTTGGGCGACGCGCGCGGCCCTCGCCGGGGATCTGGAAGATCTGATTCGCGTTGACCGTGAGGTCCTGTGCCGCAAGCTTAACGAAGAAACCAGGCTTATGGCCACCCGCATGGGCCGCAAGCTCGCGGAGATGGGGGCGGACATCACCGAGAATCCCCTCGTCATCGGCTGGCGGGACGCCATCAAGGACGGCAGGGCTCCGGGGACCTATCCGGTCTCCCTCGCCGTGCAGTTCGTGGCAATGGGCCTCTCCACGCAGGAGAAGCTCGACACCGGAACGCTCGACGAAGTCCTCACCGTCCACCAGTACGGCGTCGCCATGACCATCCTGAACGCATCCATGCGCATCATGCGCATCAGCCATATTGACATGCAGCGCGTGCTCTACAGCCTGACGCGGGATTTCGACGCCATGTGCCGCACCGCCATGCGGACGCCACTGGAACAGATGTCCAATTACGCTCCCATGACCGACATCCTCGCCGCCAGCCACGTCAAGGCGCACGTGCGTCTGTTCATGGGCTGATCCGGCCATCCGTTCCAGAAAGCTCCTCCACCTCTTTTTTGAAAAGGAATACGCAATGAAAAAAATCACTCGCATCGGCGTGGGCGGCCCGGTCGGCTCCGGCAAGACGGCCATCATCGAAGCCGTCACCCCCGTTCTTATCCGCAGAGGCATCAAGCCGCTCATCATCACCAACGACGTGGTCACCACCGAAGACGCCAAGCACGTCCAGCGTGAACTGGACGGCATCCTTGAAGCCGAAAAAATCGTGGGCGTGGAAACCGGGGCGTGCCCGCACACCGCCATCCGCGAGGACCCGAGCATGAACCTCGCCGCCGTGGAAGAACTGGAAAGCAAGTTCCCCGACAGCGATCTCATCTTCATCGAGAGCGGCGGCGACAACCTCACCCTGACCTTCAGCCCGGCGCTGGCGGACTTCTTCATCTACGTCATCGACGTGGCCGCTGGGGACAAGATCCCGCGCAAGAGCGGCCCCGGCGTATGCCAGTCGGACATCCTCGTGATCAACAAGGAAGACCTCGCCCCTTACGTCAAGGCCAGCCTTGAAGTCATGGATCGCGATTCCAGGAAGATGCGCGACGGCAAGCCCTTCATTTTTACCAATTGCATGACAGGCAAGAACATCGAAGAACTCACGGACATGATCATCCGTGACGCCCTGTTTGATTTCAAGCCCGCCGAAAAAACGGCCTAGGAGGTTGCCCATGAGTCAGCTCAGCAGCCGCGCCCGCGTCGAGCTCGCCAAGGCGGCCCTTTCGCGGATCGGGCTCGAAGCTCCGGAACTGCGCCCCTATCAGGATGAACCGGCGCAGATGCCCAGCGGCACGGTCGGCAAAGACGGGTACCTGCGGCTTGAGTTCGCCGATCGGGGCGATCGCAGCGTGATGGCGTTTATGGATCGGCGTGTGCCGTTCCTTGTCCAGCGCGCGCTGTACTGGGACGAGGCCATGCCGCAGATGCCCTGCATATTCATCATCACGACAACGGGTTGCGTGTTGCAGGGCGACCGGATGGCGTTGGAGATCGAGGTCGGCAAAAACGCGCAGGCCCATGTCACCACGCAGTCTGCGACCAAGGTTCATATGATGAATGCCAACTACGCCTCGCAGCTGCAGGACATTGTCGTGGAGGAAGGAGGCTATCTGGAGTACATGCCCGATCCGCTCATCCCGCACCGTACTTCGCGCTTCCTCAGCAAGACCCGGCTTTCCGTCGCGGAAACCGGGAGCCTGCTCTACGCCGAAGTCGTGCTGCCGGGGCGGAAATACCACCATGAAGACGAAATGTTCGGATTCGACCTCTACTCTTCGACCATTGAGGCCACCCGCCGCGAGAGCGGTGAAAAGCTGTTCGTGGAGAAGTTCATCATAGACCCGCGCGAAACGGATCTGTCCCGGACCGGAATCATGAACGGCTATGAGGTGTTCGGCAATGTCATCCTCATGACCACGAAGGAAAAGACTATGCAGGTGCGCGAGGCTGTAGAGGCCGGCGTGGATCGGGAGGCGCGCCTCGCCTACGGGGCGTCCCTGCTCCCGGGAGAATGTGGGCTGATTTTCAAGGTTCTCGGCATGACCTCGGAATCGGTCCGGGGCAAAATCCGGGAGTTTTGGCAAATCGCGCGCAAAGCCGTCGCCGGGCGGGATCTGCCGCAAGCCTTCCTGTGGCAGTGACGCGGACCGATAGGAAGCTCCGACGGACACTGGCGGCGGTTTCCGCCGCCCGCGTCCGGACGCCCGCTCCAACAAGCGGGCTCCTCCTTTTCTGCCGCAAGGCCACCATTCAACCCGGCAATCATCCGGAGGAAAACATGAACGCTGTCGCCAAAGACTCACCCAACCCGTGGAACGCCCTCGCGTCCCAGAATCCGGTCGTGCACTTCATTGACGTCTGCCTGCGCGGTGCCGGGCAGGTCATGTTCCAAAACAACCCGCTGACCGGGTTGTTTTTCCTGGTCGGCATCTTTTGGGGCGCCTACTCCGCGCATATGATTTCCGTAGGCATCGGCGCGGTGCTCGGGACGATCATGGGTACGCTTACCGCTTACGCTCTAAGAGCCCCCAGAGAGAACATCAACATGGGATTGCACGGCTATAACGGCATCCTCGTAGGTTGCGCGCTGCCGACCTTCTTTGCGGCCACGCCCCTGCTGTGGGGGTACATCGTGGCGGGCTCGATCTTTTCCACCGTCCTGATGATGGCCGTCTCCAGCATGTTGCGGACGTGGAAGGTTTCGGCCATGACCGGCCCCTTCGTCATCACCACATGGTTCCTGATGCTTGCCGCCTACAATTTCGGCAACATTCAGATCATCAGCCTTCCGCATCCCGCCATCTCTGTGCAGCCCGCAGCGTCCGACCTGTTCGCCCTAAACATGGAACAGTTCTGGAGGGCGGCGTTCGCCGGCGTATCACAGGTGTTCCTGATCAACAACGTGATCACGGGCATCCTGTTCCTCATCGGCCTTGCGGTGAGTTCCATCTGGGCGGCGGTATTCGCCTTCGTAGGCTCCATCATCGCCATTTGCACGGCTCTCATCCTAGGCGGCGGCTCCACGGCCATCATCGCGGGGCTGTTCCAGTTCAGCGCGGTGCTGACCGCCATCGGCCTTGGCACAACCTTCTACAATCCCAACTGGCGGGTCGTCTGCTACACCTTCCTCGGCACCGTGTTTACCGTGGTGGCGCAGGGTGCGCTCAACGTGCTGTTGAACGTTTATGGCATTCCGACCCTGACCTTCCCCTTTGTGGTCGCGGCATGGATTTTCCTGCTGCCCAACATCGATCTGCTCCCGAAGAACTATCAGAGCTGATCATCCTCAACCTCAACAAGGAGTAGCCATATGCTTTCCCTCAACACGGGCGATACAGGTTTTGTTATGCTCTGCACCGCGCTGGTGTGCATGATGACGCCCGCCCTTGCGCTGTTTTACGGCGGCATGGTCCGCAAAAAGAACGTGCTGACCATCATGATGCAGAACTTCATTTCCATGGGCGTTACGGCCATCATCTGGATTTTCGGCGGGTTCAGCCTCGCTTTCGGGCCGGATGTGGGCGGCCTGTTCGGCGACATCAGCTACCACTTCGCGCTGGATAAGGTGGGGATCGCTCCGAGCCCCGTCTATGCGAGCACTGTGCCTTTCATCCTGTTCTTTGCTTACCAGCTTATGTTTGCCGTCATCGCTCCGGCGCTGATCACGGGCGCGTTCGCCGGGCGGCTGAACTTCCGCGGCTACCTGAAGTTCCTCATCTTGTGGATGATCTTCATCTACATTCCCGTCTGCCACTGGATTTGGGGCGGCGGCTTCCTCGCCAAGATCGGCGTAATGGACTTTGCGGGCGGTATCGTGATCCACGTCAGCGCCGGTTTTGCGGCGCTTGCCTCGGTCATTTTCCTCGGACGGCGTGACGACATGAAGCCCGGCGAACCGACCGTACCCAACAACCTGCCGCTGGTCGCCGTGGGTGCCGGCCTCTTGTGGTTCGGCTGGTTCGGCTTCAACGCGGGCGGCGCATACGCCGCCGACGGCCTGGCCGCCTATGCCTTCACCAACACGACCATCGCCGGTTCCATCGCCATGATCGTCTGGATGCTTTACGACTGGCATTATGACCGCAAGCCTTCCTTCTCCGGCGTGCTCGTCGGCGCCGTGGCCGGCCTCGCCACCATTACCCCCTGCGCCGGGTACGTGGAACCGTGGGCCGCGATCATCATCGGCGCCGTGGGCTCCTCCGTATGCTACTACGCCAAGTATGTGCAGGAACGCCTCGGGTTCGACGATGCGCTCGAAGTATGGCGCGCCCACGGCATGGGCGGCGTCACCGGCGCCCTGCTCCTCGGCATTCTCGCCAGCAGCAACATCGACAAGGTGAACGCCAGCATCCATCAATTCCTCATGCAGCTCCTCGGCGTGATCATCGTGGCGGTCTACTCCTTCGTTGTGACCATCATCATCTTCAAGGTCATCAGCGCGTGGGGGCCGATCCGGGTCACCAAGGAAGAGGAAGAGGCGGGGCTTGATGAGTCCTTGCACGGCGAAGAAGCCTACAAGATGTAACTCTCAAAGGCCGGGCCAGCTCCCCGGCCTTTTTCGAAAGGAAACAACATGACTGAATTGGCCGGAACACTTTGGGTCGCGGGCGGAGGCGCGCTCGGCGCTTACTGCCGCTTCCAGATCTCCGCGTGGTTCGCCGCATGGTTCGGCAAGGGGTTCCCCTACGGTACCCTATTTGTAAACGTGCTCGGTTCTTTTATTATGGGACTGCTTGTAGGGGCAATCAAGATGAATGCCGTTCCCTTTATCCCGTGGCACGATTTCATTGGCGAAGGCTTTCTCGGAGCACTGACCACGTTTTCCACATTCTCCATGGATACGTTCGCCGCCTTCCGCGACGGACAGCCCGGAAAGGCCATCGCCAACGTCGTCGTCAATATGGTCCTGTGCCTCTGTGGGACCGCTTTCGGCTTTTTCCTGATGGTTCAGTAGGAGGAAGGCATGTCGTATATCGAAAACACCATTGCTGTCCTGTGCGGCGGCGCGGCGGGGGCGGTCTGCCGCTTCAAGCTGAATGCCGCAATCATGAGCGGCCTGACCATGACCTTCCCTCTCGGCATCCTCTGCATCAACGTGCTCGGCGGTTTTCTCATGGGCCTGCTGCAAGGAGCCATGAAACGCAGCGGAAAACCGTTCACGGTGGGATACAGCCTGCTTGGAACCGGCTTCCTCGGCGGTTTCACCACCTTCTCCACCTTCTCGCTCGATACGTTTAACCTCTACCATACCGGCGATCTCATGCTCGCAGGTCTGAACATTCTCCTCAATGCCGTAATATGCATCTGCGCCGTGTGGGCTGGCTACCGCATTGTCTTCCCACGCACCGCCGCCGCATAAGGAAACTCTGCCTTCCCTCTCAGGAGAATAGAGGCAAAGACCCGGTCATTGGCCGGGTCTTTGTTTTAAGCCTGTTCCCAACGCTCAATCTAAGGAACAGAGGGATAAACCGTTTTGAGAAAGCCATATTAACGAAAGCCCCAAAAGAAACTCGTGTGACTTCAATAGATTAAATACCGTTAACCACTCCAGTTCCCGGCATTCGTGCAATGTTCTCATTCCGCCGTTTCCAGTCCCGCGCGTTCAGCTCAAGTACTCACCCTCTGCTCTTGCGGATTATCGTCCGCGAACCAACACACCATCAGCGGAGGACAAAATAACATTATCGGAGGCACGGATCATGCGCACGGAGACAACTGTGGACTTGCCGAGGCGCCCAAAGGTACCAGCTACCACGTAAGCGGCGTTATTGGCTTTGCTCAACGCTCTCACATCTCGGCTGAGTACGAACTCCCCACCCTGCTCTTGAATAAAAATAGAGTTTTGCCGAGTACGTATATCGACAACGGTAAATCCCTGCTGTGAAAGGCGTGACCCCACGATGTCCCCAAGCAGCCTTCCCACCGTCGAAGACTGCGTCAAATTGTCCACATCCGCGAAACTGGCAACAATGACCGTCTCCCCTTCATTGAGGGGAGCATGTAGATTTTTGATGAGGCCATCCGCAAGTTCGTATCCGACCTTTACGATATCCGTCCTCGACATCTCCGCTTGGGAAAGCTGCGGAGGAACCTGTTTCATCTCATAGTGGCTGTCCGTACAACCACATAAACAAAAAAGTGCAAGCCCAAACACACAGATCTTTGCAGTATTCATGCTAATTCCCTACGCTTCTGTATGTTTTGGCCTGCATGGGCTGCTCCTTTCCTCTAAATGGCGGACGTTCCCAATATTGGTCGGAATCTTTCGCACGCATGTAGAAAAGACCTGAATAATCGTAGGTTACGGCCCCATCCACTGCCCCTGTAATATTTATGAGGACTTCGGTATCAATAGGGTACTTTGGAGTGGCCATATCCAGTAAATTCGCCGCCTCACCTAAAAGCCCGGCTCCCGCGGCACCAACAACCGGCCATGAACTCGGCCGGTTCTTGATAATGTAGCCAGCGCCGATTCCGCCTCCCGTAATCGCGGCGATGGTCCCCGGGTAAACATGAATGGTCTGCCGGGGTTCACTATACTTAATGATCTGAACACCCCAATCAATGCAGAGGGAGCCTTCACGGGCTCTGCTGAGCCGCGCCCCGGAAGCAGCTACCTCATGCCGGAGAAGTGTCGTAAAGGCTCGTCCGAAAGGAGAACGATCCTGTTCTGAGACATAGACGGAACTTCCAGTGGTGAGCTGCATCTCTTTAACGATTTGCTGGGCAAGGATGCGCCAGTGATCGGCGGCCTCAAGGGTTTGTTGCCCTGTTACAGGCCGGGCGACGGGTTGAGGCGCAAGGCTGCATCCCCAAGCGGTCAAAGTGAGCAACATGCTCATAAGACACAAAAAATATTTCCACATACCCGTCCTCCTGCATGTGGTCCATCACTATAATAGTTTACTCCTCAATTCAAGTTTTTATATAAGCTATTACATATTAAACGTGGTGTACCAAATGATATCGCCGAATATAAGATGTCATATGGACACAAAAGGAAACCTGATACTGCACGTGACCGTCTCCTATCCGTTCAGCTGTCTATGGCTTTCGTGCTTTCAGCGCTCTTTTCTAGTACTGCGCCAGTGATGATCGGACCTTTAAAAACATAATAAAACAAAACAGTTCACACAAATAAACTGCTATCAACCTTGCCCACCATCATCTTTCTTATACATGGGTATCCATGCCGCATTGGCCCATTCCTCATGAATCCGCTTGCTAGAAGGGACGGAGGCATTAGGATACAACCATGCTGCAAGCTCGGCGAGGCCGACAAGATAACGAGGCCCGCTTGCGATATCCGAATCGAGGATATACACGCGATTCTCTTTGACGGCATCGAGCAGCTGCCAGTTGTCCCGTTCCAAGACACTGCGCAAGCATTCATCGGTTCTCCGGGTGTCCTCTTCGGCATTCCGTTTGCCCAGGAGAATGCTCTTCACAAAACACTGCGGATTCCTTTCAAGAACCCATTCGGAATCCACCTGCATGGAGCGTATGCCAATATCATCGGCAAGGTTGTTTGCCCCCGCCATCTGCGTCAGATCATACAGGCCTGAGCCCGGTCCCGCTATTCTCAAGGGCGTGAAATGCTCCGCCAGCACAGTTGGCTTTGGCTGACCGGCTATGCTTTTTTGTATCTGCTCCGTCCAACGTGCCACCCATTCCCAATAGGCTTCCGTGCGCTTTTGCGCTTCCGGGCCCAAAATCGATGCGAGCGTCCGCATCTCTTCAGGCAATTTTCCGGGCTCCGTCAGATCAAGCCGCAGTACGGCGATCCCCAAAGGTTCCAACTGCCGTTCCAGTTCCGGGCCTGGGTTAGTTTTCCATGCAAGGATAACGTCCGGGCGAAGTTCCGCGATCACTTCGAAATTCGGCATGAAGCCGCGCCCTACGCTTGGCAGTCTCGCCACTTCGGGAAACTGTGCCTTTCGGGTCTTCGTGTGCTCCGTGATTCCGACGAGCGTGTCTATTCTCTCCATAATCCGGATACATTCGACGCCGGAAGCGGAGAGCGACACGACTCTGCGAACCGGAACGGGAATATGGACGCTTCTTCCCAAGGAATCCGTAACGACGGTTTCCGGACCTTGTGCCCAAGTCGCCGAACACATCGCCAAAACAAGAACGGCGAACCATCCCAGAATGCGGTTCACAATATATCCTTGAGCGTACGCACCAGCGTATCCGCCTCGAGTTCTTCAAGGTGCATATATTCGGCTTCCAAGCCTTCAGAAAGCGTCTTTGCCATTGCAAACTGGACGAGGCCTTGCCGCTCCACATCGATCACCAAGGAATGAGTGCGGCCATCGGCGGCAATACGCCGGGCGGCCTCCAGCGCAGCGGGCATGGGTTTCATCCCGTCCGGTGCGGCGTTCGCTCTTCCATCGGAAAGGACAAGCAGAATAGGTCTGGTATCGGGATCTTTCCGAAGCTGGTTCCTGATGATGCGATGGCTTTCCTCAAGTCCCGACGCAAGGGGAGTCCTCCCCCCCGTGGGCAGCTCCTCCAGCCTCCGGTAGGCCTGCTCCACACTCCCCGTGGGTTCCAACAGGACTTCGGCCTGTTGGCCGCGAAAAGCGATAAAAGCCACTTTATCCCGCTTCTGGTAGGCGTCCATAAGAAGAGACAGCACGGCGCCCTTGGCTTCCTCCATACGTCTGGCCGCCCCCATTGAGCCGGAAGCATCCACGGAAAAGACGATCAGGTTGCCGATTTTCTTTTCGCGGCGTCTGGTACGGATATCTGCAAGGGTAATGACGGGGCGGGTCCATCCTCCCTCGCCGACGCGGTGGCGCAAGGCTGCGGCTCGAAGCGTCGCATCCCACGCGATATCGGCATACTTCATTTCACTCCCCACGAGTGGAAGGCTTCCTACAGTCCTCCCTGCCTTTTGCAGCGTGGCCGTACGGGAGCGCCGTCCTGTTCCTTTGCGTTGCACCCGATCTTTTCTCAGCCGGATAGGCTTGATCGTAAACGGATCTCCAATGGCAAAGACCTGCTCCACATCTCCCAGCCCTGCTGCTCCTGAGCTGTTGGCCTGAGAGGGCAACAGCGGAACTGTATCAAAAGGCTGCTCCTGTGAATGGGAGTGCTCTCTTTGTTCGTCTCCATCCGTCTCGCGTCTGGACTGCTCCTGTTCTTGCGAGGGGGAACGTTCGTTCCGCTCTTGCTCCTTCTGTTCCTGCGGGGGCGGGGTCGTTATACGGCGCCGGTGCGCCAGCGCCAACTCCGCCGCCTCCAACACGTCTTCTTCCCGAACATCCAGCCTTCCGGCCAGTGCCGCGAATGCGCGGGCCGTCCGCTCCAGGGCCAGCTCACCACGATGCCCGGCGCAATGCGCTTCAGCGGCAAGCTCCGCCATCCGTTTCAGCAAAAGCCTGGGGATACGGACTTGCGCGACGAGCCGCTGCGCCTCCCGGATGCGGACGGCAAGCGCGGCCTCCCGTTCCGCGTATTGAAGGAGAAATCCTTGCGGATCAGCGTCAAACCGCTCGCGGAGCCTCAAGACCTCCAGCCGTTCTTCCACATCGCCGGGCGCGGATACCGAAACCGCCAGCCCGAAGCGATCCAGAAGCTGGGGCCGAAGCTCTCCCTCTTCCGGGTTCATCGTACCGACAAGCACGAAACGCGAAGGATGTTCTGCGGAGATGCCTTCCCGCCGGATCCGGTTCACGCCCTCGGAGCAGGCTTCGAGGATGATGTCCGCCACATGATCAGGAAGCAGATTGACTTCATCTATATACAAGATGCCACGGTGCGCGGCTGCGAGCAGTCCGGGCTGAAGGACACGCACACCCTCGCGGAACGCCGCTTCCATGTCCAGGCTTCCGGCTACCCTGTCTTCGCTGGCGGACAAGGGAACATCCGCCAGCTGGGGCGCAAAGGCCACTGATGGCAGCGCCCCCTTCCGTTTTTTCCTCGCGCAGGAGGGGCAAAGCCATTCTTCCGGGGCAAGCGGATCACAGTGCCACGGGCAGCCCGCAACAGCTTGAGATTGTGGCAGAAGCGAAGCCAGACCACGCACAGCCGTGGATTTCGCCGTTCCTTTTTCACCCCGCAGCAACACGCCGCCAATGCTCGGCAAAACGGCATTGGCGAGCAAGGCGCGCTTGATCTTTTCCTGCCCTACAAGGGCGGTGAAAGGAAACACCCGCCATTTGCCGGACATCACCGCACCGCCTTCGCGGACCCGACATTCTGAAAAGGCTTTCTCCTCATCCTGTGCGGCAGAACCAGCCGGGCCGCCTGCATGACATCTTCCCTGGCGGCCTCGCCATCCCCACGCCATGCGGCGATGGCCTTGACGGTTTTCAGCATGACGATATCCGCTCTGTGCCCGTCCACTTCCGTTTCAATAGCAAGTTCGACAATGGCGCGCATGACATCTTCCGGAACAGCGACGCTCCCAAGTTTCCGTCTGGCGGCGACAATCCGTTCGGCTATTTCGTTTTCCCGTTCCTGCCATGCGGCACGGAAGCCCACCGGATCATCTTCAAAGGCCGCACGGCGCGTCATCACCTGAAGCCGCGCTTCCGGTTCCGCCATGCCCCTGACCTCCACGCACAGACCGAACCTGTCGAGAAGCTGCGGGCGGAGTTCCCCTTCTTCCGGGTTCATCGTTCCAACAAGTACAAAACGGGAAGGATGCGACCAAGAAACGCCTTCACGCTCGACCGTGTTTACGCCCATTGCCGCCGCATCCAGCAATACGTCCACAAGATGGTCATCCAGCAGGTTGATTTCGTCCACATACAGGATACCCCGGTTGGCATCCGCAAGGATCCCCGGTTCGAAACGCCGTCTGCCTTCACGGAGGGCCGTTTCCATATCCAGTGAACCGACGACGCGATCTTCCGTGGAACCGACCGGCAAGTCGACCACACGAACCTGACGCGAAACGGATTCAAGAGCTTCCTGCTCCAGACACCACGGGCACAACGCGTCGCCGTGGGGGTCGCATCCGCAGGGACACCCATCCACCACGTCGATTTCCGGGAGAATCGCTTCCAGAGCCCGCACAGCCGTGGACTTGGCGGTCCCTTTTTCGCCTCGGATAAGTACCCCGCCGATGCCGGGATAGATCAGATTCAGCAACAGGGCCTGTTTCAGCTCCTCCTGCCCGACAATAGCGGAAAAGGGGTAACGCTGGCGAAGTGTCTTCATAGCTTCTCCTTCGATCTTACTGGTTGTTTCCGCGCACGACTTCCAGCGCCCGTTTCCATTCCGCCACATCGTCGGACGTGACGATGTCGATGGAGCCTCCCTGAAATTCCCCACCGAACGCCTCCGTACGGTCTTCCAGAGTTCCCTCTATATCCATGTAGGCCTCGCGCAATTCGGCGAGCACATCGGGATCGGCTTTCCATAAATGCCGGGCTTCGGCCTCAAGCAGCCGACGGGCGATTTCTTCCAGTGCCCACGGATTGTTTTCATCAAAAAAAGCCCGGGTTTCGGGATCCAGAACGAAGGTTTTGGCGATATCGTCGAAAATCCAGTCATCGACGGCCTGCGTGGTGGCTTCCCACCCGTACACGCGCCCGGTACGCTTGGAAATATCGCCCGCGCCCTTGTATCCGTGCCGCTTCATGCCCTCTATCCATTTGGGATTGAGCAAACGGGCCCGCACGACGCGGCGCACCTCATCAGTCAGATCGCGTACCTGCACCTGTTCGGGTTCGCGCGTGTCTCCGTAATAGGTTTTAACCTGCCCTCCCCGGAAGTGCGACGCCGCGGCCGTCATGCCGCCGTGCGTCCCATAGTAGCCGCAGCAGTTGAACAGATCGTGCTCGTCGCTGACCACCTTGTTGTAGGTGACATCCACTGTGGAGAGGCTGGCCTTCAGCGCCCTCGGGCGTTTGACCCCGAACGCGTCCTTGCCGTAGGCGTACCCGTTCCAATGGAGAAAAATATCCGCGAGATCGGCCTCCGTCTGCCATGCGGACGCGTAGACGGCGAGATTGACCCCGGCCTGATAGGTTCCCGGCTCCGAAGAAAAAATGCGAAAGGTCGCGGAACGCCACGCATCGGGATCATCAGCTTCGATAGCCGCCAGACGTTCCTGGGTATGTTTGCGGACAAAGTTGCTTTCCAGAGGTTCATCCAGCGCGGTGACGGCCTGTACCGCCGCATCCAGCATGTGCATGGCCGCAGGGAAACTGTCCCGAAGCAGACCCGATACGCGGACGGTCACGTCAATACGCGGGCGGCCCAGCTCTTCCAGCGGGATGACGTCGAACCCTTCCACCATCCCGTTGCCCAGCCAACGCGGAACCACTCCGAGAAGGTAGAGGAGCTGCCCCATCCCCTCGCCGTCGGCCCACATCATGTCGTTGCACATCCAGAACATGGCGACGTTCTCGGGGTAGCGCCCCTCTTCCTCCAGATGTTTGGCGATAAGCGCGCGGGCGAGGTTCTGCCCTACGCGCCACGCCGCACGGGTAGGCAGGCGTCGGGGATCAAGCGCGTAGAAATTCCGGCCAGTCGGCAAAATGTCTTCACGCCCCCGCGTAATGATGCCGGAAGGCCCCGGCAACACATAGTTGCCCGTGAAGGCGCTCAGCAAAGAACCCGTCTCGTCCGTGGCCTCCATCCGTTCGATGATGCCGAGAATCCTCCGCCCCACCGAAACAAGGCCCCCCAGCGCGTCCGGCACGAGGCACGCATCCCCCAGCAGAGAGCGGATACATGCGGGGAGAACCTCCGGATCCGTACCCTCCATCAGTATTTCACATACGGCAACAAGCTGTTTTTCCACCTTTTCCAACAGGCTGGCATGACTCTGCCCAAGGCGTTTGTCCACTCCTCCCGGTTCAGCAAGTAGTGTTTCAAGCTCGAACCCTTGGGCTGTGCACAACCTTTTCCGCAACGAGTCGGCCTGTCCCGCATCGTACCGGACAATGGACGCGATAAACTGCGCCCGCCGTTTCCCCTGCGGCGTTTCCCCAAAAACGTGCATACCGTCTTCCATATGCGTATTGCGGAGAAGGCCGAGAGCCGCATGGATACGGGAGGCAAGGGTGGCGAAGTCGGGGGACGTTTCAGGAGAGACTTGCGATTCCAGATTGGCGGCAGCGATGCCTTCCCGGATCAGGTGTTCCAGCTGGTGCGCCCGGTTGGGATTCCCGGCGCGAGCCTGTTCCCATTCCCCAAGCAGGCGATCCAGCTCTTCCAGTGCGTCGTAGAGGCCGCTCTGCACCATAACCGTCTGCATGTGATCGACTAGTTCCGCATAGCTCCGCCGCTTGGCGACAACACCTTCCGGAGGATTGTCGGAGTTGTAGATATAGACGTGCGGAACTTCATGCAGCGCAAGATCGGGGAAACAGGCACCGGACAGGCCGACGCTCTTCCCGGGAAGAAATTCAAGGTTGCCGTGCGTTCCCACATGCACCACGACATCCGCCCCGAAACCGTCCTGAAGCCAGCGGTAGGTCGCTATATATTGATGTGGAGGCGGCACGGAGGGGTCATGCAATATTTTGCAGACCTGCCCGTCACACCGGGAGCCGGCGCATCCGCGCTTGGGCTGGATGCAAACCACGGCATTGCCCCATCGGACGCCGGTAACGAGGATATCCCCGTTGAGCACCATTGCGGCGGGGACACCGTTCATCGGTTCCCCCGGCGGATTGCCCCATGCCTCCGCAACCTTTTGCCTGACGTTTTCCGGGTAGGCATCGAACCATCGCCGATAGGTTGCGAGATCCACATGGGCGAGTACCCCGCCCTTGGCCTCAATTTCCTGCACCGTCGTCCAACGGAATTCGGAAATCGCCTTGCGCTCCATGATGGTTTCGATGAGCGCCGCACCGGACTCGGGGACATCCACGGCATATCCGGCCTGCCGCATGGCCCGAAGGATACGGCTCACCGACTCCAGAGAATCCAGCTTGGCGGCTCCGCCTACGGATGCCTCCACGGACGCGCAGGGATCACTGTTCAAAAGAAAGGCGACCCGGCGTTCCGCCACGGGCTTATTTCTGAGACGCAGCCAGCGGGCGATGCGGGAGGCGAAACGCTCCACCCGTTCGGGATGGGGCGTACGGCGCTCGATTTCGGTTCCGCCCACGCCGGCCTGGGACAAGGTGCCGCCACCGAGGAAAAACGGCTCAATGGCTCCTTCAAATTCGGGCATGGCGACGGCCCACGACACTTCGCTGTTCAGACCCTGCGGATCGGCTTCCCATTCCTCAAGTGTTTTTGAGGAAGCGAAAACGGGCTGGAAGATAGGCACGCCGAGTTCACGGAAAACGCACACGCTTTCCCGCGCCGGGGAATCGTCTCCGACAAACGCGGGCATATTCCCACCGTTATTGGTGAAGTACGGCAAAAACTTGACGAGGGCCCCGATCCGGCTCCCGCTCTCCCCAAGAAAGACCTCACGTGACCAGATCGTCGCCCCCTTGTTGCCCGTCGCCTTATCCCGCAGCGTATTCGTAAAGGCCGGAAACACGCCCAAGCCCTTCGCTTCGAGGGCATGGACAAGTGCCGCTTCCACGTCGGGCATGTCGTTGACCCAGTAATGCCGACCGAACAGCAATCCGACCGTCCGTTCCGGATCCAAGCTCAGGCCGCGTTCACACGCATACCCCGCATACCACTCCAGATAGCCCCGCACCGTGGCAAAGGCGCGGACCGGCGCATCGGGATGCCAAAGCCCTTCCCAAGGAACGGGAACCGGTTCCGGAACCGCCGCGGCATTCGGCAATGCGTCCAGAAAACGGAACAGATTGCCGAGATTCTCCGCGCCGCCATAGGTCAGATAGCGATAAGCCGTCTGTGCCGTTTCGAAGGGTACCGAGGACAACGCCCACGCAGCCGGATCGTAACTGACGCAGACCACCGGTACCGTCTTCCCTATCAGGCGGATGCCTTCATCAAGCTGATCCCACAGCGCGTCCGTTGTCCGAAACACGAAAAGCGCTGTGGCGGAACGCATGGTTTCAAGGCAGCGCTCCACGCCGTCCGGCTCCTCCAGCATACGGGAAGACAGGACGCGCACCGAGGGCATCCCAGGGCGAGAGGCTGCGGACATCAATGCGCCCACATGGCTGGACCAGGCGACACAGACAACGGACATGCATTCCTCCTGAAAAGGATACGGGAAGGGGCGCGGCAACACTTGCAGCCCCTTCCCTGTCATGTAATGGAGGGAGACCCATTACAATTTTTAGAACCCGGCCTCCAGACCAACGAAAAACATGTTGATCGGAACGCGGGAACCGTTCGTATAGCGGATTTCATCCTTCGTGGTGATACCTTGCATTTCGATGAAAGGTTCCAGCCAGTATCGTTCGTAATCAAACCGCTTGGACAGCTTGAACTCGCCCAGCCAGAAGTTGCCCTCGGCGATATCACCGTTGTCCGTCTGATCCTGCCAGATGCGGCCCAACCATGTGGCGCTGGCCTGCAACGTAAACCAGTCGGGATGTGAGAACGTAAACCCAAGGCTCGCCTTGCGCGTGGGAACATTGTGCAGATGGTTTCCCTGATTGGCTCCGGAGCGGATTTCCGGGCGCAGCGCGGTCCCTTCGGCAAAAAGCTTCAAATACTCGTTGTATTGGTAGTGGATGTTGGCTTCGATGCCGGTGATGGTCACCTTGTCGATGTTTTCCTTTATCTTGATGTTGTAGCCGTCTTCCTTTCCCTTCGGGATGTTGGCGATGTAATCCTCGGCCCACGTCTTGTAGCCGGTCACATTCAGGGTCAGCCTGTCCGTGGGGTTGACGTCCACACCGACATCCCACGTCTTGGACAGTTCGGGTTTCAGGTCAGGGTTGCTCTTATAGCGGCTCGAACCGATGATGGAACCGCCAAAAAGATCGTTGAGCGTCGGCGCGCGGAACGCCTCACCGTAGTTGGACCGGAACACCACAAGGTTATCCCATGGGTCCACGCGTACGCCGAGCTTGGGAGAAAAACGCACGTTGCTGGCCGAAGCGAAATCCTGTTTGTCGGGATTCACCCTGTCATTGGTGTCTTGAAGGTATCCCTTGCTCCGCCAGTAGTCGTAACGAACGCCGGGTACGACGGTGAGCTTGCCGTCCCAAATCGATATTTCATCCTGAAGATAGCCACTCAGGTTCAACTCCTTGCCGCCCTTCTGAGTATAGCGGGTCGAAGTGAAGTAGTTGGACTCCGAATCGAATTTTCCCCAAGAGCCAGCGACCCCGACCGTAAACAAATGCATGTCGCCAAGGGCAAACGTATTGCTTTGATCCCAAGAAACGGTCCGCATCCTGGAAGGGGCTTCGGACGTTTTGACCGTTTTGCTGGCGTTGTCATAATCGGACTTGGTGAAGTCGCCCCGAACGGAGAAACTGCTGTCCACTACGCCAAAATCCTTATGCAATCTGGCACCGATGCCCTGATGCTTATTGCTGTACAGGTTAAAGTCTTCGATGTGCCATCTACCTGTATTTTCAAAGGAGGACATTTCTCCATGTATGGAGAGATCCGCGGTTTCGTCAAAACGGTAATTCAACGCCAACGCCCCGTTGTAGTTCTCCATCTTCTCTCGGGCACTGTTGAATTCGTTCCGGTTTGAACTGGTTTTGGGACTGTGTTCCGGCAGGACGTTGAAACCGCGCGACTTCAACATGCTGCCGGAAATGGCGTAGCTGAATTTGTCGATAGCCCCGGTATGGTAGAGCTTGTTCTGCCATGTGTTGTAGCGTCCGAACTTGGTGCCGACCGTGGTTTTGAAACCTTCTTCCGTCGGTTTTCTCGTGATGATGTTGATGACGCCGCCCATCGCGCTGGAACCGTACAGCGCGGAAGCGGGCCCACGCACCACTTCGATGCGCTCCACGGTATCGAGGCTGATGGTGTCCCAGTTGAAGATATTGTTCCCCGCCGTCATAACAGGGAGGCCGTCCATAAGTACCAGGACGCGCCCGTTGACGTCGTCGCCGCCCATACCACGGATGATCACCTTATTCTGCGTGCTCGTACCATAAAAGGAACGTGCCGAATCGACGGTAACGCCCGGCATCGTGCGCATGACGTCCAACACGTTGTTGGCGGGCATCTTTTCGATCTGTTCGCGCGTCACCACGGAAACGTCTGCCGTCGTTTCACCAAGGCTGTGTTCCGTTTTGGTCGCTGTGACGACGACCGGCTTCATGGTCGCGCTGACGGTTTCCTCCGCAAGTGCGCCTTGCGGGAACAAACACAGAGCCCCCAACAACGCGGCCAGACAGGTTCCTTGCTTCTTCACTGTTCCATGTCCTCTTCTTGAAAAATCCCTGAATGGGACGGAAAAACCGCCCCCTCCTCTGTCGTATCGGGAAACCACAGGGAAACCTGCGGATTATCCGCGGCATGGAACGCGCGCATGGGAAGACCATAAACCGAGGCGATGCGTTCGCCCGTCAAAACATCCGCCGGAGCGCCGGAAGCCACGATCCCCCCATCCTTCATGAGGAGAATCGTATCGGCATAGCGGGCGGCAAGATTGATGTCGTGCATGGAAAGGATGACGCCCTTGCCCTGCTTCGTGGCAACACGGCGAGCCGTTGTCAGCACTTCCACCTGATGACGGAGATCCAGGCTGCTGGTGGGCTCATCAAGAAGCAGCCAATCCGTCTCCTGAACAAGAGCGCGGGCCAACGCAACCTTCTGGCGCTGCCCTCCGGAAAGGTTGGCAAGAGGACGCTCCGCGAGCGCATCCAGATCCAGCCGGGAAAGAACCGTCCCCGTCAACGCCACATCGGAAGGGGAAGGCCCCCACACAAACCACGGTTTGCGTCCAAGCAATACGAACTCAAATACACTGAGCGGAAAACGCAGGGACACATCCTGCGGGATATAGGCGAGCTTGCGGGCACGCCTCTGGGCGGTCATGCGTCCTATCGGCATACCCGACAGGAGCATTTCGCCAGAGGAAGGTTTCAAGATTCCCAGCAACAGCTTGAGGAGCGTCGTTTTTCCGGTTCCGTTGGGACCGAGAACGGCACAGATCCCACCGCTTCGAAACGTGAAGGAAAGGCCCTCAATGAGGGGCCTCCCTGCCGGATAAGCAAAAGACAGATCGCGGAGTTCAAGCATGATTCTGCCCTTTCCGCATCAACAGCCAGAAGAAGAAAGGAACGCCGAGAAAAGAGGTCAAAATCCCGATGGGTATGATCTGAGGAGGGCAAATGTTTCTGGCGAGCACATCGGAAAAGGTGACAAGGGACGCCCCAAACAACGCCGCACCGGGAATCAGGAAGCGGTGTTCGGCGCCAAGGGCAAGACGTGCGATATGCGGGGCAACCAGTCCGATAAAACCGATGACTCCGGTAAAGCATATAGCCCCCGCCGCCATGAGCGAAGCGGCCAGAATCCCGCCGATACGCAAACGCCGCACATTGACGCCCAGCGACGAAGCGGTTTCTTCACCGGCAAGCAACGCATTGAGATCCCATGACAGTTTCAGTGCGAACGGTACCGGAAGCAAGATCATGACAGCGGCCATCCCCAACTCCGACCATCCCACGCGTCCCAAATTGCCGAACCCCCAAAAGACAATCGCCTGTACCTCATATTCCGTGGCAACATATTGCAGCAACGAGGTCGCGGCGGAAAACAGGAACATAATGGCAACCCCGCCGAGGATCAGCGTTTCAGGACGGCTGTCGCGCAGTCGGGCAAAGCCCAGTGCCGCAAACGCCGTCAATGCGGCGAATACAAAAGCGTTCCCCGCCATCCCCCATTGCGATGCCCCGCCCAGTAGAATAGCCAGCGCGGCACCGAAGGCCGCACCGGAGGAGATGCCCAGCGTAAAAGGAGAGGCCAACGGGTTCCGCAGTACCGCCTGTGCCAGCGTTCCACTCATGGCAAGTCCGGCTCCCACCAGCGCCCCCATGAGCACTCGGGGAAGGCGCAGGCGAACAAAGAGCGCCAACTCGTGTTCAGAGAGCCCCAAGGGAAGGCGCACCACACCGTTTCCCACACTCACCCCCAAAAGGAGCATACACAACGCCACCAAGGCGAGCAGCCCCAAAAGAAGATTCTGCCGTTTACGGCGAGCAAGGTAGCGAGCAGCAGGAATGGCATGCATCTCTTCAATCTCATTTGAGTATTATTTTTATAAAAAAAATGTCACCAGAATAGGTAGCACACTCTTTACGATTGTGCTACTTCTTTTTTCGTGTTCGACGAGGTTCCTTACGCCCTCATCTCTTCCCAATACACCCAGCGACAGGCTCCTGACTGATGATTCAGACTGAACATATCACCAAATCATTTGGCCGAACCCACATCCTGTCCGGCATAAGCCTGCATGTGAGGGATCGGGAACTTGTGGCCTATCTCGGACCGAACGGAGCCGGAAAGACAACGACCGTACGTATCCTGTCCGGTCAGGCCCGGGCAGACGGCGGCACCGTCAAACTTGCCGGGCGTAACCTCACCGAACACCCGTTGGAAGCCAAGGCATTGTGCGGCGTCGTGAGCCAGCATCTCAATCTGGATGCGGAACTTTCAGTACGGGAAAATCTGGACATCCACGGACGGCTTTTCGGCATGAACGCATCCGAGAGAAAGGAAGGGATCACCAGTTTGCTTGAAACCGTCGAAATGGCACACAAGGTCGACGTGCTGACGAAAACGCTTTCGGGGGGAGAAAAACGGCGTATCATGCTGGCGCGGGCCTTATTGCATAAACCCCGCATCCTCTTTCTGGACGAACCCACGGTAGGGCTTGATCCGCTCATCCGCCGAAAACTCTGGGGCTTGATCAAACGCATCCAGCAGGAAGGCACAACCATCCTCCTGACAACGCATTACATTGAGGAAGCGGAATTTCTTGCCGATCGGGTTATCTTTCTCGACAAGGGGCGCATCGTTGCCGAAGGTACTCCGAACGCGCTCATGAACCGAATCGGCCAATGGGCTCTTGATGTCCAGTGCAACGGTCTGTTGACGACCCGCTGCTTCAATGAACGCGATGAAGCCGCCAGAGAAACCACTCAGGAACAGGGGACCAGCACGGTGAGGAGGGTCAATCTTGAAGATGTGTTTCTGAGCATTACGGGACGTAAAGTCTCGGGGAGCGCACAGTGAAGCCCCTTCGCGGCATGGCGGCCGTATACCTGCGGGAAATGCTCATCCTCAGACGCCGCATTCTCAAACAGTTTGCTTCGTGGCTCGTCTCGCCGCTTCTGTATCTGGTGGCTTTTCATTACGCCATGAACGATACGCTCGTCGGCTCGCGTCCCTATGCCGATTTCCTCCTGCCCGGGCTCGTAGCCATGAGCAGCATGACCCAAAGCTGGGCCATCGCCAGCGACATCAACATCAGCCGTTTTTACTGGCATACCTTTGATGAATTTCAGACGGCCCCCCTCCATGCTGCAGCTTATGTTACTGGAGAGGTATTGGCGGGGATGACCCGTGCCGTATTGGCCTGTCTTGTTGTTATGGGAATCGGGTTGCTCGGCGGTATCCAGATCGCCTATGGCGCACCGGGGCTCTGGCTCGCCCTCTTGTTGAACGCGTGGCTCTTTTCAAGCCTTGCCGTAGCGCTTGCTTTGCATGTCAAAGCCCATGCGGATCAGGCGCTGCTGTCCAACTTCGTCATTACGCCCATGGCCTTTCTCGGCGGCACGTTCTTTCCATTGGATCGCCTCCCCGGTTGGGCTCAACATGTTTTGGAACTCCTCCCTCTTCCCCATGCGGCGCAAGCCATGCAAGCCGCCGCTATCGGACAACCCGTGCGTTTTCTTTCCTGCGGCCTGCTTTTTCTTGGTGCCGGCGCCGCGTTTACGTGGGCTATCTTCAGTGTCAGGAGCGCACAGGGATGAACCTGTCAGGAGGGCGCTGTTTCTGCCTCATGTTGGGCGTGTCGCTTTTGGCACACGGAGGGCTTTTCCTCAATCGCTCGCCGCTGGCACGTCTCTCCGAATCTAAAGAAGCTCCGCTCTCTCTGCGCCTCGCCGTAACGCCAGCTCCACCCGCGCCGACCAATGCAGCGGAATCCAGCCCGCAGCCCCCTCCGCTTGCTCCGAAAGAAAAAACGCCTCCCCGACCAACGCCCCAGCAGGAACCTCCGCCGCCTCAAAAGCGTTCCACCCACCAGGCCAAAACTGAAAAACGGAGAACAGCCCCCCAAAAAACAGCAACACCGCCAGAGCATTCCCGCGCACCACAGGCTCAATCGGCAAAGGCCCCCTCACCTTCCTCTCCACAACACACCGTACAGCCGGCACAAGGAAAAACGGAAGCAGCCGCCCCTCGGCACACGTCATTCGACGCCGTGGACGGGCCGAAATTCCTCCAGCCGCCAGCACCGCGTTACCCACGGCTGGCGCAACGCAAAGGTATCGAGGGACAGGTGCTCATGGAATTGATGATTGACGCGGAGGGGCGTTTGATGAGTGCGTCCATAAAAAAAAGCGGCGGGAACGGATTCGATGAAGCGGCCCTTGAAGCCGTCCGGAAGGCCATTTTCCGCCCCGCGACCCATAACGGACGCCCGGCAACCTGTATTGTTCTCCTTCCCATCCACTTTACGCTGAGGGATGCCTCATGAATTTTCTCATGTCGTTTGCCGATTTCTTTGCCAAAGGCGGCCCGCTCATGTGGCCCATTCTCCTGTGTTCCGTACTCGCTCTCGCCATAGTCCTGTTCAAGACGTTGGAATATACGACAGCCCTGCATACGCTCGGAAAAATCAAACAGGGAGACTCCATTCCCCTGCCTTGGTTTTTGGCACCCATCTGCGAACGACTGGGGACAGCCGACGAAGAAACCTTATCCCTCACAGCGAACAGGCAGGTCAGGAAGCTGGAGCGGGGGCTCGGCGTCCTGGAGTTGATCACGACGATCGCACCCATCCTGGGGCTTACCGGCACAGTGACCGGCATGATCAGCACATTTCAAGCGATAGGGGAACACGGATCACGGGTGGATCCTTCCGTGCTCGCCGGGGGTATATGGGAAGCCCTGATCACGACGGCTGCAGGATTACTGGTCGCCCTTCCCGCGCATGTCGCCTATCATTTCCTTGAGAACCGTCTGTCTGAACTTATCCAGACTGTTCAAGAAATCGTTGACGTTCGCCGCATTGCCTTCTGTGGGATATCCCATGGACATTAAACGGCGCAAACGGGCACGCAACAGCATGAGCATTACGCCGCTTGTCGATGTGGTATTCCTCTTATTGCTGTTTTTTGCTCTCACCCTTCATTTTTCTCCTGAGGAGGCCATCTCCGTAGAACTGCCGACATCTTCATCGGCAAAACAACAATCGGAAACGGAGATTATCCTGACAGTAACCCCGGAAGGGGTGATCCGTCTGAATGGAAAAGATGTCCCATCACAATCTCTGGAAACGGAACTCGCCAGCCTGCGGAAGATTGATGAAAAACAAGCCGTACAGGTACGCGCAGATCAAGAGGTAGAAGTTGGTAAACTTGTGGCAATCATCGATGCAATCCGCAACGCCGGATTTCAGCATTTTGATCTGATGACGCAACAAGTTAACCGCAAATAATACATGATACCGGGGTACCCATGATTTCGAGAGGGGTATTTCAGAAAAAAAGCACTTGCCAAACGAACGATCAAGTAATCGCCAATCCCGTGCGCAGTATTCAGACTCTGACACTGAATACAGAGAATATCACTCCTCCGTCTTCGCCACGAAGAGGGTAAACAATCGAAGTATGAATGCCCTGTTCGGAAGAATTCACCTCAAGAAACCAGCAAAGGATAATATAGTGTATAGCCAAGGTACGTTATCAATTCTTGTAAACAGGATACTCCTCTCGGCTGAACAAGGATTGTTTCAAAGGAACATTTTTCAAACGACACTTGAAAAGGGCATAAGAGCGCGTAGATAAGTGACCATAACCGCCCAGGAAATCCGTTCCCGTCTGCTCGATATACGATCGTTTTTCAAGGTGTTCCTGCAGGGAACTCACAAGAGAGCAAAGAACCGATCGAGTTCCAGACAGAACGCTATAGCCTCCAGGAAAAGGCCATAGCCGTCATTGCCGAACGGAATCTCGGCCCCGCCGAAGATATTCAAAAACTGTCCGACACCATGGATACAACGTCCTGCTCGCGGAGGACAACGAGCTGAACCGGGAAATCGCGGAGGAACTCCTCAAGACACAAGGGTTATCCGTCAGTTGCGCGGAGAACGGACAGATTGCGGTGGACATGTTCAAATCCTCACCCTCCCTCCCGGAACCTATAACATCATCCTGATGGACATCCAAATACCGATGATGGACGGATATCAAACAGCGGCGATCCGCAGTGCCCCGGATCACCCGGACGCAGCCACTATCCCGATTATTGCCATGACGACCAACACCTTCAGCGAAGATGTTGCCACAGCAGCCGCAGCCGGAATGAGATAGAGCCCTGCGTCTCGGGGACGGAGTTGGGGCCGTCTCCGACATGCTTTTCATCAAGCATTCTAGACCAACCTGCCGTGCCGTATGTTACGACTCCATCTGTTGTGTAACTTGGTTTTATTGCAACTAAGGATTTCATTATTGAAATCAAAAGAACCGCCACTTACATAATCGCCAATCTGCCCTCTCTTGTTCGCCAGTTTTCTCTGATTCCCCCCAACTGCCACGTCCTTCGCGGTGAGTGAAATCGTCAGCCCATCAGGCTTGACGGAACCACGTGTGATTGGCGGAATCGGCGGCAGCCGTGGCGCTGGATGCGGCGTTCATCTCACTCACACTGGCAGCAGCGGCGGAAACGGAGGCTTCGCCATTACCGTATTCGCGGCTTCCGTCGCGGTCTGTTCACTGTCCTTGGCCACGTTCTCGGAAGCTTTCGCCGCCGTGGCGGAGGTTGACGCTTCTCCCGCCTTGGCTGTGTGAGCCTACGAGCGCCATATGACGTGTATTGCTTAAAGGTATTGGATTTTATTGTTCCATTTGGCGGATATAAAAACTCAATACGATCTATATTGTGCTTAATTTAACGTACATTCTATAAATCGGTAACCAATTTGTGCATAATCGTTACTCAATTGACCAATTGCTTTATTCAATATATATTCACATAAAATTCATAGGGCATTCTTCAAATTTCAAAAATAGTTTTAAGGAGTGGTCATGAATGAATTTTATCAACTTATTCAAGATACTGTATCACGGAGTCCCATCGGAGCCAAAGCTGTTGCTGTAAAAATCGGCAAACCTTACTCCACCATGATGAGGGAAGTGAACCCCAATGATAAAGGTGCAAAAGTAGGTGCCGACACCCTTATGGATATCGTAAGGGCAACTAAAGACATAAGCCCCCTTGTATTCATGGCGAAAGAGCTTGGGTACAGGCTTGTCCCTGTCTCAAAAGATGAAGGAGAGGAGGACTCGGCTGCATTATAAGATAACCATATATATTAACATAAAAATATAGTGGCAAGCTACCGATAACGGGTGGCTATTTTTTTGCAAAGGCGGTTCTTTGGAGCCGCCTTTTTTCATGCTCTCCCCTTGGACCATTGGCAAGAAGCCCTACTAGACCCGGCTCCGGGAAAGGCCCCTCTCGATGACAGGCGAAGTTCGGCTACAGGCTTGCCCCTATGAATTGACGGGCCCCACATGAAAGGGGGCGGCGAACACCCGTCGCCCCGAACCATGCGGGACCTGAAACGTATGGATGTGCGCGCCCCGACGGGGATTGGCTCCACCGGGAGTTTGCCATTGTGCACTTATATCATACCGAATACAAAGGAACAAATACCACAACCCGAAACAGCAATGGGGCAATGCTATGGCAGTGACACCAACTCCTATCACGAAAATGACTTTCGGATGGTACATGATATATGATACCACGATGACAGGCCGCGAAAAGTACCCATACGTTATCGCTATACGGGAAACATTGCCGTGGAGTGAAAATTCTAAAAACCCCGGCATGAAAAAGATAAAGCCCCCTTCCTCACGGTTGTGGGCTTTTCCTATGACAGACGGAAAAAGGTCTCACGGACGCTTCACCATAATCCCGCCCGCTCGGCATGTGCCCTCAAGAGGCTCAAGGGCGAGGCCTGCCAAACGGGCCATGCCTGCCAATGACTCAAGAGCATCCGAAAAACACTCCGGGCTTCTCTAAAAACGGAAACATATTCAGCCTCAGCGTTTCCCGCATGGAATGGAGAATTTACGCAGCTTGGCATAGAGCGTCGGGATTTTCATATGCAGCAAGGCCGCTGCTCCGTGTTCGCCGCGTACGCGCCCTTGCGTCATCGCCATGATCTTACGCAGGTACCGTTCTTCCAACTGTTCCAGTGTCGGCGTGTCCGCAAGGATGCCGCCGTCCCCCGCCTGACTGGAGAAAAATGGCTCCATGTTCGCCTGGTCGAAATGAAAATGCAACGACGCGCCCTGCTCGCACAGAATTACCGCCCGCTCGATGATGTTTTTCAATTCGCGCACGTTTCCCGGCCAGGAATAGTCCACTAGCGCCTGTTTCTGCTCCGGCGACAGAGGAAAAATCGTTTTACCGTAACGCTGGCTGGAATGGCGAATGAAAGCGTCGACAAGCGGCAAAATATCCTGCTTTCGTTCGCGCAGGGGCGGCAACAGCAACGGGACGACGGATATGCGGTACAGGAGATCCTGACGGAAACGCTTCTCACGGACTTCTTTCCATAAATCCCGGTTGGTCGCGGCGATAAGCCGGAACCGGGACTTGATTTCCGCCGTTCCGCCGACACGCATGAACCGCTGCTCCTGAAGCACCCGCAGAAGCTTTGTCTGGATGAGCGGCGACATTTCCCCTATTTCGTCGATAAACAGCGTCCCCTGATCCGCCATCTCGAACAAGCCGATTTTTTGATTAGACGCTCCGGTAAACGCGCCCCGCTCGTGTCCGAAAAATTCGCTTTCAAAGAGCGATTCAACCATGCTCGCGGGGTGGACGGCTATGAACGGCCCCTGACGCCCACTGAGGCGGTGGATATGCCGGGCCATGATCTCCTTGCCGACTCCGGTTTCTCCCCAGAGCAGGATGGGGACATCCGTTACGGCGGCATACTTAGCTTCATTGAGGAGGGTGTTCAGCCCGGCCCCCAACACCAAACACTCGCCCCTGTCCTCCTGCAAAAAGATGCTGCGCAGTTTATTCTGCTGCAATTCGTTTTCACGTTCCTTCAATCGCCGCACGAAGAGGGCCGAACGCAGTTCCGCAGTGAAAAGGCGGGCTGCGCACCGCAGTTCAAACAGGGAAAATTCGTCAGCCGGCAAAACGGAATAGGTGCTGCTCAAATAGAGAAGCCACGGAGGTTCCGTTCCGATGTCGATGCTGAGACAAAAGCCGTACTGCTTATGGAAGTGCACCGGCGTCGTGGCGGAACGTTGCTGCGCGACCTGCACAAGCCATTGCATACAAGGCCGCATGTGCTCGCTTTTCAATTCAAGAGCAGACAGGTTGACGGCCTGGACAAACTGCAACGGATTATCCTCATCGACCGTGCGGAAAAACGCGGCCCGTTCCACCCGGAAGCCGTCAATAGAGGCCCTGAGAAGCAGATGAAGCCTTTCCTCAAAGATTTCACGCTGCGGCGCGGTGTTCAGCGCCTTATGGCACCGTTCGATGATGTATTTCTCTTCGGATTCGGCATCGGGAAGGGAGCATGTAAACAGGCTAAACGCAGCCGGAGGCACGTTCAGGCAGGCGAGTGAGGCTTGATGGTAGGACGTTGAGGCATCAAGAGGCTTCCCGGTGGCTTTGCAGACGATGTTGCGGAGCGATCGGGCCTCCTCCATGCTGCCGCACAGTTCGCAGGTGTTGGCCAGCTCGTGCGCGGTGAGGGTCAGTTCATGCATATCCCGCGTCGTGAGGATAAGCTCGAAACTTTGGCGCAACAGCTCAAGCTGCTTCTGTGGCCCCTCTCCCCTATCGCGCAGCAACAGTGCCTGAACGCGCATGGCGGAGCCCTTGAGATGCACATTAGCCCCTAGGAGCAGGTGGCCCAACGTAGGCTCCAGCTCATAGTAGGGGATGGGTACATAGCCGTTGTGCGCAAACACATAGAGCATGTCGAGGACTAACGGATCCTTGAAGGTCGCGGGCCTGATGTCACGGGTGATCGCCCTGCGGGTTTCATCATTCAGGACGGCATAGGCGCGCTCGATGTCGCCCGCCAAAAAGTGGTACAACGCATGTGCCCGCGTCGTCAGCGAGTTGACTACGGTATGCTGCGTATATAGCGGGGAAACGCGAAGCCGATTGATGAACTCCAGCGCCTTGCCGCTATCCCGCTTGCGTAGCAGCAGGAAACACGTGTTGACTTCATACAGGGTCGCCGAAAGGATATCGTCGGTCAACGTCGCCGTGCGCCGAAGAAACTCGATGCAGCCAAGCGCAAAGTGGAATTGCTGCAGATACCCTGCGGAAAAGAGCGTACAGACCGCCAGTGTATCGTAGAACCTCTTGTAATACCAAGGTGTTTCTTCGGAGCAACGGTTGAACCAATCGATGTTTTTCTTGAGATCCCCGCACAGATAGGCAAGCAACCCCTCAAACAGAGGAAGCGCTTCCTGCGTGTCGCCATCAAAATAGCTTCTGACCCGGCACAGGGCCTGCTGGAGATTCTGGGTAAGGCGCGTGGTGTTGCTTCCGATGAAGACATGCAGATACATACGCGACAGCATCAGAAGCGCTAAAAACCGCTTGTTACCGTTTTTTCGGGCAAGGCCGTAGGCGAGAGCTGAAAGGCGCAGTATTTTTTTGAGCAGTTCCGTGGAATTGAAGCTGAGCCCCTGTACCGCAAAGACAAGATTCAGGAACTTGCCGTCCAGACCCGCCGTGCTGCCGTTGCGCCGTCCCCAGCGCAGGAGGAAAAGGACAGCCAGTTCGAGCAAGGGCAGAATGTTCCTGTCCCGTTCGGCGCATTGGCTGATCCGGCTCAGGACGGTTTCACAGTCGCTGAGGCTGGCTTGTTCATGGAGACAGGTAAGGGCGTACGCCTTTTCGTCGGGCCGAAAAAACTCCTTCAGCAAAGGAAGCTGAGAACGTATGAATGCAGCGGTTTCATCGCCCGCCTTCCACGCGGTTCCGTGCGGCGAAGAAACGCGTTCCGCCAAGCCAAGACGCTCCAGCTCGCGCCACCGCTCATCGGATGCGGGCAGCACATTCCCCGTGAGCAGTGCAAGCTCTTCAATGAAGAGAGAACGCCCGGCAAGATGCAACGCCAAAACATGGGCTATCTGCTGTGAGGTCAACACGGATTTCCCCTTCATAACAGATAAGGATGGGGCCTGTTTTACTCAAGGCAAAAACGATATGTCATTCAGTGTGCCTTGGCAACAAGCGTTCCGGACTCCGGATGAACGAAACGGAAACGAGATGCGATAAAGACATTCCAGAGGAGTACGGCACGCCAGGAGGGAAAAGCTGTCATTTTTGCATTGCACCACACGGAGTTGTGCTTCTCCACCACTATTCGATTATACCTTTGCCGATACGTATCGGACGCGCCGCGCTTCTCCGGAGCACCTCTTGCCATTGTATATGTTCCCCTTGCGCCAAAGTGGGGGGACGGCAAAGGGAACATAAGGGGGTATGGAGCAAGATGCCGAGGATACGGTTAGGCTTCCATGGCGCGGGCCCTGTTGTAATCCTTAACGTAGGTGAATCCCGCAACCAGCATGATCAAGCCGCCGATGACGAACACCAGCTGCATGTAGACAAGCGCCAGCTGAAGCCCGAACGCATCGGAAAGCGCCCCGGCGAGCATGGGCCCGAAAAAGCCCAACCCTTGAAGCAGGGTCACGTACGTCCCGTACGCGGTGGCCTTGTAGCGGGTGGGAACCAGTTCCTGCGTGGTGATGTGCACGCCGGTCACGGGGATGATGAACAGAAACATTCCGATCGCGCAGCAGGCGGCAATCTGATAGTAGAAGCCCGCCGCAAACACCGCAGCCAGAATGAGGAAACAGGGCACGCCGAGCCACGCCCGCGTGCGGCGGCTCCACAGGCCGAGGCGGTCTGAAAGCCAGCCGGAGAAGGGCGTGATCAAAAGGCCGGTAATCAGGTAGGCCGGCCCCATGTAGGCGCCCACTTCCGTGGACGTCCAGCCCATGATGCGGACCATGAACATGGGAATCCAGGAAATCATGCTGGTATAACCCATGTTGGCGATGCCGACGCCGATGCCGAGCAATATCAGCGTTTTGTTCTGGAGCGTGAAAGCAAAGGCCTCCCGGACCTTCACATGCTCCCGTTTGCCGTCGGCGCTCGCCGCCGAAACGTGATTCTTGACGTTGGGCAGGAACAGGGACAGCGCGGTGAACAGCAGCGTCAGGCCCCCGACAGCAAGGAACGCGGAACGCCAGCCGTAATGCTGCGCCAGAACCCCGGCGATCGTGGTGCCGAGAGCCAGCCCCACGGACATGGCGGAGTTATAGGCCCCGATGACCGAACCCCATCTAGAGCGGCGGGTCCAACTGGTCAGCATGGATACGGAAACGGGCGCGTAGCTGGCGTTGCCTATGCCGACCATGAAGCGCCCGAGCACTATCAGGAAGAGGTGTGAGACGAGGCCGCACAGTGTGCAGCCCACGCCCCAAACGGCGGACATGAGATCCACGGCGTGCTTTTTCGAGCCCTTGTCCGCCAAAAAGGAGAAGGGGAGCACAAACACGGTCATGCCTAGCAATACGGCGGAACCGGCGACGCCGACCTGCGAGTCGGAAAGCCCGAGATCCTTCTGCATGGCGGGGAAAACGGCGGTGATCCCCAGTCTCGCGGCGAAATCCAACAGGAAAAGCATGTAAAGCACGCCAAAGCCGAAAAGAAACCATTTTTTCCCGACGGGAGACGTCGGTTCGTCGGAAGCGGCCAGCCCCTTTTCCGCAGAGGCGCCGTCCTGCCGGACGGATGCGACGACGGATTCGGTTTGGCTTTTCATTTCTTCTTCACGGTCAAGAACAATTGAAGGCATGGGCATTCTCCGGCGCGGGTACATAACCCGTTTGAAGGATGAGCGGAAGTTCTTTCCGGATGCTTTGCGGATGTCTGCGGAAGGGCTAAGCCTGATACACGATACGTCCACCACAGAGCGTCATGCGAACCTTCACCTGATTGATGGCCAAAGGATCGATGGCTTCAAGGTCGTCGGACAGCAGCACGAAGTCGGCCAGCCGTCCCGGCTCGATACGCCCGCGATCGTATTCGCCCATGCAGAACAGGGAGGCATAAACGGTGTAGGCCTTGATCGCTTCCCGGGGGCTGATGCGCTGATCCGCTCCCATGAGGCGGCCGCTCGGGGAAATGCGGTTGACGGCGGCATGGATGGAATCAAGCGCCGTGACCGGCAGCACCGGGGTGTCCACGTGGAGAGCGAAGGGAAGGCCAATCCTGACGGCGGAACCGGCGGGATCGAGCCTGTTGGCGCGGCTGGGGCCAAGATAGGTGTCGTAGTGGCCGTCGCCCCACACTTCGATATGCCGGACAAAAAAAGTGGGGAGCGCATGGCAGGCCTTCATGCGGCGGAGCTGTCCGTCCGAGGCCATCTGCGCATGAACAAAAATGTGATGCAAATCAGGGCGGGGCAAGGCACACTGCACCCGCTCATAGGCTTGCAGGGTGGCTTCGATGGCGGCATCACCGTTGGTGTGGACGGCTATCTGAATGCCTGCGGCATGATAGTGCATGACAAGGTTGCCGAGCTCTTCAGGCGTGCAGACCAACTCGCTGCGGTAACCGGGGCGGGAGTGGTAATCTTCAAGCAAGGCTCCGGTGTAGCCTTGGATGGAACCATCCGTAAAATACTTGACGCCGCCGAAACTCAGATACTCGGAAGGAAAACCCCACAGGCCGTAAGGCTCCAGCGCATCCAATACCGGAGGCATGAACTGCAGGTAGCCCCGGGCGTCAAGCGCCTTGTCCCTTGCAAGGCTCAGGTACGCCGCCATGTCCGTCTTATAGGAACCGGAAAGCCCGATCCCTCCGTCCATAAAGGTCGTGAACCCCTGGGCGTTGTAGTCGCGCACGGCCCGCAGCATGTTCTTCCGGGTCTCGTCAAATGACGTCGCCGGAAGTTTGGCAATCGCCTGATAAGAGGCGTTTTCTTCCAGAATCCCGTTTGGCCTGCCGTCGGCCCCAAGACAGACCGTCCCCCCGGCGACCCGCGTTTCCGCTGTGTAGCCGAGCTTTTCGATAGCCAGCGAATTCAGGTAGCAAAAATGGACGGAAAGATGTTTAACAAGGATCGGGCGTTCCGTGGATACGGCGTCCAGGTCTTCACGGGTCAGATGACGTTTTTCGTCAATGCCCGTATCATCATACGCATAGCCGACAATCCAGCGATCTTGAGGCGTATTCCCGGCGGCTTCACGCAACCCGTCGAGAACGCGCGGAACAGTGCCCAGTCGGGAGCCGCAATAGACTTGGCTGAACGTATCCGCATACATGGACAGATGGCTATGCGTATCGATGAAGCCGGGATACAACACGCCCCCGCCGAGATCGATTTTCTCGTATTCGCCGCAGAGAGCCGCGCAACGCTCCATGTCTTCCAAACTGCCCATGGCATGTATGCGCTCTCCAATAACACAGACAGCTTCCACGATCGGCATGGGATCATACAGGGTGACGATTTTCGCACCGGTGTACAGCTTCAATTTTTCTGTGCAAAACACGTGTCATCTCCTTGGATTAGGTCATTGGGGCCTGCCGCAACAACGTTTTCTCAGGCGGTTAGGCAACATGTTGCCCCACGAGAAAGCGCGGGCCAATGCCAGCCTTGCCTCTACAGAGATAAGCAAGAGCAATGCCAAGGAATTTGTGTTTTTAACACGCTGTAATCATAGTTTTTTAAAGATTGTACGTTTCCGATGCCCCTCCTCGTCCAAGATACTATACATATTCTGTATCGTTTTTTTACCAATTATAGAATATTAAACAAATGCACGTACTCCAGCGCACGTAGCCGTTCGCGTTCATCCACCCTATGGCATGGAGACAAGTCCGGCGGCAACTTTGGTCTTTTCGGGATGCGCTTCTTGATAGACAGGAATGAACATCGCGTTGAACTGGCCCAACTGTCGGGAAGTTCGCGAGACAGGTCGCGTTCTATGCCATAATCCGCACCAACAAAGCGTTCTGCAAGACATTGCTCTGCATGGCGGCTGCCCTTGCCGAGCATAAGGCGATAGTATTTCGTGTTTGTCACTGAGTTACTCCAGAACGCATGGTCGAATATCCGGGCCGCGGGAAGAGCGCATGTACGAAGCTGTAGAGTGCCATGAATACCTCGAACTCCCTGCGCTCACCATCGGCGTTGACGGCGACGGCGCGGGACGCACTGTCATTCTGGAGCTGGAAGAAATGGGAATCCCCGTGGAGCGCATCCACTGGGGGCTCCCCTATCGCATCGATGAGCGCGGTAGGTACCAGATGACCCCAAAGGACAAAATGAAGTCGGACGGCATCAAGTCTCCGGACATTTCCGACACTTGCTGTTTCGCTTTTCTTCTCGACTACATCCCCGCCGGAGATGGGCAGAAAGCCACGGTGGAGCGTGACAGGTTCTTGGAACTGGCTAGGGCGCGCTTGGGGGAATAATTTTCTTGCCTACCTCTTCAATCAGAATTAGGGATAATCATACCCGTGGAGGAAAGCCATGCCCATCTTCCCCAATATGCCTTTGTTTTCCCAACTCAGTGATAATCCAACTGCTGCTCTAGTTGGGGCTGCGGATGCGCTGCTATCGCAGCAAACATATTCGTTTATTGGTTATCATGGAACCAGCTTAGCATCTCTCAGAAATATAGGTATGCATGGGCTTATGCTTACCTATGCAGGCTCAGCCGTTGGGCTCGAAAGAGGACTGGGGTTTTATGTTGCCCGCGATATTCGTTTAGCCAAGGACTACGCAGAAGGGGTTACAATAGAGACTCAAGAAGAGCCTCCGTATGAATCATCTCCAAAAGCTGGTGAGTTAGGAATATATGTTATTACACGTGTTTATGTACATTTATTCGAAGGTATGCGTGTCGGAGTACATTACGATTGGGGAATACAAAATGGAACAGGATTCCTCATACCAACTGGAAGTACATACAGTAAAATGATGGATGTATGGAAACATGATACCGAAATTGTTCTTAAGCCTAACGTATATCCTAACATTTCGCTTTTCCGCACGACAGAAATGATTGAAGCAGGACTTCATCAATTACCGGTACAATATGAAAGCAAAGAAGTAGGAGACTATGATGATACTGTAAGAAAAATGTCTAGAGCTCCATTACCTCATTCTTTACGCAGGCGAAATAGTTTTTAATTACCAAACAGAGAGTAATATCAATCATAAAATAAATCAAAAATTGATTTCATATCAACATAAGAGTATACTTGCATCATGTGGGAGGTGCCGCATGAGCTTGGAACGGATTCGCGCACAACTTGAAAAATTCGGCTTGGCAAGCCTGATGACGAAATGAGCGTCACTATGATGCCCATAGGTCCTTTTCTCCTTTTTGGCGATTCGACCGGAGATAATCTGCTCATCGCCAGAGAAGATTATGTAAGCCAGCGTTTCAATAAAATTTCTTTCAATATGCAGACCCTTTCCCGTGAGGAATTTTGGAGTGGACGGTGGCTTGATTCCTTCATGCGCTATCGAGGATTTGAGGCGTTTTGGGCCGGTCTCAAGGCGGACTCTCTTGACGTCCAGATAGCTGCTCCCCGGACCTCGGAAACCACCGGCATCGGAAGGGCAAAACGGATCAGCCCTGACTGGTGGCTTTTTGAAGCCGAGTCGGGGGAATACTCTCTTGTCCAGAACAGAGACTCGAAAAAATGGATTCTTCCATGAAACACACTGAGCTATAGTCAACGGGATATTAATGTAAAAAACCTTGTAAATGGACAAATTTCGAAATTTGTCCATTTACAAGGTTTTCCTTGGGGCAAGGGCGGAGAATACTCCCCGCCCTTGCCCCATATATTCTAACATGAACCTCTTTGCAGGTTCAACGCTTCCCAGTATCAGTACTTCATCGCCGCCTGTTCCGCTTCCATGCAGGCACGTAGAGCCGCATTCATGACAGACTGATATCCCTTTCCCTTCGCCTTATACCAACGCACAATATCCGCATCGTATCTTACAGAAATAAGGACTTTTCTTTCCCGTTCAAGAGCCTTGCGGAAACGTTCCAGCAAGGTGGCACCATCCTCTTCGGAGAGATGGATTTCCTTGGTTCCACCAGCAGGGGGAAGAGGAAGACTGTCTGGGTCTTTCAAGGCATTGGCCGTTACTTCCGCATCCGTCATATTCAGGACTCGCTTCCAATCAGTTCTAGAATCTTCGTTCATAATCTTTCACCTCCTGCCTTGTAGCTCTACGGGCAGAGATGATCCGTGTAACATTGTTTCGATCCGTGAAAATGACCACTACTACAAAATACCTTTAATTGAGCCTGTAATCCTGTAGCGCTCTTCACCTTCACTATGTTTGGGGTCATATTCGATACGCGCGTAGGAATCCTGAAAGACCAACACCACGTCCACGAAGTCAAGGCCGTGTTTTTCGATATTGGCATCGTTTTTTCTAGAATCCCACTCAAATGAGCCGAATGGTGTTTGATGAAGCGTGTCCATGCCCTGGATGTATATACTTTTTGTATTACAGTCAAGATATCCTTTCAACGATGTTCGGTATTTCCGTAGATATGCCGTATTTACGGGGGTCTTTCCTGAAGTTCTCTACGATTTGCCTTATCGTGGGGTGATGCAAGACAAAAAAATCCTCTCCATAGCCCTCGAATCCGAACGGAAGTTCCGTGCGCACGCCCTCTATACCGATGGCGTGCTGGTCGTTACGCACTGCCTGCCCATCTCCGGACCTCCAATGGAATGGAAAAACAAGCTCCTCAAGGACATCGAAGAAAAGACGGAAAAGGGGTTCGCCGTAATCGTGGAGGATCGGACGCACAACTTTTCCCCTCACGCCGTCTCCTTCAACTTTGACGAGATCATGGACGATGGACGCACCATGCTCCAGCACTGCCTGGACTGGTATTACTCCCTCGATGCGGTTGGAAACCTCATGCTCGACCGCGGCGTCGAAACCCACGCCATCCGCAAAGGCGACATGGCGATAGTCAACTTCCGGCACGATGAAAGGGGGCGGCTCGTCTATGATGTGGACTGGAACCGGATGACCGGCGGGCACAAGGCCATCCTCATGTGCGTCGCCGGGGCCGTGATGGAGCTTCCCTTCTCCGATAGATGGCTGAATGAATTTGCCAAGGCTTCCCAGTCCAACCGGCCGTCTCCCCAATCTCCGTTGGACTCCTTCTTTGCCATCACGACCGGCTATGACGAGTTCCGCCAACGGGACTTTGAACGCTCCGTTCACGCTGGAACTCCACTTTCCTATCCACGGTAGGTGCCCTATGGCTATCGACTCGACCGGAGGAAGACTCTCCCCGGAAAACATCAAAGACGTACTGCTCCGAGCGGAATTATATCGGGAAATCCGCGCCGCCCAGACAAAGGACCTCGAAAAGAACTGGTTCACATACGAAATCCAACCCTCGGAAACGCTCATGCCGGAACTGATCGCCTACCGGGCGTACAGCATGGATACGCTGAAATGGGTGATCATGATCGCCGCAGCCCTTGATGACCCCAGAGAACGGGTGGAGGCAGGCACAGTGCTGACGCTCCCCACTACGGCATGGCTGAGGGAACGCATCCGGCACTATGCGGAGATGGAAACGCAGGGGATTGGAAAATGAACTGGAAAGAACTTCAACAAATGGCCAAGGAGTTCGACAGGGAGGCCAGAAAGGAAAGGCAGGACGCGGGAGAGCACCGTGCAGAGGCGGTAGGCCTGCTCACTCCGGCGCTGCTCCGGAAACACATCAAATCCGGTACAGACCTCGTCTTAGCTTACGGCAGAAAAGGGGCGACGGTTTCCTACACCGTAGACGACCTCAAGCGGTTCGTTGAAGCGAGGGAGCGCGCGGACAAGGCTTTCCGGCCAGAAACCCGGGGCGTGCCGCTGGCCCAACTGGAAAACGCGTCACGGGAAGCCGACCGCCAGCGTTCACAGGAAGTGAAATCCGCCCTGCTCTACAAGGTGAGCGGAAATATGCTGTTCTTCCAGGTGCAGGGGAATATCAACCCCTACTACCTTGTCCGCGTACGCCTTGAGGACTGGGAAAAGCACCTACACAACCCCTACCTGAACCCACTCATCGCAGCAAAGGAAGCGGCTACCGGGCGGATATCATTTGACTGCGCATGTGGGCGCCACCAGTACTGGTATCGCTACCTCACGCAGATCGGTGGCTTCGCCATCAATCCCCCAAAAGAACAGGACTTCCCAAAAATCCGTAACCCCGGCCTGACGGGATGCTGCTGCAAGCACGTCCTGAAAGTCCTGCGCGTCTTGAAAACAAACGCCATCCATACTGTCCTTTCTCGCGAACTGGAGCGTCAGTCGGCTTCTGTCGGGTTCGCCGATCCCCGGGCGCGCCTGTTCAACCAGCAAGAACTCAAGCAGGTTTCCCGGGCGCGCGGCATTACAGGCCAAACGCCGGAATCCCGCGCCGCCCTCAAGAAATTCATGCGGGAGGCCAAACAGGTCGTTTCGACGCCGGAAGCCCGGAACGCCCGGAAAAACCTCAGGCCACGAAGAAAGCCGGGAGGCACGCAACTCTCAACGCGCACCGCCGCACCCATGAGCCCTGACGCCAGAAAGATGCTGGTCAAGGCTCTGCAAGCCGCTTCCGCACTGCTCCATGCTATCCCAGGGGCAACAACATCTGCAAAAATAATCGCAACAACGTCTGAGCACTACAAAATTTCCCAAGATGAAGTCCGCGCCATCATGAAAGAGGAAGGTATCCGGCTATGACCATCGCCCCCAGAGATTACCGACAACCGGGCCGCGTGCTGAAACAGGACCTCTCCACGCTGCTGGCGGCGTCCCCCGAGGCCTTCGACTGCCTCGTGTGGATCGCCAAGGATTCCAGCCACGACGAACAGGTGACGGTCGAACAGGATGTCGTCGGCTCCATCGAAAGCGGAGAACGGGCGCAGAGCTATGAGAAGCCTATCCAGGCACGGGCGCGCATAGTGCCGGATGACGCGCTGGCCTTCGGCGTCCTCTCGTCCGCCCTGGCAGAAAACTTCATCGGCGCATCACAGCCTATGCGCATCATCCTGTCCGTTCCCGGCGCCCGCAAGTATTCCCTTATTCAGTGGCTTGAGTTCCCGACACTGGACGCCGAAGAGCCGGAACCCCGAACGGTCTACATCATGGACAGTGCCCCTATCGGAAGGACATTGGGCGTCGGGCTCGTGCACACCTGCCTTCCCCTCCCGGCACTCGGTGAAGTCCCGGCCGCCGCACCGGAAGAGGAAGGCCCACTGCAGCCCGGCAGCCCGCAAGATGATATCGTAGGAGTATTATGATGGCCGCAGCCAATACCGTTTCCGATCTCCAAGCCGTTGACTTCGGATTCGGGCGCGTTCTTGTCGCCGCCTATGAAGGTTTGGCCCCCCGCGGCCCCGCAGCTTTTCAGCGTTTCCTCAGCCGGGATAATGCCACCAAAATTTTCCGGGCCGATAACGAAGACCTACGGACCCTCCTGATACGAATCGCCGGGAAGGTATCAAATGGGAACGCCCTGCCGGATCTCCCGGTAATCGCCTACTACCGTTCTCCGGGGCTGAGTGGAAGCGACGAGAAACCCCGCTCGTACGATTTAACCCGTTATTCCGATGGGGGAACAACCAAAATCAAGCTCACCGCCGTGCCTGTAGAGATTTCGTACTCTATCGCCTTTTGCGCCTGGGACAAGCCGACGCTTGATAACCTGACCATCGCATGGTGGGCGTATATCGGCCAATTCGGAAGGCGGCACAGCCGGTTCACCGTGCGGTATCCCCTGGGAGACGGAAAGCCGGATATGGAAGTGAAGGCCTTTTTGACGGCGACGCGGGACATAGCTACCGACAGCGCCAGCACGGATCAGGGTGATGGACGGTTATGGGCGGCACGGACGCTGGCCATGGTCAAAACCCAGGTGCTTTACTATCGCGAGAGCCCAGAAACCTTCGAACGCTTCCAGTCTATCGGGTCAACCATATAACGCCATGTATAATAACAATATATTCAAAAAGATATGTCATGATCAATCCGGGCAGGAATTTGATCTCGGCTACATCGAAGAGGGAACTTTCATTGAAACCCTGTCCCTAGACGGCCCCAAGCTCTTGCTCACCATGATGGATCCATACTCATATCTGCGCGACGGACTCAAGGTCAAAGAACTTGATACGCTCTCCGTGACCCTCACGGATTCCTTTGCATCAGATCGCCTCGACGCCAATATGGCCTTCACCCTTCTTAAAATGCAGTCGAACGGCCATTTCATCAAAATGCAGCTCATGAGCACATCTGTATACCAAGCAAAATGCTTTGTAACCGTTTCAAAAAGCTTCATTCAAAAATCCATAACCGAAATTCTTCCCTACTACATCAAAGGATTGAAACTCGACATAGGAAAATTTCCCATCGTTGAGGATTATCACTGCCTTGCCGGGGAGCGCCCTTCCCGGCTGTTGCGCCAGATTGCCGTAGAGAAAGGGGCACTGGTATGGGCAGATCGGGATACGCTCCATTTCCAGCGGTTTCAGGAACTCTGGAAAGTGGAACCCGCCTTTACCTACCATCACGACAAATCGGATGAGCAATACACCATTGCCGCCTATCGCCAGCCAAGCCGAACGACCGAACTCCAGGAAGGCATCCAAAAGAACTATTCCGGATTCAACTTTGAAAAGGGAAGCATCGGCGGTGGCGGCGTACCCGCATTCACGGCAAGCCAAAACCCCATCACCCTCAAAAACAACAGCGTCAGCACAGTCGATGTCATCGACTACTACTGCGAGGGAAATGGAGCCCTGCGGCCCGGGCAGGTCATCAAATGCCTGTGGCATACCGCGAATCCAGAACGGCCGCTTGACGAGAGGCTCCCCGGGAAAATCCTTGTAAGTGCCGTAGCCCATTCCTATTACAGCCAAAAATTTCAATGCCGGGTAAAGGGGGTGATTGATCTTGCCTCAGCCTAAAAAATATGAGGGGACGTACCGGGGGACTGTGATCAGTAAACAAGACCCCAAGAAACAGATGCGCGTACAGGTACGTGTGGCCGAGATATTCTCGGGGATCCCCGATAAATACCTCCCATGGGCCACCTATCAGCTTCCCCTCGGCTCCCGGCCCGGAAACGGCGGCATCATCCCCGTACAGGTAGGGGATATCGTATGGGTCCGATTTGACGCCGGCGACAGCCGCCAGCCGATCATCGTCGCGGCGGCCTCATCCATGCCGGGAGGGAAGCCCAATCTGCCCGATGACGTCTGGCAAGGGCCTGATTCCTACCAGCACAAGCGCGCGGAAGGTGAGCCCGCTCCGGATACGCCGGGATACGCCGAAGATGTCGTCTTCAAACAGCACAATGGATTGATCCAGCTCACGCAAGGCGGCTCCATCCGAGTGACGCAGCTTTCCAGCGGAACAGCCATAGAAATCCTCCCGGACGGAACCATCCTGCTCCACGGTGAGAATGCGATCACCATGTCCGCCCCCACGCGGATCAAAATGACGTGCGGGGCATCATCCCTTGAAATGACGCCGGGGAACATCAAGGCACAATCCCCCCGGATAGACTTCAACTAAAGGTTTAAGAATGAGTCAAACCACTGGCGTAGCAGAACAGTTGGAGCGTATCGCCGACGCTCTTGAAACGCACACCCTACTCCTCAGACAGATCGCCGAGTCCAATATAGGACAATGGGAATGCTGCCTGAGAGGATCCGGGGCATCCGATGCCCTCCTGAAGGTGAGTATGCTGCATTACAAGGAAAACCCCGCGGATCGATACGCCCTTTACCTGAAAGAATTGGAGAAGGAGTAGGCCATGCCGGGAGTCAGCCGCCTCGGGGATGTCTGTACGGGGCATGGGTGCTTCCCTTCACGCCCATCCACCGGGGCCAGCCCCAATGTCTTCGTCAACGGCATTCCCGTTCACCGCCAAGGAGACAGTTGGGCTCCCCATTGCTGCGTCACATGCCACGGCTCCGTCCTCGCCGCCGGTTCCCCCAACGTCTTCGTAAACGGGATGGAGATAGCCAGAATAGGCGACCCCGTGGCCTGCGGTTCCGCTGTGGCTACGGGGTCTGGGAATGTGTTTGCGAATGGATAGAAAAGTCCACCGTGTAAGTGATTCGCTTTGGACGGCTCTATCTACTATATCTTAATTCATTCAGTATTAAAAAAGGATTAAGAGCGATATAGTTCGGATCGATGTTCTAGATTTCTACTGTAGAAGCTTTTTCATTCGCTCCAGAAAATAACTTGGGTATTTTTCCATCACAGCATTGGCTCTGTTCCGATCCTGTTTTAGCGCTTTGATGAGAGCTTTTTTTTGAGTCGCTACCAAATTCAGGGATACGGCAAGGTCCTGGGAGATGACGCGGTCTGAAAAGCCAAGTTCGTAAAAAGCAATGGAAGTTTCCGTGGGCAGGCCATATTTCAGACGCTTTTGAAAAAGCTGCAAATGACTGAGTAACTCTCTAGTGCCATCTTGGGCGAGCATTTCAATGAATTCACACACAGCGCCTATAACAAGCGCACCGTCATAGGCGAGCGTCCCTTCGCAGACGTCGACGACATGATCTATCTTGAACTCCCTCCGGCGGGTGCCACATACCATCTTGGCTTTTCGCTTATGGATGGTTTTCAGGAGATCGCTGAAGGACTTTCCACTGATCCATCCATGCGCGATTTCTTTAAGCACCTCCGGAGTATCGAACTTGGTGAATACGCCACCATTGATATGCCGGGTAAGCAATGGCCAGACAAGATCGAGTACTTCTGTTTCATCAACAATTGAAAGCAGACTGTCAGCGTTGGACTTAACCCATCCCTCAATGGCTTGGGCATCCTGCATTCCATAAAGCGTCCTGCCGTAAATTTTACGGCGAACGGGATCAGCTATATTTGCCGAAATGTGCCTTGCGAGAAGCTGAAATAACTCGCGGAGATGAGCTTTTTTCTGTTTATCAGCTAGAAAGAAAGCAAACGTCCCTTCTGCCAGGCGCGTTACGTCGGCTTCCGAAAGAGCATCCTCCGATTCATCCCCATGGGACAATAGAAAGCTCTCCACTGCACATATCAAACTGATTCTCCAAGCGATTTGCCGCTCGACACCACCTTGTGAGAATCCCTTGTCTCCATGTTGTGCGGCTATCTTGGCAGCCAGTTTGGCAACTTTGTCAGGGGCGTTGATATAGGTTTTGGCGAAACCCAGAGCCTCCATAGGGAGGGTTTCTTTCTCGTCATCACTCTTGATGGGGTCGAAGATTGATAGAAGATTGCTGGTACATGGCTCAAAATTCCGAGAATTCAAAAGTTCTTTCACCTGATTCCAACGCCATTTGCCGTTATTCGACTCTCGGTTGTCATATATCTCCGAATCTGCGAACAGGATACTGCCTTCAGTATACATTCCGGCTCGGCCTGCTCTACCGACTAGGTTGTGGAAATCGCGGGCCTTGATGCGCTCCCCCCCTTGGTAGACACTGGTCACGATGAGGTATCGAATCGGAAGGTTTATGCCCTGGGCCAAAGTCGAGGTACAAACAACGAATCGTACCAGGCCGTTACGCATGGCATATTCCACCGCAAGCCGGATACCATGCGGTGTATTGCCATGATGGGAAAAAATGCCGTGTGTCGCACTCTGGGACGCCGGAGCGTCAGCGCCGAGATTCTCAATATACAGATGTGTCAACCGCTCAACTTCCTGGGCGTCTGAAAAATCTGACGGCAAGCCCAAAGGTGCGCCTCGCTCAATAATATCAACGGCCTTTTCGCAGACTCTGGCCGCTGTTGACTTCCTTCCGCAGAAAACAGCGATACTGCCATTCGGGACCAATTTGAGACCAAGGTATAGTGCGATAGCTTGCCCGTCAGTCTTTTCAGGAAAAAAACGATCCGCTCTTTCCCGTTTCTTCTTCTCGAGATAAAATTTTTCAATCACCCTAGGAACGGAAAACTCGCTTTTTTCGACATCACGGCTAGCGACGTATTCGATTCTTCCCAATTGATCGAGCCAGCTTGTGAACCCGATAGATCTAAAAGTCGGAATCAGTGTTGTGCCTTCAACGACATTAGGCTCGCCGTTCAGCCATTCTCCGACAGCCTCAGCGTTGCTGATCACCGCTGAGATCAATACCTTCTGGGTTCCTTCTAGAATCATCGAGCGCAATGATGTTAGAAGTAGCTCGTATGTGATGCCTCGGGTACCACTGTCAAACTGGTGACCTTCATCAAAGACCAACAGGCCAACGTGGGCAGCCAGCTCTGGAGCGTGTCGAAGAACGTAGAGCAGCTTCTCAGGGGTTACAACCAGAATCTGTTGGTGGCCCAAGAGTTCGGCAATCTCGAAGTCGGTCTGTAAGGCATCGGATAATTCATCCACCTTGGTGGGTTCGTTGTGGAACGCCTCAACGAGGCTGTTCTTGATCTCATGGCACAGTGCCCTGAACGGGGCGATGATGATGGCCAGTGACGCGCGCTCGGCCAGAAACGCGCTTCGAAGGATCAATTCCGTTGCCTTCGTCTTGCCAGCGCTGGTGGGCATTTGAATGATTGCAGACTTACCCTTAAAAACATCTGCCTTGCCCAAAAGATGTTGCGCAGGCCAGAATTCCTTGATGAACGAATCCTTTTGCAGCACCTGGAACCATTTGCCACTAGGCAATCCAGAATATGACGGCAGAGCCTTCCAGACGGAATTCTCAAGCTTTTTCCTCAGAACAGCCGCGATTACATCACCAAACAGAAGCTGCCTTGGTGTGCCGAAATCATAGACGGATTCCCTCAGCTCCGTGGCCAACTCGAGGAGATTGCCTTCGCCCTTTCCAGCCTCGAAAAACCGGAGAATCCCTTTTGAAATCTCGTCGATGATTCTGCCGAATAACCCCTCAGAGCCATCAAAATTAGTTCTAAAGTTACCCTGCAATAACCAGAGTAACAGATTTTCCAAGCCATCTCCGCCCAAATCAGGACAATCACCATTGATCCACTTCGCCAGCACCGACGCACTACCAGGAAGATCACATAGGTAATAGGAGGCGGAGCCAAGGATCACAAAGTATGGATCAGGTGTCTCGTTCAGCTTTGACTGGAGGTAGGAGTCGAAAAAACGGGCAGAAAAAAGCAGATTACTTCTCAGCTTGGAGTGGTGATCGAGATATGGTTCCTCCCGGTTGATAGCAGAGGCAAAATCACCCAGCAGACCAATCGAGAGAGGGAAGAGATGGGCTGGATCTACACGGCGGGGGCTATCAAGCCCTTTCGGAATGCCGTACTCAAGCATCTTGGCTTCTAACTGAGTGCTACTAAGCCAATATTGGGAGTTTTGTTCAGGCCTCATCTGCGGCCCTCCTGTAGAGTTCATGGACGAGCGCCATCATCTGCTCCCCTTTGATAACTAATAACATAGGGCCGTATGGAGATGGATGAGATGAGGCATCGACTGAGGATATCTGGTGGTAATCAAAAAGCGAATTCTCAAAAAGTGCGACAGCCCCATAAACTTCCCTGTATGGGCGATCTAGTTTGTTCTGGAAGCGCTCAATTTTTTCGGCATCATTAAGCTCATTCTGATCATGTAGCCTCTGCTTAATGGCATTTAAAGACTCCGCCTTCCGTATAAAGTCTTTTGCTGAGCCATCTATAGCATCTTGAAGTCTCCCCTTAGCCTTCTTCCCTGAGAACTGAGCCTTTGCTTCAAAAATTGCCAGCTTATCCTCAAAGGATGGGCTATCCTTGGCAATATGAAAGCCGATTATGTCACTGCCTTTAGTAGACTCATTCCGAGTGGTTTTGTTACCGTAGCGTGTGCGTGGAACCCAGTATCCAACTAGGTATTCGAGAAAATCAGCAACTAGCACTTCTCCAAAGTCGCCAGCGCGGATACTGGGTCCTGGGGCAACTTTTGGGTCCGGGAACTTTATGGTGTTGAGATACTCTCTGCGAGAGTACTTGTACCCTTTGCGCCAATAATCGATCTCACTGTCAAAGCAGTAATGATTCCGGAAGTGTTTTGCCCATGCGGAGAGCACTGCCTCGTCTTTTTCGTGACGAAACTCCCAGACTTCGACTTCCTTGCCGTCGGCGGTCTTCAGTCGTTCGCCAGTGTCGACGAGCCATTTAGTATGTTCCGAAGTCCAAGGCATTCCCGTTCCACCCCTGAGTGTGATTTGGCTGTTAACTTCAACAGAGCGTCGTCTTGTGATTTGGCTGTTAACTTCAACAGAGCGTCGTCTTGTGATTTGGCTGTTAACTTCAACAGAGCGTCGTCTAAGGTAGACTCATCAATTCAGGTAAAAGATACGATTACATCCAGCCTAGCCAGACCCTAAGGAACCCCACTAGCGGTTGGCTAATATCTCTAAGTACATTTTTCTTCATCTCCCGTAAATACGGCATATCTAGGCAACTTTTCCGTGACAGATTTCCCACTCCGTAGTCAGCTAGGCACAAAGATCCGCATCTGCGGAACACCTAATCAACTATGGAGTATTGCAAATGCCCGACTTCTCTGCCTTTGAGAAAAGCACGCAGGATCGTACATCCCGCGCCGCACAGATGCGCCGAGATCTTCTTCTCCCGATTCTTGACGCAAATGGCTCATTCCGAAGCGATATCTCGCGGGAAGAGCTCAACACGACGTTCAAAACCGCATCCCAAAATTCCGTCTATGAATCCGCAGGCGAACAGGCCCCCATGATCATGGGAATCCATGCGCGCGCCCTGAAAAACTTCATCGAACAGCACGGCGGAACCCTCCCCTCCGATGAACTTTTGGCCAGCGCCCACCAAGCAATTGAAAACTTCATGACCCTGGGCAGAGGAAAGCCCGCCCTGTCCGGCGTTTTCGAAGACGCCGGAAAGGAAATGAGCTCAACCGAGGGCATCATCATGCGTGACCGCATGGTGTCCCTCATCCTGCCCGTGCTGCTGAACTCCATCACGCCCAACATGGTCACGCTCATCCCCGGCCAGTTCAACCAGTCGGAATTTTTCCGCATCAAACGAATTGCGGGCTCCAAATTCGGCGATCTCCAGAAAGGCGACATCATCGACTACACCTACAACGGCCAATATGCCGTGATGGATCAGATGTTCAAGGCTGGCGACGGCGATGGGACAACCACGAAATTCTCCTTCGACTCCAAGACCGCGTTCGGGACGGTCTACCCGTTGAAACGCAAACGCATCATGGTGCTGCACGATCATAACGTGGTTGCATCTGACGACGCGGGCTCGGTCATGGGAGCCTTCCGTCTGGGGGGAGAAATAGTAAACGTCACCGGCACGGTGGACTATGCCACTGGAAAAGTCGACGTGACCTTCTCCAAGGCCCCCGCCATCGGCGTTGAAGTTCATATCGGCTATGACGTGGACATCGAAAAGGATCCGACGCTGATCCCCAGAATCGACCATGAAATGGACAGCAGGACCCTCTATCCCCATGAAGCGGCCATTGCCGGGGACTCCACCATTCAGGCCCAATGGGGGCTTCGCCGCGAATACGGCCTCGATATCGACAACATGACCCTCGCCGGGATGCGCAACCTCCTGGCAGCCGACAAGGATCGCAAGATCCTTCGGCAGATGCTGTTTTACGCCAAGGGTGTAACGGAATGGTGCTTACGAAGGGCCGGAATCCCTCACCCTTCAGGAGCATTACGAAACCCTCAAGGCCGCGCTGTTGGAAATCGACACCCGCCTCACGCAGCGAACGGGCGTCGTAGGCCTCACCGGGATTGTCGGCGACACGCAGTCCGTCAACATTTTCCGCTATCTGCCCAGTCCCTTTTTCACTCCAGCTCCCGGGTACCGCCCTTCGCCGCAGCCGCACTATGTCGGCAAGATATTCGGCCAGTACGATCTGTACTGCAACCCTTCCCAGGAACCCTACACCTCCCTGTGCTACGCCAAAGGCCCCGAACACGGCCAAACCGGGTTTGTCGCGGGCGATGCAGTCCCTGCCATCACCTTCCGCCATCCTGTCCTCACGGACCTCATGTCCCGCTCAACGCTGTGGGAACTCTCCTACCGCAACCTTCAGCCGTTCGACGGCCGCGAATACCTCACAACCCTGAAGATGGTCCCCAAAACGGGAGCCTGATCCACAGGAGCCAATGACAACATGGAAAAACTCAAGCTGACCATCACCAACAACGGCTGCAACCCCATCAAGGTCTTCGGGCGCCCATGCATCGATATCCCCGCACAGGGGACGGTGACCACGATCCGCCCCGCAACTTCCCAGACCACAGCCCTCATCGAGCGCCTGCGCCGACAATATCCATCGCTGGTCATCACCACGAAAGAAGAGCCCCTCCCTCCGGTCGAGGCCTTGGCATCCACCAAAGCATCTTCCACCAAAGCGACCGACAAAGCCCCCACCCAGTCTACGCCCACCGCAAAGGGCAAAGCGGAACCGGCTGCATAGCCCAGTGAGACAAACATGAACCACACCATCACCAATGCGGCTGGAATCACGCTCCTTGAGCCGTTGGACAACAACTTTAAAACAGGAGGCGGGTGTGAGCTGTCGCGCAACTTGAGAATTTCCGTCACGAGAAATGAGAACGTGCCAAGGCATTTTTTTGCTTTGGCACGTTTTTTGTCGGCATTTTGGGAGGGCGTGGCGTCGTGTCAAAACTGACACAATCCACACCTTTTTTTGAGGAAGTGGGGGCGATTCCACCGGCACCAAGAGTATTCGCTGGGTCTCTTAAGGTTCCCCCCTGCATTTTATGGATTATTACGGCAGGCTACTTGGCTGTACACGCATTACCGGGGATACATGCCCTGCTTCTGGACCACTTCCTTCGATTCCTTTTTCGTGGCAAGCGCCGCCGTCAGCCTGTCACGGCTGATGTCGTAATACTCCCGCGACAGTTCCATTCCCACATAGCTGCGGCCCGTCCTGATACATGCCTCGCCCACGCTGCCGCCTCCCATGAAGGGGTCAAGAACGGTTTCTTGCGGAGCCGTCACGTCCAGCAAGTTCTCAATCAGCGCAACGGGCTTGCTGGTCAGGTGGACCTTCTGCGCGGAGATCACCGGATAGGAATACACACCAGGTAAACAGGTGCGCGTGTACGGGACAAAGCGCCCCTTGGTGACAAAAACCACATACTCGCACTGCTGGCGGAACTTGCCGATTTGTGGGCGGGCATTCTGTTTGTCCCAGGCCACAATGCCCCGCCAGGCCCAGCCCGCCGCCTGCACGGCGTCTGTCATGCGGGAAGTTGCCGCCAGTCCGTAAACGCCATGAGCGGCGCGCCATCGCGGGCGATGCGCCAGCACTCGGCAAGCCACAGCATGCACCACATGGTCCAGCTTCGTTGGTCCTTGGCGTCGCTCAGCATCGGCGGATACCGACGTTTTGTCCCGCTCTGCTGGTACTTCTGGGCCGGGTCGGCCTGCCGCGCTCCCAGGGTGACGCCGCCGCTGGAATACGGCGGGTCGGTTAAAACCGCGTCCATGGCGGCATCCGGCAAGGTGGCCAGGATACCCAGCGCATCCCCATGGTACAGCGTAACGCCGTCATTCAGACAATCCTTTATCACAGTTCGCTCCGTTCTGGCCGTCGGACGACTCGGAGCAGGGGCGCACGGCCCGCACGATGGTGAACGCCCCACAACGGGGGCACTTAAACTCCATTTCGCTGGCCTGGCCTTTGGCCAGGAGCTTGCCGCAACGGCAACATCTGATTTCTTCGAGTTCTTCTTTCCGCATGGTGGTTAAAAGTGTTGCGCCCCTAAGCAAATGCCTCTATCGTGCCCTTATCTCGCCCAGAGACAACACGACAGGCGGATACCTTGCGGATAGAGGATAACGCTTTCTATCCGTGGGGCCGTGGTGGGTTTGTCAAGCCCGCCGGTGGGGGCCTGACCGCCCCCGCCTCTGCCTGCCTCCACTATGCCGAAAAAAGTCGCGACCCGCCCGGAAACAGCGCGTTCCATGCGAAGGATTTTCGCCTCTTATTCCTTGTCTTTTCCGCCGTTTTTGACTAAATCAGACTTTTCAGGGCATTTTCCGTGCTCTTCCATCCCTTGCAATGCCGCATGTAGCCCGTAAAGGACGCAACGCAGCAGCGCACGGTGTCTATATTGACACGCCCATTCGCGTAGCATCTCGACAGGCCCGCAAATATTTTCTTCGCCCAGCGCACGCTAAATAGAGTCCGTGACGCTCAAGTTCGCGCGCATATTCCTGGAGGACGGTTTCGCCAATGCCCTTTACTTTGAGCAACTCATAGGGCTGTCGCCGGGCAAGCTCTGCGATGGTGCGAATGTTAGCTGTAGCAAGCCCTGTTTTGTGTCAGATTCGACACACACCGGGGCTCTCTCGTTCTCAACTTGCGTGACTATCGGACCTCAAAACAGCCCTCCATTCTCAAACCATTCTTTCGCGGTTTTTCCAAGGCCGGGCAACCTTCAAGCCCGCATCAGTCAAGGGAAAGTCAAGTATCCGTCAAGCAGGATCGGCCTTACCCTTCATTCTCATCTTCCATGACCCCCTATAGCCAGCAGGATGCGGACGGCATTCCTGAGTTGCCCGTGGGCCACGGTGTCCGGCTTGGTCTGGTTGGAGCGAATAGCCACGGCCCCTATCCGGCGACCTGCCGCATGGTGGCAGAGGATGGCGTCCAGTTCCCCCTCCACGACAACGAACGCCCGGAGGTTGGGATTGCCGCCTTCTGGAAGCAGCAGCATGGGCTTGGAACAGGAGCCGGACAGTTCCAGATACTTCGCCGGGCGCGTTCCGTCCTCTCTCTCCCTGATGTCCTGATTCGGGCGGCGAATCCGCAGGTTGATCAGCTCATCACTCTCGAACGTGGGGATCACGATGCCGCGAGGGATGAACAGCCATGTCTGGTCCTTGCCGTTCCTCTGCTTCGGCGGAAGCCCGAGGACGGAACGCGCCCGGAACCGTCCGGGCTTGCCGTTCTCGCCAGCCAGATAGCCGAGGTGGTACGTCCGGATGACCTCTTCCGTGATGCCGCGCTTCGCCAGCCAGTTGAGCGCCTCGGGATGATTCCAGATTTCGGCCTCGGCTTCGGCCAGCAGCTTCGCCGCGTAGTTTTGCCACTTCTCCGAAGGCCCTTCCTTGACTGACGGCTGCCATGCCGCCCGTACTTGCGGTTCCAGCGGAGCGGGACGGCGGCGGGGGCGTACAGGCATGTCCGAGATGCCCAGTTCGGCACAGGCTTCACGGAAGCTCATACCCTCCATGTCCATCATGTACCGGATGCTGTCGCCGGTCCTGCCGCAGCGCCGACACGAGAACACGCCGGGGATGTGGTTCTCGGTGCAGGTATGGCCAAGGTCCCTTTCCCGGTCGGGCCAGATCATGAAGCGGTCGGACTTGCCGACTTCACCACCACAAATCGGGCATGGGCCATTCCAGCCATTCCCTCGGGCTTTCACGCCAGCACCGAAACGGTGCCGATACAGTTCCAACATGGTGCTCATAGC
>NZ_JNJP01000005.1 GCF_000701705.1 Bilophila wadsworthia ATCC 49260 | reverse complement strand
AGTCAGCGGGCTGACGGAAGGGCTCGGCTTCTTGCTCCGCTCGAACGAATCATGGGAGAGCACCAGCAATCTGTCCGCGTATCTGATTGGCTTGGAATACGGTTTGACCGGGCGCGAAAAGCGTCCGCACGGGAAGCATATCGCGGACCCGTCATTCATAGAGTGGATGATGGGAGCGCCGAAAGGCTGGACAGACCCGGCGGCGTAGGCTTGCTCCCGCGTGAGCTGATACCGGTCTGGACGCAGCGCCTCAAGGCCCTCGGCAACGGCATTGCCCCACAGCAATCATACGCCGTTGCCGCCTGCATTCTGGAAGCTGAAGAGCTCCCCGCAGCTCCCACGCCTCCCTCTTCGGGAGGTTGGGGTTCCGAATGAATCCGTTTTTTCAAGACGAATCGAACGCCGTCTATCACGGCAACGCCCTTACCATACTTCCGTGCCTTCCTTTTGAATCGGTCGACGCGGTCATCACCGATCCGCCGTATTGCAGCGGCGCGGTCACGCTTTCCGGCAAACAGGCCGACCCCGTCGTCAAATACCAGAAGACGGGGACAAAAAAGGGTTATCCGTCCATGCTCGGCGACGCCAAGGATCAGCGCTCTTTCACATGGTGGATGACGCAATGGCTCTGCGAGTGCTGGCGCATCGCCCGCGACGGGGCTCCGCTTCTTGTCTTCACGGACTGGAGGCAACTCCCAAGCGTGACCGACGCCGTGCAGGCCGCAGGCTGGATGTGGCGGGGGCTCGTCGTCTGGCATAAGCCCTCGGCCCGTCCTATGCCCGGTGAGTTCAGGCGTGACGCCGAGTATATCGTCTATGGCTCCAAGGGACGTTTTCAGCGGAACACAAGCCAATGCCTGCCCGGCGTCTTCAGGTACCCGGTAAACAGCGCCGAAAAAGTCCATCTCACAAGCAAGCCGATTCAGCTCATGGCGGAGCTCATGGGCGTCGTCCCGGAAGGCGGGACAGTGCTTGATCCCTTCCTCGGCGGCGGCTCCACCGCCCTCGCGGCAAAGGCAACGGGCAGAAGGTGCGTCGGCATCGAACTCTCGCCCGAGTATGCGAGGATAGCGGCGGAGCGTATAAAAACGGCATAAACAAAAAGGCGGGAACACGCTCCCGCCTTTTTGTAATTTTATTGCAAAATCCGCAATCCGTTTTTTCTTGAAGTTATCACGCCGCTGGCTGTGAGGTTATCACGCCGCGCATCACTGAGGGGCGTTGTGCGGGGTACGGGTGCCGACGGAGCCGGGACGATCCTGCAGGTTCCCGCCGCCCTGAAGTCCGCCTTTGAGCTGGGCAACAAGGCGTAAGCCCATGAACGCGAAACAAACCATGCGGCAAGGCCGCCGGCTGCCCCTGAAGCACTGCCTGTTGCCTATGGCGGCCCTCCTCCTGACGGCACTGGCGGCACTTCTCCCCCATTCCGCTCCGGCAGGTGAACCCATGCGCATACGCTTGATCGTTGACGGGGAAACCCTTCCCGCCGTACTGGAAGACAATCCCGCAGGCCGTGTTTCTTGAGTATGCTCCCGCTCACCCTGACGGTGAAGGACTACAACGGGACGGAAAAAATCGGCAACCCGCCGCGCGTGATTTCCACGGAAGATATGCCGGACAGCATTGAGCCTTCGGCGGGAGATCTGACGTTCTATGCCCCGTGGGGCAACATCGCCATCTTTTACCGGGAGTTTCGCCTGTCCAGAGGACTGGTCCGTTTTGGGCGCATCACTTCGGGCATAGAAAAGCTGGCTGCCATGCCCGGCGACTTTTCGATTGCCTTCGAGCGGGCGGAATAAAAAACCTCACATGGCTGCTCAAAACACATACGGAGATAACATGGGAGTTTGCCGCCCTCCCTACATCTCAAGAGGAATACCCATGCAGACCACGATATTGCGTAATGGAATCGAAATGCCGCTGGAAGGTTTCGGCGTCTTTCAGGTGCCGGATGCCACCCTGTGAGAACAAGCCGTCTCGGAGGCTCTGGCGGCAGGTTATCAGCTTATCGATACGGCTTCGGTCTATCGGAATGAGGAAGCCGTGGGAGCCGCCGTCCGCGAGAGCGGAATCCCTCGCAAGGAATTGTCCATCACCACCAAAGTATGGATTCAAGAGGCTGGCTATGAGAAAACGAAGAAAGCCTTTGAAGCGTCCTTGAGCCGTCTGGGGCTTGACACTCTGGATTTATACCTGATCCACATGCCTTTTGGGGACTATTACGGTTCATGGAGAGCGACGGAGGAACTCTACGAAAACGGCAAGATCCGAGCCATCGGCGTATGCAACTTCCTCCCTGGCCGGCTGATGGATCTGTAAGGCTTTTACGCTTATCGCATCCCTGTCCGCAGCGTCCCATAAATGAAGCCTACTTGAAGGCCACCCATAAAGGTTCCTCTCATATCGGAACGAACTCCCTCCGCGCGGCCTCCCCACCAGTCGAAAGCCTTTGGAAAATGGGGTTCGGGGGAGAAACTTTTCTCTAGAAAAATTTCTCCCCCGGATGCCAGCCCCTCTCTCCATTCATCCTTCACCGCCGCGGCAGCTTTCCACATCGATCCCCAGCCGCCTCAGCTTGACGTACAGGCCGCCCCTCGACACCCCGAGCAGTGCGGCCGCCGCCCGGATGTTGCCTCCGGTCTGCCGGAGCGTCTCAAGGATGGTCTCGGCCTCTTTGCTGTGCAAGAGGCCTTGCGGGCTGGCGGGCTGGCGAACCGTCACCATCTGAGGCGGCAGATCCTCCTCGGAAACGAGAGGATGCCGTACGATATTGGCAAGCCGTTCCATCACGTTTTCAAGCTCACGGATGTTGCCGGGCCACTGGTAGCGCCGGAGCAGCGCCAGCGCGCCGGGCGTGAAACCCCGCACATCCTTGCCGAGGCTGCCCGCGAATTTCAGCAGAAAATGCTCGGCCAAAAGCTCAATGTCCGACATCCGGCTGCGCAACGGCGGCAATACGAGAGTGAAGACGTTGAGCCGATAGTAGAGATCCTCGCGGAAGGTGTGCTGGCGCACGGCTTCCTCAAGGTTCTTGTTCGTCGCGGCGATGACGCGCACCGACACCGTACGGCTCGACTTGCCGCCGATGCGGGTCACCTCGCCGTTCTGGAGCAGGCGCAGGAGCGAAACTTGCGCGTCCATCGGCATCTCGCCGAGCTCGTCGAGAAAAATGGTCCCGCCGTCCGCAAGCTCGAATTTCCCCGGCTTCCCGGTCCGGCTCGCCCCGGTGAACGCCCCGTCCTCATAGCCGAAAAGCTCGCTCTCCACGAGATTCCGCGGCAACGCTCCACAGTTCACCGCCACAAAAGGGCGCGATGCCCGAGGGCTCGCGTTATGGATCGACTGCGCGAAGAGTTCCTTGCCCGTGCCGCTTTCGCCGAGGATGAGCACCGTGGTGTTGCCCCGCGCGATGGTTTTGGCCTGATCGATGACCTCCATGAGCGGGGGCGAATCCCCAAGGATGCGGTCAAACGTGTACACGGCCTTCGACCCGGCGACGCGGGCCGCGAATCCCCGCATACGCCGGGCCTCCCGGAACGTGAGCACCACGCAGGCCTCTCTGGTCAGGGACATGGCCGAAAAGAAACAGGACAGCGAACCGGATTCCAAGGGGAACTGCGCCTCCTGATCCATGATATGGGGATCGCCTGTGAGGATGTTGTCGAGCATCTGCGAAGGCCGCATGAACTTGTAGATGTTTTCGCCCTGCTGCGGGGCCGGAAGCCCGAGCATGGAGGCGGCTTTGCTGTTCATGAGCTTCACCTCGCCGGAACGGGACACCACGATGACCCCCTCGTCGAGCAGTTCGATGATGGCCTGTTGCTGCTGGAGCAGGGCGCGGAGGCGGAGCTGTTCCGAAATGGCGTAGGCCGCCGCCCGCACCATGCCGAGGGTGTGGGAGTGGTACTTCTCGCGGAGCTGGCTCACGTTGAGCACGGCGATGAGCTGGTTCTTGCTGTCGAAAATCGGCGCCGCCGAACAGCTCCAACGGTGCCCCACGGTCAGGTAATGCTCCGCGCCGATGATCTCGATGGGCCTGCGCTCCGCCACGCACGTCCCGATGCCGTTGGTTCCCCGGAGCTGTTCGGTGGTGATCATGCCGGGCTTGGAACTGGGGTAGGTGTCGCCGTCCCTTCCGCTGGTTTCCATATGCAGGCTGATGCATTCGGCGGTGGAAAGGATCATGGACCCCGCTCCGGAAACCAGCGACGAGAACAATTCCTTCATAATCACGCGGGAGGACTCGAGAAGATCGGCATTGGCGGCAAGGATATGCCGGAAAATGGTCTCGTCCACCTTCTTGCGCACCGTGGTTTCGGGATCGACCCCGGCAAGGCGGCTACGCTGCCACGAGCGCAGGACGAAATCGCTGACCACGGTGGTATCCACGGGCAGGCCACGGAGGAAAAGCTCCTTCTGGGCCGAAATGGCCTCCTGCCGGGCGTCGGACTGGAGATACGAATCATGGGTGTCCGTCATGGGAAGGCTCCTGCGTCGTCCCCGTGAGACGCGGACGCCGCGCATGTGACATTTGTGTATATGTCAATTGTACATGTCATAGATTGTGACACGAAAGCAAGCCTTTTCCGGCGAATCGGGAGATTATTGTTCCTTTTTTCATAAGAGATATGCGGATCGGGCTCAAATGGCGCGTGCTGGATCGCTTCTTGCTGTCCGCAGACTGTTGCCCGCGCACCGGGCGCAGCCGTATACACTCGCGGAGCCGCCGTCCCCACGCACCGCCCGCGTCATCACCAAGGAGAATCCGCCATGCTCATCGATTTCCGCGTACGCCCCCCGTACAAGACCAATCTGACCACATCGCTCTACAACAAGCCCGCGCCGTCCCCCGATCCCACCAAGCAGTCGATTTTCCTGATAGGCAAGGAACGCGTCCCCTCGGCGGAAGCACGCTCCATCGAACTGTTCATGCAGGAAATGGACGAGACCGAAACCGAACGCGCCGTGATCATGGGCCGCAAGGCCGACGAGTATGGTTCCGTGGACAATGACGAAATCGACGAACTCGCCCGCGCCTATCCGGGCCGCTTCATCCCCTTCGCGGGCGTCAACCCGAACCTGCCCGGGCAGGTCGGGGAAATCGAACGCGTCGCCGCGATGGGTTTCCGGGGCGTGGGCATCGACGCCGGATGGCTGCGCCGCCCGCTCTACCACGACGATCCGGTTTTTGATCCCATTTATGCGAAATGTCAGGAACTCGGCATGATCGTCTCCCTGACCTCCAGTTTCATGCTCGGCCCGGATCTGAGCTACTCCGAGCCCTGCGCCATCCAGCGCGTCGCCATGAAATACCCAAACATGAAGATAGTCGTGCCGCACGGCTGCTGGCCGCATGTCCACGCCGCCCTTGCCGTGGCGATCCGTTGCCCCAACGTGTATCTTATGCCTGACTGTTACATTTATATCGATGGGTTCGCGCTGTCCGACGAGTACATCAAGGCCGCGAACACCTACCTGAAATACCGCATCCTCTACGCCAGCTCCTACCCGGTGCGCAGCCTCAGCCAGTGCCTCCGGGGTTGGAAGTCGCGCGGCTTCACCGACGAAGCCCTCCAGAACACGCTCTACGACAACGCCGCCAGACTTCTTAGTGAAAAATAAGACATAAAAAGACAGTCAATCGGTTCAAAACCCCATGAAACAGCCCTGCTCCGGATAGCCGGAACAGGGCTGTTTCCCTTTATGGACACCTTATCAGATATCTATTCATCTGTAATATACCGTAATCAAAAAAAGCTTTGCCGTCCTTTCCGGTGTGGTATAAATCAATGACATGTCATGAGCGCATGTCATTTTTTTGAACATATAGGAAAAGACATGGAAAGGGATTTTTCAATTAATCATTTTAAATAAATGAATAAATGTAAAACAAGGCTTTTTTTGTATGATTTGGCACAATCATTGCCTTATCTCTTGCATAAAAAAGAACAAAAAGGCCCGATCCGTACTTTCACCCCCGGAGCGTCTATGTCCTCTTCCGTCCTGCTCTCACCTCTGACCATCAGAAAGACAACCCTTAGAAACCGCATCATGCTGCCCTCAATGGTCACGCACTACTGCGCGGTCAACGGCGAAGTCAGCGAGCGCCTCATCGCCTACCACGCCGAGCGCGCCTACGGCGGCGTGGGGCTCAACATGCTCGAATCCACCAGCGTGGACGACACGGGCAAAAGCTACTGGCCCGGCGTGAGCATCGCTTCCGATCACTTCATCAAAGGCCTTCGCCGGCTCACGGACGCCATCCACGCCCACGGCGGCAAGGCGGGCATCCAGCTCAACCACGCCGGGCGTCTGGCCCAGCCCGCCGTTTCCGGGCACCCCCGCCAGCTCGTTTCCTACATCCCCGGACTCACCACCTACGACGACATCCACGTCATGGACGAGGACGACATCGAACGCGTCATCGGCAGCTTCTGTTCCGCAGCCGAACGCGCCGCCGAGGCCGGGTTCGACGTCATCGAAATCCACGGTGCGCACGGCTACCTCCTCTCGCAGTACATGTCCCCGCTCTTCAACCGCCGCGAGGACGCCTATGGAGGCAACTTCGAAAAACGGATGCGCGTGCCAGTGGAAGTCATCCGGGGCATCAGGAAGCGTCTTGGACCGGATTTTCCCCTGTTCTTCCGGTGCAGCGTCGAGGAGTACCTGCCCGGCGGCATCACGTTGGAGCTGGCCCGCGACATCGCCCGCACAGTGGCGGACAACGGCATCGATCTGTTCAACGTCAGCGTGGGGCTTGGCGAGACCAACCGTTTCACCGGCCCGCCGCCCTGCCTGCCCAAGGGCTGGAACGCCGACCGCTCCGCCGCGATCAAGGAAGCCCTCGGAGATCGCGCCCTTGTGGGCGTGGCCGGGCGCATTATCGACCGGGAATCCGCCGATGCCGTCCTCAATTCCGGCAAGGCTGACCTTGTGGTCATGGGGCGGGCGCTCATCGCCGACCCGGACCTGCCCAATAAGCTCGCCGCGAACCGTGACGATGCAGTCATCCCATGCGTGGGCTGCAATGAGGGTTGCGTGGCCCGGCTGCGCGAGCGCAAGGCCGTCGCCTGCGCCGTGAATCCCCGCACCGGCTGCGAAGGCATGTATCCCCGCACCCCCGCCGCCGTTTCCAAGCATGTGGTCATCGTGGGCGGCGGGCCCGCCGGGATGCAGGCCGCGCTTGTCGCCGCCGAACGGGGGCATCGGGTAACCCTTTTTGAAAAACGGACCCGCCTCGGCGGGCTGGCCAATATCGCCGCCCTGCCGCCGCATAAGGATCTGTATGCCGTGCTCGTGAACCGCTTTAGCGAACGGCTGATCGCTTCCGGGGTCAAGGTCTTCCTCGGGACCGCGCCCTCCGTGGCGGATCTCGCCGAACTCAAGCCCGACACGCTCATCGTCGCCACGGGAAGCGCACCCGTCATCCCCCGTTTCTGCGAAGGCATCGCCAACGCCGTTACCGCCGAAGACATCCTCACCGGCAAGGCCAAGGCCGGACAGCGTGTGCTCGTTGTGGGCGGGGGCATGGTGGGCAGCGAAACCGCCGAATACCTCGCGCTCAAGGGCGGGGACGTCACCATCCTTGAACTGCGGCCCGATCTTGCGGCGGACATGCAGGCCCGTGCCCGGAGCTTCCTCCTCGAAAGTCTCAGGGAGCATAAGGTCAAGGCGCTCACATCCACGGAGCTGGTTTCCGTCGGACCAGATGGACGCGTCGCCGTGAAGGACGCCTACGGCTCCCAGCGGGAACTCCCGCCTTTCGACACCCTCGTCCTCGCCCTCGGCTACCGCCCGTCGAACGCCCTGTGCGCGGAGCTTTCGCTGGCGGGCGTGCCCTTCACCGCCATCGGCGACTGCCGCCGCGTGGGCAAGGTGCTCGACGCCATGCACGAGGCCTACACCGCAGCCTATAACCTGTAGCCGCTCCGCGGACCGGAGGAGGTCATCATGGTTCCCGTTTTCGACCGCAGGAAACTGCGCCCGCTCATCCTCGCCCTCGCCATAGCCCTCTGCGCGTTCCAGCTCACGACCTGCACGGGCATGTGGCTGCTCGATCCGCTGATCGTCCGGGCAACGCATGTGGGGCTTGTGCTCTCCATGCTGTTCCTGTGGCGCTCGTCCAACCGGGCCTTGCGCAAGAACCCCCGGCCCGAACCGGCATGGTCGTTCCTGTTCGACATCCTCATGATCGCCATGAGCGCCGGGGCTGCGGCGTACATCATCACAAACTTCTCCTACATTCAGGACAGGATGCCGCACATCGACGAGCTGACGGCATGGGATCTTTTCTGGGGTGCCGGGCTCATCATCGCCATCCTTGAGGCCACCCGGCGTGTGGCGGGCCTCGCCCTTGTGATCGTGTCCGGCATCGCGCTGCTGTACGCCTTCTTCGGGCACCTCCTGCCCGGCAACATGGGGCACCTCTACCTCGCCCCCAACCAGATCATCGAATCGCTGTACCTGCTCAACGACGGCATCTGGGGGTCCTCCATCGGCGCTTCGGCCACGATCATCTACGTGTTCATCCTGTTCGGCGCACTGCTCGAAAAGACCAATATGGCCAGCGTGTTCCTCGAGCTCGCCTGCCTCGTCACCCGCAACGCCAAGGGCGGCCCGGCCAAGGCGGCCATCTTCGGCAGCGCCCTCTTCGGCAGCGTTTCCGGCAGCGCGGCGGCCAACGTCTACGCCACCGGCACCTTCACCATCCCGCTCATGAAGCGCGTGGGCTACCGGCCCGAATTCTCGGGCGCGGTCGAGGCGGTCGCCTCCTCCGGCGGCCTGATCATGCCCCCGGTCATGGGCAGCATCGCCTTCGTCATGGCCGAATACACCGGCATCAGCTACCTGAGCATCTGCAAGGCCGCGCTCCTGCCCGCCGTGCTCTATTACCTATCCCTGTTCACCATGATCCACTTTGAGGCGCTCCGGCACGGGCTCGGCGGCACGCCGTCCGATCTCATCCCCGAACTGCGCTCCATCAAGCGCAAGCTCTACTACCTCGCGCCCCTGGCCCTGCTCATCGTCCTCATGATCGCCGGAAGGAGCATCATCTTCTCGGCCCTGCTCGCCTGCGCCGCCGTGGTTGCCCTGTCTTTCCTGAGCCCCGAAACACGCCTCACCCCGGCCCGTTTCCTCGCCGCCATGGAAAACGCGGCGGCGAACCTGCTCATGATCGCGGCGTGCTGCGCCTGCGTGGGCATCGTCATCGGCGTCGTGACCATGACCGGGTTCGGCTTCAGTTTCGTCAACCTCATGGGCTCGCTCGCGCAGGTGCATATCGGGATCTTCCTGCTGGTGCTCGCCGGGACGTGCGTGATCTTCGGCATGGGCCTGCCCTCCCTGCCCGCTTACATCCTCGTCGCCACCTTCGGCGCGCCCGCGCTGGTGCAGGCCGGGGTCCCGGTGCTCGCCGCCCATCTGTTCGTCATGTACTTCGCCATCTCGTCCGGCATCACCCCGCCCGTATGCCTCGTGGCTTACGCCGGGGCCGCCATTGCCGACGCGCCGCCCATGAAGACGGGCTTCACCGCCTTCAAGCTCGGCATCGCCGCCTTCATCGTCCCCTTCATCTTCATCTTCGAGCCCGCGCTCCTGCTCATGGGCGACTGGGCCACCATCCTGCAGGCCGTGTTCACCGCTGTGCTCGGCGTCGTCTGCCTCGCCTCCAGTATGCAGGGATGGCTGTTCACCGAATCCTCGCCCGCCGAGCGGGTCATGATGTTCGTGGCCGGGATCGTGCTCGTGTACCCCGGCCTCCTCACCGACCTCATCGGCTTCGGCACGGCCAGCCTCGTCTTTTTCATCCAGATCGCACGCAAGAAGCGGCTCTGCGCCGCCTGATCCGCCCCAGCTTCCGGGCTCTTGCCCACAAACCTTCCACCGGGCCACGGCCCACATACCCAGAGGAGTCCATCATGTCCCTCCTGCACAAGGCCATAACGCTTTCCGGCGCTTGCGCCATCGGCCTCACGCTCGCCTTCGCCGCCCCAGCCGCGGCTGAAGACGCCAAACCCATCAACTTCCGGGCCGTGGGCGGCGCGGTGCTCGGCGGCACATGGAATGTCGGCCTCACCGGGGTCGGCAAGCTGGTCAACGACCGCTATCCCGGCAGCGCCATCAACGTGCTGCAGGGCGCTTCGGTCAGCAACCCCCTCCGCCTTGAACAGAACGCCGCCGACGTCACCCTGACCCAGACCTTCAACACCGTGGCGGCCCGCGACGGCAAGGCCCCGTACAAGAAGCCCCTCAAAAATGTGGCTTCGCTCGCCAACATGAACGACACTTCGCGCCTGTCCATCATCGTCTCCGCCGATCTTCCGGTGAACACGTTCGACGAACTCATGGAAAAGAAACTGCCCGTCCGCCTCGATCGCGGGGCCAAGGGCACCCTGCACAACGTGGTCGGCGCCATGCTGCTGGCCGAATACGGGTACACCTACGACGACATCACGAAATGGGGCGGCGCACACACCGCCGTTTCCGCCAACGACCGCGTGGGTATGTTCCAGGACGGCACCCTGAACGCCTACCTGACCCTCGGCCCCGGCCAGCAGTCCCACATTCAGGAACTCGTGCTCAACGCCAAGGTGAAGTGGCTCCCCGTATCCGACAAGGTGCTCAAGAGCGTCACCGCCAAGACCGGGCAGTCCATCGGCGTCATCCCCGCCGACTTCTACGGCGGCGCGGTGGGCAGGGACATCCCCTGCATTACCGACTCCACGGTCATGCTCGTCCGCAAAAATATGCCGGACGCCGATGTCTACAAGATCACCAAGGCCATCGTGGAAGGTTTTGAGGAACTGCACGCCGTCCAGCCCACGTGGAAGACGCTGGTCCCCGAACACATGGCGGATAACCTCGCCCTCCCCCTGCATCCCGGCGCGGAGAAGTATTACCGTGAGGCCGGCATCATCAAGTAGCCCCCTCGCCCGATCCCCTTTCCCGGCCCGTTGTTCCCACGGGTCGGGAATCCCTTCCCGAATCAACGAAAACCCGGCGCACATCCGAACCCGCTTGATCGGGAAACGCTTCCGAAAGCATCCGGCAACGCTCCCGTGTCCAGCGGCTTTCCGCCGGGCCTACCACCGCAAAAGGACGACATCATGGTCATCGATTTCCGTATCCGCCCTCCGTACAAAGGCTTCATGAACCTCGGCATCGTCAGGAACTGGCAGTCCGTGCCCGACGATCCCCGCAAGATGCGCCCCACCGGGTTTGAACGCCTCCCCGTCCCTTCGATGGAGCACGCCTCCGTGGACATGCTGGTCGACGAAATGAAGGCCGCCGGGATCACCAAAGGCGTGCTGCACGGGCGGCACACCGGCAACGCCCGTTACGGCGACGTGAGCAACGCCGAGGTCAACGAGCTGCTGCTCCGCTATCCGGGCCTGTTCGTAGCCCTCGCGGGCATCTCCCCCAACGCGCCGGACGCCCTTGAGGAGATCGAACATTGTGTCCGCGACTGGGGCTTTAAGGGCGTGGCCCTTGATCCCGGCTGGTGCAGCCCCGCCATGTACGCCACCGATCCCAAAATCGAGCCCATCCTTGACCTCTGCCAGCAGCTCGGCGTGTTCGTCAGCATTACCATGAGCGCCTACGGCGGCCCGGATCTCAGCTATTGCGATCCCACGCCGCTCGTGCCCATGCTCCGCAAGTTCCCCAAGGTCAACGTGGTCATCCCCCACGGCTGCTGGCCCAAGGTGCAGGAGGCCGTGGGCGTGGCCCTGCTCTGCCCGAACCTCTACCTTGCCCCGGACTGCTATTTCTTCCTGCGCAACATGCCCATGCGCCACGAATACGCCAATGCTGCGAATTCGTTCCTCAAATACCGCTTCCTCTTCTCCACCAGCTATCCCATCCGGGGATTCGCGCAGGCCATTGAAGACTGGAAAAACGCCGGGCTCGAACCTGAATCCCTCCAGCGCTCCCTGTACGACAACGCCGCCGAGCTGCTCGGGATTTCCGGCTGATCCTTCCTGCTCCGCACAGTATTAAGATGCGGCGGGCCGGGGGAAGGGAAACTCTGAGAGCGGGGAACACCCGCCCAGGTTATCCCTTCCCCCGGCCTCCTTCTTTTCCAACTGGTTCCGAATGGTGGGGAACTGACTCCGGGGCGTTCCGATACGCATCAAAAAGGATGGAACGGGGCTCTCCACGGCTCGCACCTTTCCCCCTCTCTGACCACACGTACCGCCGGGCATTCAGCCTCTGGCCGATGCGCTTTTTTCCCCGAAAATCCGCCGTGAAACCCGACCGTTTCCCTTGTTTACACGGGGACCCTCTCCAGTATATGGTGTACCAATCAAAGCCCTGTGCAACAAAGGGCTTCACGGTATACAGGAGAGCTCTTTATGGAAAAACAAGGCTTCGATCTGGCGATGCACTATTTCAGGGCGTTCGCCATCTTTTCCGTTATAAGCGTTCATATGTGGATCGTGCCGCCTCTTGAAGGCCACGAATCCATGAGCCGTTTTCTGGATATGCTCCGTGGCGTCCTGTTTCATTCGAGCACGTTGTATTTTGTCTTCATTTCAGGTTATTTGTTTCATTTTTTGGCTCAAAGGAAATTCGACTTACGGACATACTACAGAAAAAAACTGCTCAACGTCATTGTTCCGTATGTGATCCTGTCCGTTTTTTTCACAGGATACGCCTTCTTTTGGTATTCCTATACGGGAGAGGTGCCCCGTTTCACCAAGCTGGCGACGGGATGCCGGGAATTTTTCCAAGCGCTGCTGTACGGCGACGTGGTCCTGACCTATTGGTACATCCCGTTCATCGCCACGATATTCCTCGTGAGCCCGCTTCTGTTGCGCCTCAGTGAGGAACGGTTCGCCCTGCTCACGCTGTTCACCGTCTGGATCCCCCTGCTCATCCCCCGGACGGAATTGACAAGTTTCTTCCACAACTACGCATTCTTCTTTCCCGCATACCTGCTCGGCATGTTCTACTCCATGAACCGGGACCTGATCCTCGCGTTCATCGCCAAGCATATCAAAATCCTCGTCGCCTTCTCGCTCGTCTTCACCGCACTCCTCGGCATCAATGCCTATGAGGAAATCCTGCCGAACATCGAGGCCGCCTATTACATGCAGAAAATAGCCATCGGCGCGTGCGTGGTCCACTTCCTCGAAAAGATCAAACACATCCGGATCACGCTCCTCGATCTCATCGCCACGTACAGTTTCGCCCTGTACTTCCTGCACGACTTCATCCTGTTTACGTTCCAGAACCTGTTGTTCACCTTTTTCGGCATCCTCCTGCCGGAAAGCCTGTTCTTCGTGTCCCTGTTCACGTTTTTCTGCGAAGTGGCCCTCTGCCTCCTCCTGATCATGGGCATCAAAAAACTGCTCGGCCGCCGCTCAAGGTATGTCATCGGCTCCTGATCCGGAGCCCAACCTGCATCGGCCCGTTCCGTGGTGGCGGGCCGTTTCCGTAATGCTCCCGCGACGGGCCTCACAGGGCCGGCAGCCGCGGCAAGAGGCCAGAAGCCTGTCCCGGTGCGGCGGAGGCCCTCTCCTCCGATAAAGCCGCCGCCACTCCCCGGCCCTTCACGTCCATCCCAAAAACAGGCATAATCACGTGGCGATCCGTGAACACTTCTCCGCAGCCCGGAACCGGTATCCCCTCAAACAAAATTTCTGCGCTGCAGCGGCTTCCTCCGGTTTTTTGGATCGCTTTTTGCTGATTCCCTTTCATAAGGATACGTTCATCAACATTATTGGCATCCCAGAATGCCGTACTCTCACCGTTTAGGAGAAACCATGAACGCGACGCCGTACATTGAGGCACTGGGCAAAGAAACAGGCATGGACATCACCTTGTCCGCATCCGGGGCCGCCGCCCTTTCGCTCGGAGGGCGGAACCTGCTGATCCAATGGATCGAAGCGACGCACTCCTTCATCGTATATGTTGAAGTCGGCGCTCTCGGCGGCTGGCGCAACGGCGAAATCTGCCGTCTGCTGCTGGCCTCGAACTTCCTCCTCGCGGACACGCAAGGCGGCGCGCTCAGCTATAACGACGCCACCGGCATGGTGGGGCTGAACTTCCCGATCCCGGCCTATGGGCTCGACACCGGGGATTTCCTCAAAACCGTCAACAACATCGTCCTGTTCTCGGAAACATGGAAAGCCCGCCTCGACGCCATGAACAAAGAACAGGAAGCCCTTACGGAACAGGCGCAGCAAGCCGTCCTCGAAGGAGGGGAAGCCCCGGAGCCGTCTTTCACCGCCGGGCAATTCCTCCGCGTCTAGAGCGTTTCAGAAGTGCCCCAACGCCGGAATCTCCGGTGCGCCGCAATATGGCGTGCATCCAGCCGAAAACGATATTGATGCAGGAAAGCCATAAAACGGCGCGCAGTTCAAAGGTAACCGCTCTCGGCTTCGTACCGGACACCGCATCTTGTTTCAGCTATAGGAGGCCGTATGCCTGTTTCCCTTCAGCAGTTCTTCAATAGTGCCAACACGGTTGGCGATTCCGCGTCTCTTTTTCTTCAAAACGGTGGTGAATCCGTCGGCGATACTTCCTCGCTGCACGGAATCCATAAGCTTTCCCGCAGCGCCAAGGCCGAAGAAAACCGTGCCACGGTCACGGCATTCTTGAACGCCCTTGATCAATCCCCGCAGTTCCACAACATCAACGCCGATATACGGGGAATGCTCAACGCGAAGCTTGAAGGGGGCAAGCCCCTCACTGCGGAAGACGTCAAACTCGTGCGCGATTCAGTCCTGTATGACGAAGCTCTTGCCGCAGGCCGCCAGCTCGCCGACGGCAACGCGCTTCCTGCCGGGCACGCCACCTCCTTCGCCCAGTTCGCGCTGGTCCGCAATCTGGATCTCGGCAGTCCGCAGGGCCAACGTGACGCCGTACGGACGTATCTTTGCGAGAAGGTCATCCCACAAAATGTCGGTGTCCTCACGCAGCTTCCCGGCCTTGGAACGCGCGGCGCGGCCATGACCACGGCCCTCACTCGCCTCAACCAGCCCCTCGCGGGCGCCAACGGCTTCTTTGCCCACCAGTTGCGGGCCGATATGGAAGCCCACGGGACCGAAGGCGCCTTTACCCGGCTCCAGACGGCCTTCCGCGACGCCAATGCGGCGGACATCGATATCCTGTCATCGCTGAAAGACGATATGCTCGGCTTGTTGCCGCAGCTTCCCAACGGCAAGGACATGATCGCCACGCTCAAAGAGGCTCTTCCCACGCTCGGGCGGGACAACATGCAGGGGCTGGCCATGAGCTTCGCCACAAACATGCCCACGCTTGCGACGCCCGCCGAACGGCAGGATGCCGTGCGCGGCTTCATGATGCGGACAGCCGGGAAGGCGGAGGGCATACGCCAAGCCATGACCCTCGCCGGATTGCCCCAGAACTTCAGCTCCGCCCTCGCCAACAACCCTGCCGTGATCAAACATTGCACGGCGCTGCTCAACGACAATCCCGGACCCGGCGTCTATCCGTCTCAAGAGCGTGTGGCCGAGGCGATGGACATCGCCGTACAAGTCTTCGTGGAAGACAACCTGCCCCTGCTCCGCGAGTTCGCGCTCATGGCGCAGGACCCGCCGGGCGACCTGAATCCGCCGGTCACTGCGGAAACCATGCCCCGTTACATCAACGCCATGCTCGCGGGCGACGTGATGGTGGAGCAGCTCCTCAACGACAGCGTGCCTATGGATGCCGCCTTCCTCGAACGCATCGCCGACCATGCCGACGCGCTTAACTCGGCGGCTCACAGCTTCAAGGGCGATTACGGCGCGGACGACATCGCCGCCGTGCTCCGCAACTCCGTCTCCATGCTGTTGGCCCGGCGCGGGGTCACACAGGACATGCTCCCCGATCTCATGAAAAACGCGGTGGACAAGTTCGGACCTCTCGCCAACCAGTTCGCCACGCTCAACGGGGCCATCCAACGCGGCCTCGGCGGGATGCGGGGCTTGGAATTCCTCAAGGAAGGCATGACCCAGTTCCGCAGCCTCGAAGGACACGCCAGAGCGCTCATCAGCCTCATGTCCCGCGAACAGAAAGTCGACATGGGGATCGCAACGCCCGGTGACGTCGATCCGCAGTCCGAAGAAATCCAACGGCAGGATGGGGAGCTCTTGAGCGAATTCCTCGAATCAAAGTTCGAGGTATTTGGAGATACGGAACAAATCCCCGTTATGCTGCGGGAGTTCGCCCGCTCGCACGGCCTTGACATCCCCCGGCTCAGCACTACGCAGCACAGCGCCCTGTCCGGCGCCAACCGGGAAACCTTCAACGCCGTCCTGGACGAGCTCATCCCCGAGCAGGGACACGTCGTCGAGGCCAACACGGACGCCTTCCGGGCCGTTTTCGATTCGATCAACGAAGATGGCGCGCTCGCGGGCCTGAGGCCCGACGCCATCAATCCGAGGCCGTTCTATCAGGGCGTCAGCCAGGCCCTTACACCCCTGCTCAACGCGGCCAATGAGGAAGGGAACGCCGTCGACGCGGCACAACTGCGCCAGCTCGCCGGAGACGTCATCGGAGCCGAACTCTTGGGCCTCAAGGACACGTTGGACGACATCGGCGCGCTGCCCGCCGAACGGTTCAGCGATGCGGACAAGGATGTCATGAAGGAGATCGCCCAGCGCTACGGCGTGCGCGATGCCGGAGCCATAGCCGAGGCCTTCACTGCGGCGAAGGAACTGCCCGTGCCGACCGGGCTCGTCAATCTGGCGCGGCTCGATCAAACTCCGGGGCGCTTCACGCAGGCCGTCATGGACGTATCCGAACGGTTCTGCGCGTTTCATGAGCGCTATGCGCAACTGCCCGGATCCGAAGATCTGCTCCCCATGATGTGCGACTTCATCCTCGAAGGCATGACGCCGGACGAACTCGCCAATGTCTCCGCCAACATGCAGTCCGACATGGCACACAAGCTCGCCGGGGCCTGCCTCCATATTGTGGGGCACCCGAGAGCCCCGCGTGATACCGCCCCGCTGATGGGCGCGACGCAGATCATGAACAACCTGCGCCAGAACGCCGAATACCGGCTCGGGCACAATCCGCAGGTCGATCCCATGTATTTTAACGACGAAATCAATCATCTGTGCGAGATGCCCGGTGACGCGGAATCCCCTCTCAGCCGTCTCGGCCGGTTTGCCCCCGGCGTCATCACCGATTTCGACGTCCAGATGAATCGCCATGCCGAACGGCTCACACCGCAGCAGTGGGAACAGCTTCGCGGCATCCATACGCAGCTTGCCCAGACAGCTCAGGGCGCGCAGGATTTCCTGCTTCCGTACTGGGTGGAATCCTCGGTTTCCGACCTGCTCGCCGCTCTGGAGGCCAACCGCGGCAAGCCGCTTTCCAACCGGCAGATCTGGGATGCCATGGTCGGCGGCCCCATGCCCAGGGTCATCAGCGCCGAACACTTCGGCGCGGATCTCATCAAGTCCGTTTCCCAAATGTATGTGGGCCTGCTCCAGGCCGCGGCACCGGATATGCCTCAGCCGGTAATGGACGCCGCACTTATGAACAGCAGCAGTTTCGGCCTGAGCCCCAAAAAGCTCATCGCCTTGACCCGCCCCCATGCGCATATCTCTCTGAAAGACATCTCCGTGGCTACGGGTATGGGCTCTCTGAGCGGCATTGATGAGGAAACGGCGTATGGCCTCGTGACGGACTTCCGTCGCCGGGGCAAGAATACAGTCATGCAATTCGAGGATCGCAACGGGAACGGCTTCGCCACCAGCCCGTTCAGCATCTCCGATGAGGAAAATACATCGGAAAACCCGCATTTCACGGAGATCATCGGCCGGGTGCGCGGCATGACCCACTCCGAAGGGCAGCTTGCCCGGGTCATGCAGTGTTTCTCGCAAGCGCCGCTGATCATGCCCCGTGTCCTCAGTACATGCTTCCCCGGCGTGGAGTTCAGCGAGCACGGCAATTTCTCCGTTTCCGCCAAGGAACAGCAGGACGGCTCCGTCCTCGTGGACATCACGTCCGATCCGGCGTTGCCGCTCATCCTCGACATGCAGATCCGCGTTGGTACGGATGGTTCCCATACCTTTGAACGGCTCGACATGAGCAGGCCGTAATCTTCCTTCCATAAACGGGCCTCCACGCGGCCCGGCACGAAAACCGCCTCCAGGATTTATCCGGGAGGCGGTTTTCACTGATGAAGAGGGAAAGGACGCCCCCTCCATAGCCGCCCCACAACGCGCTGGAGCGGTGAGCTTCGCACCCTGACTAGCCTTCTCACGCCCCCGCGCCTTCCCTATCCCCTACTCTTTTCGTGGGGCCAGAACGTCCAGAAGAACACGCAACAAGGCGTCACCCCGGCACAATAGACGCTATCACCCCTTTCGCCCTTCCATAATCCCCCGGCGCACCTTTGTTTTTTACCAGAAAGAGCCTTGCTTTTTCGTCTGAGATTTCCCACTATCCACTGTGCCGTGGCTGCCGCGTCGGCCCTTCGCGCCGCCGGGAACGCCCGCTTCCCCTCATCCGTCCCCGCCTGCGGACAAAGGTCATCGTCATGGACAAAAAGAAAATTTTCCTTGTGTCGCTCGGGCATCTGTCGTGCGACATAAACGGCGGCGCGTTGCCCGCCATCCTGCCCTTTTTGATCACCGCGTACGGTTTCGACTATCAAGCCGCCGCCGGGTTGATGTTCGCCTTCTCCTGCCTCTCCTCGATTATTCAACCGGCTTTCGGCTATCTGTCCGACAAGCTTTCCAAGCCGTGGTTCATTCCCGTGGGCGTCCTGCTGGCCGGGGGCGGGCTGGCTTCCATCGGCTTCCTGCACAGCTACTGGGCCATTTTCGCGGCCATTGCCCTCAGCGGCGTGGGCGCGGCCCTGTTCCATCCCGAGGGCGCGCGTTTCGCCAATAAGGTTTCCGGCGCTTCCAAGGGCACAGGCTTGAGCCTCTTTTCCATAGGCGGCAACAGCGGTTTCGTATTCGGCCCCATGCTCGCGGTAGCGGCCATCGGCGCGTTCGGTATGCCCGGCACGTCCGTTTTCGGCCTCATAGCCCTCGTCATGTCGGTCATCCTGCTCTACCAGATCTCGCACCTCTCGGGCATGAAGAAGACCGAAACCGAAAGCGCGAAAGCTGCCGGGGAAACCGAAGAGGTGAAAAACAATTGGAAGGAATTCTCCAAGCTGACGCTGGCGATCATTTCCCGGTCCGTCCTGTTTGTGGGCTGTAACACCTTCATCCCGCTCTACTGGATCCATAACTTCGGCCAGTCCAAAGCTGCCGGGGCCGCGGCTCTGACCTGCTTCTGCACGTTCGGCGTCATCAGCAACTTCATCGGCGGGATGCTCTCGGACCGTTTCGGCTACCTGCGGATCATCCGGCTCTCCTACGTGGTCCTGATCCCCTCCATCGTCCTCTTCGGCCTGGTGGACAATCTCTATGCCGCTTTCGCGCTCCTGCTGCCCCTCGGCTTTTCCTTGTACGCGCCCTTCAGTTCAATGGTCGTGCTCGGGCAGAAATATCTGGCGAAGAACATTGGTTTCGCTTCCGGCGTCACCCTCGGGCTCGCCACCAGCATGGGCGGCATCGTCGCCCCGCTCCTCGGCTGGATCGCCGACGGCTACGGCCTGCCCCGCGCCATCCAGAGCATGACCATTGTAGCCGTCATCGGCACAGTGGCCGCCTTCCTGCTTGTCTCGCTCAACAGACGCACGGACTGAGCTGAGAAAACATTTGGGAAGGGGGAGAGGGGAAACGCTCAAAAACATTTCCCCTCTCCCCCTTCAACGGCTTTCACTTTTATCGAATCCCTGTTCGCCGCGTTCCCGGAAGCGGGCGGTTCCGGCAGAGCCGCTGCTTTTTTCGGGATTACAAGGCTCACAGCGAAAAAGGGATCCCTATAAGCAGCTTGAGATCGCGTTCGGACTGGAAGGCGTTCCGGTATGTGCCCCAGCTCGGCTGGGCCGTACCGTTGCGGTATTCGGTGTAATGCAGCTTGACGAAAGCCCCTTCAAGCGGGCCGTCGGGTTTCACATAATTGAGATCGAAGGTGAAAGCCCATTCCTTGAGGTGCTCCGCCGTACCGTGGCCTCTGCCGTCGAAACCGAAAGCCGCGCCCGCGCCCGCCGAAAAGCCGGCTATGGGAAGCAGATCGTCGAGGGTTCGCATTGCACCACAATAGGCGGCCTTTTCGTTGTCGGCATTCCAGTCGGAACGGGCATCCCACCACACGTCGAACGCGCCGCTGGAGCTTCCGCTGCGGTCGGTCAGGCGGTACGCGAATTGCCCCTGGCTCTGAGGCCCGGACATGGGAGCGCGGACGTAGGTGCCCTCCAGCCGGAAAGTCCACGGCGGAACCTCGTATTTTCCGAACAGATAATGCAGCGAGGCGAGGCCGTCGAAATTGTCGTTCTCGCTTTTTCCTGAATCGTCGCTGTCGTTCATGAAATAGGCATGGTAACCCACGGTGAGGGGGCCCGCGCCGCCTCCCGTTCGATAGCTGCTTTTGAAATGCGCGTTTTGCAGGTGATCTTTGGATGCGCCGTATCCAAGTTCAAGCGTCAGTCCGCTTTCGAAGGCGTACCGTACCCCGGCGCTCCACAGCCACGGTACGGACGTTTCGCCGTCGTTCTTGCGGAAACGGTTCATGTTGACGAACCACGGGGATTTGTATTCGTCGGCCCACGCCGCCGCCAGCGACAGCCGCCCAAAGTCGGCCCCGGCGTTCACGCCCCTGTAGGTGCCCGGCATGATGGACCAATTGACCCCAAGCACGCCCGGCCCCGTGGGCTGGAACCATCCCGCCTTGGCCCATGCGGGACCGGCCTTGGCCTTGAGCGCGGCCTTGTACACGGATACGCCGTCGTCGGTGCGGCGCTTGCTCCAGTCGGGGTGCCACGGATCGCCCCACGGCTCGAAGCCCATTTCGTGATCCACCGCTCCCTTGTTCATGAGATCGTGCGAGCCGAACACGCCGAAATCGAATCCGAGCCAGCCGCCCGCGAATCCGGAGACAAAATCCGCGTTCGCTTGCACCGAGGCGTGATTGAGGTTTGTCCCGTACCGGCCTTTGTCTACGTCGTAACGCCTGCGGTCGCGCCGGAAGAAATACAGGCCGCCCGAAACCTCCGCTTCATCGAAAAAGCGCGTCCCGGTGCGGAAGGCTTCCCGCGAGTCCAGCCCTTGCGTTTCAGGCGCGAGATCTTCGTTCGCCGCAGCGGGAACAGCGGTCAGGACAGCCAGCAGTGTGTACGCAACCGCCACAAAGAAGAGGCGCAGACGCGTCATGACTCCGGCAACAAGCGTTCCGATTTCCCGGCCAGCCGAAAAAGCAGGCAGACGGGGCACCCGGACGGAAAGGCATGATGGGGCGCGCCCGGTCAGCCGAAACAAAAACTTCAAGAAAAACTTGAGAGATTGCGCCCCCCGCCCAAAGGGGGTTGCGAGGGGAGAGCCGGATTGCCCCCCCCACGTTGGGTCCGCCCGCAGGATGTCCCCTCGAGAAACACGTTGCTTCAGGCCGACCTTACGCACCGTTGCCGCCGTTCCTCTTTTGGATGAACTGGAGGCAATCGGAAGGCAGGAGCGACTTGCTGTACAGGTAACCTTGGAACACGTCGCAGCCGAGTTCGCGGAGGAGTGCGGCCTGTTCCTCATTCTCGACGAACTCCGCCACACTGAGCATGTTCCGCGCCCGGCAGAGGCGGGTGATCGAAGCCACGATATCCGAACAAATCGAGTTCGTGACCACTTCCCGGCTGATCGCGCCGTCGATCTTGACCACGCTGACGGGGAATTGCTTCAAATACTTGAGGGAACTGTGCCCCATGCCGAAATCGTCGATGGCCACGGGGAACCCCGCGTCGTAGACACGGGAGAGGATATGGCTTTCCGGCTTATCGGAATCCAGCGCGCTCGACTCCGTAACTTCCACTTCCATCAAAGAGGGCGGCAAATCGTAACGGGCCGCGATGTCAAGAAGCTGCTTCGGGAAGGAACGCTCCAGCTGGAGGGCCGAAACGTTGACCGCCATCGTGAGATCCGTGATTCCTGCGTCGAGCCAGCTCTTGCGCACCTGACAGGCCGTCTCGAAGACCCACAGCCCGATGGGCCGGATGAGCCCGGAATCCTCGGCCAGCGCCACGGTAATGGGAGCCGGGATCAGCCCATAGGACGGGTGCTTCCAGCGGATAAGCGATTCCACGCCCACAACCCTGCCGGTTCGGGAACAGATCTGCGGCTGAAATTCGAGGAACAGCCCTTCGCCATGCCGGTAGTCGTACTCAAGATCCGTAATCAAGCTCCGGGCAAGGGACCCCGCATCGTCGTTGTGGTCAAGGCAGCGCCGGGAAGAGTCCGCTGTGGCGCAGGAGCGGCGGAGCAGGCTCCTAAAGGCATCGTTGATTTGTTTTACCTTGATTTTATTGGCTATAAGGACAAACGGCGCATAGATGAGCACGCCCACCACGAGATTCGCCAGCTGCAACGCCGAACCGCTCAGAGAGCCCGTGGACAGGTAGCCGTTGAGCAGGATGGGGGTGGTCCACTCCGTCGCCACGTTGGTCCCCGGGACCAGCCCCGTAGCGACCGCGACGTAGCTGATCGCCGCCAGCAGGACCGGCGTGAGCAGAAAAGGGATCAGCATAAGCGGATTGAGCACGATAGGCAGGCCGAACAGCAGTACTTCGTTGATATTGAACAGGCCCGGCACAAGCGAAAAAATCCCGATTTTACGGCTGGCCTGCGTCTTGCCGAACAGGATCAGCGCTCCGGCAAGGCTGATGCCTGTCCCGGCCCCGCCCATGAATACGAAGGTGTCCATGAACGTCTTGGTCATAATGTGCGGCAGGGGCTCCCCGGCCGCCGCCGCCACTTCGTTGGCGAGCATCGCCGCGCCGTAGATGTCGTGGGTGATCGGATCAAGGACGTTGGCCCCGTGGATGCCCGCGAACCAAAGGGCATGGAGCGAAAGGATATACAACATGCCCCGCCCGAGCCCTTCCCCGATGGCGTCAAAAGGCATCCGGATGATCTGATACAACGCCTCATGCAGAGACATGCCCACAAATGTCTGCATGGCCGCGCCAAGGGCCGCGAACACGAGCACGGTCAACATGCCGGGGATGAAGGCGTTGAAGGCCTGCGGGATGGCGATATCGGGAGTCCCCCCCGGCAAATGCAGGTGCAGCCGTTTGATGGAAAAGAAATACAGGAACAGCCGGGTGGCGAACACGCCGACGAGGATCGCCACAAACAGCCCGGCGACGCCGAGCCAACGCCGGTTGAGCGCGTCCCCGTCCTGCTGGAGCAGGCAGAAGAACGCCGTAAAGGCCACAAGACCCGCGATGACCGGATTGGCACGCAGGACCGGATTGTCATGGTTGAACTGGTCCGCCAGATGGTGGCCGATGGAGAAAACCATGATGAGGGACATCACGGAAAAGGTGGCGTCTTTCAGGATTTGCCCAAACATTCGCCACTCGGGGCCGAACTGCCGGAACATGAATTCCTTGTAGGCATCCAACGGGAAACTGATCAGCAGCTCGGCAAGAGAGCCGAGGAACATGAGCGGCAGGGTGACGATGAGCGCGGATCGGATCGCCGCCAGCGTGGACCAGCCGGAAACGGCTTCCGCCAACGGCAGCAAAAATTGTTCAATGACGTTGTTTATTTTTCGTAACTGAGATGTCATGCTTCCTCCCGTACGCGCTCCTCAGCCGGAGCGGGATCGAAGATGGCAGAGGGATGCGTACGGATTCGGTTCGTTGCCGGAAAAGAAAGGGAACCAGGCGGTATGCTTCCTCATCTTCATGAGTATTAGGATGTCACAATGCCCCCCTCCCGGCAAGCGAGAGCCGCTCGGATATACCGGTCCCGAGGCGAAAGGCGTGGGGCGGCCGTCTCCCTGGACAACGGATCGCCAGATCTGTCCACCGGATAAACTTCATCATGATCAGCGAAAAAAAATAGGGGGCGGCCTTGCCGATACCACGCGGAGGGAAGCCTGTCGCAGGAATGCCCGTATCCCTCAGCCTATAGAGGCTGCGCCTCCTTTTCCTTTTTGCGGCACTGCATTATACTCAAAAAAGCCGTGGCATTTCGGCACCGGCGCATCCCGGACGTAAAGCGTCCGCACACGGAGAAACGACGTGCCATCTGTATTGATAGTCGAAGATCACGCCCTGTTCCGCAGCGGCCTGAAACAGCTCATCGGCATCGAGCCCGGCCTGACGGTCGCGGGCGAGGCGGGGGACGGGCTCGCAGGCATCCGGCTCGCGCAGTCGCTCCGGCCCGATCTCATCCTACTGGATATTTCCATGCCCGAACTCAGCGGCGTGGAGGCCATACCCCGTATCAGGGAGGTTGCGCCGGGAGCGCGCATCCTTATCGTTTCCATGCACGCCACAGCCGGGCATGTACGCGCGGCCCTGAAAGCCGGAGCCGACGGCTACCTGCTCAAAACGGCGGACGAGGACGAGTTCCTCGTCGCCATCCGGGCCCTGCTCAAGGGAAGGAAGTACATCAGCACTGAGCTCACCGGGTCCATGATTATTTCATACGTGGACGGCAACGCCGAAGCCTCCTCGAAAGCCGACTCCCTGACGCCAAAGGAAAAAATGGTGCTGAAACTCATTGCCGAGGGCAACAGCAACAAAGATATCGCCGCCAAGCTGAACCTGTCGGTCAAGACCATCGACACCCACCGCACCAGCTTTATGAAAAAGCTTGATCTGCATAATGTCCGCGAAGTTACGCGCTTCGCCATGCAGAACGGACTTGTAGGTGACGGCATTGACTAAGCGACTCCGCCGCGCCGCCCCGCGCCTTTCGGCGGCCTCTCCGTTCCCGCCCGGAACGGGACGCCCCGTCCGCACGGGCCATGCATACCTGGCGGCCTTCTTGTCCGCGGCCCTGCTGCTTCTCGCCCTGTACGCGGCTCCGGCCTCCGCCTCTCCGGAAGACAACAGCCTCATTGTGGCGCTGGAACGTTTTCCGCCCGGTTTCAACCCCGCCGTAGCCAGCGGCAGCCTGACCAGCCAAATCGGGGCGCAGCTGTTCGCCGGGCTGGTCCGTACCGGAAAGGACGGCCCCATACCCTATCTCGCGGAGTCATGGGAAATCGATTCCCAAGCCAAACGGTTCCGGTTTCATCTCCGCAAAGGCGCGACCTTTCATGACGGCACCCCGATCACGGCCAATGACGTGGCCTTTTCCATCCGGGCGGCGCAACGGCACCATCCTTTCCGCTCCATGCTCGAAGCCGTGGACAAGGTCGTCCCGGTAGACGACCTGACGCTCGATCTGGAGACGTCCATCCCGCAGCCCGCCCTGCTCAAGTGCTTCATCCCCGCGCTGGTCCCTGTCCTGCCCGCCCACATCTATGGGGACGGCACGCCCATCGACACCCACCCCGCCAACCTGCGGGCCGTAGGCTCCGGCCCGTTCCGCCTTGCCTCGCTGGAAAAAGGGAAAACCATCGTCCTCGAACGTTACAAAGGCTTTTTCCTCCCCGGCAAGCCGCGCCTCGACCGGATCACCTTCCGCGTCTATTGGGACCAAAACGAAATCCCGCTTGCGATCATGCAGGGCAAGGCCGATCTCTACGCCTTCTCTTCCCTGTCGGATGAAGAGCGCATCTTCCGCTCCAATCCGGCCATTGAAGTCACCCGGGACGAGTTCTCCCTGCTCCATCCCTTCGCCCTGCTGACCTTCAACGTGCGCAACCCGATTTTCCGCTCGCCCGAAGTCCGCAAAGCCCTCGCCATGAGCATCGACAATAAGGCGCTGGCTCAAGCCGTGCCCGGCGGGGTCCGGCCCATGTACGGCCCCATCCCGCCCGGCTCGGAGTGGCATTCGCCCGTATCCACGCCCTACGATCCCGATGAGGCCAACCGTATCCTCGACCGCGCGGGGTATCCGCGTAACGAAAACGGCATCCGCTTTACCGTGGAAATCGATTATGAGCCTTCCGCCCAGTTTTCGCTGTCCATCCTCAAATACCTGCAAAGCCAGTTCATCCGGACCATCGGCGTCTATTTCCGGATACGCACGGCGGAAGACCCGGGTTCATGGGCGGACCGCGTCACAAGCGGCGCGTTCGACGTGACGATGGACGAGCTGTACGGCTGGCACGACCCCGCCATCGGCATTGAGCGCATCTACGCGACCAACACGGCGGCGATCCTGTGGTCCAACATGAGCCATTACAGCAACCCCGAAGTGGATGCCCTCTTCCGCTCCGCCTCAGCCGAAAAGGACCCGGAAGGGCGCAAGGCGCTGTACGCCGCGCTTCAGGAGCGCCTTTCCCGCGAGCACGTCGCCCTCTGGCTCTGCACCATCCCCTACGCCACGATCCGCAACCGCAACGTCCTGCACGTCGCGGATCAGCCTTTCGGCGTCCTTTCACCGCTGGACGAAGCCTGTTGGAAACGCCCATGAGCATCATGGACAAGAGCATCGCCTCCCGCATCGCCCTGCTGCTCGGGCTGTTCTGCCTCGTGCTGTGCGCGTTCCTCATTTCGCTGCTCCAGCTCCTCAAGATGCTGTCCGAAGAGGCGGACGAAACCGTCAACGTCGCTTTGCCCAACATGGCCATCGCTTCCTACATCAGCAAGGAGAGCGAGTGGGCGAAGGGCATCCTCCACGACAGCATCCTGTGCCGCGACCGTTTCGTCCACCTCGGAGTCGTGCAGGAAATCGAGGCCCGGCGTTTTCCCGAAAACGTGCTGGAAAGCCTCGAAGCGCTTGCCGTCGATCCTGGGGTCAAAGAAAAGATAAAGAACAACTTGAATGAATTGAACGGAATCCTTGCGGGCACGAACCAGGCCGTCGCCCAACGCATCGACAACCTGCGCAACACGGAACGGCTCGTAAAGCGTATCCGCACCCTCAACGCGGACTTGCCGCAGCTTGAGCGGGAGCTGTACGCCTCGGGCATGAAGCCGGGCGATCCGGGCTTCAACGTCTGGAAGACCGCCTATTCCGACGTGCTCACCGCCATGCTCCTGCTGTCCATGCACCATGACCGGCCCTATTCCCTGCGCCTCAAAAGCGAAATCCGCACCGACGTCAAACGGCTGCTGCGCTCGGCGGAGGCCAGCCCCTTTTCCGGGCGTCTGAAAAAACTCTCCAGCGATGCGGCCACTATGGCCCTCGCGGAAGACGGCCTTCTTGCTCTGTATGAGGAATACACGGCGCTGGGAAGCACACTGGATGCCCTCAAGATCACCCATCAATATACCTCAAACAGCCTCATCGAGTCGGCCAACGCCGTTTCCCAGCAGTCATGGACGAGCATTCAGGCATCCAAAAAGACGCTCGCGGAGCGCTACGCTGTCATCGTGGCCACTGTGGGGGTGACCTTCTTCCTTGCCGTGTTCCTCGCGCTGTTTATCTACCGCTCCATCGTCCGCAACGTGGTGGACCCCATCAAGCGGCTGAACAATTGCATGCTTGACCGGGTGAACCGTATCCCGACGCCATTCCCCGAATCCGTGCGCTACGAGCTGGCGGAAATGACCTCATCGGTACGGTACTTCACATCGGAGATCGAGAAGCACGAACAGGAACTGCTCCACTCCCACGAAAATCTGGAAAAACAGGTTGCCGAACGCACGTGCGAACTCAAGGCGCTTTCCGAAAAGTTGCTCATGGCGCAGGAGAGCGAACGGTTCAAGCTCGCCTCCGAGCTGCACGACAACATCGGGGCCACGCTCGGCGCGATCAAGTTCGGCATGGAGCGTTCCCTTCGTTCCATCCGTTCCCTGCCCGAGCACGAACTCCAGCCGGACATCTGCGACACGCTTTCGACCTCGGTTTCATTGGTCAAGAAACTGGCGACCCATCTCCGCCGCATCCAGAACGAGCTTCGTCCGCCTCAGCTTGAGCTTGGGCTTGAGGCCACCATCGCGGATTTCTGCGAAGAGTATGAGCGCGTTTTCGCTCATATGCCGATTGAGCTTTCCATTGCGCTCGACGAGGAGAAACTGCCGCCGAATCTGCCCATCGTGATCTTCCGCGTCATTCAGGAAGCCCTCAGCAACATCGTCAAGCACAGCGGGGCGACCCGCGCCTCCGTTTCCCTCGGCATGGACGGCGACGCCCTCCGGCTCGTCATCAGCGATGACGGAAAGGGCTTTTCGGTCGCGGAAAAGCTCGCCGACGTGAGCGTGAAGTCCGGCCTTGGCCTCAAGAGCCTCCGCGAGCGTGCACAGCTCAGTTCCGGCGTTTTGACCATCGGATCGGAGCTTGGCAGGGGGACCATCATCGCCGTTGTTTGGGACGCTGCCGCGTTGCGCGGGTAGATGCCTCCGGCGGCAAGGGCTGCCGCCCTTGACCCGCCCGGGGGGAATGATTCCCCCCGGACCCCCTCAGGGCGCTCTTGATCCGGCAAAGGCCGGTCGCTTCGCTCTCCGGCCTTTGCCGGATCAAGAGCGCTCCGATTGCGTCAGATGTGCTGGTTGTACGGAGGAGGGATGATACTTCAATTAACGGTTGAAGGATTCCTTTCACTGCCACGACAAGTTTTTTCAGTTCCGTCAGCCATAACATAAACGCCCGGATGCAAGGGGGAGAATGCATCCGGGCGTTTATGTTATGGAGAATTTCCGTATTTTCTTGGCAAAAGATTCTATTTAATTGTAATAATTTGAAAAAGAACGACTGTTGTCAGGGGTTCGATAAAAAAGACTGAGGAGGTTCGGGGAGGGGGAAGATGATCCTTTTAAAGGGTCACCTTCCCCCTCCCTCAGTTCACTTTTTCAGGCCGTAACCTGAGCTTCGTTCCCTGCTTCGACTTCAACCTGACCGGAACGGAGCGCGCGTCCCTTGCGGTAGATGACGATGGCGACGCAGCACCCGAGAAGGCTGATGCCGGCGAGGAAGTAGAAGATGACCGAGTAGCCCTGATTGCCGTACACGTCGAGCCAGTGGCCGAACAGGGGGGGGAACAGGCCGTCAGGCAGGTAGCCGAGGAGGCTGATGACGCTGACCGCGATGCCGGTGTACTGGGGCGGGATGCTGACTTCTTCCATGCAGGCGAACATGGTCGTGTAGATGACGAGGCCGAAGAAGCTGAACATCATGGTGAGCAGGATGATCACGGCGTTGGACGTGCCCTTGGGCAGGGAGAGGATGACGAACAGCATCCCGATGATGACCAAGAAGCAGATGGCGAGAATCTTTGCGGCCGAGCCCATCTTGTCGGAAATATAGCCGCTGAAGGGTCCGGTCAGGACGCGCAGGCCAAAGGCGCGGATGGTCCCGAGCACGGCGCCGAAGGCGATGGACGCGCCGAGGACGTTGGTGGTGTAGGGGGTCATGTAGGTGATGCCGATGTACATGCCGTAGCCGCAGAAGATCAGGACGACCATCATCCACACGGCGGGAAGCTTCATGACAGTAAGCGCGCTCTTGAAGGGGTTCTCCTTCGGTGCGGGGACATTGTTGTTGTACGGGGTCTTGTCTTCCACGAAGAAGCCGACGGCGACGGCGGCGACGGCGCAGAAGGCGGACTGCCCGAGGAGCATGAGGTGGAAGCCTTCGATGTTGCTCGAACCATTGGAGTAAATCCAAGCACCTACGAATCCGATAATGGAAGAGAAGATGCCGGTGGTGCCGTAGAAGGTGCCGAACATGCGGCCCTGTTCCTCACTGCTGCCGGTGTCGCGGATGGCCTTGATCAGCGTAGGCCACTGAACCGTGTTCGCGGCAATGGCGAGCAACGCCCAGATGAGCTGTGCCGCGCCGTAGGAAGTATGGAAGGCAAAGTAGGCGTTCAGGCCGCACATCATGATCAACGAAAGGAGCAGGAGCTTCTTTGGAGACCCGCGGTCCGCGAGCACCCCGCCGGGGATATAGAGAGCCATGCTGACCGCGGTAAAGATGGTCATGAGCAGGCCGAGTTCGTTGTTGCTGGCTTGGGTGGCTTCGCGGAACACGTCGTAAAACTTGATCTGCACATACGGCAGAGCCATGGACGACGAGAAGGTGATGCCGAGCGCGAACAGGCGCATGTACTTGAGGAAATTCGACATGATGGGCTCCTGAATGGGTTAGGCGCGGTATACGGTCTTGCCGCCGACGACGGTCTGCACAACCTGCACGTCCAGCAGGTCGTCAGGGGCCGTTTCCAGCGGATTTTGGGACAGGATGACGAGGTCGGCGAGGTAGCCTTCGCGGATACTCCCCTTCACTGTTTCACCAAACATCGAATGCGCGGCGTTTACGGTCCATGCACGCAGGGCGTCGTAAACGGAAACACGCTGATCTTCGCCGAGGATCTTCCCGCTCTTGGTGCGGCGGGCGGTCGCGGCGTACATGCTGAGGATGGGATCAAGGGGCGTCACCGGGAGGTCGGTGTGGAGGCAGAACGGCATATTCCGCTTCTTGGCGCTGGCGACCGGGTCCATGCGCAACGCGCGTTCGCCGATGAATCTGTCACGGTGCAGGTCGCCCCACACATGCACATGCCCGACAAAGAAGTTGGCGATGATGCCGAGCTTCGCCATGCGGTCGAGCTGTTCCTCGGACGCCATCTGGCAATGGATGAGCATGTGCCGGGCGTCCGGGCGGGGATAGGCCGCCTGCGCCTTCTCTATGGCGTTGATGGCTTCCTCGATGGCGTTGTCGCCGTTGGTATGGATGGCGATTTGGCATCCGCCCCGGTGGTAGCGCTCCACGCGGGCCTGCAAATCTTCCGGGGTATGGTGAAGGAGCCCCTTTTCGTCGGTGCCGAGGTAGGGCTCCTTGACGCTGGCGGTGCGGCCCTGAATCGAGCCGTCGAGCAGCAGCTTGATGGAGCCGAGTTGAAGGCTTTCCGAACCGAACCCGGTCACCAGACCGCCTTCCATAAAGGGGATGTACCCGTAATCCATGATCACGAGGTAGAAGCGCAGATTGAGGCCGCCTTCCTTTTCCAGCTCATGGAAAGCCCGGAGGAGCTGCCACTGGTTGCCCATGTAGCCGATGGAGCCGTCCCCGATGCTGCATACGCCCTTGGCGTTGGCGGCGGCGATGCCCTTGCGGAATGCGCCCTTGTATTCTTCGACGGTGTACTTGGGGATGACGCTCAGGGCGAGATTGTACGCCTGTCCGATGAGCAGGCCGCTCGGGAGGCCGTCCGCGCCGAGGTGGATTTCGCCCTGCCCGCCTGCGGGGATCGGCGTATCCGCATTGATGTTGCAGATTTCCAGCGCCTTCGAGTTGACATAGGCGAGGTGCCCGCTGCCGTGCATGACGAAGACCGGATGGTCGGCACAGGCTGCGTCGATGTCCGCGCGCTCCAGGTGCCGCATCTCGGCGACCATGCTGTCGTTATAACCGTACCCGATGACCCATTCGCCCGCCTTCTTGGTCTTGGCGTTCTCGCGGATCATGTCCTGAAGCTCGGCGATGTTCTTGATATGGTAGCAGGTGAACTGGAGAAATTCGCATTCCGCCCAGTCGGTGACGTGCGCGTGGGATTCGATGAAGCCGGGGATGAGGGTCTTGCCCTCAAGGTCAACGCGTTCGGTGTCGTCCGTAATCTGGCGGAACACGTCGTCACGGTTCCCGATTGCGGCGATCCTGTCGCCGATGGTGTATACGGCCTCAACCGTATGCCCTTCAGCCTGCATGGTCAGGATCGTTCCGTTGTAGAATACCTTTCTGTCCATTGCTCGCTCCTCGTGGCGTGCCCGGAACGGCACGTTCTTTTTTCCACATGGTGACGTTCTACCGGAGCGGCGGCATGGAAGGTATCGGGGGTTTTCCTGAAAGCGGCCCGGAAAATCCCCTAGGCGTGAGGGGTAGAAATACGTTCAGCATTCCTCAAACGGCACTTCAGCTGCAACGGGAGTTCCATACCGTAGGCGTTTGGAGGCGTTATTCGGTCCATAAAGACACTCATTCAGGCTATCAGGGACGAGGAATCCTCAATTTGAGTCTTCCGCATGGGAACGCTTTGTCTTGCTGTTTTTCTATATTATTATATCTATTTGAAATTAAACGGAATATATTTCAAAGAAGCGTATCCTGCGCCGCCCCTGATTAAACATTTTTTTCACAATTTATCATCCAGCTTATGGAAGCCCCCCCCACTTTTGCTAGGGTGCGGACAAGGGCGAGCCCCCGGAATCCGGGCGGCCTGCCATGCGCCAATCAAAAAGACGCGGCGTATCCTTTATTGCATACAAGTCTTTCTGATTGCAGCATGATATGTATTTTTTCCAAAAATGGGGTAACGTGTCCCGTACGGTTTCCGGCCGACAACATCCAACGATGAGGAGAAACATCATGCGTAGGTTTCCAGCGTTCCGTCTTTGTGCCGCCGTGTTGCTGAGCCTGTGTTGTGCCCCGCTTGTCCATGCGGGAACATATCCGGATCACCCGATCAAGATGCTGACGATGACCAAGCCGGGAGCACAAATCGATTTGCTGACCAGAGCCGTGGCCGAAAAACTAAAGGCCAGCCTCGGGCAACCCGTGCTGGTCAGCAATGTCCCCGGCGGCTCGCACGGCAGTGTCATGGCCACCGAGCTGGCGTCCTCCCCGGCGGATGGCTACACGCTTGGCGTTTCCGCGACCGCGGCGTTCACCTATTCCCCCCACTTCGTCCGCACCAAGTACGGGCTCGGGGATTTTCAGTTCCTCACCCTGCTCGGGCTGAACCAGAGCGGGATCATCTGCCTTCCTGATCGCCCTTGGAAGACGCTGAAGGAGGCCTTCACTTGGGCCAAGAAGGAAGGCAAGGGCCTCACGTATATGTTCCAAGGCTCGGATGACCGCGACGCCATGAAGCGCATCGCCGAGCAGGAAGGCGTCAAGCTGTCGCTCATGCCCAGTTCCGGCGGGCCTTCCGTCATTTCGGCGGTCATGGGCGGGCATGCCGATCTGGGGCATACAGGCGCGATCCTGTTCGATTACGTGCAGAGCGGGAAGATCCGCTGTCTGGCGGCGTCCACGCCGATTCGCCTTACCGAGCTTCCCGATATTCCCACGCTGCGCGAACAGGGATGGGACGAGTCCATCGAGATGTACGTGGTCTTCGCTGCGCCCAAGGGGCTCCCCGACGAGGTGCTGCAACGCCTGAAGGCCGCGCTGGACGACTTGAAGCGGGACAAGGCGTTTTCGGAATTCGCCGTCGAAAAGCTGCGTATGCGGCCCGTGGAATTCGGCATGGCCCACGCCGCCCAGTACATGGAAGGAGCCTCCAAGCGGTACGCGGCACAGGCCGCCCGCTGACGACTTCAAAACGCGGGCGATCCGGACGGACGCCCGCGCCCGGAAACGGGTTTCCCACGCGGTTCGGGGCGGCTCCGCTCGGGGAACAGATGCTCGTTTGATGCAAACCCGCCCCGGATCGCTTGCAGCGGGACGCGGCTGCCCCCGGCGTGCGCCCCATTTTCACAGGAGCCTCCTATGACCGAATTGCAGAGGGATACGTTGGCCTATGGCGTCGTCGCGGCGGCGAGCGCCTATCTCCTCATCTGGATCATCCCCGCCTATACGCCGGAATATCCGGGGTACGGCGTCCCCGCTTCCCTGCTCCCCGACATTGCTGCCGGGTTCATGCTGGCGCTGTCCCTGCTCGGGCTGGGGCGGGCCGCCCTCTCGTGGCGGAAGGCCGAAAAATCCGGCGGGGACGGGCAAACAGCTGTCCGGTGGCGGCACCTGGCCTGCTTCCTGATCCCGTGCGCGCTGCTGATGCCCGCCATGTCGCTGTTCGGCTTCCTGCCCGCCGGTATCGCGTTCATGGTCGTCATCCAGATAGGCTGTGGGCAGCGGCGGTGGTTCCCCATGACGCTCGTCTCCGTCGCCCCCGTGCTTCTCGTGTATGCGATCATGCGTTTCGGGCTTGGCGTCCCCATGCCCTGACCTCCTTCCTCAAAGGATCAAGACTATGCTGGATATGATTCTTGCCGGGCTCTCCGAGGCCTTGCAGCTCGCCAACCTGCTGTTCGTGCTGCTCGGCGTCATCGCGGGCATGATCGCGGGGGCCATCCCGGGCGTCAACGGCCCCATGGCCATTGCCCTGTGCATCCCCCTTTCCTATTATATGTCCCCAGTGGCGGCCATCGGCTTCCTCGTCGGACTCAACAAGGGCGCATTCTTCGGCGGCTCCATTTCCGGCGTGCTGCTGAATACGCCGGGCACCCCGGAATCCGCGGCGACCACATGGGACGGCTATCCTCTGGCGAAGCAGGGCAAAGGCGAAAAGGCTCTCCGGATGGCGCTGTACGCCTCAGTGACGGGCGACGCCTTCGCGACGCTGGTACTCATCCTCGTGGCCGCACCTCTGGCGGCCGTGGCACTCTATATGGGGCCGCCGGAAATTTTCGCACTCATCTGCATGGCCATGACCATCATTGCGGGGCTGGGCACCCGTTCCCTGCTCAGGGGCTTCATCGCGGCCGCCCTTGGCGTGCTGATCGGGACAGTGGGCATCGAGCCCGTCTCGGCCCTGCCCCGCCTGACCTTCGACATCGTCCCGCTTGAGAGGGGTATCTCCCTGATCCCCGTGGGCATCGGGATGCTGGCCTTTTCGGAAATCATCATCCAGCTTGAGCAGCAGCTCGGCCGCAAGGAAGCCCGCGAGGTGATCACCTTTTCCTCCAAGCCCGAGGATCGCTTCATCACGCTGAAGGAATACGTGGAGTGCCTCAAGACGCTCATCCGGTCTTCCATCGCCGGGACCGTCGTGGGCGCGCTGCCGGGGCTCGGCGCGCCGGTCGCCTCCTTTTTCGCCTACGATCAGGCCGTGAAGCACTCAAAGGAGCCCGAAACCTTCGGCAAGGGCAGGCTTGAGGGCATCGCTGCTTCCGAATCCGCCAACAGTGCGGTGGTCGCGTCCAGCCTCATCCCGCTCTTCACCCTCGGCATCCCCGGCAACATGGCGGCGGCGCTGCTCATCGGCGCGTTCGTCGTCCACGGCATGATCCCCGGCCCGCTCATGTTTGAGCAGAACGCCCAGTTCATCTACGCCATCTACGGGAGCCTGATCATCGCCAACCTGTTCCTGCTCGGTGTGGGGCGGCTCGGCCTGCGCCTGTTCTGCAAGGTGGTGCAGATTCCCTCGGTCATCCTATACCCGATCATTATCTTCACATGCGTGATGGGGGCCTATCTCGCCCAATACGCCGTCTTCGACGTGACGCTGATGCTCTGTTTCTCGCTGCTGGCCTATTTCATGCGCAAGTTCGACTATTCCTTCATCTGCCTGATCATCGGCTTCATCCTCGCCCCGATCTGGGAAACCTCGCTCCAACAGGTAATCATCGCCTCGGAGCAGGATCCGTACATGTTCCTGACGAGGCCGGTGGCGGTCGTCCTGATGCTCATGACCTTTTTCATCATCGTGAAGTCGGTGCTGGCTGCGGGCAGGAAAAAGTAACGCCGCCCTAAAAACTATTCCCTGACTGATAGAACAGAGGACGGTATGCCCGTATCTTATCTTCTAGATGGATACCACATTCAGAGATCGTCTTCAGGAGAACCACTATGGCCAATATTGCAGCCAGCCGGATGCACCCTTTCCATCCGAAACAGTTGTCAGACATCGAAATGCAGGTCGTCACATGCGATCTCCTGATCATCGGCGGCGGCAACGCCGGGTGTTTCGTGGCGACGGAAGCGGCGAAGCTTGATCCCTCGCTCAAGGTCGTGATCATGGAAAAGGCGGAGATCATGCGTTCCGGCGCCTGTTCCGCAGGCATGGACGCCATCAACACGTACATCCCCAAAGGGAAGACGCCTGAAGATCTGGTCCGGTGGAGCCGCGCGCAGGTGGGCGGCGGGCCGCTCCGCGAGGATCTCGCCCTTTCCAATGCCGAGGAGCTGAACGAGTCCGTGGAAGACCTCGAACGCTGGGGCCTGCCCATCCTGCGGGACGGGGACGGGAACGTGCGCTACCGCGGCAAATGGGACATTTCCATCCACGGCGAGCAGCTCAAGCCAATCATGGCGGAAAAGGCTCTCGAGAGCGGGGCCGACGTGTACAACCGCGTCGCGGGCACCGGGCTGCTCATGCACAAGGGCCGCTGCGTCGGGGCGATGGGCCTCGGCGTCCGCGACGGGAAATTCTACGTGTTCCGGGCGAAGGCCACGGTCATGGCCACAGGCGGCGCGGGCACGCTGTACAAGTCCTATACGGCGGATTCCACGGACAGCGGCGCCCAGATATGGATGTGCCCCTACTGCGTGGGATCCGGGTACGCCATGGGCTTCCGGCAGGGCGCGGAGCTGACGAGCCTAGAACAGCGCTGGGTCGCCACCCGGACGAAGGATTTCTGCGGGCCGGTCGATACCATCTCCGTGGGCTACGGCGCGCCGATCGTCAACGCCAAAGGCGAACGGGTCATGAGCCGCTATGCCGCGCTCGGCGGCGACGCCGCGCCGCGCTACATCCGGGCCAACGCGCCCATGGAGGAGTGGCTTGCCGGGCGCGGGCCGTGCTACTGCGACACCACGCACCTGACCCCGGAAACCAGCAAGGCCATGATGGAGGACTACCTCAACGAGCGGCCTTCCTTCGTGCTGTTCCTCGCCAGCCGGGGGCAGGACGTCACCAAGGAGCCCATCGAGATTTATGGCTCCGATCCCTACATCCTCGGCGGGCACACCGGAGGCGGGTTCTGGGTGGACATGCGACGCATGACGACCGTGCCCGGCCTGTTCGCCGCCGGGGAGACGGCTGGCGGCAATCCCAACAAATTCGTCGGGGGCTGCTGCGCCGAGGGCAAGCTCGCCGCGCGTGGGGCCGTGGCCTACATGGAGGGTCTGGATCTACCGCCCCTTGATGAGGCCCAGGTTAAGGGGGAAATGGAACGAGTATACGCCCCGCTGCTTTCCCGTGACGAGGAGGGCATCCGCCCCGTCGAAATGAAGGAACGCCTGCAACGCCTGATGGATGAGTACGCGGGCGGCATCAGCCAGTTTTACCGCACCAACGAGGAACGCCTCGACTACGCCCTGCGCCATATCGCGGTACTGCAATCGCAGTTCCGCTATCTCCGCGCCACGGACAGCCACGAACTGATGCAGGCGATGGAAACCATCGATCGTGTGGACGTGGCCGAAGCCGTGGTGCACCACCTCAAGGCCCGCAAGGAAACCCGTTGGGCTGGCTGGCAGACGCGCTCCGACTACCCCGAGCGCGACGACGCGCACTTCGACTGCTTCATCGAAAGCCGCAGGGACCCGGCGACGGGCGAAGTGTCCACGTTTACCCGCCCGTATGAACAGATCATCCCCGGCGATCGCCATACCGCTTGATGTTACTGAGAAAAACGAAGCAGAGGTTTACCATGCCACCTAAAGTTGATACACGGAAATGCACCGGATGCGCCGGGAGCGCGGAATCCTGCTGCGAGCGGGCCTGCCCCGGCGATCTCATGGCGGTTTCCCCTGAAAACGGCAAGGCTTACTGCCGCGCGACGAATGAGTGCTGGGACTGCATGTCCTGCGTCAAGGCCTGCCCCTGCGGGGCTCTGGAAACCCGGATTCCCTATCAGTTAGGCTACTACAAGGCCACACTGCGGCCGATCATGGGGAAAGACTGCATCACTTGGAAGTGCCGGGATATTCACGGTCGGGAGTCCGTATACAAATACGTCAACCGGCTCCGCTAGCCAGGACGCGCTCTCGTCAACGCGGCCCGTCCGTCATACGCGGAGGGGCCGCGTTGTTTTGGGGGTGTAATGGAAAATCTGTGGTATTTGCAGGATCGGGATTTTTTTGCCGGGTTGGAAGAACAGCGGCAGCGCTTCTTACAACGCGCCATCCGCAAGACACTTCCCAAAAACGATATCGTCTTCTTTGAAGGCGACACAGGCGACTCCTGTTTTTATGTCGCTTCCGGGCTTGTCCGTATTTTCAGCATTACAGATTCGGGCAAGGAATCCATCTTCTTTTTACGCCGCCCCGGAGAACTGTTCGGCCTCTCGGAAGTGTTGAACGCCTTCCCCCGCCGGGCCAACGCGCAAACGCTGATGCCCACGGAACTCTACGCGATGCCGAGCGTGGAATTCGATTCCCTGCTCGCAGAAGACTACGTGCTGGCCCGCCGTGTGATCACCATGCTGGGCAGCCGGGTCCGCTATCTTGGCGACAGGCTCAGCAATCTCGCCACGGGGAGCGTCATGAGCCGCCTCATCAAACTGCTGATCTCGCTTGTGTACGACCTGCTGCCTGATGCCGAGGCATGGGCCAAGCCCGTCGCACTTCCGGTCCGCATCTCCCAGGAACAGCTCGCCTCCATGACCGGCTCAACGCAGCCCACAGTCAGCGACCTGCTCCAGAAGTTGCACAAAGCGGGCCTGATAGCCATTGCCCACCGCCAAATCACGATATGCAACCCGCTCCACCTGCTCGCCCACGCCGAAGAAATCATCGAGGACTGAACGCCGCTCGAAAGGGATGGACGGGTACCCTCATGCATCATGATCGGTTTGAACAAGGGCTAGCCATCCCCACATCCAGTGTGCACTTGCCCTTCTCTCTATCGGTGGGCTTCTTATGTGATGGATGCGGGAAGGACGACGACAGCCTTCAGTCCAACATGGCAATGATGAGCCAACAAGTGTATGACTTTTGCATCACAACAATTGTCACATTGCGAAAATGGCCTATACTCAGCACACAGCCTTTTTCATTGTTGCCGAACGGGGCACGTTATACGGCACAATCCTGCGACGTGTGTTGCCGTTTCATGGATTGACCTGTTGCCAGCAATAGAGAAAAATGGTTTGGGTTTCTCTCCGTACGGGCGGTTTTTCCAGCCGCCCCCCCTCTACCACCCCCCAACCCTTGTGAGACCATGCTGACAGCCAATCGGAAAACGGAAGACTGTGCCTTTCTGGCCTTGCTTATCGGCGTCACGGCCCTTTTTCTCTGGATGATGCTGCCCTTCTTCGACGTCATCTTCTGGGCGGCGACGATCGGCATCCTATTCCATCCCGTCTACAGAACCATTGCCGAAAAATGGAGAATGGGACGTATCTTATCGGCATTCATAACCATCCTGCTCTGCCTCGTCCTGATCATCATACCCCTCTCGTACATCCTCTATAACTGTGTTGTTGAGGCAACCCTCCTTTATCAAAGGCTGCACTCCGATCAGAATTCCTTCGTCGGCTACATCGACCGGATCAAGGATTCCTATCCGTTCCTCCAGGACTGGCTCCACTACGCCGGGTATGACCTTGAGCGCATTAAAAGCCTTCTGACCAAGGCGGCTCTTTCCGCCAGCAGCTTTCTCGCCAGGAACACCGTCACCCTAGGCGAGAACACGCTGGGATTCCTGACCAACTTGGCGCTCGTCCTCTACATCGCCTTCTTCTTGCTCATGGACGGCACCAAGATACAGGAACTCCTCATCAAGGCCCTGCCCTTCGGGGATCACCGCGAAAAGCTGCTTTTCCGCAAGTTCGCCGAAGTCACGCGGGCAACGGTGAAAGGCAGTCTCCTCGTCGCCGCTGCGCAGGGCGCGCTCGGCGGGGTCATCTTCTGGCTCCTCGACATCCACGCGGCGCTCCTGTGGGGTGTGGTCATGACCGCGCTGGCGCTGATCCCGGTTGTGGGCGCGGCGCTCGTCTGGGGGCCTGTGGCGGTTTACCTTTTGCTCACGGGCGACTACTGGGACGGCGGCATCCTGCTGGCGTACGGTTCCACCGTGATCGGCCTCGCCGACAACATCCTCCGCCCGCTGCTCGTCGGCCGGGACACCAAGCTGCCGGACTTCCTCGTGCTGCTGTCCACGCTGGGGGGATTCGTCTTTTTCGGCATGGACGGCTTCGTCACAGGCCCCACGCTCGCCGTGCTGTTCGTGACCGTCTGGCAGATTTTCATTGCGGAGTTCGGGGCAAACGCGCCGGTTTCCCCCGCAGCTTCCGCTATACCCGGCGTTATCCCCGTCAGGCCGCAGCCGGATAGTTCCGTCCCCACGAAAGCAAAGAAAAGCAAGGCACCGCGCAAATCCCGAGGGCAACGGTAATCCTTTCGAAAATAGGAAAGTCCGCCCACCTGATAGTGGGCCTCTCCAGTATACTTTGACTCCCGATTCCTCGTAGAAACAGCAAGCCCCGCATGATGAGTTCGTGTGGGGCCTGTTGTTTTTGGGGAGTACCATTCAGTGGTTATGAGGGAACAGTCAATGCAAGAAAGTGCAGGTGATACAAAAACGGCCTTTTATCTGTATGCATGATTTCTATATTAAAAACAGTTAGAAATCTTTATGGATATATTATCTCGTGAAATTATTTATAGCCTTTCATTGCCTATCAGTTGTGATGGTTCGCATAACAGTTTATATACTTACTGTATTAAATAATATATATTGTAATTACATATTATGATGGCTGTATATATTGATAAAGATCAAATGTATTTTTGGGTAATCATTACTGAAAGCCATCAATATATATTATCTGTATTCCAATCCTTAATCCTTACCCAATTTTTTGTTCTCATTTCCCGTTCCTACCCCTAACAGGGATGATGAAACTATCCACGCTCCGCAATATATTCTGTTCATAATGGTGAGTATATGCATGAGCCGCATAGGCTACCCTCCGCATCGTTCTCCCCTGGTTTTCTTTTCCTGATGCACACGCCCGCCCCAAGCCCAAAAGCCTTAGCCCACCGTGTGGCTTTCCGTTTTTTCTTGGTCAGAGGCCATCGCACCTCGGTCTCTGCCTGTACGCGGTTATAGCGTCCTGCCAATGCCAATTCACTACAGGCCATTTTTCCGCATGGGCCTGCACCGTATCAGAAAACGGATGTTCATTACGGACTGCACCGTGTTTACAAGAGGCAAAAAAATCCTTTAATGCGTCTTTGTAAAACGTAAAAATGATGCGATATGCTCATCATAATGTGATTTTTTTCTTTTTATTGCACAGGATATTCGATTGTACTAGGTTACCATAGAGAGGATTCCTCTGTCTGGCATAGGCCATTCAAGGAACCTTACGGGCCGTATCTTCCCTTTCGGGATATCCCCTTCTCCACTGCGGTGCATCCGCACGGCAGCATCCTCGTCGGACTTGGTACCATCCGACGTGCCACTCACCTGGTTTTACGTATTTTTCACCCTCCAACACCTGTATAAGGGAGGTCGTTCCTCGGCCGCGTATTCCGCATTGCTCATCTTTACATTTCCTCCAAGGAGGACAGCATGAAGAAACGAATGGGTATAGTCGCCGCAGTGGCTACCGCGATGTTGTGCAGTTCATTCGCCTTTGCCGCCCCCATCAAAATCGGCCTCATGGCGCCGATTACCGGGGCCTTCGCCAGCGAAGGGCAGGACATGCAGAAAATCTGCGAACTCATGACGGAAGAGCTGAACAAGGCCGGAGGCATCAACGGGAACAAGGTACAGCTTGTCATAGAGGACGACGGCTCCACGCCGCGCTCCGCCGCAACCGCCGCCAGCAGGCTGGTCGCCGCCGACGTGTGTGCCGCCATCGGGACGTACGGCTCGGCCGTGACCGAGGCCTCGCAGGACATTTACGACGAAGCGGGGATCGTGCAGATCGGTACCGGCTCCACATCCATCCGGCTCACCGCCAAGGGAATGAAGCGCTTCTTCCGCACCTGCCCGCGCGACGACGAGCAGGGCCGCGTGGCCCAGAGCACGCTGGCGAAGTTCGGCTTCAAAAAGATCGCCATCCTGCACGACAATTCCGCCTACGCCAAGGGGCTCGCGGACGAGGCCAAGCAGCGCATCTTGGACAAGAAGAGTGCGGACATCGTCTTTTTTGACGCGCTGGTACCGGGCGAGCGGGACTATTCCGCCATCCTGACCAAGATAAAGGGCGTCAAGCCGGACGCCATCCTGTTCACGGGCTACTACCCCGAAGCGGGCCTGCTGCTGCGCCAGATGCAGGAGATGAAGTGGGCCGTGCCCATCATCGGCGGCGACGCCACCAACAACACGGATCTCGTGAAGATCGCCGGGGACGCGGCCGCCGGGTATCGGTTCATTTCCCCGATCATGCCCGCGGACATCGACACCCCGATGGCCAAGGCGTTCCTCAAGGCGTACGAGGCGAAGTACCACAGCCTGCCCAGCTCCATCTGGTCCGTGCTCGCCGGGGACGCCTACAACGTGCTCATCGCCGCGATCAAGGCCAAGGGCCCCGACCCCGCCGCCATTGCGGGCTACCTCCATAACGATCTGAAGAACCTCGACTGCTTCACCGGCCAGATATCCTTTGACGAAAAGGGCGACCGCGTGGGCGACCTCTACCGCCTCTATGAAGTGAACGCCAAGGACGAATTCATCCTCCAGCCCAAGTAAGGCATCCTTCCGAAGGCCCGGAGCTTCCGGGCCTTCTTCCCACCGCACGGGCATTGTCGCCTTTCCGGAGGCCCCTCCGTCCCCTCTCTCCTAGGGGGACGCGCGCCCTCCGCCACCTCTAGCTCAGGGGGTGTCAGCAGTATGGAAGAATTTTTTCATCAATTGACCAACGGGCTCGCCGTCGGGGGCATCTACGCCCTCATCGCGCTTGGCTATACTATGGTCTACGGCGTATTGCGGCTTATCAACTTCGCCCACGGGGATCTCTTCACGCTGGGCTCCTACCTCGGCCTGACCCTCCTGTTTTCGCTCGGGCTGCAGGGCAAGATGAGCGGCATCCTCGTCGGCGGGGCGCTCATCGTCATGTCGATGGGGCTGGTGGCCGTCGTGGGCTACCTGCTGGAACGGGTGGCCTACCGGCCCCTGCGCGGGTCCAACCGGCTCGCCGCCGTGGTGTCGGCCCTCGGCGCATCCATCTTCTTTTCCAACGCCATCATGCTGGTCTACGGCGCGCGGAGCCAGGTGTACCCGAACGGCATCCTGCCTTCCGTGGCGGTCAGCCTGCTTGGCGTGGACATCCCGCTCATGCGCATCGTCATGTTCGTGGGCACGGTGGTGCTGATGCTCCTGCTGTACTGGTTCATCAACCATACCCGCATCGGGACGGCCATCCGCGCCGTCGCCATCGATCAGGACACAGCCAAGCTCATGGGCATCAATGTGGACAACATCATCTCGATGATCTTCCTCATCGGCCCGGCGCTCGGCGGGGCCGCCGGGGTCATGATGGGGCTGTATTACGGCCAGATCACCTATGACATGGGGTTCAGCTTCGGCCTCAAGGCGTTCACGGCGGCCATCATGGGAGGGATAGGCAACATCCCCGGCGCGATGGTGGGGGGCATCCTGCTCGGCGTGCTCGAAGCCATGGGCGCGGCCTACGTGTCCATCGCGTGGAAGGATGCCATAGCCTTCCTTGTGCTCATCCTTATCCTCATTTTCCGCCCCACAGGTTTGCTGGGGGAAAGGGTGGCTGAGAAGATATGAGCGACTCTCTTTTTTCAAAACGGTATTTCTACCCCGTGGCGGGCGGCATCTTCTGCCTCGTCATGGCCTGCGTGCCCACGATCCTCGAACTGGCGGGGCTCGGCGGGGGCGGCATCGCCCAGCTCGACATGCTGAACAAAATCGGCATCTATGCGGCGCTGGCCCTCTCGCTCAACCTCATCCTGGGGCAGACGGGCCTGTTCCACATGGGGCATACGGCCTTTTTCGCCATGGGAGCGTATACGACCGCGATCCTCAACACCGTGTACCACTGGCCCGTCTTCGCCACCATGCCCATAGCCGGGGTGCTGGCCGCGATCTTCGCCTTCGTGCTGGCGAAGCCCATCATCCACCTGCGCGGGGACTACCTGCTGATCGTCACCATCGGCATCGTGGAAATCGTGCGCATCGCCCTGACGAACAACCTCTTCGGGCTGACGGGAGGGGCGAACGGTATTTACGGCATCGCCCGGCCTTCCCTGTTCGGGATGGTGTTCTCGTCGCCCAAGCGCCAGTTCTACCTCATCTGGACCTTCACCATCCTGACCATGTTCCTGTTCTACGTGCTGGAGCATTCCCGCTTCGGCAGGGCGCTCAACTACATCCGTTACGACGATCTCGCGGCATCGGGCTGCGGCATCGACGTGACCCGGTACAAGCTCATGGCCTTCACCGTGGGCGCATTCTGGGCGGGTATGGTCGGCACGCTGTTCGCCGCCAATATCAGGACCATCGAGCCGACATCATTCAATTTCTACGAATCGGTCATCCTGTTCGCCATCGTGATTCTGGGCGGCTCGGGCAGCATCGCGGGCGTGGTGCTCGGCGCGTTCCTGCTCATCGGGCTCCAAGACGTGTTCCGGGAGTTCGAGAGCGCCCGTATGCTCATCTTCGGCGCGGCCATGATGGTCATGATGATCATCTGCCCGCAGGGGCTGCTCCCGCCGCGGCGCAGGTTCTACAACGCCCGGTTCCTTGTCGGCCGGTTCCCCCGAGGCGTGCAGCGGGCCGAACCCGCAAGGGAGGAGGCGTTATGAGCCTGCTCATCCTGCGCAACCTCCTGAAGACTTTCGGCGGGCTGGTGGCGATGAACAGCGTCACCTTCAGCGTGGACGAAGCCAGCATCGTCGGGCTGATCGGCCCCAACGGGGCCGGGAAGACCACGACGTTCAACATCATCACCGGCAATTACCGCCCCGACTCCGGCGAGGTCATCTTCGATCGGAAGGACATTACCGGCAGGCCCACCCACAAGATCGTGGAATTGGGCATCGCCCGGACGTTCCAGAACATCCGGCTGTTTCAGGACATGAGCGTCCTCGAGAACGTGCTGGCGGGATGCCATTGCCGTATGCGGGCGGGGCTGTTCCCCTCCCTCTTCCGCACCCCCGCGCAGCGCAGCGAGGAACGGCAGGCCGTGGAACGCGCCATGCGCGAGCTTGCCTTCGTCGGGCTGGACGACCAGTACGCCAACCTTGCGGGGAACCTTGCCTACGGCAACCAGCGCCTGCTGGAGATCGCGCGGGCGCTGGCCTCGGAACCGCGCTTCCTCATCCTCGACGAGCCGGCCGGGGGCATGAACGATCAGGAAACGGCGGATCTCATGCTGCTCATCAAGGCCATCCAGAAGCGGGGCATTACCATCCTGCTGATCGAGCACGACATGAACCTTGTCATGCGCGTCTGCGAAAAGATCGTCGTGCTGGAAAACGGGGCCCTCATCGCCGAAGGCACTTCCACCGAGATCAAGAGAAACCCGAGGGTCATCGAGGCCTACCTCGGCGCGGAAGGCTAGGGGCTGTTGACGCTGCGGAGGGAACATCCTGTTTCCCCGGGGTATGCATATTTTGAACCGGCGTGCCGCCCCCAAACGAAACCGCACCGGCGGCGGATGCACGCCGCGGGCCACCCCCGCCGCGGGCGGGACAGGGGGACGCCCCAAAGGAGTCATATGAGCGAGGCCACCACCTATCTGGAATTGCGCGATCTGCGCGTGAGCTACGGCAAAGTGGAAGCGCTGCACGGCATCAGCGTACACGTCGAACAAGGCGAGATCGTCACCATCCTCGGTGCCAACGGGGCGGGGAAAACCACCACGCTCACGACCATCAGCGGGCTGAGGAAACCGAGCGGAGGAAGCATCCTTTTTCAGGGCAGGCCCCTGCACACCATACCGAGCCATGAAATCGTGCGGCTGGGCATTACGCAGTCCCCGGAAGGGCGGCGCGTCTTCGGTACCCTGTCCGTACGGGAAAACCTCGATCTGGGGGCCTTCACGAGCAAGGACAGAGGCCGTTCCGCCAAGATACGGAAATGGATATTCGACCTCTTCCCCCGCCTCGCGGAACGGGAAGGGCAGCTTGCCGGAACCCTCTCCGGCGGCGAACAGCAGATGCTCGCCATCGCCCGCGCGCTCATGGCCGACCCCAAGGTGCTGCTCCTCGACGAGCCGTCCCTCGGCCTTGCGCCGCTGCTGGTGCGCTCGATCTTCGACTCCGTGCGCAAGATCAACCGCCAGGGCGTGACCGTCATCCTCGTGGAGCAGAACGCCCGCGCCGCCCTGAAGCTCGCCTCGCGCGGCTACGTCATCGAAGTGGGCAGGGTCGTCATGGAAGACGCCTCGGAAGCGCTGCTCGCCAATCCGGACGTGCAGGCGGCCTACCTTGGCGGCGGGCAGGAAAATGGGCAAGAAAACTGAGCCCCCCACCGGAGAAACCAAAAGCGGAACGCCATATCGCGTTCCGCTTTTGGTTTACCCAGCAACCTTCTTACAGGCAAAAAAAGTCCTTATTCCTTCCTTGAGGGCCCTTCCCGCCTGCGTTGCCATGCCCCCGGGCATCCGCCGCCCTTCCCCTGAGCAGGGTACCGCGCTCAAGCGAGCCTATAGCCCCTTAGCCCTGTTGCGGGAAGCGTTACCCGCCCGATCCGGCGGTGCGGCTCCATTCTGGGGCGTGCCCATACTCCCCTGAAGGCGGCATGGGCACGCCCGCATCTTTTCCGGCTATACCCAGTCGTCGTCTTCGGCGATGGGCGTGAAGCCGCGCCGGATGGTATTTTCCGTCACACAACGCGGGTCCATGAACTGGAGCAGGTAGTCGGGGCCGCCCGTCTTCGAGCCGACGCCCGACATGTTGAACCCGCCGAAGGGCTGGCGGCCCACCATCGCGCCGGTACTGCCCTTATTGAGGTAAAGGTTGCCCACCCGGAATTTTTCGCGCGCCTTGGCGAGGTTTTCAGGGCTACGCGAGAACACGGCCCCGGTCAGGGCGAAGCGTGTGGACAGGGCGAGCTCAAGGGCCTCGTCGAAATCCTTGGCCCGCATCACGGCGAGCACCGGGCCGAAGACCTCTTCCTGCGCAATGCGGTGTTCCGGCATGACATCCTCAACGATCAACAACGGCACATACGCGCCCTTGTCCGGCAGATCGGAACGCTTGACGAGCGTCTTCCCCTCGGCTTCGGCTATCTTGATGTATTCGAGCACGTTCTTTTGCAGGGAAGCGTCGGCCAACGGGCCAAGGAAGTTCTCCGGGTTCTCGGCGGGGCCGATCCGCAGGGATTGCGCCGCCAACGCCAGACGCTGGACAAAAGTGTCGTAGATGGCGTCGAGCACGATCACGCGCGAGCAGGCCGAGCACTTCTGCCCCTGAAAACCGAAGGCCGAATACACGACCTGCGACACGGCTTCGTCAAGGTCGGCATCGTCGTCCACGATGGTGGCGTTCTTGCCGCCCATTTCCGCGATGACCCGCTTGACCTGCCGCTGGCCCGGCTGCACCTTGGCCGCCTTTTCCACGATGTGCAGGCCCACGTCCATCGAACCGGTAAAGCAGATGAGGCTGATGTCCGGGTGTTCCACCAGATAGTCGCCCATGACTGAGCTCTGGCCGGGGCAATAGTTGAAGACCCCGGCGGGGAGCCCCACTTCCTTGAAGATTTCCACAAGATTGTAGCCGATGGCCGAGGACAGGGACGAAGGCTTGAACACCACCGGGTTGCCAGTGACGATTGCGGCCGAAACCATGCCCATCGCAATGGCGAAGGGGAAGTTCCACGGCGCGATGACGGCGGCCACGCCCTTGGGCTGGTAGAACAGGACGTTGTGCTCGCCGGGCGCGCGGCCCATGCGCCGGGGCACGCTGAGGCGGAGCATGTCGCGGGCGTAGTATTCGAGGAAGTCGATGCCCTCGCCCACGTCGCCGTAAGCCTGTTCCCAAGGCTTGCCGACCTCCAGCGTCTGGAGCGCCGCCATTTCGTAGATACGCCGCCGGGCCACGGCAGCGGCCTTGTGCATGTACTGCGCGCGTTCCAGCGGCGGGGTGTCGCGCCACGCGGGGAAGGCGGCCTTGGCCCCGGCAAGGGCGCGGTCGATCTCTTCCCGGCCCGCCTGGCATACTTGGGCCAGCACTTCACCGGGATCGGCGGGGTTGACCGTCGGCAGCAGGGTTTCCGTGGCCACATCCTTGCCGTCGATGTAGAGCGGCAGGGTCCGGCCCTCCGCCGCGCGCACCGCAGCGATGCCCTGCGCGTACGCCTTCCGCTTTTCGGGGATGGTGAAGTCCACCGGCGGCTCGTTCCTGAACGGCGGGAAGGGCCCTTCCTCATTTGGCGGCGCCTTCTCCTGCCGGGCGGCGAGTTCTCGTTCCAGCGTGACGGCGGGGTTTTCCATCAGCAGCTCGACCGCCGCGCCGTCCGCGAAGCTCTGGCGCAGGAAGGATTCGTTGGCGGTGTTTTCCAGCAGGCGGCGCACGAGATAGGCCATGCCGGGGATCAGCTTTCCGTAGGGGCAATAGAGGCGCACACGGCCAGCCACGTTGCGCAGGCCCTTGCGTACGGGTTCGGCCATGCCGTAAAGCACCTGAAATTCATAGCGTTCTTCGGGAACGTCCAACTGCCGCGCATACTCCATGACCGCCGCGATGCTGCGCACGTTGTGCGATGCGCACGCGAAATAGACGATGTCGTGGTTCTCGAGGATGAGGCGGGAAATTTTCTCATGGGCCATGTCGCTTTCGGGCTTGTGCGTCCACACCGGGACGGGCCAGTCGCACTGCTTCGCGAACACGGTTTCCGCGTCCCAATACGCCCCCTTGACCAGCCGCAGGGCGATGGGCAGCTTTTCTTTCCTAGCCCAAGCGATGAGATCACGGACAGCCTGTTCCGTATCCTTCAGATAGGCCTGCTGGACAAGGCAAAGATGCGGATAATGGCGGAATTCCGGGGCGGAACGCAGGCGCTTGAACAGCTCTACGGTGATTTCGCGGTATTTGAGCTGTTCCATGTCGATACACATGAACCCGCCCATATCGATGGTTTTCTGGTAGAGGGGTGCCAGCCGCCGGTAGATGCCTTCCACGGAATCCTCCAGCGCTACGGGGTTCGCCCGTGAATAGAGGGCCGAAGGCTTGATGGAGATGTTCACCTTGGGCATGGATCCCCAATCCATCCCGTTGTCAGGCCCGTTCCCAGACAGGGCGGGCCATTTCTTCTGCTCCTCCGCCAGCGCGTCCAGTACCTCATGGTAACCGGCGGCATAGGCGTCGCTTTCCTCCTCGTTGACCGAGGCTTCGCCGAGCAGGTCGACGGTAAAGGCGAAGCCGTCCTTGCGCAGTTTGGCCAGCCCTCCCATCGCTTCCTTGACGTTCTGGCCGATGATGAACTGGCGGCCCATGCTCTCGATGTTGGAACGGATGGCCCCGCCCATGATTTTGGCGGTCAGCGCGCCGCCGAGCCCGGCCTTCCCCGCGCCCCAGCGCAGGACTGAGGGCACTTCGGAGCCGCTGGAGGCGAAATACTCGCGGATATGCCGCAGCAGGGATTCCGAGGTGTTCAGGTAGGGCAGCACGTCCACGAAGCGGAACAACTGCACCTTGAAGTCCTCGTTTTTCATGGACCAGTCCATGACTTTTCCAGTCCACCAGCCCTTGTTGAAAATGGAAGGGGCCTCTCCGCTGATGCTGTTGAAGAATTCTTGCCCACGCTCTACGATTTTCTGTTCAATCTGCTGATCCATGAAGAACTCCTTTCGCATTGAAACGGGAAGTATGTCGTCGGATCACAAAAAACTGTCGAGGCTGGCACCCTCGGAAACTCACCTCCCTGCGGCCAGAATGGGGCAGGATACCTGCACCGTAAGGAAAACGTCCCGCAATGCCGCTCAAAGCCGCATAAAGGGCGTTATAAAAAGGTATAAAGAAAGGCACTGCCTCTCCTGCAATCATTATTGGAGAGACATTATTCCTTATAATGATTGTTAATGTAAAACGCTCACTTGATCAATCTGAATAAAAAAATCACATAAAGAATGAGTGCCAAAGAATACTAATAAAATCTTTTTCCGAAATTTTCATACCGGATACTTATCATATGGATATTTTCGGCGGTTCTTTTTATATTTTTGGCAGGTATCTTTAGTCTTGAATGGATGTGTTCAAGAACCCATACTTCAAATCCATGAACAACTTTATTCTTTGCATAAAACCAAGGCAGTTGGAAAACACTATGCCGTTTATGGACACTTTCCTCCATTTCAGGGAAAGAACGGCAAGCAGCAGACGGGGAGCCGTATCCGGTGCCGACCGTGAAAAGGTTGGCAAGAAGCGGAACAATGAAAGCCCGGATAGTGCCATCCCTTCACGGAGCGGGGAGGCCCAGCGGCTCGGGAAGTCTTGCCCCCATGCGTAATGGGAAAGAAGCCGAGCCTTGCTGACGGCGACAAAGCTCTCCGCTCAAAGCAGCTTTTGCGCAACGACGCTTCCGAAGGAGCCGAGTTCACGGATAACGGTTACGCCAGCCTCCTCAAAGGCCGCGATCTTGTCCTCGCCCCGGCCCGACGTGCCGCTGATGATGGCCCCGGCATGGCCCATGCGCTTTCCGGGTGGGGCGGTCAGGCCCGCAATGAACCCGAATACCGGTTTCGGATAGCGGCTTGAGCGGATATATTCGGCCGCGCGCTCCTCGGCGTCGCCGCCGATTTCCCCGATGAGGCACACGGCCTCGGTTTCCGGGTCGTCTCCGTACAGCTTGAGCAGGTCCACGAAGCTCAGCCCGTGGATGGGGTCGCCGCCAATGCCGACACAAGAACTTTGCCCGAGCCCCGCCGCCGTGAGCTGGTGCACGGCCTCATAGGTCAGCGTCCCGGAGCGGCTCACCAGCCCGACGCCGCCGGGGCGGTGGATGTAGCCGGGCATGATCCCGACCTTGCACTTGCCGGGGCTGATAATGCCCGGGCAGTTGGGGCCCACGAGCAGCGTGCCGCGTTCCCTGAAGAAGGCTTTCACCCGCACCATATCCAGAACCGGGACATGCTCGGCGATGACCACCACGAGCCGGATGCCCGCCTCCGACGCTTCGCAGGCCGCGTCCGCCGCCAGCGCCGCGGGCACGAACGCCACACTGACGTCGGCCCCTGTCTCGCGGACGGCCTGTCTCACCGAATCGAACACCGGCACGCCGAGCGTGGACTGCCCGCCCCGCCCGGGGGTCACGCCGCCGACCACGCGAGTCCCGTAGCGGATCATCCGTTCCGTATGGAACTGCCCTTCCCGGCCGGTGATGCCCTGCACCAGCACCCGGCTCCCGTCGTCTATCAGGATACTCATACACCTGCCTCCTGAGGGGATTCCGCCGCGAGCCCGACGATCAGGCGGGCCGCCTCGGACATGGAGGAAGCGGTGTGGAACCGGAGGCCGCTTTCCCGGAGGATGCGCCGCCCTTCCGCCACGTTGGTCCCTTCGAGCCGCACCACCAGCGGCACGGCGATGTCCAGTTTGCGGGCCGCGTTCACAATGCCGTGCGCCACGATGTCGCAACGCAGGATACCCCCGAAAATATTGATAAGGATGCCCCGGACATGCGGGTCGGAAAGCATGATCGAAAACCCGGCGGCGACGGTCTCCTCGCTGGCCCCGCCCCCGGCGTCAAGGAAGTTGGCAGGCTCGGCCCCAGCCTGCTTGATGGCGTCCATCGTGGCCATCGCAAGCCCGGCCCCGTTCACCAACGTACCGATGGAACCGCCCAGCCGAACATAGGTGAGCCCCTTTTCGGCGGCGGCGCGCTCCAGCGGATCGCCCTCCTCCCTATCCCTGAGGGCCGCGATATCGGGATGCCGTTTCAGCGCGCTGTCGTCAAAGTTCATCTTGGCGTCCAACGCCACAAATCCGCCCCCTTCGCTCAAGGCCAGCGGGTTGATCTCAAGCTGGGTCATATCCTTTTCGGCGGCAAGGGCCGCCAGCCTCCGCACCAGAGAGGCCAGTTCCCGCGCCGGGCCGGACTCCAGCCCCCAGCCCTCCAACAGGTTCCGGGCCTGAAAAGGCCACAGGTAGTGACCTCCGTCCAGCCGGGCCGTGAAGACCCGCTCCGGCGAGGAGGCCGCCACAGCCTCGATGTCCATGCCGCCGCCCGGCGAAGCCATGACGGTCAGGCACTGGGATGCCCTGTCAAGAGCTACCGCCAGATAGCACTCCCGGGCGCTCGCCGTGCCCCGCTCGATCCACACGGCATTGACGCGCTCGCCGTCCGGCCCGGTCTGGGGCGTCACCAGCCGTGCGCCGAGCAGGGACGCGGCGGCCTCACGGGCCTCTTCCGGGCTGCGGCACACCTTCACGCCGCCAGCCTTGCCCCTGCCCCCGGCATGGATCTGCGCTTTGACCACCCACACCGGGCCGGGCAGATCCCGTGCGGCCTGCTCCGCTTCTCCGGGTGTGGCGGCAAGCCGTCCCTCCGGCGTGGGTACCCCGTATGCGCTTAAGAGCCTTTTCGCCTGATATTCGTGGATATGCATGGAAATGCCCCCTGTTATGGTATGGAGAGCCTTGTTCCGCCATCGCCTTTCCCTGTACGTATGGGCTGCCTTGCCCTCCGCGGCCCCGCCCTGCGGAGAACCGGCGGATGCCTCCGCCGCGCTGGGCGGGGAGGTGCCCCTTCCGCCCGCCGGGCCCGTGCGGAAGGGGCGGGAGGCGCCAGGGGGGAACGCCTCCGTGCTGGCCCGGCGTCAGTCGAGCAACGGTTCCGCAAGCTCGACGCCAAGATGCAGGGCCCGCAAATTGCCCTCGTGGTGTGCCGCCGGGAAACGTTCCGCCAGCACCATCTCGATCGAGCCGATGCGTACCGCTCCGGTCAGCGTCACGAGCGCTCCGAGCACGGCCACGTTGTACGAAACCGCCGAACCGAGGCGTTCCCTGACCGCGCCCCAGAGCGGCAGACCCTTGAACTGCGCCTCCACCTTGCGGCCCGGATGCACGAGCTCGGTATCATAGATGCACAGCCCGCCGGGGCGGATCAGCGGCAGGTACTTGACGCAGGCCGCATCGGTGAGCGCTACGAGGATGTTCGGCTGCTCCACCTTGGGGTAATAGATAGCCTTGTGCGACAGGATCACGTCCGAACGCGTGGCCCCGCCGCGCGCTTCAGGCCCGTAGGATTGTGATTGCACGGCAACGAGGCCTTCATATTTCACAGCGGCTTCGGCCAGCAGGATCGCCATGGTGATCACGCCCTGGCCGCCGGAACCGGACAACAGGAAACGGGAGACTGCATACGCGTTTTCCATGACTCACTCCTGATGCTGGCTGGCGATGATCGAGGCGTAGCGGGCGCAGTATTCGGGCTGATCCTCATCCGTAAAAATGCCGCGCGGCACCAGCGTGGGGTTTTCCGCCAGCTTCGGGGAGCCCACCGGAGCCGTATGGTCGCGGTACCGCTCCATCATCCGTACGGCGTCGCCGAGCTTGTTCTTGCGCCCGAAGTACGTGGGGCACTGGCTCAGCACCTCCACGACAGCGAAGCCCTCATGCTGGAGCGCCTTCTTGAAGATCGAGATCATCTCGCGCATGTGGTAGGTGGTCGTCCGCGCCACGAAGGTCGCCCCCGCGCCGAGGGCGAGCCGCACGGTGTCGAACTCGCGGTCGATGTTGCCGTAGGGCGCCGTCGTCGCGGACACCCCGATCCCGGAGAGCGGCGAGTACTGCCCTCCGGTCATGCCGTAGATGCGGTTGTTCATGACGATCGCGGTGAGCTTGATATTGCGCCGCGCCGCGTGGATGAAATGGTTGCCCCCGATGGCCAACGCGTCGCCGTCGCCCATCGGCACGATGACGTGCAGGTCGGGCCGCGACATCTTGATGCCCGTGGCGAAGGCCAGCGCTCTTCCGTGCAGCGTGTGCATGGTGTGGAAGTCCACGTACCCCGCTATGCGGGCCGAACAGCCGATGCCGGACACCATGACGAGGGACGAGGGATCATAGCCCAGATCGTCCACGCTGTGCAGCATGGCGTTGAGCACGTGCCCGTGGCCGCAGCCGGGGCACCACAGGTGCGGAAAGAAACGTTCCCGGATCAACGAGCGGATGGCCATATCAGAACCCCCTTCCTTCGATCACGCGCATGACCTTGCCGATGTCGGTGGGCGTGATGAGCTGCCCGTCCACCCGGTTGACGAGGAACACCCTATCCGGCTTCCAGGCCGCCTGCCTGACCTGCGCCATGATGTGCCCCATGTTCATTTCCACCACGTAGACGTTGCGCGCCCCCTCGGTGCGGTCGCGCACGAGTTCCGCCGGGAACGGCCAGAGGGTCTGCAATTCCAGCAGGCCCGCCCGGATGCCCTTCCCGCGCAGCGTATGCACAAGGTGCAGGGCACTACGGGCCGCGCTACCGTAAGAAACGAATACCTGCTGCGCATCGTCGAGGAAGTATTCCTTCCAGCGGGCGATTTCGGCGGCCTTGGCCTCGATCTTGTCCACAAGGTGATAAAGGAGCTTGTTGACGGTCTCGGGCTGTTCCGTGGGAAAACCCCAGATGTCATGGTAGAGGCCGGTCACATTGTAGCGGTGCACCCCGCCGAAGTCGGACATGGGGAGCCGGCCGTCCTCACGGGGCAGGTAGGGGTAATAGTTGACCCCGGCCTTCACCGAGGTACGGAGCCGCTCCACCACGGGCAGTTCGCCGGGTTCCGGCATATCAAGACGCTCGCGCATGTGGCCCACCACCTCGTCGAACAGCAGGATCACCGGTGTGCGGTAGGTTTCCGCCATATTGAAGCCTTCCACCGTCATGGCAAAGACGTCCTGCACCGAAGAGGCGGTCAGCACGATGATCGCATGGTCGCCGTGCACCCCCCACCGGGCCTGATTCACGTCGCCCTGCGCCACCTTCGTGGGCAGGCCCGTGGACGGCCCGCCGCGCTGCACGCTGGTCACCACGCAGGGGATTTCCCCCATGATCGCGTAACCAAGGGCCTCCTGCATGAGCGAAAAACCGGGGCCGCTGGTCGCGGTCATGGCCTTGTCCCCAGCCACCGACGCCGCGCACACGGCGCACAATGAGGAAATCTCGTCCTCCATCTGAATGAACCTGCCGCCCACATGCGGCAGCTTCTCGGACAGCAGTTCCGCCACCTCTGTGGACGGGGTGATCGGATACCCCGCGAAAAAACGCAGCCCCGCATAGAGTGCCCCACGCACGCAGGCTTCGTTGCCCTGAGTAAACAGAATGCCCTTTTCGCCGTTCATGCACCCTCCCCGGATTCCCCCGGTCCGTCTTCCCCAAGGCACTCCACCGCCAGATCCGGGCAGTACAACTCACACAGGCCGCAGCCCACGCACAGCGCGGGGGCATATTCAGGTTTCCCGTCCCCGTCCAGCGAAAGCGCACCCGAACGGCAGAACGCCACGCACACCCCACAGCCTTTGCACCATTGCAGATTGATGAGGACTTTCATACGCCTACCCCTTGGGACACCCTCCGGCATCCCGCCGTTGCAGATCCCGTACCCCTGACAGCGATCCCCCCGGAACCGCCGCCGCACTGAACCGACTCGAATCTTTCCGACCGCAGGCCGCAAATTCCCAACCGTCGGCACCGGCGGAACACCTATCGGGCAACAGGCTTCATCCGCTGGGTTCGCCACCCCCGCCATACCTTGTGTTTTTACCAATGATACACATGAGTTGCATCCTCATTAGCCGGGAATTGCGCCCGGCCCTTCCCCATTGCGGCAAATCCAGCAAGCGTAACCGTTCCGCTCCGAACAGGGCGGCGGAAACACCTCTATGAGGACGGGAGGCCCCGCCTCCGCCGACTCTGCCCATACCAGTATGGAATCCGCCCCGCTTCCCGTTCGCCTGACGGAAAACGGCCTGACAGCCGACGCGGGGAAAAAGGAGAGGCTCCAAAGGAATTCGCAGGCATGTGGGACTCCCCATCACGGAGACAAGCCGCCATGCGGTACGGGCACAGAAACGACGCGGGGATTCCGGTACAGCTCAAGGTATCTGGCGGAACCGCCGAGACAAGCCTCCTATGGAAGGGGCGGCCTTGGAACCTTTTCAGGCCTGTTCCGGGTTCTCGCAAGAAAACGGAACAGGAGCGCATACCTTATATCGTATATATCGCTTTGGGAGGGCGATTCTTTTGCTGAATCGAGTAAAAATACTGAAAAAGAGGTGCTATGAAGCGCAAAAAGAGGAAATTTCACCCTATACTGAGGCGAAACGAAGCGTAGAGAAGTAATTTCAGGCCATAAGAGTTCTCCATATGGCCTTACAACAGAGCATTAAGCCATACGTAGCACAAAATCAGGCTACGTCAACGCCTTTTTGAATATGTCTCTATATTCACAATGATCATCCCAAAAGACGGGAACGTTGCATGGCATCGCACGGAACGGGGAAGGGGCCAGGGGCGGGTAGGGGAAAAGATTAGCCGCACAGGAACCCGTTTCTGCGCCGCCAAAGCCCATCGGAGAGAGCCGCCTGTCGCGCCACGCCGCAAGGCTCCGTATCCGCGCAGCGCCAGTATCCCAAAACCGGGCATGGTTTTGCTCCTCAGTCCATAACTATGCGACAGGGCGCATCCCTTGCTCGCTTTCCGCTACGGCGCTTATGGAGGAAAACAAGAAACTGGGAAAAATACCAAGGGATGCGGAGTAGCATCAGATCTTCCAGCAGCGTCGGCTTTCGTCTTCCAAGTGGCCCCCATTGCCATAGGCTCTCTTAAAAGCATGAAGGAGCCGGGGCATCCGTTGTCCCGGCCCCGTCATTTACCGAACGGGTACAGTTTTCCAGGACGGGGCATCCTGTGAAACAGGCACCCACCGCCTTGTTTCCGTCGAACCCTTCTTTTCCGGCAAGACGGAGCCCTTCCGTCATAAAAATGGGGATTTTCGATCGCCAAAAATACGATTTTTTCCTTTTCATCGCGTTTCCGTTGACACCGGAGCGAGGCGTTTGGTAGGGCCTTAATTGAGAAGACTAGAGATTATTTTGGCAATCATGACGCATGGTTTTGCACATGAATATCGTCTATTGACTATCGGAATCCCGAACGCCTGAAACCCGCAAGGGCCTCCGCCCCAACGCCAAAGGATGATCGCCTTGAAACCGGAAAACGTTGTTGACGTCCTGTTCGGCAACCGTCTGCGGCAGTTGCTGGATGAAAGGAACATTTCGCAGGCGCACTTCGCGGATCGCATAGGCGTCAGCCGATCCCGGATGAACAACTACGTCGCCCAGCGCAGCGAACCCGACTACGCCACACTCATCCGCATCGCCAACACGCTGGACACCTCTATCGATTTCCTGCTCGGCAAATCCGAACATCAGGGCTTGCCGCAGACGGCCTGCCTGAGCGGTTTTCCCGACTTCATCCCCAGCTGCGGCGCAGGCGGCGAGCCTCCCGATCCGTCCTGCTGGATCCCGCTGTACGGATCGCAGTACGAAGCCCCGGAACCGGACGCCGCCCCAGCTGCCCCCTCCGATCCGGGCCGCACGGACGGGCAAGCGCCCAGCCCGTCCAATCCGCTCGGATGGATTCGCCACAAGACGCTGCCAAGCCTTTCCTCTTCATATGAAAATCGGAAGGCTCCCACGGCAGATTTCCAGCAATAGAGTGAACGGGGCACTCGTTGCCGATACGGAAAGGCCCCACGCCCATTCAGCCTGCTGTTTCCGCGATGCAGAAGCATAAAGCGGCTGGATGTGGCTGGATTGTACGATGGAAAGGCAATCCGGCCTCAACACAGGCAGGCAAGGAAATCCCCGCAGATTGCAAAACCGGCTCATCAGATGGCAATTGAGCCGAGCCCATGCATAGGGAAGATGGCCCTCGCAGTACCTTCCGAGGGGAAAGGATAGGACAGCCGGAGACAGCCCTGATGGAGAAGGCCGCAACCTTCGCCGTGTGCCGTATGATACGGCATGATGTCTCGCATCAGCGTTCATACAAGCCGTCCATCGGCTTGCCCCGCTCAGCTCGTGCGGGGCAGGCCAATGCGCGAGATCAGGTTTCCCTGCGCGTCGAAGGCCAGTTCCCGCAACGGCCCAACTACCTCGAAACGTCCGGTATCGGCCAGCTCCGGAAGGATGGCTTCGGATACATAACAGTCCGCAAGGTACAGGGTATTGGGGATCAAGATCAGCCGCGTTTCGGCGAGCGGGACGCTCCGCAGGCAAAACATCATGGTTTCCAGCATTTCCCGATCCGTATCGAACCACAGGGGCGTGAACGCGCGGGTGACGAACGTAGTGGTGAGGTTATTCAAGTACGTGGCCTTACGGTCGATCTTGTCCACCAGCCTGCGGGTCACGAAGTCCACAAGACCCACGCCCGTAGCGTTGCCGTGCGAGGCTTCCGAAAGGTCCAGTACCGAAACGTACCGGATGCGCGGGCTTTCCATTTCCGGTTCGCCCGTAATGCGCAGCCGTCCGATGATATTGGTGTCGACTCCGGTTCCGCTGAAATTCTTCCCCATTTTCTCCACGATGAGGCCGTGCAGCCTGTCCGTGGGCAGGGCGGGCATGAGCGACTTCGACCACGCCAGCAGCCGGATTTCTTCCTCGATGAGCGCCTCGGCGGGAATCGCCTTGATGCGCGCGGTTTCCTCATAAGCGTTTTCGACGATGGCCACCCCGCCAAGCACGGGCATCTTGCCGAGGATCACCTTGGTGACCTCCACCAGCAGGCGGGGAAGTTCGGCCTGCCCAAGGCTGTGGAACTGGCCTGCCCCGCCCGGCCCGCCAAGGCCCACCACGAGCTTCTTGCACAGCCCACTCTCCACGCAGCCCTTGAACGACGTGTGCGTTTTCACCCGGTTGATGGGGATGATTGCGTCCACACCGAACGCCGACTCCAGCATGTACGCCACAAGTCCGCCGGGCGTTTCCCCAATGGCGCGGGTCACATCACAGGTGATGACCGGCGCGCCGAGGCGTTCCTCCGTGATGCCGAGGCTATCCAACACGTCCTTTTGTCCCTGACGGGTACCGCCGCCGTGGCTGCCCATCGCCGCCAGAAGCACCGGGGACGCGCCGCAGCCGCGCACCGCTTGAACGGCGACTTCCAGCATGGTCAGGATGTTCTGGATTCCCCGGCTGCCCACGGTCAGCCCCACCGTCATGCCTGGCCTGATCAGGGGCGTGAGCACCTGCATCTGTTCGCGCATTTCCGCTGCTATATCGTCAACGCGCGGACGGGCGAAGGTCTGCCGGATACGCGCCATCTTGGGCAATGGGCATCGGGTTTCTGTCATAGGGGCCTCGCTTCTTTGGGGTAGAACACCCCATTGGGGGGAGAAAGCGCCTTCCCGCCGGGTGTCGTTTCAGCGGCGTTTCCCCAATGGGGGAAGGGGCTGTACCATATATCGAAAAAAAATAAAAATAGTGCATTATACTGAAATATCCACCACATCGAGCCAATGGCGTACGGTCACGCCGGAAGGGGCTGCGGAAGCCAGTTGCAGCGTACAGCCGCTGCATCCGGTGATGATATGGCGGCAGTCCGCGAAGCCCTCCACGCATCGGCGGCCAATGGCGGCGGACACGTCGGCGTCGGTCATCTTGAGGATGCCGCCCATGCCGCAGCACAGTCCCGTACCTTTCATGATAAGGGGGAACGCCTGCCTGAGGAACGACAAATCAGGGTCGTCCTCACCCCAGTGACAGGGTTGATGGTAGCCAATGCGGGCCGGAGCATCGGGCACGGTCTCACAGACAGGTGCCGCCAGAAGAGCTGAAAGGCCGCGTACCTGCCGTTTCCACAGCGCGGCCTCTTCGGGTTCCATGCCGCCCTCTTCGGCATAGGCGTCAAGACCGTGTTTGCACGAGGCGCAAAACGCGGCTATGACTGGGCGGCCCATATCCCGCCAGCGTTCGATGTTCCGCCGCCGGACTTCGGCCTGTGCCGCAAACAGCCCCGCATGGTGGAGCGTGCCGCCGCAGCAGGTGAATCCGCCGCCGTCGAGAACCACATAGCCCCAGCGCCGCAACAGCGTCTCAGCCCGCGCAATCCAACCGGGGCGGGCGTTGCGCGCCGTACATCCGGCGAACACAGCCACAGGCGTCCCCACCCCCACCTGCACGGCGGGCTTGATCCGCACCCACGGCGCGGCGGGCTCCTGTGGCAACAGGGCGCGGGCGGTTTCCAACGACGAACCGCCCGGCAGGAAAGGCAACGAGGCGATGCGTCCGGCAAGCGGCCAGAGCGGGCCAACCCGCCGAATCCAGATATCCCAGACAAACTGGGTCCAATGGGGATGCTGCGAACGCAAATCAGCCAGCAGCTCGCTGGTGGAGAGCTTGCGGGCACATCGGCGGGCGCACCGTCCGCAGCCCGCGCACAGCCGGGAAAGCCTGCGGATCGTTTTCCAGGGCAGGGGCGTCTCGCCCACCCCCCAGCCGTCCAGCGGCTCCATGAGCAGACGTTTCCCCTTTGGGGAGTATTCCTCCCGGCGGTAAAGGGCGAAGATCGGACAGACATCCAGACAATCGCCGCACTGTGTACATCCCCGCTTCATAGGCAATCCTTCGGAGCAGTGCGCCCCGTGCTGAATCGAAACATGTTACCCCCTCCCACGCGGGGCCTGCCCGCAAGGAAAACAGCTCTCCTTCCGGCCTAATGGTGCCCAAAAAACGGCTCTGCAAAAGCCTTTCAACAATTTGATACCAATGCTTCACGGCCAGAACGTACCGCTGCATTACTGCGGACTGTCTAGGGATGCCCGCCCCCGCATCCTTTCCGCTGCGGAACCCCTACTGTCGGTACGGTCTCAGTAGCCCTTGCCGGGATTGAGGATTCCTTGGGGATCGAACAGGCGGCGGACCGCACGCATAGCTTCAAGCTCGTCAGCGCCGAGCTGCTTGCCCACATCCTTGAGGCAGCCGCCTCCGTGCTCACCGGAAAGGCTCCCGCCGAATTCGAGCGCTGCGTCATCAAGCTCGTGATGGGCCGCCGCCGTGCGCCGCGCGTCGTCGGGGTCGGACGCGTCGTAATGCAGGTTGGCGTGGATATTGCCGTCTCCGGCGTGCCCAAAACCGATGAGGCGCTTGCCGTGACTGGCGGCGATAGCCTCGAAACGACGCACGGCCTTGAGGAGCGAACCGCGCGGCACGGCCATATCCCCGCCAATGCGATCCGGGCCGAGCACATAGGCTGAGGAGCTGACCCGGCGACGAAATGCCCAGAGCCGATCTTCCTCTTCCTTTCCGACGCCCTGCATACTCCAAAGCGCGTCGTCAAGCTGTGCGGCGAGGCGGGCGTTTTCCAGCGGCACCGTCTCCCTGCTGCCGTCCACCTGGAAGAGCAGCAGCGATCTGACCGTATCCGGCCACGGCACGTCGCCGGTTCTGCACAGGATTTCCAGTACGGTTTCGTTCATGAATTCCACGGCACAGGGCAGGATGCCCGCGGCGAAGACCTTGCTCATGGAGGAAAGCGCCGCGTCGAGCGAGGGGTAGCCGACAAGGACCGACGCCGAGGATTCGGGCTTGGGAAGGAGTTTCAAATACAGCTTGGTGACAATGCCGAGCGTGCCCTCGCTGCCCACGAACATACGGGAGATATCCAGCCCGATCACGTCCTTGTGGGTCCGCCCGCCGAGTTTGAGCAGCTTCCCGCCGGGGAGGACGGCCTCCATGCCGAGCACGTAGTCCCGCGTGACCCCGTACTTGACCGCGCGGAGGCCCCCGGCGCAGGTCATCACGTTACCACCCACGGACGTGGCCTTACCACTGGCGGGATCGGGCGGGTAAAACAACCCCTTTTGTTCGCAGGCCTGCTGAAAGGCCAGCGTGTTGACGCCCGGCTCGATGACCGCCACAAAATCTTCACTGGAAATATCAAGGATGCGATCCATGCCGAGCATGGACACAACCACCCCCGCCCTGGTGGGCACGCACCCCCCGGAAAGGCTGGTTCCCCGCCCGCGTGGATGGATAGGGATGCGTTCGACCTCGGCCCAGCGCATCAGTTCCCGCACCTGTTCGACCGTACGGGGGCGCACCATCGCCAGCACGGGGCCTCTCCTGAGGCTGGCGTCCGACGCGTATACACGCAGCGCGTCTTCCTCGAACGCCGCGTCATCCTTGAAAAGCGCTTCGAGAAAAGAACGCTGTTCCGGCGTGAGGGCCGGTTTTGCTGCATTCATTGCCTGCTCCTTGTCGGCGTGCGCCGGAAAAATCGGTAACCTGGCCCCGGTGGGCGCGGCGTGCTCCGTCACGGGGACAATGGGAATTGCATGGGGTTGCCACACTACATAGGACGTTCCCCACCGTCTGGGCAAGCGCCCTTTTCCGCAACACCGCCAGCGGAGAGAAAGCAAATATCCACGAAAAGTATTTTTATGGCAATATATTGTAGTTTAAAGGGGAGGGAGAAAAGGCCTCTGGATCCGATCGGAACACGGGCGCTCGGGGTAAACCGGGCACGGAACGTACTGAAAAAAATTTTTCTTCCATTACAACCGATAAAAGACAATTGAATGCTCCGGGACGTTGCCCCAACAATGAACAAGGTATCCCATTAGGATGGGGTCGGTACAGGGCGGACATGAGGGGAACATTTCGGTCGAGGGCCATGCGTTACTGTATTGTTGCGGTTTGGGTTAGGTTCGGCTTGAGAGCTATGGATAAAAAGTAACATAATATTTATGATTATGAGATAAAAATAAAACAGTGATGTTCTACAATTCTTTTTTCGTTGAATATTCATAAGTTAATGAATCATACAGTCCGCAAAGGCAGAATGTTGGAAGCCCCCCCAAGAGAAGATTCCGGCATTGGAATGGAATGACCGTAAACACCAGTCCGTTAAAGCGTAAACAATGGCCATAGCGAGGAGCCGTGCCCACGGATGGCTTTTTACTAGTACCGAACGGGGACCACAGAGGGAAAAGGGCACACCGGAAGCCTCCGCTCTACCCTGTTACTCGCAAAAAAGGAGACGCCTCACAGGGAAAGCCCTCTGAGACGCCTTACGGGAAGCCCGGCGGCCCGCGCCGTTCCGGGGAAAGGTCAGCGCTAGCTGAGCGAACGTTCGGTATACTCGGAAAAATCGTATGTCGATTGAGGATGTTCCTGCAAGAAGGCCGGCGACGAGACAAGGCAGTTTGCTGTGGCGACATTACAAGCTGTAGGGATATTGTACAGATTGGAAATGCGCAGCAGGGCCTTAACGTCCACGTCATGCGGCTGGGCCAGCATGGGGTCCCAGAAAAAGATCAGGGCGTCGATCCTGCCTTCCGCGATACGGGACCCCATCTGCTGATCCCCCCCGAGCGGACCGGATTTCAGGCACTCCACGGGGGTCGACGGGCTCTCGTCGCCAAGCAGCTCGCGTAACGCCGCGTCTATAAGACGTCCCGTGGTCCCCGTGCAGGTCAGGCGATGGCCTTTCAGTTCGTTGACATGCTCCCGCGCCCACCGGACCAAATCCTTTTTGCAGTTGTCGTGCGCCACCAGCGCGATATTCATGAAAGCTCCTTTGGAAAAGAAGATAACAAAGAACGACGCCCTCCCCCCAGCCTGTTCCGAAACGGCGCGGGCGTTCCTGCAAAAGGATACGAGAGGCGCGGACGGAGTCAAGAAAAAGGTTTTCCGTGGTGCCCGGCTACCGCCACGGGCCCTCGACAATCTCACAGCCCTTCCGTTCCAGCGCGCCGTCTACCCATCCACGATCAAAAAGCCCCCGGCGGGCATTCTCGGTCTTCGCCAGATCCCGCTCATGGGATTGCCGCGCCGCGTCGTACAGACTGGCCGCATCTCCCGACGGGATGACGATGACGCCGTCGCGGTCCCCGAGGATGATGTCCCCGGGCTCCACACTCTGGCCGCAGCACACGACGGGGACGTTGATTTCGCCCGGGCCTTCGCGGTATGGTCCGCCCGGCGTAAATCCCGAGGCATACACGGGCAGCGGAAAACCGCGCAGGCAATCCGCATCCCGGATCGGGCCGTCGACCACAATCCCGGCGAGTTTTTTGGACGCGGCATACCGGAACATGAGTTCACCCATAAGGGAACGCCCCGATTCCCCACCAGACACGATGAGCACGTCGCCCTCCTCCGCCATGTTGAGGGCTTTATGGATCATAAGGCTATCGCCGGGACGGGCCTTCACGGTCAAGGCCACACCCGACATGGTTCCGACCGGGTCCGAGAGCAGACGCACATCCGGAGTCATGGCGCACATCCGGTGCATGGCATCCGCGACCGGAGCCGTGGCGAACGCTCCATAGGCCCGGACCAATTCGGGATCAGGCAGAGGACGTTGGGTAAAAATACGAAAACCAACCGACATAAGAACCTCGGGATGGCGGAAGCACCGCTTCCGGCTGCAGCTATCAACGGAAAGGGCCGCACCGCTCGGGGGGAGAGAGCGGCACGGCCCGCCGAGAGAGGCTTTCGTGTATGGAACTCCAATTTCAACGTATCGTTTGAAGCCTCTCCACAAGGCTATCAAGGAAAAGGTAACCAGCATGGATACCCTTTCCATCAATCTGTTCTGATTTTTTTAAGAAAGGTCCACCGAACTTCTGTCGGATTTAGGCAACCCCGGCCCTTTTTCGGAGATCGTTATACAGTGCCTCTGGCAGGTTCACGCCTGAAATCCGGTTTCGTTCCCGCAGCGCGAAACGCCGTTCCCCGGGCAGACGTACGCCTTCCTGTCCGAGCAGGTGCCCGCACAAGGCCTCAAGCCGTGCCGAAAAATCAGGATTCAACGGTTTCGGGTCCAGCAGGATGAACGTCTGTCCTATGCCGGGCGCGCTTCCCGTAGGCTCAAAGAACGAGCTGGCTTCATAGGCGTGATTGGCACCCGTGAGCGTAGCGGAAAGGATTTCCACCATCAGGGCAAGGGCCGCCCCTTTGGCATCCCCGACGGGAATCATCGTTCCGCCCAGCGCCGCCACGGGGTCCGTGGTCGCCCGGCCCGCCGCATCCAGAGCCCAACCTTCGGGGATCGCCTCACCCCGCTGTTTCGCGCCCATGATCTTGCCCCGCGCCACTTTGCTCAGGGACATATCGATCACCAGCGGATGCTTCCCCTCCCTCGGACAGCCAAAGGCTAGCGGATTCGTCCCAAAGGACGCCTTTGATCCGTTCCACGGAGCCATCGCCGCCGGCGTGTTGGAAAAAATCAATGATATGAGCCCCGCTTCCGCGATCCGTTCCGCATACAGCCCAACCACGCCGCAATGGTGCGACCGGGTGACTCCCAATACGGACACCCCGTTGCGGCGCGCCAGAGGTATGGCTTTTTCCAGCCCCGCCAGAATGGCCGGAAAAGCGAACCCGTTTCCCGCATCCACCAGCACGGCCGCAGGAGCAGCCTGACGCACCAGCGGAATGGCCCGCGCTTTTACCTTGCCTGACAGAGCCTGATCCACATAAAAGGGAATGCGGGAGAACCCGTGTGAGGGGAGCCCATCCAGTTCGGCCCGCACCAGCGCCTCCACGACGCTGGCGGCGGACTCCTCGGGCACGCCCGCTTCCCTGAATACGGCCATGCCCAAATCCTGAAGCTGTTCGGGAGTCAAAATCATGCGGCACCTCTCAGGCATTCGGCAACCTTCCGTGCCACGACGGCGCTGACCCGGACGTTGGATTCACGGGTTACCCCGGCGATATGGGGGGTCAAGAGGCAATTGGGAACGTCCGCCAATGGCGAACCCGCCGGGAGCGGCTCCTTCTCAAAGACATCGACCATCGCCCCGGCGAGCCGACCTGAGCGGAGCGCATCCGCAAGGGCCGCTTCTTCCACAATGCCGCCCCGGGCCGTATTGATCAGTACAGCTCCCGGCTTCATGCGCGCCAGCCGTCCCGCGTCGAAAAGCTGGCGGGTATCAGGCGTAAGCGGTACATGCAGGCTCACGGCATCCGCTTCGGCAAGCAGGGTTTCCAGCATCACCGGCTCCACGCCCAGCTTTTCCCAATCCGGTGCGTCCGCCGGCAAAAAAGGATCATAGGCCATGACCCGCATCCCACAGGCACGGGCGCGCAGCGCCACGTCCCGGGCGATCCCTCCGAATCCGACAAGACCGAGCACCTTGCCGGATATCTCGCCGCCCACCATACGTTCCCTGGGCCATGCCCCGGCGGCGACAGCGAATGTTCCGCAATAGCAGCCTCGGGCGAGCATGAGCAGCCCGGCGAGCACATATTCGGCCACCGCCGTGTTGTTCGCGCCTGTGGCCGGAATAACCGCGATGCCCCGTTCCCGGCAGGCCTTGCAGTCAATATTGTCAAGGCCCACGCCAAGGCGGCCCACTACGCGCAGATGTGCGCCTTCCAGCAACGCGCCACGCACCTGCGTCCGATTGCGGACGATGAGCGCGCGGCACCCAGCGGCGGCGGCGGCCAGTTCCTCGGGCCTGTCCACGAGGGTTTTGTCATAAAGAACATCAAACGACGCCCTCAGATCGGCGACGGCGGCCTCATCCATGAACTCTGAAATAACGATTTCTGCCATGTCGTACTCCCGGCCCGCCCGCCTTCCGGGGAAAAAGCGTTCAAGCCATTTGATCTTCTATATTATATAAGATAAAAAGTACTGAAAGATTCTCCGGAGGAACCATGACCCCATCATCGAAACTCACATTCGCTCCACTGTACGAACAGGTGAAAAAGGCCATTCTCAACCGCATCATTGCCGGAGAATGGGGGCCGGGAAGCTTCCTGCCCAGTGAAATCGCACTCGCTAAAGAATACGGAGTCAGCCAAGGAACGCTGCGCAAGGCCCTTAATGCGCTTACCCGCGAAAAACGGCTGGTCCGCTACCAGGGCAAGGGAACCGCTGTGGCCGTACTCGACGAAGACAGTTCCCTGTTCCCCTTCTTCCTTCTCAGCGACAGGAACGGAAAACGCGTCTACCCGCTTTCACAAATCTACGGCGTGCGGCTCGCCACGCCGTCGGACGCCGAACGGGCGGCTCTCGAGCTTGCTCCGGACGCCAAAGTCATCCACATCGACCGTGTACGTATGCTCAACGATTTCCCGGTCATCAACGAACGGGTCGCGCTACCGACCGCCCGTTTTCCCCATTTCAACTTCGAGTTCGATAAAGTGCCGAACACCCTCTACGAGCACTATCAAATCCATTTCGGCATCACCGTGGCCCACGCCACGGAACAGATCGAAGTCACCATGCCGGACAGCGGAGACCTCAAGCGGCTTAACATAGAGCGGAACCATCCGTTGCTGCTGGTGACCCGCACATCCTTTGACCTTCAGGACCGCCCCGTCGAATTTCGCATCAGCCGGATCAACACGGGCAACCACGTGTACCGCGCCGACCTGCGCTGAGCGCGCCCCTTCCGTCCCTGAGCCCCCGAAGCGGTTTCGGAGATTCTTTGGACTGATATATTGAAGGCAGGAGGTTCCCCTCCCGCCTTCTTTTTTATAGGGATTCCAGCGATATTAGGCGCTTTCGTACAGACGGGTCATAACGAACTGGTTCTGCTTCAGAGCTTCGGCGGCGGTCATACGGCCGGCGATGGTCTGGAACATCATGTCGAGCAGCTTGTCGCCAGCCTGGTCGAGATTCATTTCGCGGCGCAGGATACCGGACACGTCCACGTCCATGTGTTCGGACATGGTGCGGATGGTGCGCGGGTTGGCGGACAGTTTGATAACGGGCACGATCGGGTTGCCGATGATGTTGCCCTGGCCGGTGGGGAAGAAGTGCACCACGTAGCCGGCGGCGGCCACGAGGGTGATCATTTCAGCGGCGGCGGAGGAGGAGTCCATGAACCACAGGCCGGGGCCGGTAGGCGTCACAGCCTTGTCCAGCGTGCCGATGACGGGCGCCTTCGTGCCGATCTTCTGAATGTTGCCGAGGGCCTTTTCCTCGATGGTGGTCAAGCCGCCTTCGATGTTGCCCTTGGTCGGCTGAGAGTCGGAAAGGTCGGAGGTCTTGTGGTCGTCGATAACCTTGGCGTAACGGTCAAAGAACGCGGTAAATTCGCTGCGGACCCGGTCATTGGCGCAACGGGCCTTCACCAGATGTTCGCCGCCGGTGAGTTCGGTGGTTTCACCGAACACCAGCGTGCAGCCCTCTTCATACAGCTTGTCGAACGCGTTACCGACGGTCGGGCAGGAGGCCAGGCCGGAGGTGGTGTCGGATTCGCCGCATTTGCAGGAAACCCACAGGTCGGAGATGGGGCACTCCACTTTCTGGAGGGCGGAAGCGTACTGCACGAACTCCTTCGCCTTGCGGGAAGCGCGGGCGATGGTGTCGATCTGGCCGTGCTGCTCGATGCCGAAGCCGGCAACGGGCTTGCCTGTCTTGGCGATGCCGTCCACCACGTCCTGGGTCCACTTTTCTTCGATGCCGATAACGATGACGGCGGCAACGTTCGGGTTGCTGCCGGCGCCGATCAAGGTGCGGAAGTGGAGGTCAAGGTCGGCACCGAACTGCAGACGGCCGTAAGGATGCTGGATGGCAACGGTGCCGCCGATGTTATTGGCAACGGCGTTGCAAGCGGGCTGGGAAAGGTCGTCCAGGGGCAAAATCAGCACATGATTGCGAATGCCCACGCGGCCGTTGTCGCGGCGATAACCGAAAAATGACTTTTGCATGTGACCTACCACCTTTTGGTCTTGACGTTGTGGACATGAAGATGCTCGCCCTGACGGATGGGTTTGACAACCTTCCCGATATCGGTGCCGTACTTGAAGACGGTATCGCCGACATTCAAATCCTTGAGAGCGATCTTGTGCCCGATCGGAATATCATCGAGAACCTTGAACGTAATGGTCTTGTCCTCTTTCATGATCCAGCCAGTCAGTTCCTGACCGGCCTTCACGCCTTCCACGGTGATGACGCCGACGCTGTCGCCGTCTTCATGAACCAGAAATTGCACTGACATGATTGCCTCCTAAGGTTTGGTTCAAATGCGATTCTTCTGTATTATGTCTTATATAAGACTGTCAAGTAAACAACTGATCCTTTCCGGACGAACGTTTTAATATAGATAAAACTATATCTTCTAAAACGTTTCAGGCCAGGGGTTAAGAACGGGTTATGAATGTTTCACGGAAACAGGCAACGCACACGGCAGGCTAAAGGAACATCCCCTCAGGTACCGGAACGTTGAGCAGCAGCGTAAAGCCCGCCCATACCAGCAAGCTGAAGCCAATCGCAAATGCGATCGCCGTTCGCGCAAGACGCGGCAGGCCGCGGCTGTGATCGCCGAGGATGAGCGTGGAGCCAGCGATGAACCCCATCGTGGTGACGAGGAAGCCGAACACCGGGATAAGCACGGCGTAGCACAAAGAGGTCGCGCAGATGATGCCGATCTTGCACCACGCCACAGCCTCACCGCCTTCGGGTTCGGCGGCCTCACGGGAGCGGCGCCACAACCCCTTGCCGACGAAATACGCTCCACCCGCGCCGATCAGCTTAGTCAGCACTTCAGGAAAGACACGGCTGACCCCTTCCAGACCTTCGTACTGGACAAGGAAGGCGGCGGCGATGGCGAGGAAACCAATCCCCGCGAACAGATCCGTCTTCCAGCCGGGACGGGGGCCTTCAGGAAGCAGAGCGGCGTGCTTGCGGTTACGCAGCTTGAGCAGAAACGGCGTCAGCAACGACAAGAGCAGCGCGGCGATGAGCACCTTATTGATCGAGCCTTCGAACATGACGGACATCAGGCCGCCGTCCACCGAACGGGACAAGTCCACGCTCTTTCCAAGGTTCTCCTCGATCATCGGCCCAAGGATGACGCCAAGAGCCATTGCACCGGTGTCCATGCCCACCTTGCCGCCAAAGAACCCGACGAGCCCGAAGGCGAGCACTACCCATATGTCCACCAGGCTGTTGCTGATGGCGTAGGCCCCGATGAAGGCCAACACCACGATGCCGATGGCGACCAGCGTAAGCCGGATGCTCAGAAGGCGCGCCATACATTGGCACAGCACGAAGCCGACGGGGATCATCAGCAGGTTCACCGCGAACTGGGACATGATGAACGTATAGGCCAGATCGCCGGATGCGGTGAATATCTTGAATCCCGGCTGGATGCCGTGAGCCATGAGCGCCCCGAGGATGACCGCCGCCACCGCGCTGCCGGGGATACCGAGGGTCAGCATGGGGATGAGCGAGCCGCCGATGACCGCATTGTTCGCGCTTTCGGAGGCGGCGACCCCCTCAAGGCTCCCCTTGCCATAGCGGGAAGGGTCCTTGTCCCACCGCTTGGACTCGTTGTAGGAGATGATCGAAGCGATCTCGCCTCCCGCGCCGGGAAGCATCCCGATCCACGTCCCGAGCACGGAGGACCGGACGAGGATCGTCTTGCAATGGGCGGCAAGATACCGGAACACCTTGCCGAAGGCTCCCTTGTGCGGGTGGTACTCCGCAATGAAGCTCTTGTCCGTACCGATGAGGTACAGTACTTGCGAGAATGAGAACAGGCCGATCATGCAGGGTATCACGGACACGCCCTGCAAGAGGTCATAGGTCCCGAAGGTGAAGCGCGGCGCGCCGGTGTTGGGGTCGAGCCCGATGGTGGAAACCAAGATGCCCACCGCGCCGGAAACGATGCCTTTGCCCATGTTGTCCGGGGTCATCACCGCGATGGTGGAGAGCCCGAAGAGACACAGCCAAAAACTTTCCGGCCCGCCGAACTGGAGCGCGAACCGCGCCAGCGAGCCGCCAAGGCAGAGCAGGAACAGCGTGCCCACAATGCCCCCGAAGGCCGAGGACAGAAGCGACGTGTACAGCCCGAGATCCGCCCTCCCCTTCTGGCACAGCGGCCAGCCGTCGAACGTGGTCGCCACGGAGGAAGGCGTGCCCGGCGTGCAGATGAGAATGGCCGAGTTCGCGCCGCCATAGATGGCCCCAGCGTATATCGCGCCGAGCATGATCAGGCCGCTGGTCGGGTTCATGGCGAACGTGGCCGGGACCATGAGCGCCACCCCCATGGTGGCGGAGAGCCCCGGAAGCGCCCCAATGATGATCCCGCCTGTGAGGCCCGCGAGCATCAGGATGATGTTCAGCGGCTCGAACAGGTGGAGAGTGGCCGGCAAAATGAATTCTGTCATGCGAAACGTCCTTTCGAAGCGGTGCAGCGCTCCGCTCCCATAACGGGAGCGGAAACACTATTTCTTGAGCAATCCGGCTGCGGAAAGGGCCTCTTGAGCATGAGCCTGCTGCCCGGCGATGTAGGCCGCAAAAGCTTCGCCGTCCATGTATTCGGCGGGCTGCCCGGCCTTCTTCATATCGGCCAGATACTCAGGATCTTCGCAAATCTTCTTGAAGAGCACCCGCAAAGCGTCGAGCTCGGCGGGCTTGATGCCCTTGGGCGCGGCAAAACAGCGGCGGATGTCGGACACCATGTCGATGCCCGCTTCGCGCAGCGTCGGGACGTCGGGCAGGAAGCCATTGCGCTTTTCGGCGGCGACATTGAGCACCCGGAACTCGTCGATGGAACGCATCACATCGTTGATGTTTCCGAAAATCATGTCGATTTCCCCGCCGAGCAGCGCCGCGTTCTGGTCTGCGGCACCCTTGTAGAATACGCTGGTCAGCTTGGCGTCGGGATACTTTTTGCCGTAGTCGAGGAACATCAGGTGGTGGCCCGACAGAGGGCCGACGAGGCCGACGCGGATCTTGCCGGGGTTTTTACGAGCTGCGGCGATGATTTCGCTGGTCGACTGGTAGGGGCTGTCCTTGCGGACGGCGATGCACTGGGGATCGTTGACGACCTGGCAAATGTACTTGAAGCTGTCAGGGGTGAACTGGGCGTTCTGCGCCAGCGGCTGGAGGATGATGTGGGGGACGTTCAAGCCGCCGATGGTGTAGCCGTCCGGGCGGGCCTTGGCTATTTCCGTAAACCCGATGATGCCTCCCGCACCGGGCTTGTACACGAACACCCACGGCTGCGGCGCATACTTATTCCAGTACTTCTGCATAATCCGAGCCTGCACGTCGCTCGAACCGCCCGCAGTGAAGGCGATGATCATGTTAATAGGTTTCTCGGGATAGGCCGCCGCTGCGGGCATAGCCAGCAACCCCAGCAGACACAACGCCGTACGCAAACAGGACAACAGTTTCATAGAGGCTCTCCTTACTTGTCGGTGATACAACACTCCTGACGCTGTATGACAACGCGCCGTCCCCTGAGCGGGCCATCCTTGAAGCGGTATCAGTTTCAAGAACGCCATTCACGGGAAAACATGATTTCCCGTAGATTCGCGGGTGGTTCCTTCCGAATCCGGACGTTCCGCCTCCTTCAAGGCCGAGATGCTCCGGTTCGGCGCGTATTGTCCCTCTCACTGTGAATCTTTTGTAAGATGTCTTATATAAGATTGTCAAGTGAAAAAGAACACAGATTGTCATTAAAATAGATAATCATTTGAAACTAAACATCATTTTTCTATAAAAAGAAGCTGTTCAACCCCGTGGCATCCATTATCCTGGTGAATACCCTGAAGACATCGCCGCTTCAGCACACTCAGTTTCTTTTTTTCACAAGATAGAACGTCAAAACGGATTCGCTTTGAAACGCCGTTAGAGCGGATTGTACCTCTCTCAATGCCTCATCCTAAGAAAAGCTTGAACTACCCCTGCACACTCAACGGCGTGCCGGATATCCATCCGGCACCAACTGCCTATCTCGTGTAAATAATTACAATAAATACTGCAGGAAACGGATATGCCCTTGTTACGGAGCTACGCGAAACCGCCTCCGGACAAGGAGGCCGGGCCCACCCCGCGCCGTTTCATACGCCACTCGGTTAAAACAAAAAAAGCCGTCCCCGCCTATTGGCATGGGACGGCCCGTATTTCACGAGGCGAAACGCAAAGTGCTTATAGCCCCCACTCCGAAGGCGCGACCCGGTGGAAGTCTTCGTTCTGGGCGGCGATGTCGAGGGGGAGGGATTCGAGATCATCCAGCGCGGGGATGCTCTCTCGGCCGAAGAATTCGCGGAAGTCGGCTATCTTGATATAGCTCTTGCACGAGCGGCAGACATGAACCTGGTACCCCGGTTCGTTTTCCGTCGTGAAATAGTCCAGTTTCTTGGCATCTTCCTCAAGACAGAACGGGCACTGGATGCGCTTGGCCCGGAACGTCGTCCGGCAGTACGAACACGTATGCATCCGCTTTCCGCCCTTGTTGATGTCCCGGCCCTCGTTGCGCGACGGCTCAGGGCCGCTCAGATGCCCGATGAAAGCCGGGCTCCCGCATACCGGACAGTGCCCGTGCTGCCAAACGTCGTTCTGCGGATAGGCGGAGGAAAGCGCCTCGCCCGCGGCTTCGAGCCATGGCTCCATGCTGTTGTACACAAGGAACGGCAGCAAATTGGGCGCGTCGGGCGCTTCCTTGGCCCATGCCTCAAAGGGTTCGGCGTTTTCCAGCATGTAGGCGCGGAACAGTTCTTCGGGCCGGATGTCGCCCCGGATCAGCTTATCCCGGACAAGCTGCGCAGTCGTGCGGAGCTGCGGCAGGGATTCCGCCACTTCCAAGATAGAGCGGAAAAGCTTCTCGGCCCCCTCCGCATCGACGGGGAATTGCTCCCTGGCCAGCAGCGGCGCCCCCTGCCGATGCTCCATATCGCCGCAGACCAAAGCCGGATCGACGGAAACCGCCAACGAAGCCCTCACCTCACCTTGCAGGCGGCATACGTCCTTTACGAGTTCCAAAAATTCCTGCGGAAACCACGTCTTATCCTCAAGTGCGGCAAACTTCTTCACCAATCTGTCGTTCTTCGACGCTTCCATCTATCCTCCCGTGCACGGGCGCTGGGCCGGCACCTCAAAAATGCATACTAAAAAGCGAGGCCCAAGAGAGGCACACGCCGCTGATCAACTTCATCCATAACGGCCCAACGGTGTCAGCGCAAGGCGTTTTGGCACCCTCCTTTATCCAAGCGCCGGGATCGCCTCGTCAAAACTTCCCCGGATCGCCCAACCATGGGCCATATACAGGCACACGCGAAAAACTCTTTCTCACCCGCGTCTGAAAAAGCCCCCTTCCCTGCGGCGGAGGGCTCAATCCTTCCCTAATAGTTCAAGTGTTCCTTGAAGAAAAAGCCTTTTCACCCCAAAAGGAGTTGCGGGGCGATCCCATCGCCGATTCGGAATAAGAAGCCGCGCAGACGGCAAAAACCGATCCAGCCCGAAGGATACCGCCGCATGGAGGCTGCACATTTTCCTCTGCGCTTCCCCACGGGATACAAAGCGGGCCTCCCTGCTCTGCGCAGCCTCAGATCCGCAACCGTTCCGCCTTGCTCCTGCGGGTCAGCGTCGCCCCGTCCAGCTTGCTCATGGCGTCCATCAGAAGGACACGGTACGTCCCCGAACCTCCGTCCACGGACAGCAGTTTCTCATACGCCAGCTCCCCGCAAATCCCCATGGCCGACATGGCGCAGACGCAGGACGGCAAAAGCGCCTGCGGGTCGGCTCCCACGCAGCAGCCGATGACCCCCGCCGACATGCAGCCCGTCCCCGTGATGTTGGCCATCATGGGGTGCCCGTTACGGATGGCCCATGCTTCATGGCTGTCCGCGACAATATCGATAGGACCGCTGATCACGATGGCCGCGCCAGTCTGGGTACTGACCTTCCGGGCAAGATCCGTATGCCAGCGCAGATTGCCTTCCGTACTCAGGGCGTCAAGGTTCGCGTCCACCCCCTTGGTTGTGCCGATCCCTTCCGCCAGATACGCGATTTCCGAAATATTGCCCTTAATGACGTCAAAACGGACTTCCCGGAGCAACATCGCTGCTGTTTCATTGCGAAAACGGGAAGCCCCCACGCCCACGGGATCGAATACCACGGGGCGGCCCAGCCTGTTGGCCTCCTTCCCTGCCGCCAGCATGGATTGTACCGTCCGCTCGCTGAGCGTGCCTATGTTCAGCACCAGCGCGGAGCAATGCCCGACGATCTGCTCCACTTCACGCAAATCATCGGCCATGATGGGCGAACCGCCCAAAGCCAGCGTCATGTTGGCACAATCATTGACGGTGACATAATTGGTAATAAAATGCACCAGCGGCCTTTTTTGCCGTACGGCGCTCAGTATATTTTCAAATGGGTTCATCCTTCAGCCTTCCTTTCCCCATCGGCGGGATGTTCTTCAAGCACACGACCCAGCCATATGGGGCCGTTTTCACCAGACCTCGGCAACCGGCTCCCGGACACCGGCCCGTACAGCGGAAACCCGCCGACCCATCAGAGCCTTTCCAGCGCCTTTCTTCCGGGCGGGAAACCTTGCCTTCAGACGCGAGGCATCCCATGATTTGGCCATCATGTCTATGCCATTCACTCCCCCCTACGCAACCGAGAAGGCCTGGGCTTTGCCTGTCCGCCATCCATGTTGCCCGTACCATTCCGGCCATACTCCTTGGGCGTTTCACTGTAGGGAACCCATTACATTTCGCCGAGACGCCTCTCCTCGCTTTACGGGAAGACCGCCTTTTTCTTCCCCTTATTTTCCGTTTTACAAAGGAATATTTCCACAAGCCCCTTTTTCTCCGAAACAGGATTGACACAAGGCCTATGCTGGACTAGCAGTAGGGTATCTGTAACCAGATCATGCAATGATTTAAACTATATATGCTTACATGAGCATATATCGGCATTCCTGCGGCGGAACCACCGTTTCCGCCCAATATCGGGAGGATCACCATGAGCGTATCACGCCGAGGCTTTCTGAAGTTCGGTCTTGGGGCCGCGCTGGCGGGCGCCGTTTCCGGGCTCGGATTCAACTTGCGCCCCGCTTTCGCGCAGGCCAAGGAATTCAAACTCAAGTGGACGAAACAGACCACATCCATCTGCTGTTACTGTGCCGTGGGCTGCGGGCTCATCGTCAGCACCAGCACATCTGACAACCCGCTCGGCAAGGGCCGCGCCATCAACGTCGAAGGCGATCCGGATCACCCGATCAACGAGGGCTCCCTCTGTCCCAAGGGCGCGTCCACGTGGCAGCTTACCGTCAACGATCAGCGCCCCAAGAAGCCGCTTTACCGCGCCCCCCACGCCACCGAATGGAAAGAAGTGGAATGGGAATGGGCGATGGAAGAAATCGCCAAGCGCGTGAAGGAAAGCCGCGACAAGTCGTTCACGGAAAAGAACGACAAGGGCCAGCTCGTCAACCGCACCGAAGCCATGGCTTCGTTCGGTTCCGCCGCAATGGACAACGAGGAGTGCTGGGCCTATCAGTCCATCCTCCGCAGCCTCGGCCTGGTGTATATCGAACACCAGGCGCGTCTCTGACACAGCGCCACTGTTACGGCTCTGGCAGAGTCGTTCGGACGCGGTGCAATGACGAATCACTGGAACGATTTGGCAAACAGTGATTGTATCCTCATCATGGGCAGCAACCCTGCCGAAAACCATCCCATTTCCTTCAAATGGGTGCTCAAGGCTCAGGATAAGGGCGCGAAGGTCGTCAGCGTCGACCCGCGCTTCACCCACTCTTCGAGCAAGGCCGACTTCTATGTCCAGCTTCGCGTGGGCACGGACATCGCCTTCCTCGGCGGGATGATCAACTATATCCTGAACAACGACAAATATTTCAAGCAGTACGTCATCGACAGCACCAACGGCCCCACGGTCGTCGGCGAGCGTTTCGGGTTCAGCGACGGCCTCTTCTCCGGCTTCAACGCCGACAAGAAGAGCTACGATAAGAAAACGTGGGCGTTCGAAATGGACGCCAACGGCGTTCCCGTGCGCGACGAGACGCTCACGCATCCCCGTTGCGTCTTGCAGCTTCTCAAGAAGCACTACGACCGCTACACGCTCGACAAGGTGTCCGAGACCACCGGAACGCCCAAGGAAGACCTCCTGCGCGTCTATGAAACCTTCGCGTCCACCGGTGCGCCCGACAAGGCCGGGACCATCATGTACGCTATGGGCTGGACCCAGAAAAGCGTGGGTGTGCAGAACATCCGCGCCATGTCCATCATCCAGCTTCTGCTCGGCAACATCGGTGTGGCGGGCGGCGGCGTCAACGCGCTGCGCGGCGAATCCAACGTGCAGGGTTCCACCGACCAGGCGCTCCTTGCGGACATCTGGCCCGGCTACCTGCCCGTGCCCACTTCCACGCTGACGACCCTCGCGGATTACAACGCCACCACGCCCAAGACCAACGATCCCAAGAGCGTGAACTGGTGGGGCAACCGGCCCAAGTACACGGCGAGCTTCCTCATGTCGCTCTATCCCGGCGTGACGCCCGATGTGGCCTACAGCTACGTCCCGCGCCTCGACGCCGACAAGAAGCGGACCGACTACATGTGGATGTCCATCTTTGACCGCATGGTCGAAGGCAAGCTCGACGGCCTGTTCGCCTGGGGCATGAACCCCGCCTGCTCCGGCCCGAACGCCAACAAAAGCCGCGGGGCTATGGAAAAGCTCAAGTGGCTGGTGAACGTCAACCTGTTCGACAACGAAACCGGTTCGTTCTGGCGCGGCCCCGGCAAGGACCCGACCCAGATCGCCACGGAAGTCTTCTTCCTGCCCTGCTGCACGTCCATTGAAAAGGAAGGCTCCATAGCCAACTCAGGCCGCTGGATGCAGTGGCGCTATGCCGGCCCCGACCGTTACGGCGAAACCAAGCCCGACGGCGACATCATGGTCGAAATGATGCTCGCCATCCGCAAGCTCTATAAGGAGCAAGGCGGCGTCTTCCCCGAACCGATCCTTGGCCTCGGCATCGACAAGTGGATGGAAGGGCACGAGTTCTCGCCCGCCAACACCGCCAAGGTCATGAACGGCTACTTCCTGCGCGACGTGACCATCGGCGGCAAGCTGTACAAGGCCGGGCATCAGGTCCCCGCCTTCGCCATGCTGCAGGCCGACGGCTCCACCGCCAGCGGCAACTGGCTGCACGCGGGCTCGTGGACGGACGAGGGCAACATGATGGCCCGCCGCGACAAGACGCAGACGCCGGAACAGGAAAAGATCGGCCTGTTCCCGAACTGGTCCTACGCATGGCCCATGAACCGCCGCATCATCTACAACCGTGCCTCCGTGGACAAGCAGGGCCGCCCGTGGAACCCGGACAAGCCGGTCATCCAGTGGCGCGACGGCAAGTGGGTCGGCGACGTGGTGGACGGCGGCGGCGACCCCGGCACCAAATACCCCTTCATCATGCAGAAGGACGGCCAGGGCGCGCTCTTCGGGCCAGGCCGCGAAGACGGGCCGCTCCCCGAGTTCTACGAACCGATGGAATCGCCCTTCGAGAAGCACGTCTTCTCCGCGCAGCGCAGCAACCCCGTGGCGTTCAAGGCCATCGGCGAAGTGCTGGCCGTGGCGGACGAGCGCTTCCCGTTCATCGGCACGACCTACCGCGTCACCGAGCACTGGCAGACGGGCCTCATGACCCGCCGCTGCTCGTGGCTGGTGGAAGCCGAGCCGCAGGTCTTCGCGGAGCTTGATCCGGAGCTTGCCAAGGAACGCGGCATCGGCAACGGCGACGTGGTGCGCGTCAGCAGCGCCCGCGGCAACCTGCTTGCCAAGGCCATCGTGACCAACCGCTTCCAGCCCATGAACGCCAACGGCAAAACCGTGCACATGATCGGCCTTCCCTGGCACTTCGGCTGGCTGGTGCCCAAGCGCGGCGGCGACAGCGCAAACCTTCTCACCGCCGCCGTGGGCGACCCCAACTCCGCCATACCGGAATCCAAGGCCTTCATGGTCAACATCGAAAAGATGCCTGATCAGGATTTGCCGGAGTAGTTACTGAGATGGGTTACGAGACCGGGGGAGGGCGTTTTTTTAAAAGCGCCCTCCCCGGCCCCCCACCCGCAAAAACTTTGACTGGAGGGGAGGTGGCGCGACGGGAGTTCCGTTGACCGGACGGCTGAAAGGCAAAGGTTCCCTAGTAAATCTCCCTCCGGGCAACCGAAAAAATGTTCGTGGCGAAAATTTTGCCGGGCGGAAAAGCCATTATCCTTTGCAACGGCCCTTCCAGCACGTAACAAGAAAACAGCCGTTCCGGGAAACTTCCGCCAAGGGAAACCGGCCGGGCCGTCCCAAACGCCGCCCGTCCCGTTTATAAAAGTCTAGGGAAAAGGGGAGGTTTGGAGGGGGGAAGGGGAACCCTTCTTCAGATAGGGGTCCCCTTCCCCCCTCCAAGTTCACCGCTCCCTCCCCTCCACCCCGATAAAGGAGTCCATCATGGCGAAAGCCTTTTTTGTCGACCTGACGCGCTGCACGGGCTGCCGAGGCTGCCAAATCGCGTGCAAGCAGTGGAAGAACCTGCCCGCCGAGGAAACGACGAACCGCGGCGGACACACGAACCCGCCGGACCTGTCCAGCGTGACCTACAAAACCGTGCACATGCGCGAAGTGGGCAAGGGAAAGGACTTCAGGATGTTGTTCTTCCCTGAACAATGCCGCCATTGCGAACTGGCCCCGTGCAGGACCGCTTCGACCATCGACGGCGCCATCGTGCAGGACGAAAAGACGGGCGCGGTACTGTTCACGCCCCTGACCGCCCAGCTTGACGGCCAGGCCGTGCGCGAAGCCTGCCCCTATGATATCCCGCGTGTTGACCCGCAAACAAAGCAGATCCACAAGTGCGACTTCTGCAACGACCGGGTGCATCAGGGTGTGCTCCCCGCGTGCGTCCTGTCCTGTCCCACCGGGTGCATGAATTTCGGCGAACGGGAAGATATGGAAAACCTCGCCGAGCAGCGGCTTGCGGAAGTTAAAGAACGTTTTCCCAATGCCGTATTGGGTGACAACGGCATCGTACACGTGATATACTTGTACGCGGAAGATCCCAATCTGTACCACAAGTTCGCCGTATTCGCTCAGAACGACGCCAACCCGATGACGCGCCGCCAGCTTTTTGCGAAACTGCGCCGACCTGTGGCTTAGTCCTCAGCACCCGGAGTTGTAAACGTGAGAAAGGAACTCTTGACCCTTGCCGTGGCCTGTCTCCTGTGTGTCCCCGCTTTCGCCGCCGATGACGAAGAACCCAAAGGCGTCAGCGATATCAAGGAGGTCGGCAAAGTTATCCGCAATCCCATCACCATTGAGGCGACCGGCGGAAAGCAGAAGATGGATGTCGTGTTCAACCACTCGTCGCACCGGCGCGTCCGTTGCCAGACCTGCCACCACGCGCTGCCTTCCGACATCGACGCCAAGTACGTCTCCTGCGGCGCGAGCGAGGAATGCCACTCCGTGCCCCGTGGCGACGACGGCGTCGCCCCGAGCCTCTTCAAAGCGTTCCACGCCAAGGACAGCGATCATTCCTGCTACGGTTGCCATATGAAAAAGCGTAAGCAGTACACAGGGTTCCAAAAGGGTTGCTTGCCCTGCCACGAAAAGGCTCAGAAGGATCCCAAGGCTCCGGCCGTTGCTGAAAAGACGTTGAACTAACCCCCCGCCATAGCGGGTTCCCGTCTATGGACAAGGCGGCTTTCCACAAAGGGAAGTCGCCTTTTTTCGGAAAAGGCCGGTGTATCCGCTCTCAAGAGCCTTTGCCCCGTCCGCCGATGTTTGCCGATTTCCATCTCCGCAACGGATTCCGCCCCTTGTCCAAAGAAACTTTTTTGGAAAAAATACTTAGCCAGCCCCTGTCTGTTCCCTTTGTCACGAGCACGCCCTTTTTTCCGCAACCGTTTTGCCTCCAGCCGAGAATATGATACAAAGAGCCAGACATCAGCGCATTCCCATCCTCTTGAGAGGTACCGCCGGGGAGGCATCGTGTACGGAATAGTCATGGCGGGTGGCCTGTCGTCCCGCATGGGGCGGAACAAGCTTCGTCTCTCGATTCACGGCGACGGCAAGGACATGCTTGAGCGCACGGTGGAGCTGCTCGGCGGCTTCACGGACGACGTGTTCGTCTCCTGCCGCGCCCCCGAAGACGCCGCCCCCTTCAAGGCCATTCCCGACGAGGTGGATCGTCAGGGGCCGTTCGGCGGGGTCTATTCGGCACTGCGCCGCCTGCAAAAGCCCATATTGGTCCTCTCCTGCGATCTGCCGTTCATGGACGGCCCGACGCTTCGCCGCCTGCTCGATGCGCGGGAAGCCCGTTTGCCCGGCACCATCATGACCACGTATCAGCAAGAGGAAACGGGATTCATCGAAGCGCTGGTAGCGGTGTACGAGCCCGCGTGTCTGCCTTGGTTCGATGCCGCGTGGGAACAGGGTATCCGCAAGTTCAGCGTGGTCATCCCCGAAGAGCTGCGCACCCATGTCCCCTACTCGCGCTCGGAAGCCTTGCCCTTTTTCAACATCAACTATCCCGCCGACTTTGAAATCGCCCGCCGCCTCGCGGAGCTGATGAGGAGGGACGGGATGTAGAGACGGGAAGGAAGAGAAGACTTGGAGGGGAGAGGGAGGGGCTTTCTGGAGAAAGCCCCTCCCTCTCCCCTCCAAACCTCCCCGCTCCCACCCCAAAGACTTTTGTATGCGGGCATCAGGTCGGCTCCGTTTGACGTAAAGGGCCGACCATCGTCTTTGCCCGAGCAAAAAAATGTAAAAACTGTTTTAACATCCATTACATACGTTCGAGGATTGAGGCATGTCCATCTTTCCGAAATCAATATCCCCTCAATGCCGTTCTCTTTTGAAACGGAATACCATTACCATTTCAAAACGGATGCTCCCCTAACCATACAAAAACAGCGTACTGTATCCCGCTGTCCGGGCATCACATCCGCTCCCGCAGCCGACCGTACTTTTGCATGGTTCTACAAATCCGCAACAACGGAAAAGACACCTCCATTCACAGCAAAAGCAGTGAACAGGGATTCGATAAAGTTGAAAAGTTTAGGGGATGAGAGGAGAGGGATATATCCTCCCCGCCCCCAAGGAGCTCCCATGAATCCACTCAAATCCCTGCGGCAGCGGTACGTGGAGCTGTCGGAACCGTACCGACTGCTGCTGCAGCTCAAGGCCGTAACGGGCGGGTTCTCGCGTTCGCTCCTGCCGGAATGCCTGCGTGAGGCGGGTGTCCAGCCGCCGCGCGGGCAGGTCTGGAACGCCGGGGATATCAGAACCGCACTCCACACCCTGCGCCAGATGGGGCTCACCGACGACAAGGACCGCGTCGTTGCGGAATTCGAGCATGATCTCTGTATAGAGGGCCTGCAACGCATGGCCCCGGCGGTGCGGAAGGTGCTGGAACGGGGGGCAGGCATCCATACCGCCGCCTTGAGGCTACGCCTTGCCGTATATGAACGGGATCTCAAGGCCTATGAAAGGGCCCGGCTTGACGCACAAGCGATGGAGGAAGGCGGCAACCATCCCTTCGTCGGGCAGTTTGCCGATACCCCCACCGATCCGGGCTGGCTGGCCGCACTCCCTCCGCGCATGAGGCTGGACGTGATCACCAACAACCTCATTCCGCTCGTCGAGGCAGGGAGCATCACCAGAAACCTACGCAACTGCCTGGACGTTTTGCCGCAACTGCGCTCCTCACTGGCGGATCTGCCTCCCTGCCCGGCACTGATCCTGTTCGACGCGCTCGCCGGACGCTACGCGGAAGCCCGCGCCCAGATTGTGCCGCTGCTGCTCGACAGGACGGAATTCAGGGGCCCCCTGTTTCAGGGCATCATCGCCTTCCTGGAAGGCGGGGACGCCGTGCCCGCGCTCCGGGAAGCACAAAAACGCTTCCGCAAGACCCGCGGCAAACGCAAGGCGAACCTGCCCGGCCCCGGCGGTCTGTGCTTCGCGCTGGCCCTGATCCGCGCCGATCAGCCGGAACTCCGCGAAGAATGCGCCGCCATACTGCACGAACTGTCCCCCCGCCAACCCGCTTATAAAGGGCTTGCGGCTGCAAAGGCGCTTCTCGGCCTCGCCAACGGACGCTCCGAAGCCGCCATGCTCAAACGCATTGAAGATCTGCCTTCCGATCCGCTCTCCGAGGCTGTTTTCCGGGCCGTGGACGCCAGCCTTGATGACGGTTCGCACGATGACCGCCCCACGGAACGCCAGTTTGAACGGCTCAAAGGCATACTGCCGCTCACGGCCTGCCTGTTCGCGGAAACGCTGGCCCGCCTCCGCCCGCAAGGGCCGTGGAAGGCATGGATCGAAGGCTTCCCGATACGCCATGTCCGGCTTACCGATTTTCTGGACCGCCGCGAAAATTGGGAGCGGGTCTTCGAAGCGCTGGTGCACAAGCTGCAACAGCCTGTGGTAAAAGAAAAAGCCAAAAAGCGCATCGCATGGCTCGTGGATACCGAGCGTTTCCGCGTGGAAGCCTTGGAACAGTCTTCCAAAGGCGAGGACTGGACCGCCGGGCGCGCCATTTCCCTCAAACGGCTGCACGAGGAATCCGAAACGCTGGACTGGCTCACCGAACAGGATCGTTCCGTGCTCGCCACCTTGCGCTGGTCGCGGTCATGGAACGGCACGACCTGCGAGGCCGACCCGTACCGGGCGCTTCCCGCGCTGGCGGGCCATCCGAACCTGCTCCGGGCGTCGGACCGCGTGCCCATCTCGCTGGCCTGCAAACCTGTGGAACTGGTCGTGCGGCAGGAGCGCAACGGGTACAGCCTTGCGCTCTCGCGGTGGATGCCGCGCGGGGAAATGCAGTGCGTGGAAGCAGCCCCGCGATCCTATATTCTCTATTATCTTCCGGGACGTCTGGAAGGCACCGCCGATCTGCTTGGAGAGCATGGGCTGAGCGTTCCCACGGAAGGCGGCCCCAGGGTGTTGGAACTGATCAGGAATCTGGACGAAGACGTCGTACGCCCGGTCATCCGGGCCGAAGAGGTATCCGCATCGGTCCGGCTGCTGGTGCGCCTGCGCCCCCTCGGTACAGGCATTGAAGCCGCATTGCACGTGCGTCCGTTCGGGATGCCCGGCACCCCGGCATTCCCTGTGGGCGACGGCCCGGTGGCCCCGTTGGCGGAGGTCGAAGGCCGCGCCGTGCGCGCGGAACGGGATTTCGAAGAGGAAATCCACGCGGCGAGGGCCCTTGTGCGTGCCTGCCCGACCTTGCGCGAACGTGGCGGCATCGGCCCGTGGTGCATTGAAGATATTGAAGAGGCTTTGGATTGCCTTCTCGAACTGGAACAGGCCGGCCCGGAACTGGAATGGCCCGAAGGAGAGAAACTCCGGGTCTGCCCGCAGGTTTCGACGGCACGGCTCACTGTGGATGTGCGCCATTCACGCGACTGGTTCCAGCTGCACGGGCAGATCGCGGTCAACGAGTCTCTGGTGCTGGATATGGCGCAGGTGCTGGAACGCCTCGCGCAGTCGAAAGGCCGTTTTGTACCCCTTGGGGACGGCGCGTTCCTCGCCCTGACCAAGCAATTCCGGCAACAGCTTGATCGGCTGGAACGGCTGGCTGAACGCGACGGCGCAAGCCTCCGGGTGCATCCGCTGGCGGCGGATACGGTGTACGATCTGCTTGACGGGGCGGAGGTCAAGGGCGACGCCACATGGGAAAGCTGGCTTGGCCGCATCCGGCTGCCCGGCGGTACGCCCGCCGTGCCGTCGACGCTGCGGGCGGAGCTGCGCGACTACCAGCTTGACGGCTATGTCTGGATGTCCCGGCTGGCCCGCTGGGGCGCGGGAGCCTGTCTTGCGGACGATATGGGGCTCGGCAAGACCGTGCAGACCATCGCCGTGCTGTTGGCGCAGGCCGAGATGGGGCCGTCGATCATCATTGCGCCCACATCCGTCTGCCACAACTGGGAAAACGAACTCGACCGCTTCGCGCCCACGCTCTCGGTGCACCGTTTCGGCCCCGGCGACCGGGCCGCACTGGTGGGGGCCCTCGGCCCCGGCGACGTGCTCGTCGCAAGCTACGGGCTGCTGCATACGGAAGCCAAATGCCTCTCCGGGCGCGAGTGGCAGGTGGCCGTTTTCGATGAAGCGCAAGCGCTCAAGAACGCCGACACCCGCCGCGCCCGGGCCAGCCGCCAGATTCCGGCAGCCTTCCGCGTGGCGCTCACGGGCACGCCCATCGAAAACCGCCTTGAGGATCTTTGGAGCCTGTTCAACCTGATCAATCCCGGCCTGCTCGGTACGCGGCAATCGTTCCAGAAACGGTTTGCCGCCGCATCCGCGCCGTCCACGGAGGAAAACGCCGTTTCGGAAGGCCAGTCCGCCGCCCGGCAAGCCCTGCGCGCGCTTGTCCGGCCCTTCATCCTGCGCCGCACCAAAAGTGAAGTCCTTACGGAACTTCCCCCGCGCACGGAACAGGTTATCGAAGTGGATCTCCCCGACGATGAACGGGCTTTCTACGAGGCGCTGCGCCGTAATGCCCTCGCCTCGCTGGAGGCCGCCAAGCAAGAGGATGCCGAAGGTTCCCAGAAATTCAGCATCCTGACCGAGTTGATGAAGCTGCGCCGGGCCTGCTGCGCCCCCGCGCTCATCGATCCCGGCACCAGCCTCACGGGCGCGAAGCTCTCGGCTTTTATGGAATTGGTGGAAGAACTCGTGCGGGGCGGACACAAGGCGCTGGTGTTCAGCCAGTTCGTGGGCTGCCTTTCCGAGGCCCGCCGCCTGCTCGATGCCGCCGGATACGGATATCAGTATCTGGACGGCTCCACGCCCGACCGGGAACGCCAGGCGGCTGTGGCGGCATTCCAGTCGGGCAAGGGCGATCTCTTCCTCATCAGCCTGAAGGCGGGCGGGCAGGGGCTCAACCTTACCGCCGCCGACTACGTGATCCATCTTGACCCGTGGTGGAACCCCGCCGTGGAGGATCAGGCGTCCGACCGAGCCTACCGCCTCGGGCAGCAACGCCCCGTGACCGTCTACCGGCTGGTCGCGCGCGGGACCGTGGAGGAGTCCATCCTCAAGCTCCACCGTTCCAAGCGCGCCCTCGCCGCCGACGTCCTCGAAGGCACGGACGTGCCCTTGAGCGAAGCCGAACTCATGGATCTGATCCGCAGATAACGGCGTATCTCACCATGAAATTTGTAAGGCGATAACCTGCTGGCAGCCCACAAAAAAAGGAGTTCGCACTCCAAAGTGGAGCCGCTTTCCGATTTTCGGCAGACCATCAGTACGGGATGCCCCGGTTTGTTTGCAGAAGTGGCTTTCTTCGGATTACCCGGAGGAAGCCGCTTTTTTCTCTGGTAAAAGCCCTAAAAGCAGCACGTGTTACGATACGTTCACCGTTGCGGAGAAACGCAAACAAAATGTACGGCTGTCTGCCGCGAAAAGCGGCGCGGGCCGCCGTTTTCCGTGACAGACAGCCCTTTTTCATATCTCAAAATCCGGTTGTTCGCCGGGATCGGCGTTGACCTTGTGCAGACACTGGATGACCCGGCGGGCGGTCCGGGAAAGATAGGCATGTTCCAGCCAGATGAGTACGGGCGCAAGGTCGAGGCCGGGCACGTCCAGCCGACGCATCGGGAAAGATTCCAACGTCCCGGCGGCCACTTCCCGCTCGGGGAGTATGGCTACGGCGGACATGCCCTGTCGGAGCAGCTTGTGCAGCAGGCGGGTATCCTGCGAATCCAAGACCACGTTGGGGCGTACCCCTTTATCCTGAAAGGCGCGCATGATCAGATCATAGCCGCCTCCGCCGTCACGCCGCCGCGAGAGCATCAGCGGCGCTTCCCTCAGTTCCTCAACGCCGATGGATCGTGCCTCGGGCGGGGGAACCCCCTGCCCATACACGGCAACGAATTCCTGCCGCGCCAACGGGAGCATGGCGTAGTTGGCGTTCTGCACCGGAAGCTGGACCAGCGCGAAGTCAAGATTCCGCTCCTGCATGTGCCGTTCGAGGGACTGGTTGTCCATGACCCAGACCCGGAAGCGCAGATCCGGGAATTCCCGGTTCAGGGCCGGAATGGGTGTACTTGCCAGCGAGAGGCACGGCGGGCACACCCCGATCCGCACCAGGCCGGAGACCTTGTTCCGGCTTTCCCGAATATCCTTTTCCAGACCCGCAACATAGGAAAGGATAAACTGCGCCCGCTGATACAGGGCCTCCCCTTCCGGCGTCACCTGCCACGCCTTCCCCTCTCGATAAATAAGCTGGACATCGAGCTCTTCTTCGAGTTCCTTCAGGCGCATACTCAACGGAGGCTGCGAAATGTGCAGGGCTTCCGCCGCTTTGCTGATCTGTCCCTTTTCGACAATCGCGCAAAAATACTCTAGCCGTTTCAAATCCATGCCCACCCCGCTTCCGCGCTGCCCCGTGCCGCACGGCATCCATCCCTTACACTGTGCATATCTATTCTGCTCAAATAACGAATGATTTTATCACACGCCATGCTGAGCCGCCTCTCCCGCATCTGCATATCAAAAAAGTATGCAATGCAGACTAAAAAGATATTTCTCAGAATACACAAAATGTTCTAAAAAACACAAGCAAGAGGAGGGGACAAAACCGCCCCCCCGGAGGAGAATCTTATGGAATGGCGTAAAAGTCTCGCATGTGCACTGGCTCTGGCAGGGATGATGGCGTTCGGTCCGGGCGTCCGGCAAGCCGCACTGGCGGCGGACACCCACAACCTCACGATCCTCGGCGGCGGCTCGGGAGGCCTGTGGGCCATCATTTCAGAAGGCGTGGGCGAAACCCTGCGGCGGAGTATGCCCAATGTCCGCGTGACCACCGAACCCGGCAAGGACGGCCCCAATCAGGTCATGACCAGCCGGGGCGAAGTCCAGTTCGCGCTGGCGACCGACGTCCTGACCCTCAAGGCCATCAAGGGCGAAGCCCCGTTCAAGGGTCGCAAGCTCGACAATCTCCGCCTCGTCGCGGTGATGAACCCCATCAATGCGCTCCAGTTCTTCGTGGACGCCAAAACCGGGGCCAAGTCCATTCAGGACATCAAGGACAAGAAGATTCCCTTGCGCATCACCGTCAACCGTCAGGGCACGCTCATCGACGTAGCAACGGAAGAGCTGCTCAAGACCTACGGCATCACCTACAGCGACATCGCCAAGTGGGGCGGCAAGGTCCACAAGATCCCCGGACCCGAAGCGACCGACCTCTGGGACGCCGGGCAGATGGACGCCATCGTCGAAGTTTCCCAGTTCCCCACCAGCCGCTTTTACGAACTGGGCCAGAAGCATGACCTGATCATGCTGCCCATCGATCCGGCCAATCAGGAAAAGCTGAACAAGGAACTCGGCACCTCTTCCCTGACCATCCCCGCCGGCACCTATTCCTTCCAGAAGGAAGACTGTCCCACCGTCTCCTCGCAGCTCCTGCTCATCACCAGCGCGGATCAGCCCGACGAAGTGATCACGGGCGTCCTCAAGGCCATGACGGCGAACATCGACTACCTGCACAGCGTCCACGCGAACCTGCGCGACCTCTCGCCCGAAACGATGTCGGCCAACACATCCATCCCCATGCATCCCGCAGCGGAAAAGTTCTTCCGCGAACTCAAGAAGTAACTGTCGCATCCTGCCCGGGGGCCTTCACCGGCCCCCATGTGCGGGGATTTTCCCCGCAGGGCTCGACTCGTCCCTGAAAAACGGCCCATAGGGAAAACGCCAATCCCCCGCGCGGGCGGGGAAACTCCGCAGGCGGCGCCGCGCGGAGGGGGTTCGCCCCAAGGAGTATGGTTATGAGGCTAGGATTGTTCTTCAAGGAAGGCAGACGCAGAAAGCTGTCCCCCCTATGGAGCAGGATCGTCGGCGTGCTCGTCGTCCTTTTTGCGGCGGTGGAACTGTATGGAGCGCCGTTCGGGTTCATTGACTCGTTCATCCTGCGCTCGCTGTTCGTCTCGTTCGCGATAACGCTGACGTTCATCTGCTACACCCCGATCCGCACCGAGCCCGGACAGTCCGAAAACGTCCCCGTGCCCGACATCCTGCTGGCCTGTATCAGCCTCGCGGCGGGTGCCTACATGGTGCTGAACGGGGCGGAACTCGTCACCCGCTGGACCGGCGTCGATCCCCTGACGCCCGCCGACTGGGCGGTCACGGCGACCTTCGTGCTGCTGACGCTGGAAGTCACGCGGCGCACGGTGGGCCCGGTTCTGCTCGGGATCATCCTCGTGTTCATCGTCTATAACTTCGTGGGCGAATACCTGCCCGGCTATTTCGGACATCGCGGCTCCACGATGGAAGTCTTCCTTGACCGCATGGTCTACACCTACGACGGCATCTTCGGCACCCCGGTCGGCGTGGCCTGTACCTACGTGTTCATGTTCGTGCTGTTCGGGCAGGTCTTCAACGCGGCGGGCGGCGGCAACTTCTTCTTCAGGCTCGCGGCTTCCATCGCCGGACGTATGCGCGGCGGGCCAGCCAAGATATGCGTCATCGCCAGCGCCCTGTACGGCACGCTGTCCGGCAGCCCCGTGTCCGACGTCGTCACCACCGGCAGCATCACCATCCCGCTCATGAAGCGCCTCGGCTACGGCGAGACGTTCTCCGGGGCCGTGGCGGCATCGGCCTGTTCCGGCGCTTCCATCCTGCCCCCGATCATGGGCACTGCGGCCTTCCTCATGGTGGACGTGGCGGGCATCCCCTACATCGAGATCGCCATCGCCGCCACCCTTCCGGCCATCATCTACTATTTCGGCCTCATGATGCAGGTCCATTACCGCGCCGTGCTCAAGGGGATGCGCCCCATTTCCGAAGATACCGACCACGAAAGCGCGTGGACCGTCCTCAAGGAAAACTGGCTCTACATCATTCCCATCGCGCTGCTCGTGACCCTGATCATCCAGCGCGTGAACCCCACGGTCGTCGGCCTTCTCGCCACCGCGTCCGTAGTCGTCATCAGCTGGCTCATTCCCGGCCACCGCATGGGCATCAAGGAACTATACGAAGTCATCCGTAAGACCGGGCTCGGCATCCTGACCGTGGCCAACGCCTCGGCCGCCGCCGGCATGGTCATCGGCGGGATCATGCTCACCGGCCTCGGCGGGAAGTTCACCAGCCTCGTATTCGCGGCGACGGGCGGCCAGAGCGGCCTGTGCCTCAGCATGGTGGCCATCGTCTGCATCATCCTCGGCATGGGTATGCCCGTCCCGGCGGCCTATGTGCTCACCGCTACGCTGGCGGCCCCGGCCCTGCTGGAATTCAAGTTCTCACTCATGAGCGCGCATCTGTTCATCGTGTACTTCTCGGCCATCTCCGCCATTACGCCTCCCGTAGCCGTGGCCGCCTACGCTGCCGCGGGCATTTCGGAGGGTGACCCCAACGCGACGGGGGTACAGGCCGTCAGGCTGGCCGTCGCGGCCTACATCGTTCCCTTTGTGTTCATGTACCGGCCCGCGCTCATCCTCGACGGCTCGCTCCCCGAAATCCTCTGGACGGCGGTGGTCGCCACAGCGGCGGTCTACAGTTTCGCCAGCGGCCTTGAAGGCTATCTCCACGGACGCCTGCGCTTCCCGCTCCGGCTGGCGCTCATGGCGGCGGGCGTGGTCTTCGTATGGCCCGACACGTGGGCCGACCTTACCGGCTTCGCCATCCTCGGCGCGGTCACGGCCCATCAATACGCTATCCGCAAGAACAATCCTGATCCGGTCTGCCTCGCGCAGCCCCAAGGGGAATGATTATGACGGCATCACAGACCATCCGGCTTGAAACCGAACTCCTTATCCTCGGAACCGGGGCCGCGGGCTGCGGGGCGGCCCTCGCGGCCCGGCAGGCGGGCATCCGTACTCTCATGGTGGATAAGGGCAAACTCGAAAGCTCCGGCTGCCTCGGCGGCGGCAACGACCACTTCATCGCCGTGCTCAATACGGACGAGCCGCAGGACACCATCGACGATCTGGTGAAAGCCTACCTCAAGCCGAGCAGCGGCTATTCGGAAAAGCAGATCCGCGACTGGGGCGAAGTCATGCCCGCCATGATGGACTTCCTCGAAGGCGAAGGGGTGAAGCTGCTCCACAACCCGGACGGCAGCTACCTGCGCACGGCGGGGCGCGGCGAACCCGCGTGGTACATCAACATCGCCGACGGGCAGATGATCAAACGCCTCATAGCCCGCAAGATACGCTCAATGGGCGCGGACGTGCTCGACCACGTGATGATCACGAAGCTCCTCAAAAAGGACGGGCGGGTGGTCGGCGCGGCCGGATACAACGTGCTCGACGGCACCTTCTACGTCATCCGGGCGGCGGGGGTGATCCTCGCGCTCGGCAACAGCTGCAACCGCGCCACCGCCAACTCCACGGGCAACCCCTACAACACGTGGCACAGCCCCTTCAATACCGGCAGCCAGTTCGTACTGGCCTACGAAGCCGGGGCGGACATCATCAACATGGACATCAAGCAACAGGCCACGCTCGTCCCCAAGGGCTTCGGCTGCGCCGGGATGAACGGCATCAACAGCGCGGGCGCGCACGAGCTCAACGCCCTCGGCGAGCGGTTCATGGGCCGCTACCATCCCATGATGGAAAACTGCCCCCGCCAGTTTCAGGTGGGCGGCACCTACCAGCAGCAGGTCGAAGGCAACGGGCCGCCTTTCTACATGGAAATGCGCCATATCGATGCCGAAAGCCTGCGGCATCTCCAGTACACGCTGATGCCCGGCGACAAGGCCACGTTCCTTGACTACTGCGAACAGCGCGGCGTGGATTTCGCCACCGCGCCGATGGAAGTGGAGCTTTCCGAAATCGAGTTCAGCGGTATGCTCGCCACGGACGACGGATTCAGGAGCACGGTGCCCGGCCTGTACAACGGGTGCGTCTTCTACACGTTCTCCGGCTCCATGTGCAGCGGCTACCTTGCGGGCCGTTCCGCCGCAAGTGAAGCCGGTGCGGTGCCGGATCTCGACGGGCTGGAAGCCGAGATCGAAGCCGAGCGCGCCCGGATTGCCGCACCTCTGGCCCCGCGCGGGGACGCCCTGCCGCAAGCGATGTTTGAAGCCTCGATCCGGCAGGTCATGTCCTACTACATGGGGTTCGTCCGCAACGGCAAGGGGATGGAAGTCGCGCTGGAGCGCCTTGCCTTCATAGGTTCGCAGGCAGACAAGCTTTCCGCTTCGAACATGCACGAACTGATGCTTGCCCATGAGTCCCTGCACCTGCTCCAGAGTTCCACCCTGTCCACCCTGTGCTCGCTCGAGCGCCGGGAAAGCGGGCGCAGCATCTACCGCCGCAGCGACTATCCCGAAAAGGACCCGGCGCTCGACCGCGTGCTCGCCGTACGCCGGGGCGCGGACGGGCCTGAAGTTTTTTGGCTCTGACGGGGCGCCGCCCCGAACCCCGCCGAGGGGCGCTGCCCCTCGGAACCCCGCAAGGGGCGAGCCGCCCCTTGACCCGGCAAGGCCGTTTCGCCTCCGGCGCAACGGCCCCGGTGCGGGAGGAGCATTCTCCCCGGCCGATCCGAAAACGGAGCCGCCTTATCAGACGCAACGCCGGAGCATCCGGTCAATACGAAGGAACGCATCATGCCTCCGATTTACAGCAAGGAATGGAACAGGATCACCATACAGGTACGCGGGGATCACCGCCAGGGCCGCACGTCGCCCTGCGAACATGCCTGTCCCCTCGGCAACGGCATCCAGCAGATGCACACGCTGATCGCCGCCGGAGAAACCGGCAAGGCCCTCGCCCGGCTGCACGCCCGCAACCCCTTCCCCGGCATCACCGGGCGCGTGTGCCCGCATCCGTGCGAAACCAAATGCAACCGGGCCGAATACGACGAGCCCGTCGCCATCCATGCGCTGGAACGGTTTGCCGCCGACACCGGGCATGAAACCCGCTTCATTCCCCTGCCCGCCTCGGGCAAGCGCGTCGCCGTGGTCGGTTCCGGTCCCGCCGGGCTCACCACCGCCCGCTTCGCCGCCCTGCTCGGGCACGCCGTCACCGTTTACGAGAGCGCGCCGGTCATGGGCGGGGTGCCGCGCCATGCCGTGCCCGACTTCCGGCTGCCCAAGGATGTGGTGGACCGCGAAACCGGGGCCGTAGTAGCCTCCGGCGTGCAGGTCCGCACCAACGTCACCGTGGGCCGCGACATCACCCTGCAAAGCCTGCTCGACACCTACGACGCGACCATCCTCGCCGTCGGCCTGTGGAAGGAACGCCGCCTCGACATCCCCGGCAAGGAACACCTCGTTCCCGCCGTGGGCTGGCTCAAGCGCTCCACGCTCGAACGCCAGTCCCTCGCCGGGAAAACCGTGGTCATCCTCGGCGGCGGCGGGGTCGCCTTTGACTGCGCCTTCACCGCCCGCCGCCTCAACGCCGATGCCGTACATATCGTCTGCCTCGAACCTACCGACGCCATGCGCGCACCCGCCGAGGAGGTGCAACAAGCCCTCGACGAAGGCATCGTCATCCACAACAGCCACCTCAGCCACGCCGTCGCCCCGGAAGGCGGACGCCTCCGCTTCGAGGCCCGGCCCGTAACCTCGTTCTCCTTTGACGAAACCGGCGCACTGCATACGGAATTCGCTCCCGGAGATCCCCTGTACATGAACGCGGATCTGGTCATCTGCGCGAGTGGTCTGCAAACCGACGAGACCCCGCTCGAAGGCGTGGACATGGCCCGCACCCCGCGCGGCTTCGTAGCCGTCGATCCCGTCTCCTTCCGCACGTCGGTTCCCGGCCTCTACGCGGCGGGAGACATCGCCAACGGCCCTTCGCTCATCGCCCGGGCCATCGGGCACGGCAGGCAGGCCGCCATTGCCGTACATAAGGCCCTTTCCGGCATGGACCCCGCCGAGAACCTCGACATCTGGATCGATGAAACCGGGCGGGTCCGCGAAGAGCACGTCCCCGCCCTGCCCGCGCCGCATGTCGTGGCCTTCAAGGAAATCATGCACGCCGACTACCACGAGCACGCCGCCCGGCAGATCCTGCCTCCTGCCGCCAGCGACGGCCCGGAACTGGCGTTTGCCGAACTCTCCGGCGGGCTCGCGGCCGAAGCTGCCGTTGCCGAGGCCGGACGCTGTATGCATTGCGGCCACTGCATGGAATGCGGTTCATGCGTGGAAAGCTGCCCCGGACACATCCTCAAAATGACCGACGATGGCCCGGCGGTAGCCTACCCGTCCCAGTGCTGGCACTGCGGCTGCTGCCGCATCGCCTGCCCCACCGGGTCCATCGCCTACCGTTTCCCGATGACCATGATGCTGTAACAAGGCGAAAAACTTCCTTTAACCCGTATCGCTATTTTACCTCCCTGCATTATCACAATAAAAAAGAATACAAAAAAATCCCCAGACGCCCCACAGCCGTTTTGCCGCAAGGCGAAACGGCCCCGGGGGTGCAGGGAGCAGTGCTCCCTGCCGGGGGAGTCCAAGGGGCGGGAAGCCCCTCGGAAAAACATTCGCCAACCTCCGTATCCAAGGAGCTTCCCATGTCCCTCACCGCCGCCGATATTACAGATCTGCGCACAGCCCTCAAACTGCTGGACCAGCACGGCGAACTCGCCCAAACAGACGTCGAAGCCGATCCCGTGGCGGAACTCTGCGGCGCATACCGGCATATCGGCGCGGGCGGCACGGTGGCCCGCCCCACCCGCATCGGCCCGGCCATGCTTTTCAATAAGGTGAAGGGACATCCCGGCGCACGGGTCGCCATCGGCGTGCTCTCCAGCCGCAAACGCGCCGCCCTGCTGCTCGGCACGGAGCCGGAGCGCCTCGGCTGGCACCTCATGGATGCCCTTCAACACCTCATCCAGCCTACCGCCATCAAGGGAATTGCCCCTTGTCAGGAAGCCGTGCACCGCGCCGACGAGCCGGGGTTTGATCTGCGCCGCCTCGTCCCCGCGCCCACCAATACCCCCGAGGACGCCGGGCCGTATGTCACGATGGGCCTCCTGTACGGGAAAGATCCGGAAAACGGCGACGAGGACGTGACCATCCATCGCATGTGCCTGCAAGGCCCGGATACCCTGTCCGTCTGGTTCTCGCCGGGCCGCCACATCGACGTGTTCCGCGCCAAGGCCGAGGCCGCGGGCAAGTCTCTGCCCGTGTCCGTCAGCATCGGGCTTGATCCCGCCATCTATCTCGGCGCGTGCTTCGAGCCGCCCATGACCCCCATCGGCTTCAACGAACTGGCCATCGCCGGAGCATTGCGCGGACGGGCCGTGGAACAGTGCGCCTGTTTGACTGTGGATGCCAAGGCTCTGGCGTGGGCGGAGTACGTCATCGAGGGCGAAATCCTGCCCAATGTGCGCATCGCCGAGGACGCCCAGTCCGGCAACGGCAAAGCCATGCCCGAATTCCCCGGCTATTGCGGCCCCTCCGATCCGCAAACCCCCGTCATGCGCGTGACCGCCGTAACCCACCGGCTGCATCCGATCATGCAGACGACCATCGGCCCGAGCGAAGAGCATGTGAATCTCGCGGGCATCCCCACCGAAGCCAGCATCCTCGGCCTTGTGGAGCGGGCCATGCCGGGCCGCGTGCGCAACGTATACGCCGCAAGCTGCGGCGGCGGGAAATTCATGGCCGTGCTCCAGTTCCGCAAGGCCACCATCGCCGACGAAGGCCGCCAGCGTCAGGCCGCCCTGCTCGCGTTCTCGGCCTTCCCCGAACTCAAGCATGTCTTCCTCGTGGACGACGACGTGGACCCTTTCGACATGAGCGACGTGCTCTGGGCCATGACCACCCGCTATCAGGGCAATCTCGACACCGTGTTTCTACCCGGCGTACGCGGGCACGTCCTCGATCCCACGCAGTCGCCGCTCTACGATGCCCGCATCCCAGCACGCGGGGTCGGCTGCAAGGCCATCTTCGACTGCACCGTGCCTTTTGACCAGAAAGAACGCTTCCAAAGGGCTCCTTTTATGGAAGTCGACCCCGGGAAATTCCTCATCTGAGCCTCAAGGATGCGTCCTCGGCACGAGCCGGCCGCCTCCGCCGGAACCGCTCCGGGGCGCATCCTTGGATTACCGGGCATACCAACGCTTCCGCCAAAAGGATAACACCATGAAAAAACGTCTTGTCGTAGGATTGAGCGGAGCCAGCGGCGCGATCCTGTGCGTCTCGCTGCTTGAGGCCATGCGGAGAGAAAAGGATTGGGAAGTCCACCTCGTCACCAGCGAGGCGGGTGAGCGCGTCCTGCACGAAGAAACCGGCATGAGCGGAACGGATCTGGCGGGGCTGGCCTTCCGCACGCACGACATCGGCAACATCGGCGCGGTCATCGCCAGCGGCACCTTTGAAACGGAAGGCATGGCGGTCGTGCCGTGCAGCATGAAAACGCTGGCGGGCATTTGCCACGGGTATGCGGAAAACCTGCTCCTCCGCGCCGCCGACGTCACCCTCAAGGAACGCCGCAAACTGGTGCTCGTGGCCCGCGAAACCCCGCTCGGGCTCGTCCACCTGCGCAACATGACCGCGCTCGCGGAAATGGGCGTGACCATCCTCCCGCCGATGCTGACCTATTATCAGCACCCCCAATCCATAGAGGATATGACCACCCACATCGTGGGCAAGATCATGCGCGAATTCCGGCTGGAAGCCCCCGGCTTCAGGAGGTGGGAAGGATCATGATCGGCGACGCGACACTGACCCGGCTGGTGCGCGGCAAGGAAATCGTCCTGAACGCCCGGCGGCAGGGCGGCGACTGCCTCGTCAGCGTGACCGGAGGCGACGCCCCGCACATCGGCGCGGCGGCATTGTGCGCTGACGGCGAAATCCGCCGTCTTGACCGCAACGGGCACCGCGAGGGCGAACTCGCCGCCGAGCTTGCCGAACGTGCGGCGTCCAAACTCGGCTGCTGCGTCTGCGCCGTGTGCGGCATCCATTTCGATGGCATCAGCCGCGCGGAAATCGCTTCCGTGGTCGCGGCGGTCAGGGATATGGCCGACACATGGCTCGGCTCGGCCTCCCATCACTGAAGGAAGGCCAAGCCCTTGTTTATTTGATAAAACAGGATGCTCTCCCTAAAGGAACAATTCCGGCTCGCGGCGCTCCGTACATCGGGCTGCCAATCCCGCCATTTGAGCGGCGAACACGGGCGCGACTTCGGGACGCGGCCCGCGCACCGCGACCGGGCAGATACGCACGCAGCCGAAGCAGAACAGGCAGCGTCCGGCTCGGTCACGGCATATGTCTCGGAATCAATGATCCGAACCGGGCACGTCCGGGCGCACAGGCCGCAGCGGATACAGGTTTCGGCGTCCAGCAACTCGGGCGCGAACGGCGTCGGTTTGTACTCCTTGTACGGGACAGCCCCCGGCACGCTCAGAGGCGGCATGGAACCAGCAAGGCCATCCGCCTTGGCCCGCAGAGCACTGCCGAAACGCTTCATGACCGCGAGATCGGAAGCGTCGGGGCGCCCACGGCCCATATCGGGATTGAGGCAGTGCTGCGCCACGAACGCGGCGGCACCGAGCGTCACGCACCCCGCCGCCTCGCCGAGCGTTTTGAGTTCCAGAACCGCATCGTCGTAATGCCGGTTGCCGTACACCGCGACCGGCACGAACGGCGTGCCCTCGCCGTGCAACGGCAGCCCCTCATGGAACAACGACGGAATGCGTCCGTAATAAACCGGCATCCCGGCGATCACCAGCTCGTCCGGCCCGGTTTTCAGGATTGCGGCGCGGCTTTTGGGATCGCCCCAGTCCGTTTCGGAAAGCTCGGAGCAGCCGAAGCCTTCGGCCACCGCCCGCAACGTCCGCTTCGTCGTTCCGGTCGGGCTAAAGTACGCAATGTGCACCCGTTTGATTTCCATGGCCATACTCCTCTGGGCATCCCTCCGGGAAACCGTGCGGGGACGCTCCCTTTTCCCGTTGCAAAAGCATTTTATTTGAACAGGCTATGAACATCACTTTGATCTTTCCTCACCATTCTGCACCATTTTGGTGCAAGTGGAAAGGGCCGGGGAGCCAAGCGTTGGGACGATGCCCGGCGCGTAACCCCTTTCTGCAGCAGGGGAATGTGCCATACCTGAACAGAACCCATTACCATATGGTAATGCCCAGCAGATACTGGAAACGCATGAACGGGCCTATGCTTTTCGGGAGCGGGCAATCCGAGTGTTCGGACGCCTAATGCTCGGCAACCTTTCCCATATCAGCCGGCATCAAACAATTGTAGGAAAAATGCATCCATCTTTTTGATATTTGCCCGAAGACAAAAAGATAAACCTTATGCAACCTACTCTTCAACATGAAACAACTTCCGCATGCAGCATGAGGTGCGCTTCCATGAGAGATGCAATTGTTATCGGTGGTGGTATTGCTGGGATGTCAGCAGCTTGGCGTCTTCGCCACAGCGATGTGCTCGTTCTTGAGGGCAGTAACCGTATCGGCGGACGGCTGCGTTCCGAACGGCGCGGAGCCTACTGGCTCAACTGGGGCGGGCACGTCTTCGGAGGAGAAGGTTCTTTCGCCGACAAATTGTTGAAGGAAGTCGGCGTCGACGCGCTGAACCTGCAAGGCTCCTTTGCCGCCCTGGCCTACAAAGGCAAAGTGCTCAACGACGGCAACGTCAACTTCTACCCGTTCCGCCTGCCGATCTCATGGTCGGCGCGTTGGGAAATCGTCAAAGCCGGGATCAAGGTCATGCGCGCCGTCAATGCCTACGGCAAGGTCAACAAGCCCCGCAAAGGCGAAGACTACAGAGTCCGCCAGCAGCGCATCTATGACTTCATGGCGGACAAGACATTCTCCGAGTTCACCGGTCCGCTGTCCGAAGAAGCCGACGCCTTTTTCCGCCCCACCGTCTCGCGTTCGTCGGGCGATCCCGAGGAAATTTCGGCCGGGGCCGGCGTAGGCTACTTTCTGCTGGTGTGGGACAAGAGCTCCGGTCTCGCCCGCAACATTGTGGGCGGTGCGGCGACGCTGCCGCAGGCCATCGCGCACACGCTCGGGGACAAGGTGAAGCTCGGAGCCGAGGTGCTTGAGGTCATACAGCACCGCGACCATGTGGAAGTGACCTATAAGAGCGACGGCAAGGAAGTGACCGAACAGGCCCGGTATGCCGTGATCACCACGCCCGCGGCAATCACCCACCGCATCACCAAAAACCTCGATCCCCTCGTCCACGACGCCCTTGGCAAGATCCAGTATGGGCATTACGTCTCGGGGGCCTTCCTGACCAACGAAACCGGCCGCCGCCCTTGGGACAGCGTGTACGCCTATTGCACCCCGCAGCGTTCCTTCAACATCGCCTTCAACATGTCCAACCTCGTACGGACGATGGAAAGCGAACGCCAGCCCGGCTCTTCCTTCATGGTCTTTTCCCCCGCCAAGCTGGCACGCGACCTCATCAATCTGCCGGATGAAAAGGTTCTCGAAATCTACCGCAAGGACTTGGAAGAGGTGTTCCCCGGCTTTGGCTCTCTCGTCGTGGAGCAGAGCGTCCAAAAATTCCATCTGGGGCTCGCCTACTGCTTCCCCGGGCGCAACAAGCTCCAGCCGCTCCTGATGCGCACGCCGCGGCGCATCTACCTCGCCGGAGACTACCTCGGCTCGTGGTACACGGAAACGGCGATCCAGACGGGGCTCCTCGCCGGGGAGGACATCAACAGCAAACTCTACACCGACACCCTGCTGCCCTCCAACGGCTTCTCCTACTGAACCTCTCCACAGGGTATCCTTTTGCGAAGCCGCCCCGGAAACGTCCCGGGGCGGCTTCGCCGCTTCACGGCTCAGGCAGTGGCTGGCTCGTCGTCGCCGAGGAGGACGCTGGTGAGCCGGAACAGCTTGAGTTCGAGGTGAAGCGTAAACCGATCCAGACCGGAATTGAGATCCGTACCCGTGATATCCGCGATCCGTTTCAGCCGATAATAGAGCGTCGACCGATGGATGCACAGTTCCTCGGAAGTCTTGGCGATGCTTCCGGCATTGTCGAGAAAGAGCTCCAGCGTGTCGAACAGCGCGGAATCCTCCTCCCGGAGCGCAGCGATGTTGGGGGTCAGCGGGAGCTGGGCGTCCTCGTGATTTCGGGTCAGCAGCGTCAGGTTGCCGTAGACCCCAAGGCCTTCCCACGTCGAGCAGGGGCCCAGGTTCGGGATGGCCCGGAGCACCTGAAGCACGGACGAGGCCTGTGCGTAGGAATCGTACAGGTGCAGCACGTCCACCTCAGGGCCGATGCCGATCCGCAAGTCCGCATTGAGCCCCGAACAGGCTATGCGCATAAGGGTGCCGGGGTCGGAAAGGCTGGAATCGGCCGGGACGACGATCACAAGCTCGGGAGAAAAGTCGCTGAACAAGGGGGCCGCCTCGCCGTGCGCGGCGGTGAATTCCCTGAATTGCTTACGCAGGAAGGTCAGCTCGCTGTGCTGGCCGCCCGTTCCTTTGCGGGTTGCCGCGCTAAACGCCCGGTATTTCCGGTCCGTCCGTATCCTCCCCTGCCGCGACAGGATGGCGGCGGCCCTTGATGCCCAGCGCGTATCCACGGAAAGCAGGTTCCGGACGATCAGCTCATGCTTGCTGAAGGCCTGCTCGCCCTCAAGCTGCATGCTGAACATGGGCACGGCCAGCTCTCCGGCGCAGGCCACGGCGGCCTTGTCCTCCGCCGGGCTGACCTTGCCGACGAGCCACAAGTAGCCCAGGGTCCGCTCCTGCCAGCGGATAGGGTAACAGGAGCGCTCCTTGAAGCCCAGCTCCCGGCATTCGGGGATGCGAACAATCTTATCCCGAGTCGCCACTATGCCGAAGGAGAACAGGTACTGGCAAGAATCCTCCTCCAGCGTCCTTGCCAGAATGGCCCTGACCCGCGCATCGTCCGCATCGTCAAAATGTTTCGAGACCGCGACAAGGTTAATGCCGACGTCGTCAATGGCCACTGAGCGCTGGAGAGTCCGCGCAAGGGTGTCAACCTGTTCCTGTATGAAATTCTGGATCATACCGCGCCTCCTGAACACAGCTTTGCTGTTGGAACGCATCCTCCCTTCAAGGAATCCTTTTTTCTGTATCAAAGTCGTGAGGTTGTGCAAGGCTCCGTCGTTTGTCTCATACGCTTGTGCCCGCCGTACCTTGTAAAGTCACACCCTGTTAGAGGGAACAAAAATCCTACATGCATCTAATCCATTATAATGAAAAAACAAAAAAAACCGATCTTCAGCATTTGTGCGAAAAGGGCATAGTGGCGCGGAAAAGCCTTTTCTCCGTATGCAAAAAGCGGATGCGATGCGCCTTTCCGCCCACATTCCATCGATTTTCCACGGAAACGCATTCATTTCACAAAGAAAACGCAACCCCTGCCTTTTCCTACAAATGCAGGAAAAGAGGACTGCATATTTTGATATTTGTCCGATGACAGGAAGCGTCCGGCGGCGCATTACTATCAACAGTTCCTTCCCTGACATGGGAGTACCCGCCTACCGCGCCCGGAAGCGCGCCGCATATGAGGAGAGAAGCATGCGCCAGACCGTTTCAGCCACAGGAGCCCCGGCAGCCGTCGGAAGTTATTCGCAGGCCGTCAAAGCGGGCAATCTGCTTTTCCTTTCGGGGCAACTCTGCGCCAACCCGGAAACGGGCCGCTTCGAGCGAGAGAGCGTCGCCGCCCAGACGCGCCGGATCATGGAAAACATCAAGGCCATCATTGAGGAAGCCGGGGGCACGCTGGACGCTGTCGTTCACTGCCGGGCCTTCCTTTCCGACATGAAGCACTTCCCGGAATTCGAATCTGTCTACAGATCGTATTTTTCCGCTCCCTATCCGGCCCGGATGACCGTCGCCAGCGCCGGCATATACGACGGCCTTGACGTGGAAATGGATGCCATTGCCTATTTGCCCTGATGACCTTCAGAAGAGACGCTGCCAAAGGAGCCTTCCATGAGTAACGCCGCCCTCGACAAAAAGATCCTTCTCCCAACCATAGCCATCGTTCTCCTGACTTCGGCCCCCCTCATCTTCTACGCCTCGTCGTTGCAGGGGATGATCCAGTCCATCTACGACTTCACGGCAAAGAGCTTCGGATGGGGGTATATCCTGCTGTATCTGCTGGGCGGTTTCTTTGTCTTTTTCATCGCGTTTTCCCCCTACGGCAAGATCAAGCTCGGCGGGCATGACCAAAAGCCCGTTTTCAACAATTTCCATTGGGGAAGCATGATCATCGCCGCCGGGCATGGCATCGGCATGGTGAACTGGTCCATGGTGGAACCGCTCATCACCAACAACGCCGCCTACAGCTACGAAGTGGCGACCGCCTACACCTTCTTTCACTGGGGCCCCTATTACTGGGTGCTGTACCTCATCCCGTGCATTCCCATCTTCTATTTCATGGGCGTGCGTCAGGTGAAAAAGCAGCGCGTAAGCGAATGCCTCACCCCTCTTTTCGGCAGGAAGCTCATCGACGGCTGGTTCGGCGTCTGCCTCGACGTATTCATCATCATGGGCCTCGCCGGGGGCATCGGATCGACGCTCGCCACCGCTGTGCAGCTCGTATCGGGATTGTATGCAGACTACTTTGGCCTTCCCGACACTCAGGCGCTTCATCTCGGCGTGCTCGGGATGTTTACGGTCATCACGCTCGGCAGCATCCGCAAGCCGCTCAGCAAGGGCATGCGCCTGCTCAGCGACATGAACTCCATCCTTGCCCTCTCATTGCTCGCCATCGTGCTCATCGGCGGTGCCACCGGATACTTCTTCAGTCTCGGCACCAACACGCTCGGCATGGTCCTCGACATGTTCCCACGCGTTTCCGGGTGGACCGATCCCTTCAACGCCAGCGGGTTCCCCGCCAAATGGACCGTATTTTACGGCGCATGGTTCCTCGCCTACGGCCCCATGATGGCCATCTTCTTCACCGGCATCTCCATGGGCCGGACGCTCCGGGAAACCGTACTCGGCGTGTACTTCTTCGGCTGTTTGTCCTCTTTCCTGTTCAGCGTCATCTTCGGCGGCTTTTCGCTCTACCTCCAATACACCGGACAATTCGACGTCTACGCCTTCTACCTCGCCAACGGCCTGCCCAATACCGTCAGCAAGGTCGTAAGCCTCACCCCGCTCCACCAGATCATGTCCCCGGCCTTCCTCATCTGCTGTACGATCTTCCTTACGACCACCATCGACGCGGCGACCCGAGTCATGGCCTCCATGTCTTCCAAGGAAATCCTCAGCGATCAGGAACCCAGTGTCACTTCAAAGTACATCTGGTGCATTTCTCTTTCCATACTCGTCTTGGGCGTCCTGCTTGTAGGCGGGCTGGAAATCATCCAAGCGCTGGTCGTTTTGGCCGCCATCCCCCTCCTCGGCATTTGCGTTATCATGAACATCTCCATGTTCAAGGCCGTACGAGAAGATTTTCCAAACATATGGGCAGCAAACCTGCTCTATATAGATAAAGAGAAGTCCGGAGGCAAAGCGTAGTATCCTTTTCCCCATACTGAGATAGCCTCTTGCTTTGGAAAAAACGAAACGAAGGCCTATCGGAACAGCCGATAGGCCTTCGTTTGTTGGCGATTACTGTCGCCCGACCACACCCCATTGCCCGCAAATCAAAAGACGCTGTAAATATATAACCGTGCCCTATTCCGGAACGCCTTCCGGGCGAAGTGGGATCTTTCCCGCGCACATGAGAGAGGCCCGCAGCAAGGCCGGGGTGCTCCCCCTCTCGGGTCATGCCGGAAGGGACTCTCGCCACAATCCTTCCTCCGCATCCAAATACAATGGCAAAGGGCAGGAGGCCGTTTTTTTGCCTTCACCAAGCTCCTTGGCGCGCTGTTATTGTAATCCAATCATCTTATTATGGGATACTTCCCCATTACAAGAGGCTCTCCACAGCCCGGATAATACAGACGCTCCCGGCGAAGGCGATCATGACGAGCAGGATGCCCTGGAAAACGCTCTCCCGGACGAAACGGGCGACGGGCAGGGAGACGACGAGCCCCACCAACGCGCCGGGCATCCCCCAAAGTGCGGCCTTGACCACGACGGGAGTATACAGTCCGGCGGCGGCTTGAACAATGCAGGTGCAGATGCTGATGCCAAGAAAATACAGGCTGAGCGTCCCGCGAGTAGTGTCCTTGTCCCAGCCAACGTAGAGCGCATAGATCGCCACTGGCGGCCCGCTGAAGCTGATCGCCGCGTTGGCGAACCCCGATGCGAACCCCGATACGGCGCAGCCCCGCATGCTCTCGGGGTGCGCCGTATCGGCTCGGTGCAAGAGTTGCCACGCCACATATACGATCAAGGCAGCCCCAAGCCCGCCCTGTAGCCAGATTCCCGGAACCACCCGAAGCACGCACACGCCGATGATGAGCCCCGGGATGCATCCGAGCAGCATGGGAATGATCGGCGCCACCCGCGAATGGGCGCGGTACATCCATGCCACATAGACCGCAAGGGTCACCGCTACGAGGCAGGTAGCCGGAACGGCCTCGCTCATCTCCAGCACACAGGCCACAATGGGCAAGGCGACCATCGCTGCCCCCATCCCGCTGACACCGTTGATGAAGCCGCCGAGAAACCATGCCAAAAACACGAGGGGGTAGCTGGATTCGAACATAGAGGCCCCGCGCGGCCTGTCCGGACCTCCGGAACACGCCGGATAAAAAGCGATTGTGAGAGAATACCCTTTCTTGCTCTAACAGGAGAACCCAAGGCTGTACAGAGGGCAAATGCCCTCTGAAAACGGCATGGGACCCCGTGCGAAAACGTTTTCGCTCTTATGTTGAAACGTTGCGGATTATCTTAAAAAGAGTACGCCACCGATGCTGCTGAAGGTGGCACCTTCCCTCGCGGAACCCCCCGTTTTCCACAACGAAAAAGACGAGGGGAAAGCCTCGTCTTTTTCGTGTTGCCCAAGCTCATCCTCCGCCGTCCGCAAAACCGAACGGAAGCGGAACAGGGGATCATTCGTGCTTGTTGAAAAGGAATTCGGAATGCGGGTTACAGTCCTCATCGTCCTCATCGCCCTCGTAAGGGCAGATGCCCTTGGGGAGGATCTGATGGACGATCATGGCGGTGACGCCGCCGGAAACAATGGCGGAATCAAAGAATATCTTGAGGAAACGCGGCAGGCGTTCAAAAACTTCCGGGGTAGTCATGGACATGAGGCCCACCCCGATGGACACGGCAATGATGATGGATTCACGTCGGTTCACTTCATGCTGCAACAGGATGCGGATACCCGAACAGGCGATGGTCCCAAAAAGGACGACCAGCGCGCCCCCGAGTACGGGGCGGGGCAGAAGCTGGAAAAACACCACTATAATGGGAAACAGAGCGAACAGGATAAACAGCACGCCGCAGAATTTGCCCACCTTGCGGCTGGCGACGCCGCTGAGCTGGATGACGCCGTTGTTCTGGGAGAACGTCGCCACGGGGAAGCAACCGAATATAGCCCCGAGGGAGGTCATCATACCGTCGCAAAGGATGCCGCCCGCCAAACGGCTACGGTAGACGCGACCACGCACGGGCTGTTCAGAGACGACGCTGGTGGCCGTCAAGTCGCCGATGGCCTCAATGACCACAACAAGAAAAAGAAAACTCAAGACAAGGAATGAATGCAAGTCAAAGCCGAAGAAGCCGAACTTGAACGGCACGGGCATGATGAACCAGGTATGCTGTTCGGAAAGGATGTTCCAATTGACCTTGCCCATTACTATTGCCACTGCGAAGCCGACAAGGATGCCCACGATGAGCGAGCTCATGCGCAACAGCGGGTTCTTGCTGCGGTTGACGCAAACGATAGCGAGAATGACCAGCGTGCCAAGGAACAAGTTGGAGATGTCCCCAAATGTTCCATCGGCCTTGGCCGCGAACCCCCCTGCGAGATCGATCGCTCCCACGCGCACGAGGGAGACGCCGATCATCATAACGGTGATGCCAGCCACGGTGGGCGTGATGATCTTGCGCAGGAACGGCATGATACGGCTCCCCGCCATGACCACAAACCCGCCGATGAAACATACGCCGAAGAGAGTTGATAGCGCCTGCTCCCACGACATGCCCTGCTCTTTCATGAGGAGGGCCCCCACGGCAATGAGCGTGCCGGGAAACGCGAAGCTCGTCGCCTGGATGCTCAACATGCCGGAACCGATACCGAAGGGCCGGGACACCTGAAACCAGATCCCGATGCCCGCGAACAGCAGGGACATGCTGACAAGGTAGGCGATGGCTTCCGGGGGGACGCCCAACGCGCCCGCGACGATGGCGGGCGGTGCCATGACGCTGAGCACCATGGCCAAAATGTGCTGGAGGGCGGCCAGCAAGGACGAGCCGAAAGGCGGATGGGACTCGAGGCCGTAAATCAGTTCGCTTTCTTTTTCAGGATTGGGCGTAGCGGGCTGCGAGGCCGGGGCGCTGGACATAGGCATCCTCCAGAGGCTTGGGGATGGGAGATCTTCGCCGGGAAAACCAGCGGCGGCCAACCAAGGCCGCGTGCGATCTCTTCCGGGGTTGTTCCATTTCTTACGGAAATCAGGTTTCCGTGTACAGTATAATGAGGCCCCGCATCACCACGTATGGCAGATGAGGCAGTAATTCTGATCTTCGGCGTGTTCCTTGTGGCAGACCCAACAAGGAACCTCCGTTCCCCAGTGCGGAGAAATATGAGGATTTTTCTTTCCACGGGAGGCTGTCCGTTTGGCGACCTCCGGTGCATCATGGCATTTGGCACAGGATACCGCCCCGGCCTGTTTTGGATTTTTCTGCCCGGTGTGGCAGTCCGCACATGCGAGATCCACATGGGCATCCCGAAGCGCCTTCTGTGGCGCGGCTTCGGAAGGGGCGGCAAGACACAGGACCGCCAGACATATCGCCAGTGTCCAAGCGTACTTCATGGTGGTTCAAACATCCTTAAAGTAATACGTTAAAAACAGTTGCCGTAACCGGACCATCAAATGCGCTGGCCATAGGGCAATGGCATTCAAGCACACAATCCCACCATCAAGACCGGATATGGGCCGTTGGGGAATTGAAAACACAGGATGCTGCTTTGAGCCCATGAGAGACATACTCCCAACAACTCAAAAGCATATCTATATCTTATTTCACAACAATCATTTTCAGAGCAAAAACGCGGCATGGCCCATTATAGAAAATACACCATTGGTTCCCCATCTTAAAAAGAACCTTTTTCCACGCGGAACCGGACCCTTCCGTTTTCTTCCGATCCCAATGGGCGGCAATATCACTTGCTGATTCCTTATCCTGTTGCACCTCCCTAGTAAAGATTCTCACAAGGGATTTTCTGATAAGGAAATTCCCGAGGCGACTCTTTTCCTTTTTTTCGCCTGTCTCGTCAGCATGTTCCATTTCCTATGCCGCATACGATAATACAAACTTTTCCGTGCATGGGTCAAAACGGTTTACGCGTGGGCTTCAACGGGCATTCCCATATATTCACGTCGCCGCTCCAGAGACAGAAGCCTCAGATGGTACGCTTCTTCGATTTTTGATAAAAAAAGCGGAAGGTTTCCCTTCCGCTTTTGCTATGAGGACCGATGAACCCCGCGTATCAGCCTTTCATGCTGCGCTTGGATGCCTTAAGAGGGTTGACCTTCTTTTTGGATTCACCTGTAATTTTGGGGATTCGATGCCGGTTCTGCTCAAGCAGGCTGTCCGCATCAAGGCTCAATGCATTCAATCGGGCAGCCACATCTTTACGGTTTCCGGCGTAGCGGTTCGGATCGGCAAGGGGCCGATCCACATACGCCGGCGAGGTCAGGTACAGTCCTTTTTCGTCAATGGCGAGGCAAGCGCATCCTTCTTTTTCCTGCACCGTCTGAATGATCATGTCCGAAGTCGTTCCGAAGCGATTGTTCATAACTTCCTCTCTGGTTGTATTGCGAATCGGCCGATTGCCGATCTTCATTATTGATAATAAAAATCTTAATCAACTATAAACAGCTATTCAAAAATGTAAATGAGATTACCCGGTTTTGCCGCTGTAGCAGCAATATCGGGGGAACAGTGGAGGTTCCGCTTTTCAAGTTCATATCGGGAGCTTCGCTCTGGAAGGGGTGCCTTGGAGAGCCCATTAAACCGTCTCGGAAAGTCGTTAGAGACTCCCACGGCACCGGAAAAAGGAGGATTCACCTCGGCAACGTCAGTCATCCGTGCTGACGGTAACGTCCTCAGCGTCGGCCACACGTAAAGCCAGCGTGGTTCCCATTACACGGAGAGACAAGAGATCCCCCATCGGAGAACGGCCCATGACCGTAATCCCGACACCGGGAAGCAACCCCATATCCCGGAGGCGCTGGGCACGTTCGCCCGCAGCGGCGATGGCAACGACAAAACCACTCTGCCCGTTTCTCAGGTGATGCAGCCTGCGGATCATTCCGTTCTCGCCTGCCCGTCAGCCGCCGCTTTCGGTTCCGACGCGGAAGTATCCAACAAGTCCCCAAGGTTGCGCAACAACCGCGGGATTTCCCGCCGTGCTTGACGCCAGTACCAGCTGATCCCCCTCGGCAGGGCCAACGACGCCACGACCACGGCAAGGAGAAGCACGGCCAACGCCTCAATAAAGGCGACGAGAGCCCGGACAAGCAACGCCAATCCAAGCAAGGACACGGCAACCAGCGTTAGTACCCGCGCGCACCGTTTATACGAAAAAGTCAACTCGGCCTCCTGAAGAGCCAGAATCCCCGTGAGATGAACGTATGTGCAAGCCATCGCAGCAGCGTTCTCTTTTGGCGGAGCTTATTGATTTTGAAATTTATTGTCAAATATAAAACTCACTTTTTACGGAACCGCTGCCGCATTCAGGCCACGCACATCCGAACTGCCACGCTCGCGTGGTGCATCTTGTCCACCTACCCACAGGTTTCGGCATATAAACAACGACCGATGCCAGTATTGTCGAAATCCACCCGGCCCAAAACGCCGCCCAGCAATAACAACGGAAAAATGGAGGGGCACAAAAACATGCGGCGGTATTGATATACACTGTCACGGAACCGTCCCCTTTTGAACTTCTTCGACCTCACGGCGGCCCGTTCCCCCTTTCCCTCGCCCCATGCATAGCCGGGCACCGTACCGCCCACCCAAAACGAAGCGGCATGAACGCCTGTCATACCGCTTCGTTATCCAAATCCGAAAAGCAAGAACAGAAAAGGCCTCTGCTTCCTGATATTACCGCTTATCAAGCGCCCGGGCGCGGTCGAAGTCTCCCTGATACGTGAAGCCCGCGCACAGGAGCATGAGCGCGCCAAGCACAAAGACGAACTGCACATACACAATGGCGATATTCAGGCCGAACGCATCGGACAGGGCACCCACCAGCATGGGGCCAAAGAAGCCGAGCCCCTGGAGGAACGTCACATAGGTCCCGTAGGCCGACGCCTTGTAGCGGGCGGGAACAAGCTCCTGCGTAGCGATATGGATGCCGGTAACCGGGATGAGGAAGAGCATGACCCCAAGCGCGATGAGGGGGAAGCTCTTCAGCATAAACCCGAAGCCGAAACAGGCCGCCAACAGGACGAAACAGGGGACGCCGAGCCACGCACGGGTTTTGCGGCTCCACCGGCCGAGACGGTCGGAAATGATCCCGGACAAGGGCGTGATCACAATGCCGGTGAACAGGTATACCGGGCTCATGTACGCCCCCACTTCCGCGCTGGTCCAGCCCATTTCGCGGACGAGGAACATGGGAATCCACGCCACCATGCTGGAATAGACCATGTTGCCGAGGCCGACGCCGATACCGAGCATGACGAGCGTCTTGTTCTTCAAGGTAACGCCAAAGGCTTCCTTCAGGCTCACGTCGTCTTTTTTGGCGTTTTCAGGCTTGGCCGAAGTCTTCGGCAGAGCCATGGAAAGCACCATGAACAGCAGCGTCACCACGCCCATCACGATGAACGGCGCGCGCCAGCCGATGCTCTGCGCCAGAATGCCCGCTACGGCCGTCCCAGCGGCGAGTCCCACGGACATGGAGGAGTTGTACAGCCCGATCACCGAGCCCCAGCGGGACTTCTTGGTCCAGCTCGTCAGCATGGATACGGACACCGGAGCATAGCTGGCGTTGCCCATGCCGACCATGAACCGGCCAAGCAGAATGAGGAAGAAGTTCGAGACGAGCCCGCACAGCAGACAGCCGACTCCCCACAGGCCGGACATGAGGGTGATGGCTTTTTTCTTGGACGTTTTGTCCGCGATGAAGGAAAGCGGCAACACGAACAGGGTCATACCGCAGAGCACGGCGGAACCGGCCACGCCGATCTGGGAGTCGGTCAACCCGAGGGCTTTCTGCATGGCGGGGAACACGGAAGTCACGCCGAGGCGCGCCGAGAAGTCAAGCAGGAACAGCATGTACAAGACGACAAAGGCGAACATGAAACGGGGGCGGCTGACAGGAACGGCCGGTTCTTCCACGGGAGCCCCAATCGGGGTCGTCTGGGTGGCTTGGGACATGGGCGGATCCTCTTGTTCGTGCGGGAGCGGAGCCCGCGGTTGAAGGAAGACGGCGCGGGCGGATGAGCACGCCCGCGCGTCAATCAGGCACGGGCGGAATACACGGTTTTCCCGCCTACAATGGTTTCCAGAATACCAATGTTGCGCAGATCGGCGGGATCGACTTCCAGCGGATTGGCGTCGAGGACCACAAGGTCGGCCAGCTTGCCGGGCTCGATGGAGCCTTTGTCGTTTTCCTGGAAATTCTGCCACGCGGGATTAAAGGTATGGGCGCGCAAGGCTTCGAGCACGGAAATGCGCTGATCCGGACCAAGTACCTGACCGGAGGATGTCAGGCGGTTGACGCTGACCCAAATGGACAGCAACGGATCGGCGGGGACGATGGGGGAGTCGCAGTGCGCGGTGATCACGAGGCCGCGATCCAGCGCGGAGCGCATGGGGTCCATCCGGGCGGCGCGTTCCGGGCCAAGGAACAGATCCCGGTGGCGGTCGCCCCAGTAATAGACATGGGCGGTGAAGAACGAAGGCGTGTAGCCCGCCGCTCCGAGGCGATCGAGCTGCTCCTCGCGGATCGTCTGGGCATGGATCAGGATGTGGCGGCAATCCTTGCGGGGATGTTTGGCCTGCGCGGCTTCAAGAGCATCAAGGGCGTCGTCGGTGGCGGCATCGCCGTTGGTATGGATGAGGAACTGCCCACGCCCATGCGCGGCTTCGATCAGCGCGAACAGATTCTCGCGGCTGTGCGTGGGATAGCCCCGCCATTCGGGGTCGCCCTGATACGGGGTGTGGTAGGGTTTGGTGAGGTAGCCGGTATAGCCCTGCAAAGAGCCGTCCGCGAGCAGCTTGACCCCGCCGATGGTCACATCCTTCCCATCGAACGCCAGCCGCGGATCGTCAGGATCAAGCGACGTAAAGGGATTGACGTGCACCCGGACCGCGAGGCGCCCCTGCTCCTGTACGGTGCGCAAAAGCTCCGCGTCGTCGTAGGAGAACAAGGCCGCGTCCACCGCCGTGGTGATGCCCCGCGCGGCATAATCCCGCGTGGTGGCGGCAAGGTCGTCGATCCGCTGCTCCCGCGTCTGCGTGGGCAGCAGCGGCATGATGGTTTCATAAACCGGGCTTTCCTCAAGCACGCCGTCCGGTTCGCCGTCCGCATCGCGCCGGATGATGCCCCCGGCGGGGTCCGGCGTATGGCGGTCAATCCCGGCCAGCTTCAGGGCCGCGCTGTTCAGGGCGCACAAATGGCTGGAAATGTGCTGTGCAAACACGGGATTGTGCGGAGCCGCCTCATCCAGTTCCCAACGGCTGGGGAACCGCTTTTCCGTCAGCAGCGTATCGTCGAGGCCGCAGGCAAGCACCCATTCGCCCTCGGGCGTTTCCGCCGCACGGGCCCGGATGGCGGCAAGGATGTCGCCGAGCGTCCGGCAGGTCCCAAGAGGCGGCGAATTGAGGTTTACGCGCCCGCGTCCTTGCGCGGCCATCAGAATATGCCCGTGGGCGTCGTAAAAGCCGGGGAGCACGGCAGCGCCCCCCATGTCCCTGCATTCCGTGTCCGGCCCGATGAGCGGAGCGAGCCCGTCCCGATCGCCGACGGCAAGGATACGGTCGCCGTCCAGCGCGAGGGCCGAAGCCACGGCATCGTTTCCATCAAGAGTCAGGACCACGGCGTTGAACAACAACACACTGGCATATTGCATGAAGACATCCTCCTTGAGGCATTGGAATGCGCACCCTCCAGCGGGTACATGCGTTTAAAAGAGCAAGGGGGATGCCAAAAGGCTCAAGTCATGCAATCGAGCGTTTTTCAAGAAGTTCTTGACAGTATGATAAAATGCGAACTATCACTCGTCTAGAAAACGGGATGAACAGCGTCCAGAAATCAGGATGCGTCTAAAAAACAGGACGCCCCCCCAAGGAGTCCGCGCCATGCCCACCCTCGCCTCCAGTGTCCCTCACGCTTCGCTCCTGCTCGCCCTCCAGCTTTCCGCACGCCCGCTCCACGAACGGGAACTCGCCTCCATCACCGGATTGCCCGAAATCCGTGTCCGCTCCGCGCTGAGGGAACTCTCCCTTCAGAAGCATGTCGCCGCCGCTCCCGCAGAGGGCTCCCCTGACGGCGGTTCCGGAGCCCCGGCATGGGCCATCACCCGCATCGAGCCGGATCTGCTGGAAGACATGGCCGAGACCCTGTGCAGCGCCTGTCCGGATACGGGCGTCCCCTATCACATGGGCGTACTCGGCGGAGACGCCACACTGGAAGACTGCGAAATCGTGGTCCGCTTCATCGACGACCGCCTCAAGGACAACGAACCTGCCGTATTCGCCTGTTTCGAAATGGTCGTGCAGTTCCTGCTCCGCTGGGGGCGCGCGCATATGGACGATGCAGGCCAGAAAAGCTGGCGGTACGCCGAACTCGTACTCGTGGTCCAGAGCATGTGTATTTTCTCACACCACTACCTCCAGCTCGCCACGGAACTCTCCCCGCTCGCCTACGAGCTTTCGGCCCGCAACGGCAGCGAACGCTTCATGCCCATGATCTGGATCTTCCGGCATTACCTGCAATTGTTCTCGGGCGGAGAGCCGCCGCTCACGGACCGCTTTTTCCACGGTTCGGAAAAGATGCGCCATTTCAAGGAACAGGACATGCAGGATCGCATCCCGGTCTTTGAAGGCATCGAGAACTTCCTCAAGGGCCATTTCCGTGAAACCCTGCAGTGTTATGCGCGCCGCCCCGCGCAGGATCACTGGTGGTACAAACGTTTTTTCGAGCCCCTTTCCTTCTGCGCCAGCCAGGCCGCCATGTACTTGCGCGAGTACCCTCTCGCCACCGGCATCATCGAATCCGCGCGCCAGACCGCCGAACTCGCCGGGGAACGCCTCGTCGCCGTGCTCTGGATCGCCCACCTGTGCTTCCTGCTCCTCCGTAAAGGCGCCCTGGACGAAGCGATTGTCAAAATCGACTACCTCCTCAACTGCGTTCCTCCCGAGCAAAACCATAAGGTCGCTTCCAGCGCCGTGCGCGCCCTCGCCGTCTACCACCATCTTTCGGGCCGCACCGACGCCGCCTACCGCGTCCTCCGCAACGAAACCCTGCGCGCCGCCGCGCGCGGGGTCCCCCATTCGCCTTTCCTCGATCCTCTCGTGCTGGATCTCCTCTACGTCTTCGAGCAACGGGGCTACCCGCCCATCCCGCGTTACGAGGTGGAAGCCACGATCGAAACCTTCCTCCGCCAGCCCAACCGCCAGCTCCGGGGCACGGCGCTGCGGGTCCATGCCCTGCGCCTCCGAGGGCGGGGCGCACCCGCCGAAGAAGTCGTCTCCCTCCTTCACGACAGCCTGCGCGAACTGGAACCCACCGGAGATCCCCGCGAACTCGTGCTCACCCATCACGAACTCGCCAACATGCTTGAAGCGATGGGCCAGCACCGTGAAGCCCACCAGCAGCGCAAGTCCGTCGCCGAGATCATCGGGCACCCGCTCGACGAAAACGCCTCCTACCGCACCGCCGCCATCGCGGCGACCGGGGAGGCGTTCCCAGCCCTCGTCCCCGCACCCGAGCCGGAAGCCGAGGACACGCCGGGCCGCATCCTTCTCGACCGCTGCCACGCCGCCTTCAACCGCGAACCGACCTCCTATCGGAGCGACGAGCTGTTCCAGCACCTGCTCGACATCGCGCAGCAGGAGCTCCAGTCCGAGCGCGCCGCGCTGTTCCGCCCCACCGACGACGGCAGGCCGGAGTTCGTGGCCTCGGTCAACCTCACCCGCATGGAGCTGGAAAGCGACGGGATGCGGAGCTGTATGGAGTGGCTGGAAAGCATCCTCCGCAATGCCGCCTCCACCCACAGTGAACACCAGCGGCTGTGCCTCGCGCTCGACGTCGGCGAGCCCTACCCGTGGCTCCTCTATATGGACAGCGCCTTCACCAGCGGCATGTTCCAACGCCTCTCCCCGGCCCTGCTCCGCGATCTCGCCCGGCTGTTCGCGGCTGAGGTCCGGTCCGGCCTGCGGCTTGAGCTCGTCCGTACCGAAGAAGCCAGCCAGCAACAGGATCGCCTCCTTGCCATTACCCGACAGAAAGACGGCGACATGATCCCGGTCGTCGGCGAGGGCCTGCGGGCCTCCCTCGAACAAGCCCTGCGGGTGGGCATAACCGACGCGCCCGTGCTCATCCTCGGCGAAACCGGCGTGGGCAAGGAAATCATGGCCCGGAACATCCATCAGATCAGCCTGCGGAGCGGGCCGTTCGTGGTGGTGCACCCGGCGAGTATGCCGGAATCCCTTTTCGAGAGCGAATTTTTCGGCTATGAGCGCGGCGCGTTCACCGGGGCCATCCGGCAGAAGATCGGCCTCTTCGAACTCGCCGACCAAGGCACGCTCTTCATCGACGAAGTGGGCGAGATCCCGCCGCTCATTCAAACCAAGCTTCTGCGCGTCCTGCAGGATCAGCGCTTCATGCGTCTGGGGGGCACTCGGGAGATCCTTTCCCGGTTCCGGCTCGTGGCCGCGACCAACCGCGATCTGTGGAAAGAAGTCAGGGAAGGGCGATTCCGCGAAGACCTGCTGTACCGCATCTCCGTCGTCCCCCTGACCATCCCGCCCCTGCGCGAACGCAAGCAGGACATCCCCGGCCTGGTACAGGCCTTCATCGAGCACTTCGCCCGGCGCCACGACAAGCACCCCCTGCCGCTCTCCCCGGAACAGCAGCGCCGCCTGTGCGAATACGACTGGCCCGGCAATGTGCGCGAACTCAAAAATGAGATTGAACGGGCGGTTATTCTGAACAATGCCGGGCAGCTCGACTTCGTGCTCGGGGCTTCGCCCGCAGCGCATCAGCCCGCAGATCGCCCTTCCCCATTTCTCGAAACCGTTGCGGACGTCCCGACGCTCTCCGAGCTTGAGGAGCGCTATCTGCGCCACATCATGGAGCGCACCGAAGGCCGCGTGCGCGGTCCCAGCGGCGCGGAAACCCTGCTCAGGATGAAGCGCTCCACCCTGTACGCCAAGCTCAAGAAGTACGGCATACCCTGCGGCTCGGCGTAGGGGATGCCCCCGGCGGCAAGGGACTGCCGTCCCTTGACCCTGTCCGGGGTGCGAGCCGCACCCCGGACCCCGGCGTGAACGGTCGCGCCGAAGGCATGGCGCTTTACAAAAGGCTAGGGCGACACCATAAACCGGTGCCGCCCTTTTGCGTAAGAATACTTGATGGATGTAACAGTCTCGCCCTTAACGGCTCCAGATTCCTTCAACACACATCTGTCCTACGGCAGAGTCCTGACCACAATTTTCTGCATGGCCGCCCGCCCGAGATTGTCCACAACGCGCAACATCTGCGCGCCGTCGCCAGGGTGCCAGACCAACGGCTCGCCGGGTACGCCGCGCCCGATAAACCGATCCTTCACGAACCAGAACACGGCGCCGGCGTCCGCATCCGTGCTCGCAACGAGCGGAATGCCGCTCCGTTCCGGATCGGACAACCGCCTCTGATACACAACTCCGTCCTTCGGAGTGATGATCCGGGGAGGACGCCCGGGCTGTACGCCGGCTTCCGGGCCGCACTCCGGACTGAAAGGCGGTGGCGGGGGCTTCACTACGCCCGCCCGCAGGAACAACGCCTGCAAATCAGAAGGCCAGAATTCCCATACGCGCTCCTCGGTCCGGCCCGGAACCGGGCGGCAGGCGCGCAGCCCGGTTTCCGCATCAATAAGGATGGTGCGGAACACGCCCGAGGAACGCGTAGGGGAGCGTCCGGGGATGTACCACGTTTCGGTGGTGTCCCCGCACAGGGAGACATCGAGATCCCCGGTCGCCGTGCACACGGTTTCGCGGGTAATGTTCAGGCCTTCCTGTTGAACGGGAACGAGATCATCGAGCGGCCCGGCGTCGGACGCCAGCGCCTGCGCGATATCCGTGAACAAAGGAGCCGCCACATCGCCGCCCACAAGCAGCGGGTTCGGCGTATTGTCGAAATTCCCCACCCAGACCACCAGCACATAGGGGCCGACCACGCCCGCCGTCCACGCGTCGCGGAACCCGTTGGAGGTTCCGGTCTTGAAGCGCAGCGGGACAGGCCCTTCTTTCGACCTGACGAAATGGGCGTCATCCTCCAGCATACGCAGGGTTACGACGGCGGCCTCGGGCGACAGCAGAGGCACGGCGGAACCAGCCGCTTCCCCCTCGTACAGACGGGGATGCCGCCACACGCCCTTGTTCGCCAGCATAGCATACAGGCCGCCAAGCTCGCGCATGGAAACCTCCGCGCCGCCGAGCACGAGGCTGAGGCCGTAATGGTCCGCGCTGAACGGGAGATCCACCCCGGCGCGCAGCAGAAAGCCATAAAAACCCGGGCGCAGCTGCGAGGCCAACAGAATCGCGGGCAGGTTACGGCTGGCGCGCAGAGCCTCATGAGCGGGCAAGGGGCCGCGGAACACCCGGTCGAAATTCTCTGGGTCATAGCCGCCAAAACTGCGCGGCGAATCGGGAAGCAACGTTTGCGGATGGATCAGCCCTTGATCCAGAGCCATGCCGTAAATGAAGGGCTTGAGCGTCGAGCCGGGCGAACGCCGGGCACGGGTTCCGTCCACCTGTCCGGATATGGCCGCGTCAGAAAAACCGGCCGACCCCACGAGCCCCCGGATCTCCATGCTCGGCCAATGGATGAGCAGCGCCGCCGCATTGTTCAGGCCATAACGCCTTCCCCGTGCCGCGAATCCGGCAACGGCCCTCTCCATAAGCCGCTGCAACCCGCTGTCGATACAGGTGCGCACAGGCTCCCCACCCCGCGACAACGGAAGCGTCTCGCTCGAAACGTGCGGAGCCCCGAACGGCAGCCGCGCCGGACCATACACCCGGAGCGGCGGCAGGGCCCTCCCCAAGGCGAAACCCGACGCGCCAAAAGAAGCAGTCGCCCCCTGCCCACCGCCCGGAGCGTCTTCGGCATCGGCAAGCATCTGCATCCGGGCACGGGCGGCCTCGAAATCCGGGCCGTTCAGCGGAGAGCGCCTGACCGGATTCTGCGGCACGACGGCAAGGGCAAGGCTTTCGGTCCGGGTAAGGCGTCCGGAGGTAGTGCGGAAATAAATGCGCGCCGCCGCGCCGACGCCTTCGATATTGCCGCCATAAGGCGCGAGGTTGAAATACGCCTCAAGGATTTCCCCCTTGCCATAATGGTATTCATATTGAAGGGCGCGGGCCATCTGCGCGAACTTGCCCGAAAGCGTGGTTGTGGACAGGCCGAGCCGGAGCCGGGCCACCTGCATGGTAATCGTGGAACCGCCCATACGCCGTGCCCCGCCGAGCATCCCCGCCGAAGCCCTGAGCAGGGACAACGGATTGACGCCGGGGTGCCGGTAGAAATGCCGATCCTCGTAAAGCAGCACCGCCCGCACCATCTCGGGCGCGACCTCGTTCAGCCGGATACGGACACGGTATTTTTCATCTTCGGAAAGGCCCAGCCTGAGCAGATTCCCGTCCCGATCCAGCACCAGCGGCGAAAACGGCACGCCGTCCAGAAGCGGCGGTTTGGGACTCAGGACAAGCCAGCCCCAGAACGCCGCGATCGGCAACAGCAACGCCAGCACGAAGGCGAAAGCGATGGTTTTGCGCACATGAAATCCTTTGGGAAACGCCTCCGGCGACAAAGGGCTTCCACTCCTTGGCCCTGTTTGGGGGAATTGCTCTACGTGCGATGCCCGTAAACCTAACGGTCATGACTTTGCCGCCCTTTGGGTCTGATTTTCCCCTCAGCCATACTTCCTTATCATCCAACCACAATATAATCAGATATTATATCAAACATCCCGAGCGGTAACGCCGCTCGGGATGTCGAATACCGCCTCTGACCGCTGCACCACCGGTTTCGCCGGGGTCCGGGGGGCGGCTCGCCCCCGGGCGGGGTTGCCGCCGGAGGCTTCCTACTCGACGACCATGACCCCGCCCGCCGAGTGCGCCTGAAGGCTACGGTTGTACATCGCTTCGGCCTGCACAGGCGGAAGCGTGTACACGCCCTTGTTCACGGCACGGATCTTATACGTAAACACGGAGGGCTCCACAGCCAGCTCCGAAAACACAATCATCCGATCCTCGCGGCGATCGACGGACTTGTAGCCCGACTCACCGCTTGGATTTTGGCCCTTGATGTCAGAATTGAGCACCATTTCGAACCCGCCGGGCAACAGATCCACAATGACCGCATCGGAAACGGACCCTCCATGCGAACGCGCGGAAATGGACACCGTCACCACATCGCCCTGCTTCACCGTCGTCACGGGCCGCCCTTCGGCATCAAGGTATTCACGCGACACTTCAAGCCTCTGTGCCAAGGCTTCGGACGGCGGCTTGCGGTCGAAACCCTGCTCCGAAACTTCCCAGTACAGAGGCTGGGAACCCGCGGGCATATCCAGCGCATACGCCGCACACCCGGGCGCGGAAAGCGTCAACATGCCTCCAAGATCCGCGGGCGCGGATTCCACGGGCTCGAACCCCGGCTGCATGGACGTGCAGCGCAAAGAAATGCCGGAAGGCATGTTCGCCGCGCCCCCCATGTCGAGCAGGGCGCGGACGCCAAGGGATGCGGAAAGGGTCACATACCGCCCGCCATTCAGCACATCGAGCAGTTCTTGTGCCAGTTCAGTGCGCTGCGTATCCAGCATATCAGGGAAATGCCGGGCCAGAACCGACGCCCGCAATGCCTGAACGCCCAACGCGTCGAGATAGCCGCGAGCCTGAAAATCGGGGCCCGGAGCTTGGTAAAGCGCAATCAGATGACGCGCATCGTCGTTCATGCGCATGATCGCGCAGCTTCCCGCCAACAGCGTGGAAGCCACGTCCTTCCGCCACTCGGGGAACCTGTCCTCAAGCTGCGAAACGAGCTGCTCCATCGCTTGCGTCGTGATGCGGCCTTCGCGGGTCAAAACCCACAGCCCATAGGCTTGGGCACGGCCTTCTTCCAGCGAATCCGGCACCCGATCCAGCGCATTCTCAAGCGCCCCGAAGACCTCGGCCAGCAAACCGCCGGGCAGAGCCGCCCCGGACTCCCGCATGGTCAGCAGGAAATCGGCGGCATAGGCCGTGACCAGCACGTCGGGCTCCCCGCCGGGCCAGAGGGACACGCCCCGCCAATTCAGCGCCGACTGGATGCCCTGCACGGCCTCGTCCATGCGTTCCCGGGCGAGCTTGCGCGCCGCGTCCGGCGCCCTGCCCGCATCGGCAAGCAGTTCGGGCCGATTCATGAGCAGCGCGTAAGGCATGGCCCGGCTGATGCGCTGTTCCGCACAAGTGTACGGATAGGCGTCAAGATAACGGATCAGCCCACGCAGCGCGGGCAGGGGCAGCGCCGAAACGGAAGCGGAACCCTTGGCTTCATGGGGGTACAGCTCGCGCCCTGTCTTCAGAACCGTGGAGGCGGAGGCCGACCCGACGCTCAAACTTTCGCGCAGGGGCGAAGCCGGACGCACGGACAGCGTTGCGGAACGGACAGTCCGGTTTCCGGCGGCATCGGTCACGGCAAAACGCAGTTCCGCGTTGCCGGGCACATCCCCGACCTTGACGCGGAACGGAATCACCTTTTCGGAACCCGCGCCTACGGCTATTTCAACGGGCGGCGGGGAAACCACGCGCAGGGCCTCGTCAGGCGACAACGCCAGCGCAAAGGAAGCCGGCTGTCCCGTATTGTTGGCGACGGCAAGCGCGGCCTCGAACTCGTCGCCCGGCGAAGCCAGAACCGGAAGCTGCGGCGTCAGAACCACCGGGCCGCGCACCGTGGCGTCGGTTTCGGCGCGGCCCGCCGTATCCGGCGACGCCGCCACCGCCATGATGCGAACGCGGCCGTTGTAATAGCCGGGAACGGGGATGGTGACGGACGTCTCAGCCCCCACCTCCACGATGCCGGACCACCAGCTCAAGGGCGGTTCGGCCTTGCGCTTGAAAGGATTGTGGAACCGCCCGCCGGACAAGGCCATATCGCCGCCGAAGGCCGGGATGCGGAGCTGGCCGTGATCCGGCATGAGCAGATCGAACATCTGCCGCGTCTCCACTTCCAGCGCCCGGTCGTTGAGCAGATAACGCAGAGGATCGGGCGTGGCGAAGGCGGTGAGCTGAAGCACGCCCTCATCCACGGCGAAAATCAACGCCTTTCCCGGATGGCGGGCGGACAGGGATACCGAGAGCGCGCTACCGGGCAGCACCTGTTCCGGAGCCTTGAGCCTGAGCCCCATGTCCCGCCGCGCCACATTCACGGTGAGCGGAGCCACCGCGTAACTGTGCGGCTGCATGAACACGTCGGGCGAGGACAGGGAACGGGCCAGCGACACGTTGACATAGGCGCGGCCCTCGAAATCCTTGGGAACCGCGATTTCCTGCACGCTATTCCCGGCGCGGACGCGGAACCAGCGGGAGGCCGCAACGCTGTCGCGCTCCAGCGTGATCAGGCCCATGCCGTCGTACGGCGAAGACAGGAACAACCGGATGGATTCGCCGGGCGCATAGTCCGCCTTGTCGATGTGCAGGCGCAGGTTGCCGGAGGGCAATTCGTCCCGCCCGGCGAGGCGCAGGTCGTCGTTGCCCGCCACCGTGAAGGGCACGAGGGCCATGATCTGGCCGGAGGCGTTCCGCACGCTGAGCAGGAATTCGCCGGGCTTGTCCGTGGGCACGGCCCACGCCAGATTGCCGGACGCGTCGAAAGACCGCTTTGAGGAAGCGATTTCCCGGTCGACCGGGGTTTCGTCGTAACGGTAACGCCCGTCCTTGTCCGTGACGAGGCTGGTCACGTACCGCCGCTCCGCCACGGAGAACGTCAGCTCGCCGGGATCGGCGCGGCCGAGATCCGGGCCGAGCGCCACAAATTCCAGCGTGGATTCGCTGCCCTTGGGGATGAAGCCGAGATTGCCCCCGGCCCCGGTGGGACGGTAGCCGAGCACGGCCTGAAGCGGAGAAACAAGGAAGTCGCGCACGGTCGTCACGGAACGTCCGCCGCCCGGCTCAAAGCCTTCGACAAGAAGGCGGCAATGGAGGGTTCCGCCGCGCAGCTTTTCCAGCGGCAGCGGCAGCACGGCACGGCCCTGCGCGTCGGTACGGACTTCGCCGAGATCCAGCGTCAGAGCCGACCCCCGATAGGGCATGGCATCGTGGAACGTGAAATCCTCATAACCGGGGAAAGACAGCGATGCGGGCCGCACCGAAAGCTGACCGCGCAGGCGACGGTCCACGGCGGGCAGGCCATACAGATTCTTGAGGGCCGCGTCCGCCGAGGCCTGAGATGCGTTGAGCCAGCCCTTGCCGGGAGCGGGGTTGACCGTTGCGGACAGGCTCATGGTGTCGGGCTGGAATTCCTCCACCCGCACGGCCCCGGAACCGAGCACGACCGCAAAGCCGTCGGCATTGGGGGTCTGCACGTCGAGGCGATAGCGGCCCGTGGGCGCGCCTTCGGGGACGGTCCAGCTCAGCTCGGCAAGGCCGTCGGCCCCGACGACGAATTGCCGCCGCAGGATCGTCCGTTCCGAGGGATCGGACAGTTCCGCGAAGAAGGGCATGTCGGGCGGCAACGCCTTCCAGTCGCCCCGGCGCATGAGCATACCGAAACGCAGCGTCTCGCCGGGCCGGAAGATGCCGCGCTCGCTGAACACATAGGCGTTGATGCCGTCGGCGTTGCTGGTCTGCCCCTGCGTGGGGAAGCGCGAATAGTCCACGACGCGGGAGTAATCGTCGAGCGGCAGCCATGCCGCATCCTCGTCCGCGCCGCGCTTCACCGAAACGGTCACGGCGACGGGCCGCTTTTCGCGGTTCAGGCCGGACACGGAGGGCAAGGCCGCCCTGCCCCCGGCGTCGGTCACGGCTTCGGCCACGGGCAGGCCGTTGGTTCCGAGGATATGCACCGCTGCGCCGGATATGGGATTGCCTTCCGACAACGAACACACGAAGACATCGCGGCTTCCGTCGGCGTTCTTCTTCACAATCATCCCGAGATCCGTCACCAGCAGGAAGCGGCTGGCGGAGACGACTTCCTTGTCGCCGTCCATGCCCACCAGTTCAATGCGCATGAGCCCGCGCCCATCTTTGAACAGAGGAGCCACGTCGAGCACCGTAAACTGCGGCACGCCCGGATCGGTGCGCTTGAGCGCGATGACGCCTTCCTGCACGTCGCTGAGGGCGTCGAACGGAATATCCGTATTGGTAAACGGCTGCGGCTGCGTGGCAAGAAAACCGAGATACGGCTTGAGGACGCGCGAAGCCCTCCAGCGGATGGCGGTCAGGCCGCTGGCGTGGAGATCCAGCTTGCGCTCGCCTCCGAGGGCAAGCACGTTGCCGGGCTGGAGGAAATCAAGCTCCGGCTGGAACGGGGCGGCATGGAAGACTTCCCGCCACGGCCCTGCCAGAGAAAAGGCGGGGCTTGGCCCGAACCCTTGGGGAAGATTCAGGAAAAGATAACTGTCCGACGGTACGGGCACCCTGAAGCGCAACGTGCCCGCAGGCTGATCGGCGGGCTGGAGCGGCTCGATCTTCACGGGCTTGGCACGGTTGAGGACCGTTTCGTCGACAACCGGGGCCTTGGTCCACGGGGTGGGCTCCACGGCTCCTTCCTCAAGCGCGCGGGGCAACTGGAGCGCGGTGACCGCCTTGGCAAAGGCGTCGGGCCGCACGAGCAGACTCGTCTCGACGGTCAGGCGGTATTCCCCGGCGAGCGAGGCGTCGCGGGACGTTTCGAGCGAGGCACTCTTGATACGGAACAGGGACGAGGTTCCCGGGGCCGTCACCTGCTGACGGGCCTCCATCTTGCCCTTGGGGATCTTCCAGTGCGTGCCGTCGCGCCGGACCTCCGCCGCCACGCCGGGCAACGAGAGCGTCACCGTGGCGGGCGTCTTGGCAAGGCTCAAAATCCGCGACTTGATGAGGCACGTCCCGTTTTCACCCCAGACGAACTCGGGTTTGGCAAGCATAAGGCTCTTGTCGGAAACCTTCAACGCGGCGTCGCGCTGCACCGTCTGACGATCCGGCTGCGTGGTGAACCTTACGTCAAACGAAACGGCCCGTTCACCGTTCAGATCGGGATCAATCCACAACCGGCCGTCCATCTCGAGCACGGCAAGCGGCGGCGTGGAGAAGGCAAGGCTTGGCGAAGCCAGTTTCATGCGCGACGGCAACGGCAGCTTCGCCAGAGAAAGCGTATAGGCCGTGGATTCCGGCCACGGATTCTTCGGACGGAACTCCATCGTATCCCCGCCCGACCACCGCCATTCGCCGGGAATGTCAGGCGAAAGCCGGACGCCGGAGACAACCGCGCCATCCTGCCCCGGAGCGGCGGCGCACCGCACGCCCCAGTCGTCGCCGTAAGCTTTTCTGCACGCGGCTTCGTCTGGCGCGAAGATCACCCGCAACGGTTCGCGGCCCTCAAGAGGCGCGGTCACAGCGGTCCGGACAAAGGCCGGAGCCTGATCCGAAGCAGCCAGCGCGGGTATGGCGACGCAGCACAGCAATACAAGAAGGAATAGAATACTACGGTGGCGCATGGCGTTCTCCCAAACTGATTTTCCATGATCATAAGGGAGTTCTGCTTATCAGACAAGACACGGATTCTTGCCCTTCAGGAGTTCCGCCACAAACTCCACCGAGGGGTTCCGCCTTGCGCGGAGAGTCTGCTCCAGCTTTCTCTGGCACCCCCTCCGGCAAACCGCCTTTCCGCCAAGGGAGGATTCCCCTTCCCAATTGCCCGATTCCTACTTGTCCTCCATTGTGCGCGCGTGGGCGAGGAATTCGGATATTTCTCTGGCGGTCTGCACGACATCATCACAGACTTCCGCCACAAACGCCTCAACGGGCCGGAAACACAACCCGGCGACGCTCACGGCGTAGCGCGGATAGCCTTCCTTGTTGAACACCGGCGCGGCGACGCCTACCAGATGGGTGGCCATTTCCTCATTCATGACCGCGTAGCCCCGCTCACGGATTGCTTCAAGTTCCTTCAAAAACATAGCGCGATCGCAGATGGTCTTTTCCGTGAACCGGGTGAACTGCGTCCGTGCGACATAGGCTTCCACCTCTTCGCGGGGTGAGAAGGCGAGCACGGCCTTGCCCATAGCCGAACAGTACGCGGGGATGCGGTTGCCCGCGGCATACCCTTCGAGCGCCGAATTGAAGAGCCGCTGCGCGAGATACGTGATTTCCCGGCCGTCCCAGTGCCCGAGGTTGCTCGGCTGTTCGGCGGCTTTGGACAGCTCCTCAAGATAGGGCCGCGCAAAATTCCTCACCTCGATCCGGGGCACAACCCCTTCCGCCAGATACCGCAGCCGTCCCGTCAGGGCATAGTCGCTCTGGGGTGTCTGCTCGACGTACCCCATATATTTCAATGTATTCAGAAAACGATGGCTCGCGCTTTTCTGGATGCCGAAGGCCGTCGCCACATTGGTGACCGTCACGTTGCGGCGCTCCACGATGTACTCGAGTATCTGCAACCCCCGCTCAAGGGTCAGGACGCGGGAAGGGTTTGATGGCTTCATGGAATCCTCTTGTATCGCATGATGAATAACGTGCATTCGAACAAGCGTAGTTAATGATACTTCCTCAAAAAACGCAAGAAGTACGGGGCGGGCCTCCTCTCGGGGAATACATCCTCCTCACGCCGTGTTGCTCTTCCGGCGCACAGATCCGCTGGCCTCCGCCCGCAAGCTTCGGTGGCTTTTGCGGAGAGAACAGCCCGGAACTGGGCCTTCCTTTTCCATTCATATAAAATATACAAAACATATTCAAATAAAAAGAACAAATTGTTCCAACGGCCTCAGCTCAAAAAACAGGAGGAAAACGGAGAGATTGCTTGCTTGAAGCGAAGAGGACGCTCTCCACAGATACCACGGGAAGCAACACCCGAAATCTGACCACGCGGGGAAAAAACGTCCATCCTCACCACCCGCAACCCGGATACGTCACCTCCACTCACTTCTCTGATTCATACAACATATGAATTATACTTGAATAATCTGTTGTATCAAAACCGATCCATCCATTTCTTGCCATGCTCAAGAAAAAAAAAACAAAAGACTTGACAAGCTTTTGGGGTTAGGAAATAATGCCTCTAAGTTCAAATTAAAAGAACATCGTTCAAAAAATTGGAGCAATAATGGACACAGGACTGATTTTTCTGGGAACGGAGCAAGCCGTGGAACATGTGCCCGGCCGCCCTGAACATGTTCTGGACGGCGATCCGCTCACCAATGTCTGGCGGAATGTCGTCCATCCCTCGGGGAAAATGCACGCGGGCGTGTGGGACTGCCGGGCGGGGGCGTTTGAACTTCCCTGCCATGCGAGCACGGAGCTGTGCGTCATTACCGAAGGCTCCGCCGAGATTGAAGACGCGCAGGGCCGCAAGACGCTGGTGAAGCCCGGCGACGCCTTCATCATCCCGCAAGGCTCCCGGACCGTGTGGCGCATCGAAAAGTATGTGAAGAAATACTACCTCTGCGTCCTTGATCTCGAAGACTGATCCCGCAGCCGGAAGGAGCGCCATCCAGAAGGAGAACCGCCATGACCACACAGGACGCCCGGCCGATCAAGATTGAAGTAAAGAACCTGACCAAACGCTTCGGCGATCTGCTCGTCCTCGACGACATGAACTTCACCATCCGCAAGGGCGAATTCCTTGCCATCGTCGGTCCCACAGGCTGCGGGAAGACGACGTTCCTCAACTGCCTCTCCAAGCTGATGCCCACGTCCGAAGGCGACATCTACATCGACGGCGAACCCGCCAATCCGCAAAAGCACAACATTTCCTTCGTGTTCCAAGAGCCTACCTGCTTCCCGTGGCGCACCGTGCGCGAAAACGTCGCCTACGGCATGGAAATCAAGCGGTGGGACAAGAAGCTCATCGAAGGCAAGCTCGACGCCATCCTTCCCCTCGTCGGGCTCGCGGACACCGCCGAACTCTACCCTAATCAGGTTTCCGCCAGCATGGTACAGCGCATCGCCGTGGCCCGCGCCTTCGCCGTCGAGCCGGACCTGCTCATGATGGACGAGCCCTACGGACAGCTCGACATCAAGCTGCGCTTCTATCTGGAGGACGAACTGGTCAAGCTGTGGAAGGCCCTCGGATCGACGGTCCTTTTCGTCACCCACAACATCGAAGAGGCGGTCTACGTGGCGGAGCGCATCCTCGTCCTCACCAACAAGCCCACCAACATCAAGAAGGAGATCGTCGTGGATCTGCCCCGCCCGAGGGACACCGTATCCGACGACTTCATCCGCATCCGCAAACAGGTCACCGAGCTGATCCGCTGGTGGTAACGCCCCGGCGGGGTTTTCCCCCCCATGCAACCCTTTCACGAAGGAGTTTCACATGAAGGCCTTGAGAACCCTGACGATCCTCTTTGCGCTGGCTCTGATGTGCCTCCCCGCGCCCTCCGCCGCTGCTGCGGAAAAGCCGTTCAAACTCGACATCTGCGCCATGCCGGAACACGAATCCTTCATCTTCTGGTACGCCAAGGAACAGGGATGGGATAAGGACGAGGGGCTGGATTTCCAGATCCATTTCTTCCAGACCGGCATGGATCAGCTTGAAGCCCTCCCCGCCAAGCAATGGGTCGTGGGCGGCACGGGCACGGTCCCCATCCTCGTGGGCGCGCTCCGCTACAATACCTACCTCATCGGCATCGCCAACGACGAATCGTGGGTCAACGCCGTCACGGTGCGGCCCGACAATCCCGCCCTCAAGGTGAAGGGCTGGAACCCCGAGTATCCGAACCTCCTCGGCTCTCCCGAAACCGTGAAGGGCAAGACCTTCCTCTATACCCAGTCCTCCTCGCAGCACTTCGGCATGTCCGAATACCTGAAGGCCCTCGGCCTCACGGAAAAGGACGTGGTCATGCAGAACATGGACCCGGCGCAGGTGCTGGCGGCCTTTGACGCGGGCATCGGCGACTTCGCGGGCATCTGGCCCATGTGGCTCTACATCGGCATGGAACGGGGCAACAAGCTCATCTATCAGCCCGGCGACGTGAACGCGGTCCTCACGCTCACCCTCGTGGGCGACAAGGCCTTCTGTGACGCCCACCCCGACATCGTGGTCAAGTTCCTGCGCGTCTGGCTGCGCGGCGTGAACATGATCAAGAAGGAAATCAAGAATCCCAAGCTCGCCGAGCAGTATCACCGCTTCTGGACCGAGTGGGCCGGGCAGGACATCGAGCCGCAAATGGCCAAGATGGATCTTGAATACCATCCGGTTTTCGACATCGACCAGCAGCTTGCCATCTTTGACGATTCCAAGGGCCCCAGCCAGGTCGAACAGTGGCAGGACAAGGTGCTCGACTTCTTTGCCTCGCAGGGGCGTTTCTCTCCCGAGGAAGTGAAGAAGATCCGCGGTTCCGGCTACATCAACGGCACGTTCCTCAAGATGGCCGCGGAATCCATCAAGGAAAAGCCCCTCGGCGGCTACAAGCTCGACTAGCGCGGCGGTGTTCCGCACGTCTTGAATGGAAAAACGCCCGGCGGCCGGGGATGCCCCGGCCCGCCCGAGGCGGAAGACCGTCCCCTCCGAAAAGGGAGGCCATCGCAGCCAGAGAGCCGGACGTTTCGCGGCCATGCGCGGGAAAAGGTGGTTCCGGTTGCCGGACAAGCGAGGGAATCATGAGTCAGTATCAGCAGGTAAAGACGCACAGGCAGCGCGCCCTGATCCTTTTGCCGCTCCTTTCGTTGTCGCTGTTCTTCCTGTCGTGGGAGCTGATTGTGGACATGGGACTTGTCCCGCAAACGCTTCTGGCGTCGCCGTCCGCCGTGGTGGAGCTGTTTTTCGCCAAGCTCGCCAACGCGAGCCCCGACGGGATGCTCCTTCAGGAGCACGCGTGGATCAGCATCAAGGAAGCCTTCCTCGGCTACTTTCTGGCCCTCGCCGTCGGCATCCCGCTCGGCCTGGCCATGGGCTGGTTCCGGCTGGCCGAAGGGCTCGCGCGCCCCATTTTCGAATTCATCCGGCCCATCCCGCCCATCGCGTGGATTCCGCTGACCATCTACTGGTTCGGCATCGGCCTGACGGGCAAGGTGTTCATCATCTGGATCGGCGGCATCGTGCCTTGCGTCATCAATTCCTATGTGGGCGTGCGCATGACCAATCCGGTCTTTCTCCAGATGGGCAGGCTCTACGGCGCGACGAACTGGCAGCTTTTCTGGACCGTATGCATCCCCTCGGCCCTGCCTATGGTCTTCGGCGCGCTCCAGATCGCGCTGGCGTGGTGCTGGATGAATCTTGTGGGCGCGGAACTCCTCGCTGCCAACGGAGGCCTCGGATTCCTGATCCAGTGCGGCAGAAAGCTCGGCAGACCGGATCTGGTGGTGCTCGGCATGGTGACGGTGGCCATGACCGGCGTGTTCATCGGCATCCTCATCCACTACGTCGAAAAGAAGCTCCTCGCCGGGATGCGGAGGTAAGCCATGTCCCAATCCATCGCCAACGAAATCCAGATCGAATCCCGTGAGCGGCGTCCCCTGCGCCTCGACGACATCCTGATGAACCGCTGGTTCCTGCATACGGTTTCCGTCTCCCTGTTCCTCGGGCTGTGGTACTGGACCGTCTACATGGGCGTTTTCGGGCGCGGGCTATGCTATCCCCATGAAGTGTTGCAGGAAATCGGGAACCTCATGACCCGGAGGCTCGCCGGGAAAGGGCTGTGGGATCACGCGTGGGACTCCACCCGCCGCGTGTTCATCGGGTTCGGCATCGCCTGCGCCCTCGGCATCCCGCTGGGATTCTTCATGGGCATCAACAAGTATTTCAACGCGTTCTTCAATCCCATCTTCAACCTGATCAAGCCCATGCCGCCCATTTCGTGGGTATCCCTTTCCATCCTGTGGCTCGGCATCGGTGAGGAGCCGAAGATATTCATCATCGCCATCGGCGCGTTCGTGCCCATCGTGCTCAACGCCTACAACGGCATCCGGCTCATCGACGAGGAATTGTATGATGTGGTCCGCATGGCGGGCGGAGGCCGCATGAAAGAAATCGTGGAAGTCTCCTTCCCCGCCGCCGTGCCGTCCATCTTCGCCGGGCTGCAAATTTCCCTGAGCGGGGCGTGGAGCTGCGTGCTCGCCGCCGAACTCGTCAGCGCCCGCTCGGGCCTCGGTTTCGTCATCGTGCAGGGCATGAACTCGGGCAAGGCGTCCATGGTCATCGCCGGGATGCTGCTCATCGCGCTCATCGCCTCGCTCTGTTCCTACGGCATCGACTCCCTCGAAAAGAAGATTTGCCCGTGGCGCCGGGAGATCATGTAGCCCCGCGCCGCCGCGAAAGGATATGTCATGCGAGAAGCCAAAATCCAGTGTGAAGGCGTCAGCAAGACCTTCATTCAGAAGGGGAATACGCAGGTCCATGTGCTCAGGGACGTCTCCATCGACGTGGGGTGCAACGAGTTTGTGGTCATCCTCGGCCCCGGGCAGTGCGGCAAGACCACCCTGCTCCGCATGATCGCCGGGTTTGAAAAGCCCTCCGTGGGCCGGGTGCTCATGGATGGCAGGGAAATCGAGGGCCCCGGGCACGACAAGGGGTTCGTGTTCCAGTCGTACATGCTGTTCGCGTGGCGCACGGTGCGCGGCAACGTCGAGGTCGGCCCCCGCGTCCGCAACCTGTCCAGAGAGGAGCGCCGCCGCCTCAGCCAGCAGTACATTGACATGGTGGGGCTCAACGGCTTCGAGGAGCATTACCCGCATCAGCTTTCCGGCGGCATGAAGCAGCGCGTGGGCATCGCCCGGGCCTACTGCAACTGCCCCGAGATCATGCTCCTCGACGAGCCCTTCGGCCAGCTCGACGCCCAGACCCGTCTGTTCATGGAAAAGGAAACCGAGCGCATCTGGATGCAGGAAAAGCGCACGGTCGTTTTCGTGACCAACAACATCGACGAGGCGCTCACCCTCGGCGACCGCATCTACACCATGAAGAACAAGCTCCCCGGCACGCTCTGCAACACCTACAAGGTTGATCTGGCCCGCCCCCGCGAGCCCACGGACCGCGCTTTCCTCCGGCTCCGCCAGCAGATCATCGATGAGTCCGAATTGGTGTTGTAGGGAGGAGAAGAATCGGGGGAGGGGAGAAGGGACCCTTTGGAAAGGGGCTCCTTCTCCCCTCCCCCGAGAACCCCTCCACTCATCCCCCAAAACGTTTTCACTGGTGGGGAGGCCGCGCAACGGGAGTTCGTTCCGACGGGGAAATGCGAAAAAGTGAAAGGGATGCTTGAAGGAAAGAATGTTGCGCAGTTTGAGTGGAAAGCCGCTGTAGGCATGGAAGAAAGGGGAATAGCCATTCACGTCGGAATTGAAGAAGAACGGAAGGACCGCCCCAGAACGGGGGAAACTTTTTCGCTGGGACCATATCAGGTTAAGGTTACTACATAAATTTCTAACCCGGAGGTTCGTCATGTCGAACATACCCGTAGCGCTGGTCACGGGCGGAAGCCGCGGCATCGGCAGGGCGGCGGCGGAAGAACTGGCGCGGGAAGGCTACAAGGTAGCCCTGATCGCGCGGACGCCGGAACGCCTCGAAGCGGCGGCAAGGGAACTTGTCGAAACGCTTGGGCTGGACGTGGAGCACGCGCCCGTCACCTTTGCCCTCGACGTGGGCGACGGGCAGGCCGTGGGCGATGCCGTCGACCGGCTGGCGGCGGAATGGGGCCGTATCGACGTGCTGTTCAACAATGCGGGCGTCAGCATCCCCGGCACGCTGGAACTCGGTGCCGACACCCTCGATTTGCTGTACCGGACAAACCTGCGCGCGCCCTTCCTGTTCATGAAACACGTCATCCCGATCATGCGGCGGCAGGGAAGCGGCTACATTTTCAACCTCGCGTCCCGCAATGGGAAAATCGGCGTGGCCGGGCTCGGCGGGTATACGGCCTCCAAGTTCGGGCTCGTGGGGCTCGGGGAAGTGCTCTACCGGGAACTCGCCGCGCAGGGGATCAAGGTCACGACACTGTGCCCCGGCTGGGTGAATACCGACATGGCCTCCGGCGAGGGCTGCGTCCATCCCCCGGAAAAAATGATCCAGCCGGAACAGATCGCCGCGACCATGCGCTGGCTCCTCAGCCTCGGCCCTTCCGTCAGCATCATGGAAGTGCTGCTCGAATGCACGGCGGACGTCGAACGGCGCGCGACCGGAGAACTTCACGCCCTCTACGCCCTGCGGGACGGCACCCCGTCCTGATCCTTTCCCTTTGCGGAGGTTTCCATGATCGACACCACTCAGGGCATGGCGCAGCCGGAACGCGCCCGTTTCCTGAAAGAACGGTTCCTGTCCCGCCGCCCGTCCATCTGCCTTGAAGGCGCGCTCGCCAAGACGCGCGCGTTCAGGAAAACGGAAGGCGAGGCCCTCATCGTGCGGCGGGCCAAGGGATTCAGACGGCATTGCGAAACAAAGACCATCGTCATCGATCCCCGCGAGCTCATTGTCGGGCATCCCGGATGCCGGTCGCGCAGCGCGGTCATCTGCCCCGAGCTGTCCAACACGTGGCTGTGCCGGGAGTTCGACCGGATGCCCGTGCGCGATCAGGATCCCTATGACGTGACCGAGGAGCAGAAACGCCTCTACCGTGAGGAGATTTACCCGTATTGGGTCGGGAAGACCCTGCGCGAACGCTGGAACGGGCAGGCCCCCAAGGATCTGCTCGAACTCATCGCCGTGGGCGGCGTCATCGACAACGACATCAAGATCGAATGCGCGCCCGGCGAAACCACGCCGGAATTTCCGGATCATCTTTTACCCAAGGGCTTCAAGGGTATTCAGGACGAGGCGCAGGCGCTTCTCGATGCCGTGGACCTCACCGTACCCGCCAACTATGAGAAGCGCGACTTCTGGCAGGCGGCCGTCATCGTCAATGAAGGGCTCCGCATCCTCTGCCGCAGGCACGCCGAAGCCGCCGAAGCCCTCGCCGCACGGGAGAGTGACCCCATCCGCAAAGCGGAGCTCCTCAACATCGCTTCCGACTGCGCCTTCCTCGCGGACAACCCTCCCGCCACCTTCCGGCAGGCACTCCAGCAGATCCATTTCCTGTTCATGGGCCTGTACATGGAAAGCAACGCGGGCGGCTATTCGCCGGGCCGCATGGATCAGTATCTCTACCCCTATTATCTGCGTGACCGGGCAGAGGGCATCCTAGACGACGCCACCGCCCTCGAACTCATTGAGTGTTTCTGGATCAAAAGCAACGACGCCGTATGGTACTGGGACGAAGCGGGCATCAAGCACTATGCGGGGTACTGCTCCTTCCAGAATGTCTGCCTCGGCGGGCTCGACCGCGAAACAGGGCAGGACGGCGTCAACGAGCTCACGTACCTCATGCTCAAGGCCACCATCGACCTCCAGATGGTCCAACCCTCCGTGTCCGTGCGCCTGAGCAAGAAGAACCCCGAGGACTATTTCCTTAAAATCGCCGAGCTGGTGAGGACCGGTTCCGGTTTCCCCGCCATCTACAACGAGGAAGTCGGCCTCAAGATGCTCATGAAGAAAGGCGTGCCGCTCGAAAAAGCATGGGACTGGAGCTGCATCGGCTGCGTGGAACCCCTCATGCCCGGCAAGACCTCCCAATGGAGTTCGGCGGGACACTACAATCTCGCCGCCGCCGTGGAGTTCGCCCTCACAAACGGCGTCCATCGCAAGAGCGGCAAGCGGATCGGCCTCGAAACCGGCAATCCCGAAGCCTTCGCCACCTACGAGGTGTTCAAGGCCGCTTTCCATCTCCCAGAACCTCATCGAGCGGCTGCAACAGCAGTTCTTCCCCAACCCGCTCATTTCCATGAGTATCCTTGACTGCGTGGAAAACGGAAAGGATCTCATGCACGGCGGGGCGCGCTACAACGTCGGGCCGGGCATGAACGGCAACGGCGTGGCCGATTTCGCGGATTCGCTCATTGCCGTGAAGAAGCTTGTGTACGACGAAAAACGGCTGCCCATGCACACCCTGCTCGAAGCGCTGGCGGCGGATTTTCAGGGCTATGAGGCCGTGGAACGTATGCTGGCGGAAGATGCGCCCAAGTGGGGCAACGACGATCCCGACGTCGACGCCGTGGTCATGGAGCTGTGCGACTTCATCATCAAAATCCATGCGGAACTCAAGGGCATCCTCGGCAACCCCAAGATGCCCGCGCTGTACCCGGTTTCCTCCAATGTACCGCAGGGGCTGTCCATCGGCGCCCTGCCCTCGGGACGCCGTGCGGGAAAGCCGCTGGCGGACGGCTGCTCCCCCTCGCAGGGCTGCGACCGCTTCGGGCCGACCGCCATCCTGCGCTCGCTGGACAAGATGCCCCATGCCTGCCTCGACGGAGGCACGCTCCTGAACCTCTGGCTCACCCCCGCCGTGGTGCAGGGCGAGGAAGGCGGGCACCGCCTGTCAGCCTTCCTGAAGGCCTTCCTCGACATGGACATCTTCCATATCCAGTTCAATGTGGTCGGGCAGGACATCCTCCGCTGCGCGCAGGAACGGCCCGAGGAATACCGCTCGCTCCTCGTGCGCGTGGCCGGATACAGCGCCTATTTCGTCGAGCTCAGCCGCGAGGTGCAGGACGACATCCTCAGCCGCACGGTCAACACCCTGTAACGCACGGGACGGTCCACCATGAAGGGAGTTCTCGAAAACATCCAGCACTACTGCATCCACGACGGCCCGGGCATCCGCACCGTGGTTTTCCTGAAAGGCTGCCCCCTGCGCTGCCGCTGGTGCTCCAACCCCACTACGCAGGAGCACAAGCCCGAACTGCTGTACCATGCGGATAAATGCTTCTCCTGCGGCCACTGCGCGGAGATCTGCCCGCAGCGCGCCGTCACCCGTGAAGGCGAGGCAGTAATCTTCGACCGTGCCCTGTGCGACGGCTGCGGGCTGTGCGCGAAGGAATGCCCCGGCAAGGCGCTCCAGATCGCAGGGGTCGAACGCAACACGGCGGACGTGCTCGAAGATATCAAAAAGGACATGGCGTTTTACCGCAATTCCGGCGGCGGCGTGACGCTTTCCGGCGGTGAAGTGCTCGCACAGGCGGCCTTCGCCCTTGACCTCATGGCAGCGTGCAAACGCTACGGCATCCATCTCGCGCTGGAAACGTCGGGGTTCGGCAAACGCGAGGATCTGCTTGCCCTCGCGGATGCCGCCGACTGCCTCTTCTACGACGTGAAACATGCGGACGACGACGTTCATCGGGAACTCACCGGACAGGGCTGCGGACTCATCCTCGACAACCTCGACGCCGTGCTGGATCGCGCCGCCGGGAAGCTGACCGTACGCCTGCCGCTGATCCCCGGCCTCAACGACGATGAAGGCCATCTCGAAAACTTTGCCCGCACCATCAAGGCATTGGGCCGCGTACAAGCCGTGGAACTGCTGCCCTACCACCGCCTCGGCAAAAACAAGTACGCCCTGCTCGGACGGGCCTATGCGCTCGAATCCCTCGGACCCATGAGCAAGGAAGACCTTGCCCGCCGTGCAGCGTTCGTCGCGGAACGTCTCGGCGGGACCAAGGTATTGTTCTAGAGCCGACTGCCTTTGAAATGCGGCTCACTCCAAAGGCCCCTTTTCCCGAAAACATCATTCCCGGAAAAACCCACGCCGTGTTGCGGCGCAGAACCTTTCAATACTTGCAGGCACTGTGCTCTCCTGAACTCCCAACCGTTTTTACCGTTATCCACAAAGGACCCCGCCATGCTGACTTCCCGAATCGAACAGCTCAAAAAGCAGTTTTTTACCCATGTTCCCGCCGTCTGTCTTGAGGGCGCGCTCTCCAAGACGCACGTATTCAAGGAAACGGAGGGCGAACCCATGATCGTCCGCCGCGCCAAGGCTTTCAAACGCCACTGCGAAACCAAGACCATCACCATCCAGCCCGGCGAACTCGTCGTCGGCAATGCAGGACGCACCGCACGGACTATCCATATCTGCCCGGAATTGTCCAACAACTGGGTTTACGAAGAACTGGACACGATGGCGACGCGCCCGCAAGACCCTTATGCGATCACCGAGGAGCAGAAAATGCTCTTCCGCAACGAGATCTATCCGTACTGGAAGGGCAAGACCCTGCGCGATTACTGGAACGCGCAAGCCCCCAAGCCCATCCTCGACATCATCTCGGTGGGCGGCGTCATCGACAACGACATCAAGATTGAGTGCACTCCCGGAGACATCGTCCCTGAATTCAAGGAAAACATCTTCGCCAAAGGCTTCGGGGGCATCCGTGCGCAAGCGCAAGCCCTGCTTGAAACCGTCGATCTCAATGATGTGGAAAACTACGACCGGCGCGACTTCTGGGAAGCCATCACCATCACCTGTGACGGTTTTTCCATACTCTGCCGCCGCCACGCGCAGGCCGCCCGCGAGCTGGCCGCCACCGAAAGGGACGGCACCCGCAAGGCCGAACTGCTGGGCATGGCCGAGGCCTGCGACGCTATAGCCGAAAACCCGCCGAAGACCTTCCGTGAAGCCATGCAGCTCCACTACTTCATCTTCGTGGGCCTGTTCATCGAAGGCAACGCGGGCGGCTATTCGCCGGGCCGCATGGACCAGAACCTCTATCCCTACTACAAGCGCGATGTGGAGGCAGGCATCCTCACCGACGCCGAGGCGCTGGAACTCATCGAATGCATGTGGATCAAGTTCGGCGAACAGATCTGGTATTGGAACGAACCCGCAGCGACGCATTACGCCGGATTCTGTGCGTTCCAGAACGTCTGCATCGGCGGCGTGGACATGGACGGGCTCGACGCGGTGAATCCGCTTTCCTACCTCATGCTGCAAGCGACCATCGATACACAGATGGTGCAACCGTCCCTTTCCGTGCGCCTGAGCCGCAAGAACCCCGAGGACTTCTTCCTCAAGATTGCGGAACTCATCCAGACGGGTTCGGGCTTCCCCGCCATCTACAGTGATGATATCGGTATGAAGCAGCTCATGAAGAAAGGCATCCCGCCGGAGCTGGCCCGCGACTGGGTGGGGCTCGGCTGCGTGGAAGCCAACATGCCGGGCAAGATGTCCCAATGGAGTTCGGCGGGGCATTACAACATCGCCGCCGCCGTCGAATTCGCGCTCTCCAACGGCGTCCATCTCAAGAGCGGCAAAAAGCTCGGCCTTGAAACCGGCGATCCGGCATCCTTCACGACCTTTGAACAGTTCCGCGACGCGGTGCATGCCCAGCTCGACCACCTGCTCCGCACCTTCTCCAGTATGCAGAACCTGCTGGAACTCCTGCACCAGCGCTACCTGCCCAACCCCGTGGCCTCGATGGTCCTCCTCGATTGCGTGGAAAAGGGAAAGGATCTCATGCGCGGCGGGGCGCGCTACAACACCGGGCCCGGCATGAACGGCAACGGCGTGGCCGACTACGCCGACTCGATGGTTGCGGTGAAAAAGCTGGTCTTCGACGAAAAAAAAGTGGATATGGCGACCCTCGCGGACGCCGTGAAGCACGACTTCAAGGGCTACGACCCCCTGCTGCGCCTCATCGATGAGGAAGCCCCCAAGTGGGGCAACGACGATCCCGAAGCCGACGCGATGGTCATCGATCTGACTTCATTCATCATCAAGAAGATCGCCGCGTTCCGGGGGCTGCTCGGCAACCAGAAGCTGCCCGCGCTCTATCCGGTGTCTTCCAATGTTCCGCAGGGCATGGCAGTCGGCGCGCTCCCCTCGGGCCGCCGTGCCTTCCGGCCCATTGCGGAAGGCTGTTCCCCCTGTCAGGGCGCGGACCGCACCGGGCCGACCGCCGTACTCCGTTCGCTCGGCAAGCTCCCGCACGCCTGCATCGACGGCGGCACGCTCCTGAACCTCAAGTTCACGCCCGCGTCAGTCGAGGGCGAAGCCGGGCGCATCCGGCTCTCGGCGTTCCTCAAGTCCTTCCTTGATCTTGACGTGTTCCATGTCCAGTTCAACGTGGTGGGCCACGAAGTCCTGCGCTGCGCTCAGGCCCACCCCGAGGAGTACAAATCCCTTCTGGTCCGTGTAGCCGGATACAGCGCCTATTTCGTCGAACTCAGCCGCGAAGTGCAGGACGACATCCTCAGCCGCACGGCCCACGCGCTGTAAAAAGGAGAATGCCTCCGGCGGGCAGGGCTCTGCCCTGCACCCGCTGGGGGAAATGATTTCCCCCAGACCCCCTCGGCTATGGCTGTATGCGATTTGGGGGAAAAGACTCCATTCTTCCATAATAAACAGAAAGGCGGAGAAAAACTTCTCCGCCTTTTTTCATTTTTTACTATCCACAATAGTAATATATTACCCTCTTTTTCCCACGATGCTCAGCAAAATCTCGAACAGGGATTCGATAACGTCAAAAGTCTTTGGAGGGAGAGGGGAGGGTTTGGGAGGGGGGGAGGGAACCTTTCCTCAGATAAGGTTCCCTCCCCCCTCCCAATGCTTTCTTCCCCCAATCCACTACACCTTCTTCGCCATGACGTTGCGCCCGGCGAGCATACCGAACACGCAGCAATCAAGAATGGCGCAACCGCCAAGACGCATGGCCCCGTGAACGCCCGAGGTAGCCTCGCCCGCCGCGTAAAGGCCGGGAATGGGCGCGTCGTCGAGCACGCTCACCACTTCAGCCTTGGGCGTGATGAGCGCCCCCGCAAGGCTGTAGGTCAGGTTCGGCTTCACCATCACCGCATAGTACGGCGGCTTGTCCACCTTGTTGTTCTTGGTCTTGGCGAAATCGGCCTTGAAAGCCGTATCTTCGCCCTTCTCCGCCATCGCGTTGTATTCCTCAATGGTCGCCTTGAGCGCATCCAGCGGAATCTTGTAATGCTCCGCCAAATCTTCAAGGCTGTCATGCTTGGTCACATAGCCCGCACCGGCGTTCTTTTCCATGCGGTGCTTGTTTTCCACCAGTTCGTAGGCATCGCCGTCAAGAATGGACAAGGGCATCCGGCGCCCGTTGGAGGCCAATACCTTGCTTGCGGCGTGGAAGATAGCCACACGATCCGCGCTTTCGCTCACGAACCGCTTGCCCGTGGCAGGGTCGATCATCATGCCGAGCGGCTGCTCGTCCGTGCACGGGAAGGCCGGGCGGTACAGCGTGCCGTTGATCATGCGGGCCCCGGCGGCGGCAAGCATACGATACCCGGAAGCCGTCGCGCCGGGATGCTCGGTCGTGAACGCACCGTCAAACTGGGGCAGTTCCTGCGACCGGAAGGCGCGATCCGCCTCAAAGCCGCCGGTACAGCAGATTACGCCCCGTTTCGCCCGGTAGCGCACGGGCGTCCCGCCCTTGTTCTCGAGATCGTCCGATTTGAGCCGCGTATTGAAATGGTAATCCGTACGCGCCGCAACGCCTTCGACCCGTCCGTCACGATCGAGCAGCAACCGGTCGACCTTGCAGCACAAGATGAGCTGGCCGCCCATCTTGAGATAGCTTTCGCGCAGGGGAGCCAATAGACCCGTCGCGCCGTTGTAGTCGGGCTGAAGCAGGCGCTTGGCGGTCATGCCGCCGGGCATCATCACGGTATCCTTGAATTTCGCGCCGTGTTTGACGATAAAATCGAATGCCTCGACGCCGTTGCCCACCAGGGTCTTCGTCAGTTCGGGATGGCAGAAGCCTTTCCCGGCCTTGAGCAGATCCTTGAGCATGGCTTCGGGAGAGTCTTCAATGCCTTGTGCCTTTTGGAACGGGCTGCCGGGCACGGAGATGGTCCCGTTGCTGATAGCCGTGGAACCGCCGATCATGCCCATTTTTTCGAGCAGGGCCACGCGCTTGGCTCCGCTCTCAAGAGCCGACAGGCCCGCCACGAACGCGGCGAGGCCGCTGCCGATGACGATGACGTCGAAGGTCTCGGTCCAGTCGGCGTCCTTGGGTTTCCGGGGCTTGGCGAGGGCCGGAGCCGCCGCGAGACCGCACAGGGCCACTGCGCCCGTCTGGATAAAAGCTCTGCGTGTTTTCATAAGGACCTCCGAACAGCATTTCCCAAGGCTCTAGAAAGAATAATCGCGGGTGTCAACAGAAAGCGCGCGTCCGAAAGCGGCCTTGCGGGGCGCGCCGGAGCGCATTCGAGAAAAATCCCCCAAAGGCAACGGCATGATCCGAGCATCAAAAGATTTTTCCGTTCCCCCGCGTCGCTCAACAATCCGCCGCACCGCTTCGAATATGCCGGAAAACCAATGTGCTTGGCAAAAAGATATACAGGCTTCGACATTTCCGGCATTCCGCAGTAGAACCGCTCTCGGGCGCCATTCCGGAAATCAGAGAAGAACGCCCTGCCGAGCCAAAAGCTCCTCAAGGAACGACCGATGCGCAAACTGATTTTCTGCCTCTGTTGCCTGCTCTGGGCCATCCCGGCCTGTGCCGGCGATCTCGAATTGGATCTTGAATGTCTGCAAGAAGCCTACCCCGGATTCATTACGGGCACGGAAACCGACGACGCGGGGCATGTGTGGTTCCTCACCAAGAACGGCGGACGTCTCCTCTATGATGACGGGAAAATGAAAAGCCATGCGGAACTGCTGGAAAATGCGGATATTGAGGACGCCATGCGCCAGCCTTACCCGCTGGAACCCGAACGCCCGGATTTCGCGCCCGATGAGGAGCCGGGGCGCATCCGCTGTTATCCCCTGCTCAAGGCTTTGTACGGGGCGGACCAGCGTTCCGTGGAACGGGGAATCGTCCGTACGCTGTTCGGCGGCAAGACCAAGGTGCGCCTTGCCGCCCCCGCCGCCGAAGCGTTCCAGCGCATCGACGCGGCGTGGAAACTCCGGCCCGCCGATCCCGAACTGAACAGCTATTTTTCGCCCATCTACGGCTACTTCTGGCGCGCCATCGCCAAAACGAACCGCCTGAGCCCCCACAGCTTCGGGATTGCGGTGGATCTCAATCCCGACAAGGGTCCGTATTGGCAATGGAGCAAACTCCGCCCGCATCCGTTGCAGAAGACCTTCCCCTCCGCCATCGTCTCACTCTTTGAGGACAACGGCTTCATCTGGGGCGGAAAGTGGGAGCATTTCGACCTCATGCATTTCGAGTACCGCCCCGAACTGATCATCAAGGCGAAAAAATTGCGGGCACAGGCGAACGGGGAAAAGCCCGAAGACGCATCGTAGCACAGTGGCGCAGTGGAAAAAGCGGCCCGGCACTGTCCGCGCCTGAGGCATGAAAAAGCCCGCTGCGACTGATGCGGTCGCGGCACCCTCCAATCACACGCTTAAGGAAGAAAAAATGGATCCTCAGAAACTGGTAGAGCATTTCAACATGTCCCCGCATCCTGAAGGCGGTTTTTTCGCCGAGACATATCGCAGCCAAGGAGCGATCCCCGCCGACGCCCTGCCCGGTTTCGGAGGGACGCGGAACTTCTCCACGGGCATCCTGTTCCTCTTGCGCCGGGGAGAATATTCCCATCTGCACCGGCTGAAACAGGATGAGATGTGGCATTTTTATCTCGGAGCCCCCCTGCGGCTGGCGATAGTCAGGCCGGACGGGACCGCAGAAGAAGTCCTTTTGGGGCAGGATGTACTCAACGGCCAGTACCTCCAATACACCGTCCCAGGCGGCTGTTGGTTCGGCGCTACTCCGGCGGAAGGCTCCGATTTTGCGCTTGTGGGCTGTACCGTGGCTCCGGGATTTGATTTTGCGGATTTTGAAATGGCCGATCCCGACGTTCTGGGGCAGACCTTCCCCCACGCCGCCGGGCTGGTACGTGAATTCTGTTAGAGTAATAGGGCGTTAGGATGGAGCCGAACATGTCCAAACAGTATGTGGTCAGCGCGTGTCTGGCGGGTGAATCCTGCCGGTATGACGGAGGCTGCTCTCCTTGTCCGGCGGTACAAGCGCTGGTCCGCACGGGGCAGGCCTTACCGGTGTGCCCGGAAGTCCTCGGGGGGCTTCCGACGCCGCGCGTCCCCTCGGAAATCAGGGGCGGGCGTGTCGTCGCCAAAGACGGAACGGACGTGACCGGTGCCTTTACCTGTGGGGCGGAGGAAGCTTTGCGGCTGGCGTTGGAAAACGGCTGCACAGCGGCGATCCTCAAGGCCCGCTCTCCTTCCTGTGGATCCGGGGAAATCTATGACGGCTCCTTTACCGGAACCCGCGTGCCGGGCGAAGGCGTTTTCGCCCGTATGGCACGTGAGGCGGGACTCGAAATCTGGAGCGAGGAGACGTTCACCGAAGGAAGATAGCTTTTATGCTCAATACATTATTTTTATTAATTATATAATTGTTTTTCTGCACCATTCCGCACCAAGTTGGTGCAATCAGGGAGGCATGTAGCTGCACGCCGTTGGGATGATGCCAGCGCATGAGTGTAGAATGCCCCTGTTGTGGTGATGTTCTTGTGCCCAAGTTGCGCGGCCACTGCTGCGATGTCCACCCCATTTGCCAGCATTTCGGAAGCAGCAATATGCCGTAACGCGTACATAGGCATAAGTACGCCGATTTTTTTACATGCTCTATCCCATGACTTGTGGTACATGGAGGAGGTCACTGCCGTGCCTTTTCTCCCACGGCAAACGAGGGTTTTTCCAGCTGCCATGTCTGACTTGAACCGTAGCCACGCTTCGGCAAGATATGCCTCTGGCGGGAATACAAGTTTTGTAGTACAAACTTTCGGCATGTAAACGCACACGGTTCTAGCCTTCCAGTCGAATGCCGACCATTCGAGACGGAAAAGTTCGGATATGCCGGGACGCAGACATAGGGCAATGGCGGTTTGGGCTGCCCATTGAAGCCACGGCGGGAGCACAGGAAAGAGTTTGTGAAAGTCTTCCAGCGTTCCCGTCCGTGGCTTGTTTTTTGCGCCTGGGAGTTGCCGATATTTCCCCCAAGGATTCTCGTGGAGCAAATCCTGTTCGACGCACCAATTGATTGCGGCCTTGAGTTTTGAAACGTAGGAGTTGATGCTTGTCATAGTTAGACCATCATTCCTGCACCTCTCGCGCACATTTTCGAGGTCACGACGTGTCAATGTGTCAACAAAACGGTCGGCAATAAACTCCGCTGGACCTTCCCGGTGATAGCCGTTTTGCCTGTCATGACCACAGACCAAAAACTCGTACGTTGCTATGGTTTTTTCGGCGTACTCAGTGTTCTTTAAGTACACCAGCACCGCCTCCAACAGCGTCAGGCGCGTGTTTTCCACCTTATCATATTGGCAATCCGCATCGAACTGCCGAGCCTCTTCATCAGTACGGAAAGAGCGCTGTTTCCAGCGCCCTTCTTCATCTTTGAACTTGACGACAAATCTGCCGTCACCGCGCTTTGCTACGCTCATGAAAACCTCTCTTCAAGCCAGCAAAAAGCGCCTTCCCTGATTCTGGGGATAGCCTATCGCGGGAAGATTTTCTAGTCCCTTGGTTGAGTTCGAGCAGTTCGAGAAACCGTTGGTAGAGACGTTGGTCTTCAATCTCTAACTCCCGACGCCGCTGTACGATTGAGCGGATTTCCGAGATTGTCGTTTCCATAGTTGTCTCCTTTCATCCTACGCGGCCCGCTCGTACACCCGCGTCCCAATCTCGGCGATTCGCGGGTCGACCTTTTCGAGCGCATTGCACAGCGTGGTCAGCGTTTTGAGCAGGTTGTGCCAGTGAAGACCCCGGAAGTAGGCGGGGCAGGTGTTCCGGCAATCTTCAAGGAAGGTCAGCCCGGCCCACATCCCGGCACCCCATTGTGTCCAGCGGGAAGCGTCGCCGGCAGCGGCCTGAATATCCCCGACGTGCCCGGCGAGGATATGGAACCTCCTGTCGAGATCTCGCTTTGCGCCAGCAGACAGCCTGCGCTGGACATCATCGCTACAAGGAAAGCCCCTTTCGGGGCTACTTCGGTTCGCGGGGTTCGGGGATACACCTCATATTCCATGCGTCGCGCATATTTTTGGCGCTACGCCATCCGATAGATCTTACGATATACCAAGAAAAAACATATGAGAACGAGGTTATGCCAAGCCACTCAGCATGGTATGGTGGAGCCCCGATATATCGACCATGATAGATTACAGTCGGAAGTTTCCCGGTGAATGGGCATGGAAGCAAGTCAAGGCCGCCCCATACGACTTCCTTTTCCCCTTCCGGCTCATTTGGCGACGCAACGCGCCATTCCAGCCCATTGGGGATATGCCATTTCCATCCGTCCCATCTCGCACAACTCGGAAAATAAATATCAGGTTGGCATAGGGGAGAAAAGAGTTTCTCCGACCACTCCGGCTGCATGACCAGTCCCAGAATCTCCTGTGCGGGGATACGCCAGCGATATACTAGCTTGGCATCCGTAGGCTGCTGCTCGCTCCACAACGTCCAGCTATCCATCATATCCTCCTTGTTCCTTCGGTTCACGGGGTTCGGGGATGGGGCCTGCCCATTGGCCGCCGATGTCTTCCACGTGTTCCGCGTCATAGGCGCTGTGGTCATACGTTATCAGCCCGTGTATTGTCGGTATAAGCCTCACGTTGTATATCCAATGCTTACTGCCTGCATCCCACCTCCACCAATAGTTTCCTACCTCTTTCGGCGGCTCGTCCGTCCACGTCAGGTCACGGGGCATGGCGTTCCATGCGGCAACAGCCTCAGCGACGGTTTTTCTTGACGGGCCAGCCATGCGGCATTTTCGCATGTTCCCGCAGGCGACCCAGAGCTCTGACCCGTTGAAGGACCCACCAAGTAACGTCAGTTCTTCGGACATGGTTCCTCCGCGTTCTTGATAGCTACCCACTGCTTCGGTTCACGGGGTTCGGGGATGGGGCCTGCCCATTCATCGTCTGGTTCTACTTTCCACCTCACTGGCAGCGTGATCGGCAATATCACTGGCTTTCCAAGACGCCTATGAGCGGATACTTCAGTCCACGGGCCTGCGCACGCAAACGGATATCGCCGCTATGCTCGGTGTGAAGCAGAGCAGCATCTCGGATGCGAAACGGCGCAACCACATCCCCGATTCTTGGATCTTGACGCTTTTCAATAAGAAAGGCCTCAATCCCTCGTGGATCCGCACCGGAGAAGGCCCGCAGTATGTGGCGGGAACGGATACGCCCCCGACGCCTGTTTTGTCGGAACAGCAGGCGGCAGAGAGCCTTGAGCCGATACTCCGGGCGGCCCTGCTCGGCGTGGTTCCCGAGCTTGCCGACCAGCTCAGGCAAAAGATGAACCCATAACCTCAACACGCATCACACGGAACGGTAATGAACGACGCTGAAATCATGGAACTCGTTGATGAGGTCAGAAGGTGCGAACGCGCCGTGCAACAGGCGAAGAACGCTCTTGAAGTAGCCAAACGTGACGCCGCCGTCGCCGCCTGCCCCTACAAGGAAGGCGATATCGTCTCCGGATGGGATCGCGACGGCACCAGTCCGGCAAAGGTCGACAAAATCCTGTTCACCCCCTCCTACCCCTACTACGACCTGCGCGTGCTCCCCATCACGGAAGGGGGCAAACCATCCCGACGGCACAGGTACGCCTACAACGTGCTGGATGTAACACCATACGAAGGCGACGAATGACCCCAAACGAAAGGCGGCTCACTTTGATGTGGGTCGCCTTTCGTTTGGGTGTTGTGGGCAATTGGTCCTGGAAGGGGGTGATGCCGATGAAGTGGCTAGGCGTCCGACCAGATACTTCTAAGCCGCCTACACGGCGGATAACCCGGTGACGGGAACGCGCTGTCGCTCCGGTTCTTCTAAGCCGCCTACACGGCGGATAACACATTTTTTAGTCACATAACCAGCAACATATTCTTCTAAGCCGCCTACACGGCGGATAACGCATTTCGGATGCCGCTGCTCAATTCGGTCAACTTCTAAGCCGCCTACACGGCGGATAACTAGAGGCTTTTACAAAAGTATCTCTGCTTTTCAGTAGGTTACACCTGAAAAGACTTCAGAAGCTTCGCTTTTCCTCTCTATTTGTAACTACCTTATTCTCAATCTCTTTTTTAGACAACTTTTTTATGAAGCCAAAGGAAAGATATGATCACCCCCGAAGAACTCGACTACATCCGAACCGCCGCCATTGGCGACATGCTCGGAGACTCCAAGGCGCTCGACGAGATGGGGTCAGCGGCTACCATTTTCAGGCTGTGCCGGGAACTGGAACATGCCCAGAATGAAAAAACAGAACTGTAAGAAGTTGTCGTCCGTATTTACAAGGCACTAAAGGGATAAAAATGATATGAACCCAACAAAAGAAGAGCGCGACCAGTGGCGCGAAAGACTGTCATCACCATACACATGCTTTGATGCGGCCCATGCGGACTTCACCATCCGGCTACTTCGTGGAGAAAATATGACCCCAACCAAAAGAGCTAGGAGAAGTGAATGAGTACGTTGACGTTGAATCTGAGTGAGAAGCTGGTGAAGGACATCATCGAGAGTGATGCCAGTTTGAAGGCCGAGATCGACGCCTTGGTCATCGACAAGGCCGCGAAGAGTTTCCTCACCAAGGGTATCGAAAAGCGCGTTGAACGGATGATAAAGAACGATCTGTCCGACTCCGTAAATAAAGCTATTGAAAAGTACATTCAAAGTGGCGCATTCGGGCTGAACCACTATAGCACCATCAAAGAGGTCCTGTACGACAGGATTGCTTCTTTGGTAGATGCCGAGGTTGAAAAGAGAATTAGAAAGAGCATCGAGGAATATGCTGAGGTCAAGATCAAAGAACTTGTCGATACCAGATTGGGTAAAGAGAGTGATACGATTCTTTTATACATTGATCGTGTCATAGAATTTAAGATCAACAGCATCATCGCCGGATTGATGGATATGAGAAAGAAGGAAGGTGGGGCATGTGTGAGGAACTGACGTTGCTACCGTGCCCGGCGTGCAAAAATACCAATGTGGTCCTGAGAGCATATACGAGAGCCTACGGGTTCTGTACTGCGTGCGGGATGTGTGGCCCTTGCGCTCCAAAGGTTAACGCGGAATATGCGATCAGGCAATGGAACGCCTTCCCCCGCGCGCTGGAGTGGACGGACAGCCGTCCGAAGGTGCCCGGGTGGTACTGGTTCAGAAACGGAGGCGCCAAGGCATGGCAAGTTCTCCTGTGAAGCCCCCGGTCTGATGAAGCCAAACCGGGGGCGTGGGGTGCTACGCGATGACCTTCACGCCTTCAGGCAGGTTTTCAAGCAACCATGTGCGGATGTTGGCGATGGCTTCCAGCTTCCACGCGCCGCCGTCGCACTCGATGAGCTTGCAGGCCAGCGGGCTAGACTGGAGCCTGAACACGACCTTGTGCGCGGGCTGCGCGACTTCCGCGAAGGTGCTGAACGGGAAGACGACCGCCGGGGACGGTACGGGAACTTCTGCCTTGCGTGCCGCGCCCTGCCGGATGGACACTTCCTGCGACACGCCGTCGTCCTGTACGCGGACTTCGGAGGTGTCCACGAGGTTGCCGCTGATCTTGATGAGCGCATCGAGATCGTCCGAGGGGACAAAGCAGGACTGGAGATAGGGGACGAACTCGTCGGGAGAGGTCCAGCTTCCAAAACGGTGGGCAGGGATGACGGCGTCGGCCCGCATGTACGTGGTGCGCTGTTTCCAGCCCCCGAAGGGGACGGACATAACCCTCACGGTCGTCACATCGCAGACGTGGACAAGGAGCTTGTCGAGTTCCAGCCCGTCGGGGTTCTGGTTGAGGTAATCCACCACGGCCTGCAAGGTGCCCACGGTGAGCGTGTCCTGTTCCGCGTCATGGAGGCGTTGCCATTCCCCTTCCGGGTCACGCTTGTAGAACCGCAACCCGTCTTCCGTGACATGAACGGGAAGCGTAGCCTTGGCCTTGCCGTCAAGGGATTCGAGTTCCCGGCCTACGCCGATGAGGTGCCTGTCAGCTTCAATACGGTTGATTTCCATGTGATTTTTTCCTTTTGTTACTGGTTGATGGGATGTTCCTCAGCCTTCTTGAACGGGGTGACGTTCACGGTCACGCTGCCATTGCCCCTGAGTTCCGTAGGGGACGTGCCGTCAAAACGGTACTGGTCGGGGCGGTTGTCGGTGAAGGACTCGAACAGCATGGGCGCGCCGTCCAGCTTGTCGAGCACGACCGGGATGGTCTGCGGCTCCTGCGGCTGGAGGTTGGTCGTCACGACCGCCTTGGATGCGATCAGCGTCCGGCTCTCGTCGGGCTTGAATGTGATCTTGAGGGTGACGGTGCGGGGCTTGTCCGGCGGTGTGTTCACGTCCGCGATGTTGTCCGCGACCTTGGCAAGCGCGATGTTGACGGCTTCGACCACGCCGCCGTTGTTCATGGTTCGCATGTCGAGAGGGCTGCTCATGGCTCTTTCTCCTTTGGGTAAAAGAAAGCCCGCTGTGATGCGGGCGGATTGGCATTGTGCCGGGGTACATGCCCCCCGGCGGGCTGTATGGGGACGGCGCGGGAGGTGGGCGCCGGAGGGTTAGAAAACTGTGACCAGGCCGACCGTGCGGAGCAGGGCAAGGGCCTCCTGTACGGTATCCTCGTACTTCGGCGCGTACTTGACGCTGAGGGTCAGGGTACAAGCCACGTTCACGGGCGGGGCGAAGGGAAAGCCCTCCTCCTGCTCAATGAACGAATCGGGGCGCGGCTCCGCAGGTTTGACGACGTGGGCGGGCTTGCTCTCTTCGCGGGCCTTGGCTTCCGCCGCATACGCCTGCCCGATGATGCCCGCGGCGTCCTCGCCGGAAATGTCCGGCGTCAGGCAGGCCGCAAACTTCGACAGGGGAAGCGCGAAACCGTGTTGTTCCGCCTGAGCCTTTGCCGTGGCCTCCACCAGCGCGATGCGGTCGGCTTTGGCCTGTTCCATCCGGCGGGTTTCTTCGCACTCCCGCTTGTATGCGGCGATGATCCGTTTGATATCCTCGTGGATCTCGGCTTGCCGCGTGGACTTGTTCAGCCATGATGGGTTGATGGGGATGTCCAGTTCCGGCACGCCTTCACAGCTCTTGATGTTGTCGACGGTAAACTGGACGGCTGCGCGTCGGCCTTCACGGTCGCGCCGCTCGAAGTCCTTGACCTGCATGTCCAGCGCAGCGCGGGCATCCACGATGCGGGCGATCAGCGCCTTGACCTCGGCGTCGAACCCGTCCAGCGGCCCGGCAATCCGCCGCTTGATGTCCTTCCGGGCGTTGTCCATCCGTTCCCTGAGCCTGTTCAGCCCCGCCATTTCGTTCTTGATGGCGGGCACGTCGGCTTCCTGTACCTCCAGCCCCGCATACTGGCCTAGGACGGCATCCAGCAGGGCGGATACGGCGTCCTTGTCCCATGTGATGACCAACGGCGTCGCGGTGACGTTCAGGTCCAGCAGGGCGATCCCGGCGGGTTGCTCCTGCGCGGGCGGGAGGGCTTCCAGAATTTCTGCGGTCTGTGCCATATTCTATCCTATTGGTTTTGCCTAAAAAGGCACGTCATCGAGGCCGGAGGCTTCGGAAGGGAAGGCGGGGCCGAGGTCTTCATAGTCGGCGGAGTGCCGCCTCTGTGTCTGGCGTCCGCCTCCCTGTCGGCCCTGTTGCCCGTCGCCGTCCGCCTTGCGGTCGAGGAACTGGACGCGCTGCCCCTGAATCTCGGTGACGTAGCGGTCCTGCCCCTGCTGGTCCTGATACTTGCGGGTGGAGAGCCTGCCCTCGACGAACACGAGGCTCCCCTTGGCAAGGTACTGCGAACAGGTTTCGGCCTGCCGGTCCCAGAAGACGACCTTGTGCCATTCCGTCTTGTCGACCTTTTCGCCCCGGTCGTTGGTGTAGCCCTCATCCGTAGCCACGTTCAGGCTGCATACGGGCTTTCCGGCCTGGGTGTAGCGCATCTCGGGATCGCGCCCGAGCCTTCCGATGATCATCACCTTGTTGAGGCTGCTCATACAATCTCCTGCTGAGGGAAAGAAAAGCCCCGCCTGATTATCAGGGCGGGGCTGTTGTTACGCGGCGCGTTCCTTGTCCTGCGCTTCGATCTTGCGCTGCCGTTCCCGGTAGGCGGCGTAGATGGCCTCACTGTCCGGGTGGTTTTCCGGGATGCCGAGCCGGGTTGCCGCCTCCTTGAGCGCGGTTGCGGTTTCCGCCGCTTCAAAGGCGGCGATCACGGCGTCCAGCGGCACGAATTCGGGCGGGGTTCCGGCTTCGGCCTCGGCCTTGGCCTCGATTTCCCGGCGCTTCTTGCCGAACATGTTCTTGACCGCCTCGTAGTCCGGGTGTTCCTCAGTAATCCGATGGCGGTTGTAACAGGCGACGAACCCCGCACTGTCCCGCACTTCGCTCAACGCCTTGGCGAGGGCGGCGAGGTTCACGCGCTCGGGCTTGGGCTGCGGGGCGGACTCGGGGGTATTGCGCCGGGGCGGTTCCCGGTCGGCGTCCCGCCTCCATGCACCTTCCCCGTCGTCATCATCGTCGGCCACCACGCCGACCAACGCCGAAAGGGAATAGCGCCGGGCGTAGGTGATGGCGCTGCCCATTGACTGGATGGCGTTCTTGGAGCCCGTGTTGTCGTAGGGCATCCTGCATTCCGATGCCAGCCATTGCCCCGACTCGTGCATCAGCATCGTCCTGACGTGCGCAACCCCTTCCGAGGGGAGGACAATCTGCGCGATGGAGAGGCCGTGCTTCGGAAGCACCTTGCGGACGGCGTCGATCATCGCCGTCAGGTCAGCGTATTTGCGCTTGAGCTTTCCCTCCTTCCCGACGGCGGCGGTGGAGTTCTTTTCTGCGGGTTCAAGCTCGCCCTGCGCGGCGGCAAGGGCCTTCGCCAGTTCGTTGATCTGTTCGCTATGGGTATCGCACATATACTTACTCCCCGCCTTCTTCCGTTTCCGTGTGCTTGCGCCGGTTCCGCGCAAAGGCGGCATTGCCCGCCGCGATCATGAGTTCCTCGTCCGTCCAGTCCCCATCAAGTTCGGGGTAAGCGTCGTCCGTCCAGTTCATCACGGATCTCCTGCAATTCATTGGCGATGGTCAGCAACCTTCTTCTCATTGCCAAATCCAGTTTTTGTCGGGCGCTCAGGTGTCCCGCCTCATTGTTGCATGAGGCACAGGCAAGGGTCAGGTTCCGCAAGCTGTCCAGTCCGTTTCCGGCAAGCGGCACGATATGTTCCACGGTTGCCGTCTCGGGGGTCAGGACCCGCCCGCAGTACATGCAGACCCAACCGTCCCTTTCCGCGATGGAACGGATCAACAGGTTACGCTCGCGGGCATTTCGGGGCCTCCGCTCACGTTTTCCCCCGCCCTCCCACTTCCGCTGATCAAGAAAGGCGTTGAAAGCATCCTGCGCCCCGTTGATTCCTTTTGTGATTTCGCCGTCTTTGTTCCTGTAGAGCACG
>NZ_JNJP01000004.1 GCF_000701705.1 Bilophila wadsworthia ATCC 49260 | reverse complement strand
TTGATCAGCCGCAATATCCCGTACACCATCGTGTACCCGATGGCGATGAGGCCATACAGGGAACCCAGTGTCAGGGCATTGAAGAAGTGCTGGAAGAACATGTCCAGACTCATAGTGCCTGCCTTATCCGAAAGTTTCGACAAGACCCGCGGGAACAGCCGCAGGACGGCGACAGCAGCCTGTGCCGCTGTCGCCGAACATCCGCAGGCGGGAGAGGGTTTCCCCCTCCCGCATTCTGAGGCAGAGCTATTCAGCGATGGCGTCGCCGATGTACTTACGCTTGCCGTCCATGTACTTGATGATGCCCACGGGCATTTCGGCGTCATGGGTTTCATTGATGCTCAGCACGCCAAGGGCGGTGGGCAGGTTCTTGGTGGCGGCGAGAGCGGCGGTCAGGGCTTCGGTATCGGCCTTGCCCGCGCGGGTGAGGGCGTCCAGAATGATATTGTAGCAGTTATAGCCGAGCGCGGAATTCACGTTGGGATCCTTGTTGGGGAAGTTCTTCTTCCACGCATCGGTGAAGGTCTTGGCTTCGGCGCTCATGTTTTCCATGTTGACGTCATAGGGGAAGGTGGTGTGGAGGAAGCCTTCCACAGCCTTGCCGCCGATCTTGAGGGTATCGGGGTTGTCCATGGCGTCGGCACCCATGAGCACGAACGTCGCGCCGAGTTCGCGGGCCTGCTTCATGATGATGGCGCCTTCGGCGAAGTAGGCGGGCATGAACACGATGTCGGGCTTCTTGCTGATGAGCTCGGTGAGCTGGGCGGTGAAGTCCTGGTCGCCGGAGCTGTACTTCATGTCGGCAACGAGTTCGCCGCCGATCTTCTTAAAGGTCTTTTTGAAGAAGTTGGAGAGGCCCACGGCGTAGTCGTTGGCGACGTCGGTGAGGACGGCGGCCTTCTTGTAGCCGAGGTTCTTGTAGGCGTAGGTCGCGGCGGCGGCACCCTGATAGGGATCGATGAAGCAGGCGCGGAAGTAGTACTTCTTGCCCTGCGTCACGAGCGGGTTGGTGCAGGAGGTCCCGATGACGGGCACCTTGGCGCGTTCGGCGACTTCGCCGCCGGCCATGGCGAGGGAGGAGCCGTAGGTGCCGATGATGGCGAGCACCTTTTCATGTTCGGTGAGGCGCTTCACGGCGTTGGCGGCTTCGACCTTGTCGGACTTGTTGTCGACGACGACCAGTTCGACGGGGCGGTCGAGGACGGTCGGTTTGAGCTTGTGGGCGAGCTGGATGCCTTCGAGTTCAAGCTGCCCGCCGAAAGCGTTCTGGCCGGTCAGGGGCAGATAGACGCCGATTTTGATGGGATCGGCGGCCTGTGCCGGAAGGGCGAGGCCCATGCCCATGACGGCCATTGCGGCCATGCTCAAAAGTGTGCCGAGTTTCATGTCTTCCATCCTCCAGAAAAGGTTGTTGCGCCAGAAACGGAGTTCCGGCTCGGGATGATCGGCTGCCTTACCGAAAAAGTGCTCCGGTAACAGATTGTTTTTGAGTATAGGAAAAATCACGTTTTCGCAACCGAAAGGAGCTTTTTGCGAGGAACCATAAGCCTTGCGGCCTTTCTATCCGAACAATCCGAGGGCCGGAAGTTCCCCTTGTGCGTCAGTCTTGTTTCGGATTTGTTTCCTTTTCCAAAAATTTCGCTAGAGTGCCGTGGCTTTGAAGCGCGCCACCCGCGTTTTGCCGCTCCACAGATCGAGCGTGTCCCCGGAATGCGAAACGGATGTGGCTCCGGCGAGCGCCTGAGCAAGGGCCCGCGCCTGCGCGTCTCCCTTCGGGCAAAGCATCATGGTCGAGCCGAGCTGCGAGAAACCGATGCGATCGCCTTGGAGAGTATAACTGCCGATGAGATTGTTGCAGCCGTCGGAACCGGAGATCCGGCCTTGCGCGCCTTCAGGATTAAAGAGCAGGTGCGGTTCCGGCTGGTTGTCGTAGACTTCGGCCGGTTTTCCGTTCAGCTCCACCAGTTTCCACCGGGTTCCCGCGAGGCCGTCGGTCACAGGCGCGGCGTCCATGACCCGGTGCGTCAGGACCATAATGTCGGCGTCTCCGGGATGCACCATGAGGGGGCTCGTGGTGGCGAACAAGGTCGTTTCGCCGCTCGAAATGGCGGCTTCCAGTTCATAGCTCATGCTGGAGGAATCCGCGGCGGGGCAGGCGATGCTGAAGGGCAGAGGGACATTGCGGCCTTCCGTGGACGCGCGTTCCTCGGCGACCAGCATACGCCCGTCACTCGTTTTGCGATGCAGGGTGACGGTCAGTTCCGCATCCGGAGGCAGGGCCATACGTTCGCGGTAGGTCACCATGCCCGTCAGCGGAACCGTAGGTTCGGGCTGGGGAGCCGCCTTCTGATACGGGGAGCAGCCGCCGAAGACGACGGATGCAAGAACGGCCAGCAGCATGTGCGAAAAGCGCGGCGCGCGTGAAAGCAACGGAATGTTTTTCATGAATGGCCTCATTAAAAATGGAGTGGATAATTAAAGGTGGCGTACAATATGCCCCGGCTTTTTGTACTGGGCAAAAAGAACGGTGGCAAGCCGGTTATCCGGCAGCCTGCTCCAGCCCCCATGAACGGCTCAAGGCGCGATAGTAGACGAGGAGGGCGTTCAGGGGGAGCAAATACATGGCGGCCATGATGGATTCGGAGGCTGAGAAAAATTCGAGGCTGACGATAAGCATGAGCACGTTGTTCATGGTTCCGTAGCTGATCAGAAAGGCGAGCTTGCGTTGCGGGGGCATGGACCGCGGCAGAAAGAGCCCGCCGGCCATCATAACGGCCCCAAGGAGGCAGGCGGCCCCAAGGGCCTTGACGACAAGCGAAGGAGACTGGTGGAGCACGCCCGAGTAATTGCTAAAAATAGCCAGTGTGGACAGTGCGATGGTGGAAACAGACACGGGGAACTGGTGCTTGAGGATATACTCGGTGACTCGGGGCGCTTTGCGGGTCAGAAACGCACCGGCAAAGGGGACAATAATGGTGACGCACAAGGAAAGCGTCATGCCGGACAGGGACAAGTGGGCGGGCAGGTTCATGGGACCGAAACCGGACAGCGTCATGAAACTGTCTACTATATAAAGAAGCATGGGCAATGTCAGAGGGAGCAGGAGCGAGGAGAGGAGGTTGCCCGCAAGGACGAGGGCCGTATCCGCATTGACCATAATGGAAAAGATCGGAGCTACCACACCGATGGATGCGGCGCCGACAAGGAGGGCGCCAAGCGCGAACTGCGGCATGAGCAGTTTGAAAAGGAAGAAGGACAGGAGCGGCAACGCGAACAGACGGATGAGCACGAGGCCGCTTACCGTGCCGGGGATAAGGCGGGTATGGATGAAGAGGGCTTCGGTGCCGACGGAAAGGAAACCGAGATACAGGAGGACAATCAGGCAGAGGCGGGGGAAGGGGGCTAGCGGTTCAGCCAGACCGGGAAGGAAGCTTCCGGCGAGCATGGCGAGAAAGGAAACGACGATCATCACGAGATCGCGTGAACGCATGAGAGACTCCGCCCTTGGAAAGGGAAAAACAAGAAGGCCGAAGGAACCCCTCCGGCCCAGTCAGTGCCGCATCGCCGCGTATCAGCGGTTTCTTTGACAATCTGGACAAATGCCGTAGAGATACAGCCGGTGAAATGTGGGTTTGAAACCGTGCTTGCGGGCCAGCGCGTCCTGCAGTTCTTCTATCTGCGAGTCGACGACTTCGATGTTGCGCCCGCAGTTTTCACAAATAAGATGATCGTGGTGGGCGTCGGCGGCGTGCTCATAGCGGGCCAACCCATCGCCAAACCGTACCTCACGGGCCAGCCCCGCCTCGCACAGAAGCTTCATGGTCCGGTAGACGGTGGCCTGGCCAAGGGAAGGATCTTCCTTGCGGACTCTGTCATAGATTTCTTCGGTCGTCAGGTGCCCGCTTTCATTAAAGAACACTTCCATGATCTGCTGACGCTGAGGCGTGTTACGCAGCCCCTTGTTTTTCAAGAAGGAACGAAAAATCTGAGCGGGGTTGCCTACTGGTCTGTCTTCACTGAACATGCGCCACCTCGGGTTGGATTGCAGGAATGGACTATAGCCTAGTTCATACGCTATCGCAACGGGAGCCCTTTCCCCAGCGCCTTTTTATATCATTATAAGTGGATTGAGAGTTGAGATGAATGGGTAAGGGCCCCGTGGGGATGCCGTTCCGCCCTTGCGTCCCCGAAAAGCATAGGCTACACCGGGCCCCATGAAAAAGAAAAAAAGACGCCCCATCCGGCTTCCCGTTCCCGAATACAGCGACAAGGTGCTCGTCTCCGTGCCGCCGCAGCATGTGGGGATGTTTCGTTTCCTCCTTGAGGGGTATGACAACATCGCCAGTTTTACCGTGCTCGATCGCGCGGAGGCGTTGCTCAAAGTGTTCTTTTCTCCGCATCAGCATACGGAGGCGCGTTCCGCTCTTGAGGGCATCGCCGCGGTACTGCCGATAACTGTCCGCCCGTGGCCTGCCGCGGCATGTTGTGCCGAACCCTCGGAATCCGGTATGGCTTAGCGAAATAAAACCAGTATTCAGGGTGCATTGTGTCGTTTTATTCTCTTTTTGAGAAAAAAGATGAAAAAATGTTTGACAAACGGGAATCCGGCCCCTATATTCCCTTTTGTCGCATGTCGCGGGGTGGAGCAGCACGGTAGCTCGTCGGGCTCATAACCCGAAGGTCGTAGGTTCAAATCCTGCCCCCGCAACCAGAAAATTCAAGCCCCTATGGATAGTATCCATAGGGGCTTTTTTTGTGCATTCATGTTTTTGATGTGCCGCTGGCACCGAGTGGGGTAGCGATCAGTTCAGTACAGCGGGGTATTCGGTACACGGTTTGAATCCCTTTGTGCGGCACGTGGTTATGTTGATTTAACGCTTGGGGAGTGCTGCGGCGTTTGGCACAGAGCGATCGTTTTTGATCGCTATCTGGACAAAATGGCGCACAATCCGGCACAGAGTGATCACAGAATAAACGAAACGGGCGGTTCCTCATCGGAGCCGCCCGTTTGTCGATCTCTTCGCAACCTTTCATCTGTTGCCTGAATAAAAGAGAACGCCACATTTAGAGGGTCATTCTTGATGAAATGGGCAATTCGGAGTGGCCGGGATCAAAGCCAAACCGAATTGCCCTTGGTCGGGGGGCTATTTTTTGCCTCTGCCGGAGGTTTCAGGTGCCCACATGTGGCAGATGATGCCGCCGAAGAGCAGGGTGATCACGCAGCACCAGAGGGCCATATGGATGCCAAACTGTTCGCTCACGATGGGCAGGAGGAAGGTGCCTCCGCCCGCGCCGAAACGGCTGATGGCAATGGTCAGGCCTACGCCGGAGCCGCGCAGTTCCGTTGGGAACAGCTCCGCGGGATAGGAAAATTCAGGGACGATGGAGGCCGCGAGCACCAGGGCAAAGGCGGTGATCATGATGAGCGCGACGAGCGGGGACATTGAGGTCCACAGGATCATCACAGTAAGGATCGCCGCGGATACGTAGAAAGTCCAGAGCAGATAAGCGCGGCGGGTTGCAATGCCGTATATCCAGAGCCCCACGAGCACGCCGATGAGGGTGAACACGTTGTACAGCACGCCGGAGGCGTTGGGGTTCTGGATATTCATCTTGGTGAGCACCAGCGGCAGGAAGATGCTGATGGCAAAGAAAGGCAGCACCTGGGCAAAGAAGAATACGCCGGACACCACCGTATTGCGCCACTGCTCAGGAGCGAACAGCGCGAACCACGAAGTGGAAGCGGGCTTTTCCTCTCCGCGATCAGGCAGTCCATACTGGTTGCCGAGATAGGCATGGATGTTGGCGAGAGCTTCCTGAGGGCGCCCCTTGGCGATGTGCCACAGGGGGGATTCGGGCGTGCCGAAGCGGATGACGAGGGCGATCAGGCTGGGCACAACGGAAGTGCAGAGCACGAGACGCCAGCCGTCGTTGCCAAAGGCGGCGACAAAACCGTCCATGAAAAAGCCGACAATATACGAAATGCAATAGCCGATGGTCCAGAAGACCAGCAGCCACCCCAGGATGCCCGCGCGTTTTTTGGCCGGAGCCCATTCGCTGAGCAGTGGGATGCCCACCGTATAGTCCGCGCCGATGAGCATACCCAGGACAAAGCGCACTATGGCGATGAGCAGCGGATCGGAGAGGAAGAATTGCAGCACGGAAACGATGGCCGTCAGCAGCATGAGTGAAGCGTAGAGAGGCCGTCTGCCGATTTTATCCGCCGTGATGCCCGCCAGAAGGCTGCCGAAGAAGATGCCGAACATGGAACCGGCACCGATGAGCCCCATCCAGAAGCTGGTAAGCCCCAGAGGTTCCATAGCATAGTTGAGCGAAATGCCGACAATGCCCAGCGTGTAGCCGTCGCTGATCTGGCCCATGAAGGTGCCGGCGGTGATTTTTTTATGAATGGCCGAAAACGGGGCATCTTCGAAACTGATCTGTCTTGCTCCACTCATGCCGTGGTTCTCCTTAAAGAGAGTGGTGAAGGTTTACATCCCCTTAGCCTGTTAAGAAGCAAAATAAACCGAATTACGGTATGTCGTACTGAAATATAAAACGTATTTTGCCGATATGTCAATCACCCTCAGAAAAAAACGGCGAGCCCATGAAAGCAGGAAAAGAGCTTTGCTGTGTTTTTTTACTCAAAAAATAGAGCATACTATGATTATAGAAAGCCTGCGAAGGGAGCTTGTCCGGGAGACGGAACCGGAACGGGCATGAAAACGGAATAGGATTGCCGATGTCTGCTGTTTGTGGAATATGCGGGCACCGGAGAAGAGGGCGGCTATGGCTCTGAGAAAATAAATGTTTCATAATATATTTATACCATTCGTTAAAAGAGAACAGATGAGAGATTTGAACATAAAAAGTCGGTTCCCCTATTGACATAGAAATACAGTGCGTCTAACCTGAAATAAATGGTATATAATACCATTATACGGTATGTTTTTAAGAAAAGATTCGGTTCCCCGGTTTATGCAAGCATCCTGAAAAAAGGCTCACGGGCCTGAGGCTGATGTTTTTAGTTCCATTCACGACACTGTGATTGCCATTGAGGTGCGTATGACTCAGCAGACCATGTTCTTAAAAAACACGGAAACATTCGCGGAAAGTTTGGCGCGTTGTGGTGTTAAATTTCATTTTGCCTACCCTATTACCCCCGCGACCGACGTCATGAAGCGTATGGCCGTCATCCTGCCGCAGTACGGCGGCAAGATGCTGCAGATGGAAAGCGAGCTCGCCGTTTCCAGCGCCTTGGCGGGCGCGGCCTGTACGGGCATGTTGTGTGCGACTTCCAGTTCCGGGCCCGGCATGACGCTCATGCAGGAAGCCATTTCCTTCATGTGCGGTGCCGAATTGCCCTGCCTGATGCTCGACTCCATGCGTGTGGGCCCGGGCGACGGTGATATTCTGGGTGCGCAGAGCGATTACTACATGTCCACCCGCGGCGGCGGGCATGGCGACTACCATGTGCCGGTGCTCGCACCTTCCGACGGTCAGGAAATCGTGGATCTCGTCCCTGAGGGGATCCGGCTTGCCTACACCTACCGCACTCCGGTTCTTTTCGTGTTCGACGGCGTGACCGCCCAGACCACGGAAACGGCGGTTCTGCCGGAATATCATGATTATTCGGCGGAATACGATACTTCCTCTTGGGCCTATACGGGCACCAAGGATCATCCCAAGCGCGCGCTCATCACAGGCAGCTATTCCCACGCGGACGGCTACGTCATGAACGAGCACCTGCGCGCCAAGTACGAGACCATCCGCGCCAAGGAGCAGCAGTGGAAGGAAAGCAACACTGAGGACGCCGAACTTATCGTTGTCGCCTTCGGCATTCATGGCCGCATGTGCAAGGATCTGGTCGCCAATCTGCGGGCGCAGGGCAAGAAGGTGGGCAGCATCCGTCCCGTCACGCTGTGGCCTTTCCCCGATAAGGCGTTCGAGAACCTGCCTTCCACGCTGAAGAAGATCCTTGTCGTCGAAATGAACCACGGTCAGATGGTGGATGACGTGCGCCTTGCCGTGAACGGGCGCGTCCCGGTGCATTTCTTCGGCAAGACCGGCGGCGATATGCCCATGTACACCCTCGCGGAAATGACCGCTGAAGTGAACCGTCTGTTGGAGGAGTAATCGGAATGCAAAATCTCAGCGCGAAATACGGCAAGACTCTGAATCTGGACAAGCTGACCAGCTACTGCCCCGGCTGCGGTCACGGCATCGTCACCCGCCTGGTGGCTGAAGCCATTGAAACGCTGGGCATCCGCGAACGCGCCATTGCCATTGTGGGCATCGGCTGCGGCGGCTTCTCCCACCATTATATGGATGTGGACGCCATTGAAGCCACGCATGGGCGTTCCCCTTCGTTCGCGGTGGGCTACAAGCTCTGCCGTCCCGACAACATCGTGTTCACCTACTGCGGCGACGGAGACTCCTGCGCCATCGGCCTTGGCGACCTGATGCACGCGGCCAACAAGGGGATGCCCATCACGTCGATCATGGTCAACAACTCCGTATTCGGCATGACGGGCGGCCAGATGTCCCCCACGACTCTGGACGGTCAGGTGACCGCCACCACGCTCAAGGGCCGCGACGTGACCTGGCAGGGCTATCCCCTGCTGGTGCCCGAAATGATGCGTGAAATGCCCGGCGTGAAGTACCTCGCCCGTGAAAGCGTGGCCACGCCCAAGCATATCATGCACGCCAAAAAGAGTATCCAGAAGGCTTTTGAATGCCAGGTGAAAGGCCTCGGCTACTCGTTCGTCGAAGTCATTGTCCCGTGCCCCACAGGCCTGAAGAAGAGCGTGCAGGATTCCTATAAATGGTGCTCCGAAGAAATGCTCGGTTACTTCAAGCCTCAGGTCTTCAAAAGCGAAATGGAGTAGAAATCATGCTGGTCAAATGTATGTTTTCCGGATCGGGCGGGCAGGGCTCTGCGCTGATGGCCAAACTCGTCTGCGAGGGCGCCATGAGGGAGAACCTGAAGGTCGTCATGACGCAGACCTACGGCATTGAGCAGCGCGGCGGCGACTCCACTGCCTTCATCATCATTTCCGACGAAGCCATCGGCAGCCCCATTGTGGAGAATGACGCCACCATCGCCGTGGCGCTGAGCCAGTCCATCTATGAGCAGTGCCTCCACGGCGTGGCCCCCGGCGGCATGTTGTTTACCAACGCCTCGCTGGTGGAGAATCCGGGCACGGCCGAAGGCTTCACGCAGATCCTTTTGCCCGTCTCCGAAATCGCCGTGGAAGTGGGATCGGTACGCAGCGTCAATATGGTGATGCTGGGCGCCGTCATCGCAAAGACGGAGCTCTTGAAGCGCGAAACGATCATGGCCGTGCTCGAGGAGACGATGGGCAGGAAGAAGCCCGAGCTGCTTGAGTTCAACATCAAAGCCTTCAACGCTGGCTATGAAGCCGCCGGGAAAGGGGAATAAGCCATGAGCAAGACCAAGACTCACGTGATCGATGCCCGCCGCTGCAAATCCTGCGGCCTGTGCGTGGATGCCTGCCCCAAGGGGGTTCTGGCCATCGGTACGGAAATCAACGGGCAAGGATACAATTATATCGAACGGGCGCATCCGGAAAAGTGCGTGCTCTGCAACATCTGCGGCGTGGTCTGTCCCGATGTCGCCGTCGGCGTTGTGGAAGAGTAGCGCGGAACGCTTTTTCCGGAGTTTTCCGGAGAAGTCTTCTCAGGTTCCGCAATGGCGGAATGCCGGTCACAGAGAACGCTTATATGGAGAGCATCATGTCCGACCTTATTCCTCTGTTCCGTCCCAAAAGCGTAGCGCTCATTGGTGCTTCCTCGGACACCAAGAAATACGGCTACTGGACGGCCAAAAGCCTGATCGACAACAAGTTTCAGGGAGAAATCCATCTGATTTCCCGCTCCGGCGGCGAAATCCTCGGCCAGCCGACCTACCCCGATATCCTGTCCGTTCCCGGCGAAGTGGATCTTGCCATCATCGCCATCGCGCCCAAGCACATCCTGTCCATCATCGAGCAGTGCGTGGAGAAGGGCGTGAAGACCGGGATCGTCGTTTCCACCGGTTTTGGCGAAACGGGTCCCGAAGGCAAGGAAATCGAACGCCGGATGCTGGAGATCGCCCGCAAGGGCAACATGCGCATCATGGGCCCCAACTGCATGGGGATGTACAGTTCGGCGGTCAGCCTGAACGCGAGCATCATCGACCTTGCCCCCGGCCCCATGAGCCTCGTGCTGCAGAGCGGCAACTTCGGCATCGATCTGAATTTCAACGCCAAAAAGCGCGGCATGGGCTACAGTTGCTGGGCCACCATCGGCAACCAGATGGATGTCCGCTTCAATGACTTTGTCCGGTATATCGAGCAGGATGATCACACCAAGGTCATGCTCCTCTATATGGAAGGGCTGCGGGTGGAAAACGAGGAGGATGGGCGCAAGTTCCTTGAAGCCGCCCGCCGTACCTCGGTGAGCAAGCCCATCGCCGCCATCAAGATCGGCCGGAGTGCCGCCGGAGCCCGCGCCGCCGCTTCGCACACCGGTTCCCTCGCCGGTAGCGAAAGGATTTTTGATGCAGCTCTGGCGCAGGCCGGAGTGGTGCGCGTCAACACCCCCAACGAGCTGTTGGATGCGGCGGAAGCCTTTTCCAAGTGCAAACCCGCCCACGGCAAGCGCATAGCCGTCCTTACCGACGGCGGCGGGCACGGCGTTATGGCGACGGACTTCTGCGAGGCCAACAGCCTGGAAGCGCCCGTGCTTTCCGAGGCCACGCAGGAAAAGCTGCGTGCCATACTCAAGCCGCATTGCCCCATCAAGAACCCCGTCGACCTCGCGGGTACGCCCGAAGGAGACATGTGGGTGTTCGATCGCTGTCTCGAGGTGCTTCTTGATGATCCGGACGTGGACGGGATCGTCATTGTCGGTCTGTACGGCGGGTATGCCGATTTGTCGGAAGAATTCCGCGTGCTGGAAATGGATGTGGCCAAGAGTATGGCCGAGCGCATCCGGAAGGGCGACAAGCCCGTGGTCATGCACTCCATCTACCAGCCCCAGCAGCCCGACTGCCTGAAATACCTCAGCGAGCAGGGCGTGCCCGTGTTCGGGGCTGTGGATGAAGCCGTCCGCACCATGGGCGTGCTTGTGGAATACAGCGAGCGCCGCGCCGCCCTTCTGGAAGAGGCCGGTTCCGTGCCGCCCGAGCTGCCCGCCGGACGCCGGGAAAAGGCCGAAGCCATCTTTGCCCGCGTGCGTTCGGAAGGCCGCGTCAATCTGGTGGAAACCGAAGCGCGTGAAGTGCTGCGTGCCTACGGTGTGGATCTCGCCCCGCATTATCTGGCCGCTACAGCCGACGAAGCGGCGGCCATGTGGGAAAAGATCGGCGGCAAGGCCGTCATGAAAATCGTTTCCCCCGACATCCTGCACAAGACGGATGCCGGAGGCGTGGCCCTCAATATCGAATCCGCCGAGGCTGCGCGCGAGGCTTTCGAGCGTCTGGTCGCCAACGGCCGCAACTACAAGGCCGATGCCAATATCTTCGGCGTGATGCTGACGCCCATGTTGAAGGGCGGCGTGGAATGCATCATCGGCTCAAGCTGGGACAGCACCTTCGGGCCTACGGTCATGTTCGGTCTTGGCGGTATTTTTGTTGAAATCCTTAAAGATGTGTCCTTCCGTGTGGCGCCGGTGAACATGCCCTCCTGCCGCCGGATGGTGCGCGAGATCAACGGCCTTGCCATGCTTCAGGGCGCCCGCGGCAGCAAGCCCTGCGATCTGGAAGCGCTGGCGGAAGCCGCCTGCCTGATTTCGCATATGGTGGACGAACTGCGCGACATCGCGGAGGTCGATTTGAACCCCGTGTTCGCTTGGGAAAAGGGGCTTGCCGTGGCGGATGCCCGCATCGTGCTGCAGGCGCGCTGACGGAAAACGGATTTGAGGGAGGGCCGGGATTCCCGGCCTTACGCAGAAGAGACAACTTCTATTTGAGGGTAGGTAAAAAATATGCGTGACGTGAAGCGTTTCCCCACAACGACAGGGCTGAGCTGGCTTGAAATGTCGTCCTTTAAGGAGCACCTCTTCAAGGGGCATGAGAAGATCGGCAAGGAATACGATTACGTGATCGTGGGCGGCGGCTACGGCGGCTACGGCTGCGCCAGCAGGCTGGCCGAACTCCAGCCTGAAGCCAGGATAGCCGTCTTCGAAGCCATCAAAATCGGCAACGGCGACAGCGGCAAGAACGCGGGTTTCATCATCGACGTTCCGCACAATTTCGGCGATCAGGGCAACTCCACCTTTGAAGATAATGAGATGTACTACAAGCTCAATACGTTCATTATCGGCCGGATGCGTAAGACCATCGAAGACTCGGGCATCAAGGTGGACTGGGATCCCTGCGGCAAGTATCTGTGCTGTTCCGAAACCAAGAGTTTCAAGCTCATTGAGACGGAATCCGAAGAGCTTGATCAGATGAAGGTGCACTATGAGATTTATGAGGGCGAGGAACTCGCCAAGCGCATAGGCACCCGGTACTATAAAAAGGCTCTGTACACCCCCGGGACGCTGCTGGTGAACCCCGCCGACGTGCTGCGCGGGCTGTATACCACCTTGCCGGAAAACGTGGATGTATTCGAGGAATGCCCCGTCATGCGTATCGAGGAAGGCACCCGCGCCCGCGTGACCCTGCTGAACGGCAAGGAAATCACCGCGAAGACCGTCATCGTGACCGGCGGGCCTTTCATTGAGGAATTCGGCATCGTCAAGCGCGTGTTCTGCCCGGTGCTTTCGTATGGCGCGTTCACCCGCCAGCTCAACGACAAGGAAATGAAGTATTTTGAAGGCGTAAAGCCTTGGGGCTGCACGGCTGGGCATCCCGCCGGGACCACGGTGCGCTTCACGACCGACAACCGTCTGTATGTGCGTAACGGCTTCAGCTACGCCACGCACCTCACCACGTCGCATCAGCGCATCCGCAGGGCCGTTCCCAAGCTGCGCCGGGCCTTTGAAAACCGTTTCCCGGAAATCAAGCACGTCAACTTCGAGTTCATTTACGGCGGCATGATCAACATGACCATGAATTTCCGCCCGCTCATGACCCAGAAGCACCCCAGCGTGTACGCCTCCGCCAGCGGTGAAGGCGCGGGCGTCGCCAAGACTTGCCTGATGGGTCACTACATCGCCGAATGGATCAACGGCATAGACAGCGAGGAGCTCCGTTTCCTGCGCCGCATCGCCACTCCCTCCCATATCCCGCCGGAACCCCTGACCACCATCGGCGCCACCGCCCGCCTGATGTGGGAAGAGTTCAACGCCAAGTCGGAAATCTAAAAAAGCGCAACATGGCTGGGCGGCTGCATGTCGGCCGCCCGCGCCCGGAGGCAGGGCAGGATGGTTTCCTGAGCCCTCGGGGAAAGCCATGCTCCGGAATGCAAACCTCGTCCGGGAGAGCTTTCCCGGGCTATGCCGCTTTTTGATCCGTATGTGGATTGGGATGCGGTGAGAAAACGTTCGGCCGTGAAACGGCGGCCACCACCAAAGGATTTGTTATGGAATTCATTCATGCGCCCAAGGCCTGCGCGTCTGTCGGCCCCTATTCCCATTGCGTCAAGGCCGGTTCCACCTATTACCTGTGCGGTCAGGTCCCCTTTCACCCCGTTACCGGGGAAGTCGTCGGCAACGGCATGAAAGAACAGGCCGTCCAGACGTTGGCGAACATGAAGGCCGTGCTCGAAGCCGCCGGCCTTACCGTCACCGACATCGCCAAGACGACGGTGTTTGTCACCAACATGGACGATTTTGCCGCATTCAACGAAGTGTACGCGGCGTTTATGGGTGAACACCGTCCGGCACGTGTCTGTGTGGAAGTCAGCAACATTGCCCACGGCTGTCTGCTGGAAATGGATGCCATCTGCTTTAAAGAGTAAAGGAAGGGGCATTGGCCCCCTTTTTGTACTCAAAAGATACTTTTATAAGGTTTGACGGCAATATGTTTTTCCTAAGGTACATGGGAATTGGGAAAGAACAGGAGGGAGTTTCGCAGGCAGATCCGTCCATTCAGCTGTGATTCTGATGAACGGTTACGTTTTCGTTACGCCGTGCCATGGCCTCACTCCCTGTCTTCTTCCCCCCAAACAGAACGCGTTACTGTTCAGTGAGGTAGCCTGTATGCAAGACGAGCTAAGCGCGCGCACAGAGGGAAAGCGTCTCGATACCATCCCCTTTGCCATTGGCTTTTTATCCGTTTTTGCGTTTATCGTGAGCGCCATCGCGTTTCCTGAGCCCTTTATCCGCTTCATGGACTTGTTGCAGGACAAGATTGTCAAGGATCTTGGGTGGGCTTCGGTGTTTTTCAGCTTCCTTGTCATGTTGTTCACCTTCGGCATCGTCTGTTCTCCTATTGGGAGCATACGCATAGGCGGAAGGGACGCAAAACCCGACTTCAGCTTTTTCCGCTGGTTTGCCATCTCGCTGTGTTCCGGCATCGGCATCGGCATTTTGTTCTGGGGCATAGGCGAACCCATTTACCACCTCATGCAGCCGCCGCAGAATCTCGGCATCGCGCCGAAATCCCATGAAGCCGCCCTGTTCGCCATTTCCCAGTCCGCCATGCACTGGAGCATTGCCCAATACTGTATTTATGCCATCTGCGGCGTCGCCTTCGCCCTGATGGCTTTCAACGAACATCTTCCCCTGTCCATCATCAGCGGCCTCGACCTTGTCATGCCGCGCAAGCACTATTCCTTGGCTAAAAACATTGTGCACGCCGCGTGCCTGTTCTCCATCTGTTGTACCGTCATCAGCAGCATCGGCGCGCTGATTATGATGATATCAAGCTGCGTGTCCTACCTTACCGGCCTTGAGCGCAGTTTCGCCATGAATGCTATCGTGGCCCTTGTGGCGACGGCGTTTTTTGTGGGGTCCTCCACGACCGGGCTCAAGCGGGGCATGAATTTCCTGGCGGCACAGAATACCCGCATGTTTTTTATCATTTTGTTCTATATCTTCCTTTTCGGGCCTACGCTGTTTATTTTGAATATGGGCACGGAAGCTTTCGGCTACATGCTGACCAATTTTATCCGCAACAGCACGCTGGTCAGTACGGAATTTATGAGTGACCGGTGGGCTGATTCATGGATCATCGTGTACATGGGCGCGTTTTTTGCCTATGGTCCTCCCATCGGTTTATATCTTGCCCGGCTGGGCAAGGGGCGTACCGTGCGGCAATTCCTTCTCATGAACGTGTTTGCTCCATCCATGTTCGTGTATCTTTGGATCAATACTTTTGGCAGCCTTGCCATCTATTATCAGTGGAAGAATCTTGTGGACGTCTGGAGCTTTGTTCAGACGCAGGGTTTGGAATCCACCGTTATCGGCATCCTGCAGCGCTTCCCATTCAGCATGGCCCTCATTGTTTTCTTTGTCATTGTGACTATGATTTCCTTTGTCACACTGGTAGATCCCATGACTTCCGTGTTGGCGACCATTTCCACCAAAGGTATTTCCGCTGAAGAAGAAGCTCCTAAATTCCTTAAGGTCCTTTGGGGCGGCAATATGGGCGGTGTTGCGCTGGCCGTCATTACATTGTGTGGTATTTCAGCACTCAGGGGCATGTTTGTATTCGGCGGGGTGCTGATGATGCTTTTGACAATAATTCTTTGCTGGTGCATCGTAAAAGAAGGTCAGAATATTTTGGCAAGGAACAAGAGAGAAGACACTCCGTAATCTGTTTCGCACACCGAACTTTCATAGTAAGGAGACAATATGGCTTTGGCGGATAAATATTACACCATTGGTGTTCTCGGTAAATCATTCGGCGTGATTGAGCTGATGGCTCATCAGGCAAAATGGGAGCTTCGTGATCTTGCCAAAGCCTCTGGCCTCCCCAAGGGGACGCTGCAACGTATCTTGCTGACCCTCTGTGAACTCGGCTTTGTGTCTCAGGACGGCAAGGGCGGTGCCTACAGCCTGACATTGAAGTTTTTCAAGCTGGGGCAGCGGATCGCCTCCAACAACAGTTTGGTGGAGAAAGCCCGGCCCGCTTGCCGTCAGCTTATGGAAAAAGTAAACGAAACCGTTAACCTGTGTGTGGCCCAAAACTTTGACATGGTGGTTATGGCGCAGCAGGTTTCTTGGCAGATCCTGCGGCTGGACTCCATCATCGGGTCTTCCTTCCCCATTTATCCCTCGGCGTCGGGCAAGGTCCATTGCGCTTTTCTGGAAGAGAGCGAACTGCTGAAATTCCTCAATGAATTGCGCCAGGCAAGGCCGGAGCTGACCACGGATGACATCAACCGTTTCTGTACGGAGTTGGCGGCGATACGCCGGGAAGGGGTGGGCTTCGACTGCGAGGAAATCTTTACGGGGGTCCGTTGTGTGGCCGCCCCTATCTTCGATTATACCGGTAATCTCGTGGCTACCATAGGCTGCTCAGTGCCTACGGTGCGCATCACTGAGGAATCCTCGGCGCTGCTGATCCGCGAAGTCATCCAGACGGCGGCGGCAATATCCATGTCCATCGGCGCGCCACGGCGTGAGTTCATGCCGACAACCCGCACCATGCTCCATTGTCCTGTACGCGGATAGCGTCACGGAGAAAAAGAACCTATGCATCGCCTTGTCCTTGGAATCAGCGGCGCGAGCGGGATGCCGCTGGCGCAGGCCGTTCTGGAGAATCTGGCCACCGTGTCCGATCTGGAAGTACACCTGATAATCTCCGCGGGTGCGGAACGGGTTCTTCAGGCCGAATGCGGGATACCCTCCGCTGCTCTGGCGCGGTATGCCCACGCGGTGCATGAGAGTTCCGATATGGCGGCGGGGCCCTCCAGCGGCTCATGGCATCATGACGGGATGATCATCTGTCCGTGTTCCATGAGTTCTCTGGCGTCCATCGCCAGCGGGGCGGGCAGCAATCTGATACACCGCGCGGCGGACGTAACGCTCAAGGAGCGCCGCCCCTTGGTCATTGTGGCTCGCGAGACGCCACTGAACCTTATCCATCTCAAGAATATGCAGGCGGTTACGGAGGCTGGTGCCGTCGTCATGCCTTTCACCCCGGCCTTTTACACGCGGGATACGTCCCTTGAGGCCATGATGAGGCATTTCACCGGCAGGTTGCTGGATCAATTCCGCATAGAGCATCATCTCTGCAAAAGGTGGCGCGACGATCGATAGCGCAGGTCAACTTTGCAATGATCCAGAAAAGGCTGTGAACAAGGATTCGATAAATACGAAAACCTTTGAAGGCGGGGGGAGGAGAAACGTGTGGATGTTCCCTCTTCTCCAGAAAGTTCCCCATCCCCTCGCCAATCCATTTCCCGTATCGCAAAGTTCGTTTGCTCTAAAACAAACACTCCGCACAGCAAGGAACGCTGCACGGAGTGTTTATCTTTTCGACTAACCGTATGTCTTACAGCGGATACTTGCTGTTGGCTTCGCGCATCTTGCGCACAGCGTCAGCAAGAGCATCCACATTGAGGACCATTTCCATCATGCCGATCTGCTCGTCCCACTTGGCGGCATCGGCTTCGGCCTTGATTTCGGGTTCAAGCACATGACACACGCAGAGTCCCAACGGGACTCCAGCCAAGGGCCCGGCGAAGGTGGGATCGCCCAAGGTGACCGTTTCGGCATAGATTTCCGCCCCTTCGGGGTCGGAAGAGCCGAGAATCACCACGACGTTTTCCGCACCATACTTCTCAGCGGCGTCCTTGACGCGCTGCTGATTTTCCAGATCCATGGCTCCTGCGGCCGTTCAGACGAAGCATTCGGTGGCGGAGAACAGGACTTCCGCACCGGAGTTGGCGAAGACATCCGCCATGGCGGGGCCGGGAACGCCGTCCCGTTCGCCAAGCAGCAGAAGCTTCTTGCCGGAAAGCTTGCCCATAACATCACTCCTTGAGTTATGGTTGGGTGAGTATACTACAGACCATGACGGCCCGTTGTCCGCATACGTTAGACGAGTTTGTCCGCTTCGGCCTTGATGGCTTCGATGGACACGGCGTCGCCGGAAATCCGAGCCACGCATTCCCCGCCCTTATAGAAAAGGATGGTCGGTACGGCCATGACGCGCAGACTGATGACGAGCCTGCGGTTTTCGGCCACGTTGAGCTTGCAGAATTTGAGCTTGCCTTCATAGGCTTCGGCGAGCTTTTCCACTTCGGGCATCAGGGCAAGGCAGGGGCCGCACTGCGGGCCCCAGAGATCCACCACGCAAGGCATGGAGCTCTGCTGCACTTCGGCCTCGAACGTTTCCTTATCGACAATGATCATTGCGTACCTCGCTTTGCTTGAGAGTGAACGTATCCCGGAACAGGACTCTTTCCGGGCGGAACGGCGTTTTTTACAGGTAACCGGACGCGGTCAGCACGGCGCGGGCCTTGTCGAGGCTTGAACCGGCCAGTTTGACGACCGGGCCGGTGCAGCCCATTGCGGCTTCGGCGTAGATGTTTTCTTTCCACAGGCAACGGACGGCCAGTTCGAGATCGAGCACGTCAATGCCGTGTATTTCTTCGTCCGTGGGCACGGCGGGCGGAGCCTGCACTTCGTCCCGCGGAGCGGCCGCAACCTTGGAAAAGGCCGCGAGCTCATCATCCATGCCCGCGGCTTTGGCGAGGCGTATTTCCTCCGCGACCACGGCGGGCAGCCTGCCCCGAACGGCGGCGGCCGTGTAGGCCAGAGCGTTGGCGATGACCGGAGCGCCCGAAGCGCGGGACACGATGCTCACCACCTTGTCCCATCCTTCGCCCACGGAAGGGCCATAGCCCCAGCCGCTGGTTTCGTAGGAACCGCCGGACGTGAACGCGCTGAAGACCTTCATGAGCACATTGCCCGTCAGGGTATCGGCCACGCAGACGTCCACCGCGCCGCAGAGCAGGTCGTTGCCGCGCAGCAGGAAACCGCCGTCGCCCCGCACGCTCTGCCCGAGGTTCAGGGGGTAGCCCTTTTCCGCCATGCGGTTCAGGGCACGCAGCACCTGCGGGGCTGCGTCAAGGTTGAGCACGCCCACCGAGGGGCAGGTTATGCCCAACGCCTTGGCTACAGCCACGCCCAGTATCGCGTTGCGCAGCATAGCCTCTTGCCTGTGGGCCGCGCTCATGCCCGTGCAGGATGCCATGAACAGGGGCTTGCCCGTGCCCGGCGTCAGCACGCGCCCCACGGTGGTCACGCCGAGGGGGAAGGGGTAGTGCAGAGCCACCGCTCCGTGGATGCGCCTCTGGGCCAGCGCGTTTTCCATGCCGGAAGCCAGTTCCGGGCCTTCACAGCCCGTTTCGATCCAGTCCATGCCCTGAGGCAGGATGCCCGAGGGCTTGGGGCCGACGCCGACCACCGTAAGGGCCGGGTCCGCGCTCATGGCGGCGCTTGCGGCGGCGAGGAATTCCGCATCGGAATGTTCCCCGCCGGAGGCCATGAGCCCTATGCGGCACGGCTCCTTGCCGCTGCGCGCGCGGGCCACCAGATCTTCAAGAGCTTTGCCGAGGATGGCGCGCTTGCATTTTTGCATAGCCATAGCGCCTCCTAGCCTTTTTGCAGGTTGGCCGCCACGTCGGACAGGGCGGCAAGCAGCATTTCCGTCACATCGCTCTGGCTCACGCCCTGCGCGGGTTCCGTACCCGCACCGGGGCCTTCCATAATAAAGGACGCGCCGTCGGCAAGATTGGTCAGGCGGCCGAGGAAGAGGCTGCCCTTGCCGATGATCATGGCCCGTTTGATGGTCCCCGCTTTGAGGGCTTCCAGCGCGTGGCCGATATAGGGAACGCCCGAGGGGATGTGCCCCTGCGTGGGGACGAATCCCGGCATACCGCGTTCGGCCACGAATTTCGGGATGTCCGCCCGTTCGATCTGCCCCTTCATGACGGACAGGGCGGCGATCATCTTATAGTTGGCCTCGGGCACGTTACCCGCCCCGGCGGGCAGGGTGATTTCGGCGTTGTGCAGTTCGGGCGCATATTTGTCCACGTCCGTCATCTTGAGCCCCGCCTTCTGGAGCGGCTCGAAGGTCAAAGCGGAAGTGATGGCCTGAGGAGCCGCGCCCGCGCCGACGGTATGCTTGCCCAAAGAGTCGAGACGGATAACCGGCGTCTGCCCGTCGTCGGGCGTGATCAGCAGCGCGAAGCTGCCGATGCAGTTTTCCAGAGCCTTCACGTCCTTCTTCACATGATCACGGGCGTTCATGTACAGCTTGGGCACGGAGCCGCCGCTGACCACGGCCACGTTGGCGCGCGCACCGCAGGCCGCCATGCTTGCGGCGGTGATGACGGAGGCCACGGGCCCGGCGCAGAAGCCGCGTACGTCAAAACCGCTGGCGTTGCCGCATTCGGCTATTTCGGCCAATGCTTTGGCCATGTTGCCGCCGCCGCGCTGCATGGCGTCGCCCACGGCTTCCTCGGAGCATTCGACGACGAAGTCGATGTCCGAGGGAGAAAGCCCGGCGTTTTTGATGAGGTGCAGCAGGGCGAGCACGCCGCTGGCCTTACAGGACAAGTTTTCCAGCATGATGCCGGCTTCGAGGTTTTCGTCCGTATCGTGAGCGCGGCGGCAGCAGCCCGCCAGCCTGCCTTCAGAGTAGAGGGGCAGGGCGTGCTGTTTTTCCACCACGTCCAGAATGTCCGACTCCGGGCGGCCTTTTTCCAGCCTGGCCAGCTGTTTTTCCCCGATTACGGGGTTCTGGGCCAGCTTTTCCGCAACGGAGGCGGCGAAGCCTTCTTCCAGCCAGATGAGGTCAAAAACGTCGCAGATGTCCATGAGCCCGAGGAATTCGTCTTCGGGCATGATTTCACCGAACGTGCCGAAACGCTCCGGCGTACCCAGATTGTCGATCCACGGCGCGGGAGCCTTTTCGAGCTCGTCGATGCTCATGGCGCCGATATAGGTTTTGTTGGGCGCGTAGGCTTGCGCTTCCTCATAGGTTTGGGCGTGCTCCGGCAATGCGCGCAGGAATTCGGAATCCGGTTTGCTCTTGCGCTCCTGAGCGGGCGTGCCGCCGTAGTGCAGGGCCAGTTCGGGGGCGAAGTTCAGGCAGTAGGCTGCGGCCTTGATGCCAGCTGTGGCCATATCTCATCCTCCTTGGCGTGCCGGGTTAGCGTTGCAGATAGGCGTAGGCGGACATGGCGGCCCGCGCACCGTCTCCGGCGGCGGTCACCACCTGACGGAGCGAGGTGTCGCGCACGTCTCCGGCGGCGAAAATGCCGGGCACGGAGGTCTGCAGGCTGGCGTCGGTGACGATCCAGCCGCCTTCATCCTTTTGCAGCAGGTCATGCACGTATTCGTCGTTGGGCAAGGTGCCGATGAAGATGAATACGCCGCTTAGCGGAATCTCCCGCTTTTCGTTGGTCTTGACGTTGCGTACTACGATTTTTTCCACAATGTCGCTGCCTTCGATGGATTCCAGCACAGAGTCCATGACGGGCACGATTTTGGGGTTGTTCAGGGCGTGATCGACAACCATCTTGTCGGCGCGGAACTGATCGCGGCGGTGCACCAGATAAACTTTTGAGGCGAACCCCGTAAGGTAGCAGGCTTCTTCCACAGCCGTATTGCCGCCGCCGATGACGGCTACTTCCAGCTCCTCGAAGAACGCCGCGTCGCATACGGCGCAGTAGGAAACGCCCATGCCCGTGTACGTGCTTTCGCCGGGGCAGCCCTGCTTGCGGAAGCTGGCCCCGCTGGCCACGATGACCGCTCCGGCGGCGATTTCGGAACCGTCTTTGAGCGTGATGATCTTCTCGCCGTCGCGAACTTCCAGTTTCTGCACGGAAGCGGTGCGGAATTCGGCCTTGAAATGCTCGGCATGGGTGCGGAAGGCGTTCGCCAGCCCGGAGCCAGTGCCATCCAGTATGCCGGGATAGTTTTCAATCTTGCTCGTGATCAGAACCTGCCCGCCGGGGCGTCCTTTTTCCAGTACGAGGGTATCGAGTCCGGCGCGCTTGCCGTAGATGGCGGCGGAAAGTCCAGCGGGCCCCGCGCCGATGATGACCAATTCACGTTTTTCCATTCTACAGTTCCTTTTGCGGCGGTGTGTCGGCAATGGCGTTGCGGGGAGTGCGTTTGGGGATGCCGAAACGATGCCCCGGCGTCCGTGCCTTGTCCGTAAAACGCCAGTACCGCACGCAGGGAATGAAGGCGAACCCCTTGCGGGCCGAAGCGGCGGGGCAGGCGCATACGCCATGCCCCTCCTTTCAGGTCCCCGGCACACCGCCGGGGCACATGGGCTTAAAACACCGTCTGCCCGTCCACGTCGGTAGACAAGGCATACAGGGCCTTATCCACGAGCTCGCGGCGCAGTTGCTTTTCTTCTTCGGGCCGCAGTTCCGGATTGCCCAGCGGGTGCGGGATGGACACTGTGGGCACGATGCGGTTGGCCCCGATGCTCAACGAAATGGGAACGATGGTACACATATGCACGACAGGGACATCAGCCGTATCTTCGATGCTCTTGGCGAGCGTTGCACCGCAACGCGTGCATGTGCCTCAGGTGGAGGTGAGGATAACCCCGTCCACATGCGCGGCCTTGAGCTGAGAGCCTATTTCCGTGCCGAACTTGCGGGCGTTGGCTACGGACGTGCCGTTGCCGACGGTACTGTAGAACACATGGTAGAGCTTGCCGATTTTGCCTTCCTTTTCCAGATCGCGCAGCACGTCGATGGGCAGGACGCGGTCCGGGTCCGCATTGGCATAGGTCTGATCGTAGCCGCCGTGGGCGGTCATGTATTCGCCCTTGCGGAGGTCGGTGACGCCGTCAAGGTCGTATGCGCCGTAGTTCTGGGCTGAGGAGGCCGCAATGTGATCCGGGTTGCCGAACGGCACGATGCCGCCCGAGGTGACGATGGCGATGGTGGCCTTGCTGATGGCGGCGATAGCCGGGCGGGGCTCAACGCGGTCGAACACAGGCATGGGGTATTCGGTGCGGAACGCTTCGCCGTTGAGTTTCTTGATGAGCATCTGCACAGCGCGTTCCGCGCCGGGCTGTTCATAGAACATGTTCTTGCGGATGCCCTTGGGGAAGACGCCGGCCGCTTCAGGATCGGCGATCTCCTCGCCCTTGAGCAGCTTGAGCATGACGGCGGCCATGGCGGGCACGGCCTTGCCCATGCCCCGGGCGCTGTCGGCTGTTTCGACGATGGTCACTTCCTTGCGGTACAAGTCGACGCCCGGGCTTTCGCGGTACATGCCGCTGACCACGGGGAGCTGGAGTTCCTTGGCCACGGCGGCGCACACGGCCCCGCAGGCGGTACCGTAACGGCCCGCATTGAAGGCCGGACCGGCGATCAGGCCGTCGGCTCCATAGGCTTTCACGGTTTCCACCATGTGGGCGGCCACGTCGTCCAGATGGTTGGCACAGTAGTTGTCGCCGCAGATGAAGGTGGCCACGATTTCGGCTTCGCCGTTGAAGGCGGCTTTGAAGGCCATGCCGGGCCCCACGATGCCGTCCCGGACCTCGGGAGAGACGTCAGCCTTGTCCTCGCCGCCGATACCGGCAAAAAACTGATTGATATAATGAACAAGCTTATATGCCATGATGATCTCCTGCACGGTGCTGCGCCGGTCCGGCCGGGCTACAGGGTGCGTCCGCCGATGCGGTTGAAGCCCAGTTCGTTGGTGGCGCCCAGAATGGCCTGCAATTCCACTTCAAGGCTGCCGTCTTCGCGGACGGAGCCGAAGAAGCCGCCGGCAATGGTTTCCGCCGGAGCCTGATCGCCGATGAGCTTGTCCATAGGCGGCAGGACAATGATTTCATTGGCGTTGCCCGCTGTGACGCACGCGTCGCCTTCGGGGCAGGAGTCGGCCAGCGACTGGCTGGAGCCGTCGCGCCCGGCGTATTCATCCGTGATGAGCACGGTCTTGATGCCCGCCTGTTCGGACTTGCGGCAGTTCATGATGAGGTCGGCGTCGGGGTTGCCGAAACCTTCCTCGCTGATGACCACGGCGTCCACGCCCAGCATACGGGCCAGCTTCACCGCGTAGGAGGAACTGCGCTTCTTGTCCGCCAGCGTCACGTTTTCGTTGGTGATGATGACGCCCACGAAATTGAGATCCTTGCCGTGGTGCTCATAGAGGCTTTTGACCACGGGGTTGTTCAGATGGACATACGTATTGTTCTTGTCGCAGGCCGAGACGCAGTTGCCGGAGATGATCGCGCCGTCCATCAGTTCGGTAGGGCTGATCATCGTGGGCAGGATGCGTTTGGCGTCCACGCCGTAGACCCACGTGTCGTGCAGCAGGCCCTGCGACTGGAGCATGTACATATAGGCGACCTTGGGCAGGCCGGGATGCTGGTGCATGGCCTCGGCCAGCGGTGGGAAGTCGTAGGCTTCCACGCTGTCGGCGGCGGCGTCCTTGCAGGCGGAGGCCAGATAATGGGCGGCCTTGAGCCCGGCAATACGGTAGCAGGCCTCGCGCTGGTGGGGCTCCAGATCTTCGGCGGTGTCGAAGGACAGGACCACGTTGCAGGTCCGGGAGAACGGCGTGTAGTCCGCACCGGGGCCGGACATGTCCACGATGCCTTCCTGAGGGGCCACCACGCGGCCCGTGGTCAGCACGGCCATGCCGCCCAAGACGAGCGTTTTGCCTTCGCCGGCGTTTTCCACATCGCCTATCCAGCCGGGGAAGACTTCGCCCGGGCCTTCCAGCTTGCAGCGGGGCTCGATGGCGTCCTTGACCGGCATGATGCGCACGTTTTCACCAGGGTGGGCCACGTCGACGGCGACGGCGGAAAGCCGGTCGTCCTGCAACAGCAGCGATGCCAGTTCATCCTTGTTGATGGTCAGCACGCCGCCGCTAACGCCCGTCTGTGCGCCGAAGGCCAGCTTGCCGACACTGATGCGGTGCAGTTCCAGTTTCACGTTACATCTCCTTGTGGTCCGGAAGCAGGCCGGGCGGGTACGCCATGCCGCTCCCGTTCGGGTTCGAAATGCTTTCGATACTGCCGCCCAAACTCTCGATGGTAGCACGCAGAAGCTCCACATCCACAAACGCGCAATCCTGCATCTCCCGGCCAGAAAGGCTCGCGGGCATACGGGCAGGATCAACATCATAGTAACGAGCCTGAGCCCGTTCAATGAGAAGAAGAGACGTGAGATCGATTCCGGCCGGATGTTCTCCGGAGCGGACACGGGGGATGAGTGCCAACGAACGGTAGGGCATCTGATGAGGCAGGAAGTTGCCGTACAGCGGGTGGTTGGCGAGAAGCCATCCCTTATGAATCAGGTCGCGCGCCGCGCGAATGACAGCGGCGGGTCACTCGGGAATGAACGTGATGTCCATGCCCGTGAGCGACAAATCCTGAAAACGGGGATTGTTGGTCAAAAGGATGGGGGAGAGCATACGCGTACCTGAGGTTTAATGGCACGCCCTGTCTCCACAAGCGGATTCAGCGGCACGAAGATGCGCGATTCTGGGACCTGAGAGTTTCGGCCTTCCGGCGTTGCCCCTTCGGTGCTTCCGCCTCCCCATAGGAAAGCGGAATCTCTCTCGCAGCACTTACCACGGTTTCAGGATGTCCGCTTGAGAAAAAAAAGTCAAGCTGGCTTCCCCCGGAAGAAGGGCTTCTTCGTGCGCACACGCAGCAAAAGGCGCTGTTAATCAACGTGATGTGCTTATAAAAAAATTCACAAAATTTTTATAAAGCTCCGGATTCCGGACGGAGGAAGCCTTTCCTGTGCTCCCCGGACATGTTACCGACAGAGAGCCTGTCGTGAGAGAATGTTTTATAACATACGATAATATAAAGTGTATCTTTGATGGACCTCATTGCTTGATAAAGAAGGACAGGGCTGGACCGGGTATGAACAGTATGTGCATTTCATTCACAAAGGGCGCAGCCCCCACAAGCTGAGGCCGCCGTTTTTTTGATGTTTTTTCTTTCTTCGTCTGATGAAAGGTAATGGCCTCTTAAGTAAAGCGGCTCCATGAGGTTTTTATTTTCTATCCGGAGATAGCGTGGGGTTATAAAGTTAAAGGTGTGTTCCTTTGGCAGTACATGCGGACAGCCGTACAACGCGTCGATTCTTAACGGATTGTCATGTGATATGCCTGTTGCATACGGATTCATGCAACATCTGAAAATCATAGTTATATTTTTGTGGAAACCTTAGCGTCGAAGGAAAAGGAGGGCGTTCTTATGCCTGATGAAAAAGATATCAGCAGACGCAGGTTTTTGCAGTACACCGGCCTCGTTACCGGCGCTGCTGCGGCGTTGGGCCTTTCGACCGTCTCCATGGCGGCGGAGCAGGGCGGAAACGCCCATTCGGGGCACGCCGCGGCTACGGCCAATCCGTTGAACCGCGCTCGGATGTTCTTCACCAACGAGCTGGACTTTTCCACCTTGTCAGAGGCCGCCGAACGGATTTTCCCCAAAGACGAGTTCGGCCCCGGGGCCAAAGAGCTGGCCGTCCCTTACTTCATCGACAACCAGCTTGCGGGCGCCTACGGCTACAACGCGAGGGAATACATCGCCGGGCCGCACTTCAAGGGCGCTCCCACCCAGGGCTATCAGACGCCGCTTGTGCGCCGTGATCTCTTCAAGCAGGGCATTCTGGCGCTGAACAGCGCCGCGCAGGAACGCTTCAAGAAGGATTTCCCCCAGTTGAGCGGGGCAGAGCAGGATCAGATCCTTATCGACTGCGAGGCGGGGAAGCTCCCCACGCAGGGCTTCACCTCCGACTATTTCTTCTCGTTGTTGAAAAACGCCGTTCTGGCGGGTGCGTATGCCGACCCGCTGTACAACGGCAACAACAACATGGATGGCTGGCGCATGAAGGAGTACCCCGGGGCTCAGATGGCCTACACGTACCTCATGACCAGCGAAACGTTTGAGAAGGTGCCCCCCGTGTCCCTGTCCAGCATGGAGTAATCAAGGAGAACGACATGGCCAAAGAATTGAAAAAGGTGAATGTGGTTACTGTGGGCGTGGGCTTCACCGGGGGCATCGCCCTTGCCGAATGCGCCAAAGCCGGGCTTTCCGTCGTTGGGCTTGAGCGCGGCGACCGCAGGGGCGTGGAGGATTTCCAGGATATCCACGATGAATGGCGGTATGCCGTCAATTACGGGCTTATGCAGGATCTGTCCAAAGAGACGATTACGTTCCGCAATACGGAAGAAATGCGGGCCTTGCCCATGCGCAAGCTCGGCTCTTTCCTGCTCGGCGACGGCCTTGGCGGTGCGGGCGTGCACTGGAACGGCATGAATTTCCGTTTCTCGCCCTATGACTTCCAGATAAAGACCATGACGGATGAGCGGTATGGCAAAAACAAGCTGGGCAAGGAGTATATCCTGCAGGATTACCCCCTCACCTACGACGAGATGGAGCCGTATTATACGGCTTTCGAGATGGCTCTCGGCGTTGCCGGAGAGCCGGGGTATTTCGGCGGAAAGCGTTCCAAGCCGTATGCCATGCCTCCTCTGGTGAAAACGCCCGTTTTGTCCAAGTTCGAGACGGCGGCGAAGCAGACGGGGTGCCATCCGTATATGATCCCGGCGGCCATCGCTTCCGAGCCCTATACCACGCCGGACGGCATCACGCACAATCCATGCATGTACTGCGGGTTCTGCGAGCGCTTCGGCTGCGAGTACGACGCCAAGGCGGAACCCAACAATACGTTCATCCCCGTGGCCGAAAAAACGGGCAACTGCGAAATCCGCTGCAATGCCAATGTGGTGGAGATTCTGAAGAAGGGAAACAAGGTCACCGGCGTCCGTTACATCGACACGCTGACGCTGGAGGAGTTCATCCAGCCCGCCGACGTGGTGGTGCTGTCAAGCTATGTGATGAACAACGCCAAGCTGCTCATGGTTTCCAAGATCGGCAAGCAGTATGATCCGAAAACGGGGCAGGGCACGCTGGGCAGGGGCTACTGCTATCAGATTACGCCCGGCGCGACGCTCTTCTTTGAAGAACCCATGAACCTCTTTGCCGGGGCTGGCGCGCTCGGCATGTGTTATGACGACTTCAACGCCGACAACTTCGATCACTCCGATCTCAAGTTCATCCACGGCGGCGTCATTTCGCTGACGCAGACCGGCAAACGCCCCATTGAGAGCAACGCCACCCCTCCGGGCACGCGCGCATGGGGTTCGGAGTTCAAGAAGGCCGCCGCGTACAACTTCAACCGTTCTCTGGGCATCGGGGCACAGGGCGCATCCATCGCCTACAAGGCCAACTATCTTTCCTTGGATAAAACCTACAAGGATGCCTACGGGTTGCCTCTTTTGCGCATGACCTACAACTTTACCGATCAGGACCGCGCGCTTTTCGATTACATCACCAAGAAAATCGAAGAGGTGGCCAAGGCCATGAATCCGAAGGCCATGGCGTCCAAGCCCAGCCCCAAGGATTACAATATCGTGCCGTACCAGACCACGCACAACACGGGCGGCACCATCACGGGCAAGAGCCCGGAAGACAGCGTGGTGAACTCCTACCTGCAACACTGGGACGCCGAGAACCTGTTTGTGGTGGGTGCGGGCAATTTCCCGCACAACGGCGGCTGTAATCCCACGGGCACGGTGGGCGCCTTGGGATACCGCTGTGCCGAGGGCATCCTGAAATATTCCAAGAAGGGCGGAAGCCTCGTCTAGCGGGAAAGGGAGTCCTTTCTTAAAGAAAGGGAGCCGTTCGGCATAAGAAAAGGGCGGAGCAGGTTCCGCCCTTTTCTTTTTACTGGAGCGGTTCACCCTCGTCGCGGGTGAACATGCGCCACATGACGCCCGTATCGGTGCGCTCGGGGGCGACGCGGAGGATCGGGATGTCCTTCCAGATATACACCATGGACTCGTCGGGATAGACCTCGCACTGCATGTTTTGCATGATGAGGTGAGGGGCGAGGCTTGCCGGGTCTTCTCCGAGCTCAAGAAGCTGTTCGCGGAGAAGCTCTTCCACGCGGGCGGCGACGCCTTTGTCGGTAGGGTAATGGGCTGACATCATAGCTATTCCTGTTGGGGATGGATGATCCCCGCATACGGTAAGGGCGGAGATCCGAAATTTTTCTGATAACGAATATAAAAAGATCGAATGGGTTAGGCAAGAGCAGGCTTCGGAAAAAAAGATTTTTGAAAGAAAACCGAAAAATCGCTTGACGGAGAGGGGGAACCTGCGTAGAAGCAGTTCTCGCATCACGTTGAAGGCGCGTAGCTCAGGTGGCAGAGCACTTCCTTGACACGGAAGGGGTCAGCAGTTCAAGTCTGCTCGTGCCTACCATAAGACTCCGAACAGGGAGGGAGGTTCACCTCCTTCCCTGTTTTTTTCTCGTTGTTATTGTTATTCGGATGAGCTCCGAAGCCAACAAAAAGGTGCTGTCATGCAAGTCTCAGTAGAAGGAAAAATGGTTGAGGTCTCCGACGGGGCGTCCTGTGCGGATGCTCTGAAAGAGGGATTGAGCGGAAAACGCTTCAAGGCGGCGATTGCCTGCAAGGCCGGCGATACGCTTCTGGATCTGACTGCGCCTGTCCCCACTACTACCGAGACTCTCACCCTGACTCCTGTTACTGCCGACACCCCCGAAGGGCTGGGCCTCATCCGCCATTCCGCCGCGCACGTCATGGCCGCGGCCGTCAAGAAGCTCTTCCCCGCCGCCAAGGTGACCATCGGCCCCTCCATCGAAAACGGCTTCTACTACGATTTCGACGTGGAAACGCCGTTTTCGCCCGATCAGTTCGAAGCCATCGAAGCGGAAATGCAGCGCATCATTGATGCCGCGGTTCCGTTCGAGCGGATGGACATTTCCAAGGCCGACGCCGTCAAGTTGTTCAACGATATGGGCGAGCCCTACAAGGTCGAGCTGATCGAGGGCCTCGAAGACGGGACCATCACCCTGTACAGGAACGGCGATTTTGTTGACCTGTGCCGTGGGCCGCACATTCCGAATGCCGGGTTCGTAAAGGCGTTCAAGCTGTTGTCCGTTGCCGGGGCGTACTGGCGCGGCGACGAAAAGAACCGTATGCTTTCCCGCATCTACGCAACGGCCTTTGCCGATGCCAAGGATCTCAAGGAATACCTGAACCGTATCGAAGAGGCCAAGCGCCGCGACCACCGCAAGCTCGGCAAGGAACTCGATCTGTTCGCGTTCCATGAGGATGTGGCCGCCGGTATGGTCTTCTGGCTGCCCAAGGGGATGCTGCTCCGTACGATCCTTGAAGATTTCCTGCGCCGCGAACACATCAAGCGCGGTTATCAGCTTGTGCAGGGCCCTCAGGTTCTGCGCCGCGAGCTGTGGGAACAGTCCGGGCATTACGCCAACTATCGTGAAAACATGTATTTCACGGAGATCGAAGGCGACATGTACGGCATCAAGCCCATGAACTGCGTTTCGCACATGCTCATTTACAATGCGCATCTGCGCAGCTATCGTGAATTGCCGCAGAGGTATTTCGAGCTCGGCGTCGTGCACCGTCACGAAAAGTCCGGCGTGCTGCACGGCCTGCTGCGTGTGCGCCAGTTCACGCAGGATGACGCGCATATCATTTGCGCGCCCGAGCAGCTGGAAGATGAAATCATCGGCGTCATCGCGCTGGTCCGCGACCTGATGGCGTTGTTCGGTTTCCAGTACCGCGTGGTCATTTCCACCAAGCCCGCGAAGGCCATCGGCTCCGACGAGGCTTGGGAACTCGCCACCAACGCCTTGATCAAGGCTGTGGAACGTGCGAATCTGTCTTACACCATCAACGCCGGGGACGGCGCCTTCTACGGCCCGAAGATCGACGTGAAGGTGACGGACGCCATCGGCCGCGAATGGCAGCTCTCCACCATCCAGTGCGACTTTACGTTGCCGGAACGCTTCGAGCTGGAATACGTGGGACAGGATGGCGAGCGGCATCGCCCCGTTATGGTGCACCGCGCCATTCTGGGGTCGCTGGAACGTTTTATCGGGGTGCTTACCGAGCATTACGCCGGAGCTTTCCCCACTTGGCTCGCTCCCGTGCAGGCCAAGATATTGACTGTTACCGACGCACAGAACGCCTTTGCTGAAGAAGCCTGTGAGGCTTTGATGAAGCAGGGCATCCGTGCGGAAGTTGATACGCGCAATGAAAAACTGGGCTTCAAAGTTCGTGAGGCTCAGCTTGCCAAGATTCCGTATATCCTTGTCGTCGGCGACAAGGAAGTGGAAGCCCGCAGCGTCAACGTCCGTCTGCGCACCGGAGAAAATCTGGGCGTGAAGTCGTTGGACGAAGTGGCGGCCTTGGTGCAGGAAGACTGCGCGGAACCGTTCAAACGTGGAGGGATGAGCTATCGCTTCTCTTAATGCAAAGCCTCGTCGGGATGTACCCCAAGACGGCGTGCGCCGGAACGAACAGATTCGTGCCCGTGAACTGCGGGTAATCGGCCCCGAAGGGGAACAGCTTGGTATTCTGGGCCGTAATGAAGCCATTGCCATGGCCAAGGAACACGGTCTTGATCTGGTGGAAGTCGCCGCTACGGCCGATCCGCCGGTCTGTCGTGTGATGGACTACGGCAAGTTCAAGTACGAGACGCAGAAAAAGAAGCAAGAGGCCAAGAAACGCCAGACCGTGGTGCAGATCAAGGAAATCAAGGTCCGTCCTAAGACCGACGACCACGATTTCGAGACCAAGGTCCGGCATATCAAGCGATTCCTTGAGGATGGAGACCGCGTTAAAGTGACGGTTTTCTTCCGTGGGCGTGAAATCGTCCATAAGGATCGCGGGCTGAGCATCCTCGAACGTGTCATTGCCGACACCAAGGACGTGGGCAAGGTCGAGCAGGAACCGAGAGCGGAAGGCCGTACCCTTCAGATGCTGCTGACGCCAGTGGCCAAGAAGAGTGGCGCTCAGGACGCTCCGGCTCAGGAAGACTAGCATTTTTCGCGGTCATACCCCTGCGAGCACTTGCCAACGGCGTCCAAATAGGACATCATACGCCTTCACGTCTTCGGACGTGGAGGTGTTGGGGTGTCGTGCCCCCATAGGATTTCCCCGTGAGATTGATCCTCAAGTCAGGAGTTGACCATGCCTAAGATGAAGACCAGACGTTGTGCCGCCAAGCGGTTTTCCACCACTGGCACCGGCAAGTTCAAACGTCGCAGACAGAACCTGCGCCACATCCTCACCAAGAAGGATGCCAAGCGCAAGATGCGTTTGGGCCAGGGCGCTTTGGTGGATGCCACCAACGTGAAGGCTGTTCGTCGGATGATGCCCTACGCCTAAGCGTAGCGGATTGTATCCCTTTTTCTGCACTCGGCTGGCATGATCTCCGCCTCGCCGGGTTCCCAATAAGCATCGGAGGATAATTCCATGCGCGTGAAGAGAGGTCTTGCTGCCCATCGTAGGCACAAGAAATATTTGGATATGGCTAAAGGCTTCCGCGGAGGCCGCAGCCGTTTGTACCGCACCGCTCGTGAAGCTGTTGAACGTTCGCTCGCGTACGCCTTTGTGGGCCGTAAGCAGCGCAAGCGCGAATTCCGCAAGCTGTGGATCCTGCGCATCAACGCTGGCGCCCGCGAAAACGGCCTGTCCTATTCCAAGCTGATGTTTGGCTTGGCTCAGGCTGGCGTGGCTCTGAACCGTAAGGTTCTGGCCGACCTCGCCGTGCGTCAGAAGGAAGATTTCGCCAAGTTGGTCGAACTGGCCAAGACGAAGCTCGCCTAAGGCGCGTTTCGGGCGAACCAAGCAAGGAAGCAAGGCAGAGGATTCGTCCTTTGCTCTACAGTATAAAGCTCGATGTGATGGGTCTTTCACGGGGACCATCCTGATTGACACGCAAGGGGCGGACTCGGTATGAGTCCGCCCCTTTTTTATGGGCTTCAGCCTGTTGAGGGCGCGAGGCGGCCGAAACAATAAACCTCCCGCTATGCGGGTGGAAACAAGAGTTATTTTGTGTCCTCAAAAAAGTTTTTTGGGGGTCGGAGTGCCTTGTACTTGGGCGGTAGGCCGGATTGCGTGAAAGGATGGCAAAAAGGCTGGGCGGAGCACGGGAAAGCCAAACGGAAGAAGCCGTGAGGGTGGGAAAATTATCACAGCATACTTAAAATAAAGGATAATTATTTTTGTTGAGAGGAGATGTGGAATAGTTGCGCCAAATGTAACAAACGCAACAGCGCGGGATTCCTTTTTCGGGGTAGGGTTCAGCCATGTGGAGAGAAGTTCTCCTGACGCACTACAAATTAAGGAGCATGTCATGGGCCATCCTACCATTTATCCCACTGGTGTAACCGTCTACGATCCCGAAAGAAGCTGGAACGGTTTTACGATTTTTCAGGCGCAGGAAGTCGGAGCCGTCCTTATGGATATGAACGGCCGTGAGGTGAATGTCTGGAAAGGTGTTCACGGGATGCCCAACAAGATTTTCCCTGGCGGCTATCTGCTGACCAGCCGTGGCCGCCGCAGCGGCAAGTACAGTGTGCAGGACGGGCTTGATGTCATTCAGGTGGACTGGGACGGCAATATCGTCTGGAAGTTCGATAGGAACGAATTCATCGACGATCCCGGTATCCCCGGCCGCTGGATGGCCCGCTATCATCATGATTTCCAGCGCGAAGGCAGCACCACCGGCTACTACGCGCCCGGCATGGAGCCCAAGACCGACTCCGGCAATACGCTTGTGCTCGCGCACCGCAACGCCCGCAATCCCAAGATTTCCGACAAGCAGCTTCTCGACGACGTGATCCTCGAAGTGGACTGGGACGGCGACATCGTGTGGGAATGGAACTGCAACGAGCATTTCGACGAAATGGGCTTCCGCGAAGGCCCCAAGAACACCCTCGCCCGCAATCCCAACTACCGCCCCACGCAGCCCGAGGGCATGGGGGACTGGATGCACATCAATTCCATGTCCGTGCTCGGCCCGAACAAATGGTATGACGCGGGCGACGAGCGTTTCCATCCCGACAATATCATCGTGGACGGCCGCGAAGCCAACATTATTTTCATCATTTCCAAAGCCACCGGCAAAATCACTTGGAAGCTTGGCCCGGATTACGACAACAGTCCTGAGGCCAAAGCTATCGGCTGGATCATCGGGCAGCATCATGCGCACATGATTCCTCACACCCTGCCTGGCGGCGGCAACATCCTCGTGTTCGACAACGGCGGCTGGGGCGGCTACGACGTGCCGAACCCCGGTGCTCCTACCGGCGTGAAGGCGGCCTTGCGCGACTATTCCCGCGTGTTGGAAATCGACCCCGTGGCCATGAAGATCGTGTGGCAGTACACGCCCACTGAAGCCGGGTTCCTCGCCCCGATGGACAGCAACCGCTTCTACAGCCCCTTCATCAGCGGTATGCAGCGTTTGCCCAACGGCAACACCCTGATCACCGAAGGTTCCGACGGCCGCGTGTTTGAAGTGACGCCCGACCACAAGATCGTGTGGGAATTCGTTTCCCCGTACAAGGGCAAGTTCGTGCCCATGAACATGACGTACCGCGCTTACCGTGTGCCCTACGAATGGGTGCCGCAGGTCGCCAAGCCCGTTGAAACGGCCATCGAGCCTCTGGACGTTTCCACCTTCCGCGTGCCCGGCGCGGCGGCGTTCGGCGATCGGGCCAAGGAAGTGAGCGTTGAAGGCTGCGTGCCCTATGAAGGCAGCAACGCCCTGTGCGTCGCTTCCGTCGAAGATCCAGAAGACAAGTAAGCGGGAGAAAGAGGGGTTTGGGGATTGCCGCCTTGCATGAAGGGCAGGGCGGCATCCCTGGAGTTCCTTTTCCTTCGAGAGAAAGTACCGTTCGCCTGTTGCGTTGGGGAAATGGGATTCGCCCTGCTGTACCGTGGGGCCGGGTTTTGTTTGCGCCGGGCGGAAACGGGAAAGGCCGGAATGTTCCGGCCTTTTTTCGTGTCCTGTGTGGAAAGCGCAAAGGGATGGGGTTGGTTGTACGTGGAGAAGGTGGCTTCTGGCAAACATCTATTTGTACTTAAAAGGTATTTTTATGAAAGGTGCGCCCTTGCGAAAAAGGGCAGGTATGCTATTCCCGGAAGGAAGAACCTCAAGGAGGCAATCATGATTGATTTCAAGGTGGATGAGTCCCTGTGCGTTTCGTGCGGGGCTTGCGTCAAAGATTGTCTGCATCAGGCTCTCCGCATGGACACGTACCCCGTGATGGTCGATGAAGGGCACTGTATCCGCTGTCAGCACTGCCTTGCGGTCTGCCCTACGGGGGCTGTTTCCATTATGGGGGCGGCAGCCTCTGATTGCACGCCGCTTGCGGGCAATATCCCGGAGCCCCGCCAACTGGATACGCTGTTCAAGGGGCGCCGCTCCGTACGGCACTATAAGCGCGAAAACGTTTCGCCCGGGTTGCTTCAAGAGCTTCTCGACAGTGCGGCCTACGCGCCTACCGGCAGCAATGCGCAGAATCTGCTGGTTTCGGTTGTCGACGACATTGCGGCGATGGATGCCCTCCGGGAGGCTGTCTACCTGCGTCTGGACGAGCTGGCGGAAACGGGTGCCATGCCGGACTGCCAGCGCCGCGCGTTTTTCCTTTCCGCCGGAAAGCTCTGGAAGGCCGGGGGATGGGACGGCATTTTCCGCTCCGCTCCGCATTGCGTGATCGTGGCCAACGCGAAGAATGCGACCTGCGTCGAGCAGGACCCGCTCATCTATCTGTCGTACTTCGAGCTGATGGCACAGGCGCGCGGGATAGGCACGCTCTGGTGCGGCCTGCTGTACTGGTGCCTGCGGGACGTGCTGCCTGACTTCCTGCCCCGTTTGGGTATTCCGGATACGCACCAACTGGGATACGCAATGTTGTTCGGCTATCCCTCCATCAATTATCGGCGTACGGTTGAAACCCGTTCCGCGCTCGTCAGGCACATCGGCTGGAACTGACTCAACGGTTGATCCGGACGGCGGGCCCTTGGCTATTTGGGGGACCGCCGCCTTTTTTCGACGGAAAAGCGGCAGCGCTGGCTGCGGCCGTCCGGGAGACGTTGGAAAATCGTCTGCGTACGCACCTTGAGCAGCTTAAGAAACAGTCCTTATACCCCGAATGCGCGGAGAAGAGATGAAAACCGGAGCCGTTTCGAGCCAGTGGTATGCCTTCGCCACCGTAGTCCTGTGGTCGTCCGCATTCGTATTCACGAAAGTGGCGTTGCTGTCTTTTTCGTCAACCGCGCTCGGGTTCCTGCGTTGCGCCATCGCGTCCGTGGTGCTCTATGCCGTGTTGCGCTGCAAGGGGGTGAGGATGCTTAGCTGGCGCGAGTTGCCCCGGTTCACGCTTTCCGGCGCGCTCGGGTTTTCCATCTATCTGTTCATCTTCAATAAAGGCTCCGAGACGCTGACGGCGGCCACGGGATGTATCCTCATTGCCACCGCGCCCATCATTACGGCGCTGATGGCGTCCGTCGTATTCCGGGAACGTTTGACGCGGCTTGCGTGGATTGCGCTGTGGCTTGCGTTCCTCGGGGTGCTCGTCCTCATGCTGTGGAACGGGAGCGTTTCAATCAACGCCGGGGTATTCTGGATGCTCGGGGCCGCCCTTGCCATCAGTGCGTACAACGTGATCCAGCGGCTCTATGCAAACGGGTATACGTCGCTCCAGATAACGGCCTACAGTTTTTTTACGGCAACGGTGATGCTTGCGGGCTTTTTGCCGGAATCCATACGCCAGATCGAGTCGGCCCCTCTTTCCCATGTGATCGCGGTGATCTTTCTGGGCGTTTTCCCGAGTGCGCTGGCGTATCTGTTATGGGCGAAGGCGCTTTCTTTTGCTGCGACCACCAGTGACGTGACCAAGTTCATGTTTTTGACGCCGCTGCTTTCGTTTGTGCTCGGCTATGTGGTGATCAGCGAGCTGCCAGGCGTGGAAACATGGATCGGGGGCGCGCTCATCCTCTCCGGGCTGGCATTGTTTCACATCTCAGGCCAGCGGGCCGAGAGGGCCCGGCGGGCGGCAATGCGGCACTGACGGACTGGCGCTTGCGCGTGGTTCCCTATATGCGGAGAATGATGGGCTGAATGTGCGCTGATTGCCGAGAAAAGCAAGGAAGGGAGGAAACCCTAGGCTTCCTCCCTTCCTCTCTCTATATAAGTTACCAGCGCGATTACTTGATTTTCGAGAGGAGATCGTTCAAGGCTTCCGTCATGGAAGGATGGGTATAGATCATATCCCGCAGGAAGGTGTAGCCTTTACCCGCACGGATGGCCGTTTCCACGACATTGATCATCTCTCCGGCATCGGCGCAATGCAGGGCGCAACCCAATATGGCTCCGGTTTTTGCGTCCACTACGGCCTTGAGCATACCCGTGGTTTCACCCATCAACCGGGCGCGGGGGATGGCTGCCGCAGGAAGGACGGCAACCTTGATGTCGAGGTTTTTGTCGCGGGCGGCCTGTTCCGTGAGCCCCACGCGACCGAGAGGGGGGTCCATGAATACGGTATACGCGGGATCGCGGTCGCTGGCGACGCGCTTGCCCTCTCCGTAAAGGGCATCCCGGACGATGCGGAAGTCGTCCAGCGAAATGTACGTGAACTGCGGGCCGCCTTTGACGTCGCCGAGAGCCCAGATATGCGGAACGGAGGTTTGCAGGCGTTCGTCCACGGCAATCGCGCCTTGTTCCGTTGTCTTCACGCCAGCGGCTTCAAGGTTGAGCCCCGCCGTGAGCGGGCGGCGGCCCGTAGCGAGCAGGATGGCATCCGCGGGCAACGCCTGCTCCGTTCCGTCGAGAATGAAACGGACCTCGGCTTCATCCCCGGCGTCGCGTACGGCACTGGCGGATGCACCGGTTATGATTGTTACGCCCTTGTTTTCCAGCGCCTTGCGGACGCTGTCGGCCACATCGGCGTCTTCGCGGGCAAGGAAGCGGGAACCGCGTTCCAGTATGGTGACCCGTGAACCGAATTCCGCGTAGAACGAGGCGAATTCCAGCGCGATATACCCGCCGCCGAGGATGACCAGACGGCGGAGCAGGTCTTCCAGCTCCAGCATGGTGGTGCTGGTGTAGACTCGCGGGTTTTCGCGGACGCCTTCAATGGGCGGGATGACGGTTTCGCCGCCGGTGTTGATGAAGATGCGTTCGCCGGAGAGGAGCAGGGTTTTGTCCGCCGTTTTGACTTCGACTTCATGCGGGGAAACGAACGAGGCCGTCCCCGTGATGACGTCCACATTGTCCCGGTCGGCAAGCATGGCGTAGTTTTTACCGCGCAGGAAACCGGTCACTTCGTTCTTGCGGGCGATGGCGCGCCGATAGTCGGCGGCCTTTTCCTCAAAGCTGCGCTCTCCGCGGCACAGGCTCTTATGCGCTTCGTAGACCAGCGTCTTGGTGGGGATGCAGGCGATGTTGATGCAGGTGCCGCCGTACATTTTGTCCGAGCGTTCGACGATGGCAACGGATTGTCCTTGATCCGCGAGATAGGCGGCCAGCGTCTTGCCTCCTTTCCCGAATCCGATAATGATGGCGTTATAGCGCTGTTGCATGGCATATTCTCCTTGTCGGCAGTTGCGGGCTTTTCAGAAGGTCTTACTTGAAAGTAAATGAGCCGTCATTGCCGTATACGGGTATTCCTTTGAGAAACCATAGATTCTTCTTCTGAGGGTACGCTTCCCGGATCATGTCGTAGGCCGTTTCAGCCCGGCGTCCGGTCCGGCAGAGGAGCAGGACGGAGCCGTCGGCGGGGACTTGACCCATATGTTCGCGCAGTGTCTGGATCGGAAGGAGCAGAGCGCCGGGGACGTGGCCTTGGGCGTATTCCTGCTCGGTACGGACATCGATGACGGTCAGCTTGTCGCCAAGCGTGTCCATCAGCTGCAGGGCTTCAGCCGGGGCGAGCGCGCCGATCTGCGGGAGTTCGGCGGCGGGGGAGTGGCCGTATGCCGCGAACATGAAAATGTAAGCCAAGAGTACGGCAAACCATTTGGAACGAAGAGAATGCATAGCGACCTCCAGGGGTATGCGGCTGTGGGCAAAATGCCTCTGTTGCTTTTTATTTAACGCTCATTAAAATACTCGGGTGACCGTTTCTGTCAAGCGGTTTTTGATGGCAAGTGATGAAGGAGTTTGCAATGGGAAGGCCACCATCCTATGATCATACGATGTTACTGCGTGAAATCATTGATTGCCTATGGGAGCGCGGGTACGCGGCGACGCCCATCAGCGTCATCGTCCAGGAGACGGGAGTCAACGCGGCAAGCCTCTATGCCCGGTTCGGCAGCAAAAAAGGGATCATGCTTGCGGCGCTGGACCTGTATGCCAAGGAGACAATCGACGCGCTTGAAGCCTTGCTGGCCGCGACGCAGCCGGGAGCCGGACAAGTACGCGCCATCTTGGAACATGCCATGGGCAGTTTTGAGGACCCGCGTGCGCGAGGGTGCTTTCTGGTAAACACCGTCACCAACATTTCGACGGATACGCCGGATTTCGCAATGGCGGTAGCGGATTATATGGAGCAGATACGCGGCAGAATCAAGGACGCGCTCAAGCGTGCGCCGGGCTTGCGGCCAGAGGTGACGCCGGAAGATGCGGCACTGTACGTGCAAGTGCAGGTTTGGGGCCTCAAAGTCATGGCCCGGATGCGCCCTGATAAAGCCGCTGGAAAGGTTGTTGTCAGGCAGACGCTGACAGCGTTGTTTACGGATGAAGCCGTAGCCTCCCTAGAGGCATAAGACGCTCCGCCAGCCTGCAGAATACGGAAAAATTTAATTGAAATAATTTATTTTTTACTCTTTTGGCAAAAGAAATTTTGGGAAGAAGGCACGAATGTTCATATATTCGTGCCTTCTCGTTTTATAGAGTCTTTATCGCCTTATTTAACGTGCGTCACTTGTTTTTATAAACTGGTTTTGTCTTTATAACATGTTTTTTGTTTTAATAAGATTTTCATACCTCTTCACTTTTGTTGAGCCGAATCTTGTAAAGAAAAATATGCGGGTATATAATGTATTTAAAACTGTCAGCGGAATAGGGGAAGGGAGGCCAAAATGAAGATTATCCGGTGTTGCCGTTCCGGCTCTCTCTCTCTCTCTCTCTCTCTCTCTCTCTCTCTCGTAGTGTATTCGGTTCCGCTCGGTGAAAAGCCCGCGCCTCTCGGCGTGGGCTTTTTTCATCGGGAAATAACTACATCTTTAACGCCGTAAGTTTCAAATCCATCCTGAGGAGGATGTAATCATGACCTTATCGAGAGGAGCTATCGGGAACCTGGTCAACAGGTACCGTGCCGTCCTGCGGAAGTGTCGCATGATGAACGTATTCGGGTCATTAGCAGTGGCCGGCATGCTTGTCGCGGGAAACGCGGGGTTTGCCGGCGCGGAGGAATTATCAGGCGACATTTCCCCGATATCTTTATCAGGAGATACCCGAAATATTATTGGGGTTGGGGATATAAGTCTCCGGTCGACCGAGCCTGCGCTGCGGTATCTCATCAATGTGTCGGGGCAAGGGCAACTTGATATTTCCATGTCCAACGGCAGTCCGATGGCTGTTGGAAATGCTGATGGGATCTATTTAAAGGATTATTCTGACTATGATCAATACGCGTCGGCTTTCCATGTAGCTGGTTCGGGAAGTTCCGGTTCTTTTGTGGGGACAGGAACCTTCTCAATGGTGGGCGGCGGAAAGCTGTTGGGCGTGTGCGCTTTTTTGAGTGAAAGTAAAGGAACGCTGACTCTTTCTGGGGATATTACTGGTGAAGCCGAAGCCGTGATGAACGGCTCCAATGGGTATGCCTCATTTGTTGCTGCAGCGGCAGGGGGAAATCTGGTTTTTGGAGGGGACAGGACGACATTACGGGCGAAAGCGTCTACAGGGAACAATGCCAATGGGGCCTTCGTCAAGTATGGAGGTATGATTGGCTTTGCCAGTAAGTCCGTATTGATTGAATCAAAAAATACGGATTCCAACAGCGTGGGTATCAACTGTGCTGATGGTACGGTCAAAACAAGTGCTGATACGGATCTGGATATCGTGGTGGAGGGAAACAAGGCTACAACGGGTATCCAGCTTACGGCGAGTTCCTCCGATGTGCAGCTTGCCGGGAATCTTGATCTGACGGCAACGCAGACAGGGCAAGACTCTTTTGCCTCAGTGCTTGGTATATCAAATGACTCAGGCAAAATGGTCGTCTCTGGCCCTACCTCGTTACGTTTGGTTACCAATGCCCCCTTTGATGCAAAGGGTATTACCGCTTCCGGCAAAGCTGATATGAGCTTTCTTGGGGATGTCGAGATTGCGGTTACGGGTAGCGCATCCGGTAGTGCTCTTTATACGACCTACCGTTATGATTATTCGACTCAAGCCGGTATCTGCCCGGTTATCTCCCTAGGTACCGACGGGAAGGCCGTAACGCTGAATTCTTCAGGTTATGGCATAAATAATCAGGGAGGAAGCGTTTCCCTCACGGGACAGCGAATCAATATAACGGGAAGCACGGGCGTCTTTGTTGAGGGGGGCGGCAATGAGAATGTTTTCGCAGACGTCCGGTTTGATGGGCCTACGACTATAAATGCGGACAAGGCGATTGTCACGAGTATCAAGGCCGGAGAGCAGGTCGGCGCTTCCGTGACCTTTGCCTATAACCCTACGCCGATCAATGTCCCCGTCACGAAGGAAAGCGCGGATTCAAAGGTGAGGGGGAGTGTTACCGGTTCCTCCGGTACAATCAACAAGGAGAACGCAGGTTCTCTTGCATTCTATGGCGATATTTCCAATTTTAGCGGAGTGTTTAATCAAAAGGGCGGAACGACGTTCTTGAGTGAAGGTGCAGCCGGGTATTTTGGCAAGGCGCAGTTAGCCGTGACGGGTGGCGCACTTGTCGCTCCTACCTTGTCCTTCCAAAAGACAGGCAAGCTTACTCTTGCGGGCGGTACGCTGGAAACGGGAACGGGACAGATCTTTACGAGCGCTTTGAACGTGGACGGGGATATGAAGGACCCCGGCGCGGTGAAGCTGAGCGACAGCAATTGGAAGTTTGACTCAGGGGTGATCGCGTTTGATGACGCCAAGTACAACATTGTATACGCCCAGACAGCGGCCGGTCTGCTGGGGGCTGGTAATGTTGCGGCGGACAATGTGTCCGGCTCGGGCTCCGCAAAGGAGATCACGTTCACCGGAACGCTTGTCGAGTTGCCCCCTGGAGATCCTGACAGCTTTGAAACGCTGCAAAAGGCCGTTTTGGATACCGGAATCGACAGCATCAAGCTGGGAAGCGATATCGTTTTATCCAAGCGCTTGCAGGGAACCACACCCGTCGCTCGCTCATTGGCCATCGACGGCAACGGGCACACGATAAGCGGAGCCTACCCGGGCCTGTGGTTCAAGGGGATGGATTCCGGGACTGTTTCCATCCAGAATATTGCCTTTGACGGCTTGAAGACGTCTTCTGGCGACAGATACGAAGGGCCCGTGTCCTTCGGCCCGGCCATTTTCTTTGATATGGGGTACTTTGCCGATAACTGGAAGAGTACCGCAAAGCTGATTATCGGTGACGGCGTCCAATTCAGGAATACGGAAAGCGTAGGTGACGGTGCCGGCGGAGCCGTCAGGACTGCTCACGGTATTGTGGAAATAGGAAACAACGTCGGTTTTATCAACTGTACGGGAGGTTCTGGAGGCGGCCTCTACAGCGAATCGTTTACCACGATCGGCGACAACGTTGTCTTTGAAGGCAACAAGGGCCGCAGAGGCGGCGCGCTGAATGTGGTTGACGATTATGAAGACTACCTCACTGATCCCGACTATGCGTCCGGCGCGCGCCGCGTAAAGTATGTACACATCGGGAAGAACGCCCTTTTCAAGAACAACAGCGTTGAATTGCTGGGTTCCGGAGGGAACGGCGGGGCCATCGAAGTGCAGTCGGGAGAGCTGAGTATCGATGACGGCGCCACGTTTACGGGAAATAGCTCCAAGTCCACAGGCGGCGCCATAGCCGTATGCGATTGGAGCCCCCAACTGCCCGCCAAGGCGGTATTGGGATCCGCGACGTTCACTCAAAACAGCGCGGGAAGCTATGGCGGAGCGATCATCAACGAAGGCGACGTGCGCTTCAACGGTCCTGTCTCGTTTGTTGAGAACACGGCCGGCAAGATCGGGGGTGCCGTTTGCAACCTGAATACGCTGAACATGGCGGCGGAATCCACGTTTTCCAAGAATACGGCTGGAGTGGGCGGAGGGCTTTATAACGAAGGGATTGCTTCTCTGGGCAAGGCTTCCTTTATTGAAAACGCCGCTGCCGACGGTGGCGGAGCCGTATTCAACGTGCACCAGCTGACGTTTGCCGACGGAGCCGTTTTCTCCGGGAACAGCGCGACGGACGGCGGCGCCGTTTATAACGATTTCTCCGAGGATAAGGACGGCAACGCCGTGAGTGCGGGTTCCCTCGCATTCAACGGCGGAGCGCGCTTCATCGGCAATACGGCCAGCGGACTTGGCGGAGCCATCTACAACACCCGTTCCATTACCCTCAATCCCGGCGCGGGGCAGGAGATCGTGTTCAGCGGGAATACGGACTCCACGGGCTCGAACGCGATCTTCATGGGCGACGGTTCCAGTCTGGACATTACGGGAGACGGCAAGGTCGTCTTTGATGATGCGCTGTCGTCTCAAAGCGCAACGCCGGCCCTGAAGAAGACGGGGAGCGGGGAACTGCTCCTCAACGCTTCAATGGACGGCTTCCTGGGCACGGCCTCTTTCGAGGGCGGGCTTACGAGCATTGCCGAAAAGTGGCTCATCAAGAACCTGATCACCATCGCGGGCGGCAAGCTGAAGATGTCCGAGTTCTCCTTTGCGTCGCAGGACGCGGAGAACGCCGTTACGGGCGGCAAGCTGGTTCTGGCCGGCGGCATCCTGGAGACGGGGACAGGGCAGATCTTCGCCAACGGCCTGAATGCCGAAGGAGACGCCAGAAATCCCGGCTCCGTGAAGCTGAACGGAGACAACTGGAGCTTTGATTCCGGCTTGATTGCGTTCGACGACGCCAAGTACAACTTGACCTATGCCCAGGCCGCGGCCCTGTTGTTGGGAGCCAGTAACGTCGGGGCGGAGGCGTCCTGCTCGGGTTCCGCAAAGGAGATCACGTTCACCGGGACGTATGTGAACATTCCCAATCCGGGGCCCCTTTCTCCGTATTATTATACGGGCAACAAGTCCGATGCCGCTTCGGACGGAACCGTGGGAGGATGGCTGGACAGCTCCGGGGTTCCTATCGCGATCGCGGACGTCATCACCGTGAAGACGGACCCGGGGCAGGCGAGCGAGTACCGTTTCCTGTCCGGGGTCTATGACGGCAGCAAGACGTCAGATGCCAGCGACACGTATGCGTGTCTGATCCACGGCGGCGATTCCGGGGTGCGCGTCACGTCGGACGGGCCTCTGACCATCCAGAACTGGGGCACCGGGCTGATGCCTTACCACGCGTCGGTCGCCTCTTCGAGTGGGGAAATCCTTTTTGGCGACAACGTGTCGCTCCTCAACAACCATTCGGCCGGGGATGCCACCAAGGGCGGCGGGGCTATTTTCTCCAAGAAGGGCGTGGCGTTTGGTGACAATGCCGTCCTGTCCGGCAATTCGACCGCGCTGGCCATAGGCGGCGGAGGCTACGGCGGCGGGGCTATTTTCCTGGATGGAAAGGGCGCTGTCCGCTTCGGCAAGAATGCGGTCATTGCAAACAACGAGAGCTACCATTACGGCGGTGCGATATACAGTCTGGGCTCCGTGAGCATGGGAGAAGGGGCCATTGTCCGAGGCAATACGACTTCGTACATGGGCGGTGCGATTGCCGTAACCGGCGCGTTGAGCCTCGGAACCGGTTCCGTTGTGGAATCCAACCAGGCCCAGGCGGGCGGAGCTGTTTACTCCACTGGGCAGGTGAGTGCGACAGGCACGACGTTCAGAAAGAACGTGGCCACGTCGAACTACGGCGGCGGCATCTATAGCGCCGGGGGCTCGATAGTCCTCGTCGACTCCCGGATGGAAGAGAATAAGGCCGCGGGAGGCGGGGCCGTCCTTCTCGCCGGCGGCGGAACCGCGAGTGTCACGGACACGACGTTCGCCGCGAACACCGCCACGAACGGCGGAGCGTTCTTCATTGACAAAAACGGCATGCTGACGACTACTTCCGGCGAAGCGGGGAGTGACGCGGGCACGCTGTTCGAGGGGAACAGCGCAACCACGAACGGTGGCGCCGTTTATGTCCAGAACGGTACCGTGGATCTGGGAAGCGGAACGAGGCTGCAAGGCAACCAGGCCGTCAAGGGCGGAGCGATTTACGTACTGGGTGGCAAGGATGCCTCCGCGAAGCTCACGTTTGTCGACACAGTTTTCGGAAAGAACAGCGGCACCTACGGCGGGGCTGTGTACGCGTCGGCGAGCGTTGGCGGTACGGTGAATGTAGCCGCCTCGGATGTGGTATTTGAGGGCAATACCGCCACCTCGGGCGGTGCCGTCTATTTGGGCGGCAGCGGCACCTCGGATATCGCGTTTACAGATGCCGTATTCAAGGAAAATCAGGCCAATACCGGCAACGGCGGGGCCATCTATTCGGGGATCAGCGGTAGTTCGAATCTCGCCATTGCGGACAGTAGCTTCGAGGGCAACAGCGCCGGCTATGGGGGCGCCGTATTCAATAACGGCCAGCTGACCACTTCCGGCAACGTGGTCTTTTCCGGGAATAGGGCAACCTATGGCGGTGCCGTTTATAACTATTTTACCTCGACTACGGATGGTTCCCTCGCATTCAACGGCGGAGCGCGCTTCACGGGCAATACGGCCGGCGGGCTTGGCGGGGCCATTTACAACACCCGTTCCATTACCCTCAATCCCGGCGCGGGGCAGGAGATCGTGTTCAACGGGAATACGGACTCCACGGGCTCGAACGCGATCTTCATGGGCGACGGTTCCAGTCTGGACATCACGGGAGACGGCAAGGTCGTCTTTAATGATGCGCTGTCGTCTCAAAGCGCAACGCCGGCCCTGAAGAAGACGGGGAGCGGTACATTGCTGTTCAATGCCTCGATGGATGGTTTTCTGGGAACGGCTGCCTTTGAGGGCGGGCGCACGGAAATTGCTCAGAAGTGGCTCATCAAGAATACGGTGACCATTACGGGCGGCAGATTGAAGATGCCTGCGTTTTCCTTTGTTGCCCGAGGTGAAGGGAACAATGTCGCTGGCGGCAAGCTGATCCTTGCTGGTGGCATCCTGGAGACCGGAACGGGACAGATCTTCATAAACGGATTGAACGCGGAGGGGGATAACAAGGATCCCGGTGCCGTAAAGCTGAGCGGAGACAATTGGAGCTTTGATTCTGGACTGATAGCGTTCAATGACGCTCTGTACAACCTTACGTACGCTCAGGCAGCGGCTGATTCATTGGGAGCGAACAACGTAGAAGCGGGTGAGGGGGCTGGCTCCACCTCCGCGAAGGAGATCACATTCATCGGAACGGGGTATGTAGATCCTGTCCCAGATCCGGTTCCCCCTGTGGAGCCTGACCCAGATCCGGTTCCTCCTGTGGATCCTGGCCCAGATCCGGTTCCCCCTGTGGAGCCTGACCCGACTCCCCCCGCTCCTGAACCGAAGCCCGATGAAGATCGCACGGGAAAGGTCTCCGTTGACGAATTGAACAATAACCACGCCAACAATATTGTTCTTGGCAATGTAACCATCACTACCGGCACAAGTTCGGATTCGGGCAAGGATTTCGTTGTCGGCGCGAGTGCGAAGGACGACAAGACGGACTCGATAAGCGGCAGCATTGGTGGGAAGAACATCGATCTCGGTTCCTCCGGTCGGAATATCTCCGTAGTGGGCGGCCATTATCTGACATTGGTTGGAGGTTCCTCCGATACGCCTTTGGTCACGGCAGGGGGAAATCCCGTCAATGTTCATGTAGGAGGTACTGGGGAAGGGGCATTTGGTGTGCTGAACCTTGGCACGCCGGTCATGGATTCCGGCGGCACGCTCTCGGGAAATATAGAAATCGCCGCGGCGAGCACCGTCAATGTCCGTGCGGGAACGCACGTCATCACGGGTGAAGCCAATGAAACCACCGGCACGGCGGACGTCGCCGGGATGAACAACAACGGCGGCACGATCAACATTGCCGAGGGGGCACATCTCCAATCGACGATACGTCAGGCCGATGGGCAGACGAATGTTTCCGGCAAGCTGACTTCCGCTTCTGTCGAACTTTCCGGAGGTGCCCTGAATGTCTCCGGCGCTGTGGATTCTTCGTCCGTCACAGCCTCCAAGGGAGATATCAAGGTTGCGGGAACGCTGGCGGCGGACGTCTTGACCACATCTTCCGATGTCCAGCTCAACATCGGCGATCAAGGGAGCGCCGGTAGAGTGGTCGCCCGTCAGGCTCAGTTGCAGGGCGGCAGGGTATTCCTTGATCCCGCGTGGAAGGGCAATGATGCATTGGCTGATGCGTCGCACGGCGTCTTCACCTTTGTGAACAATGAAATAGACGGGTTGCTCACGGCGGGGCAGAATTCCCTGCTCGTGTTGGGTGACACGGATACCGGTTGGGCGCTGGACGCGTTCGGCAGATCCAGCCTCCAGTGGGGACAGAACGGCGTAACCGCCGCGCTGGCTATCCGGAAGCCGCAGACGTTGAACGGTACGCTAGGCGCGGTGATGGTGGACGGAACCAAGACCAGCGCTCCGGTATTGACTCCGAATACGGCGACTTTCGCTGACGGTTCTTTGCTGCTCGTTGACGGGAGCGGTCTCAACGGCGCCGCGGCGTTGACGTCCCAGGGCGGGACGCTGAATGTGGATGCGGGCGCCAAGCTGCTTATCGACAACATCACGCAGGGCGAATACGCGATTACGTCCGGATTCTCGGTCAGCAACGTGCAGGGCTGGAACGGAGACAACCTTTCCACGCCGGATAATCTCATTGGGCTTGTGCTGGGCAAGGATGCCGACGGTTCGATGAAGGTACAGGCCACAGCCCGGCGCTCGTCCGATGTTTTCCGGGGGCTTTCCCTCGTCAACACGATGGATGCCATCTGGGGCAAGGGGCTGAACGACACCGAAAGCGGCAACATGGGCATCCGGTTCCTCTCTCGGGCGGTGAATGAAAACCATCTGCCCAAGGCGGACACGGTGCATACTGTTGACGGCGCGGCGCAGATCGCCGTGGCCGGAGGCGTGCAGGGTATGGCCGTCGCGGCGGCGGATGCCCCGGTTCGGGCGATTCAGGATCACGCGTCGCTTTCACATATGACCACCACGCGTGAAGGGGCCATTCGTAAGGACGGATTGAACCTCTGGATCAATGCCCTGTATGGAGCGGAACACGCGCGCAATTTGGGCGCGGGCTCTCTTGATGGCGGCTATAATGCCGATTTCGGCGGCATCGTCTTTGGCGGCGACTACGCGTTCGGCGATTTCCGGGTCGGCATGGCCCTGAACGCCGGAAGCGGTACGGCCCGTTCCCGTGGGGATTTCAACGCGACCAAGAATGATTTCGATTTCTGGGGCATGAACCTGTACGGGAGCTGGTCGCGGGATCAGTTCAATATCGTGGGCGATCTCGGTTATTCCGCCAACAAGAACGAGGTGAAGCAGGATCTGCCCACAACCATGCAGCTCGGCCAGCTCAGGGCCGATGTGGATACGGGCGTGCTGACGGCGGGTCTGCGCGGCGAATACCGGTTCGAAACGGATTGGGCCGATGTGACGCCGCATGTCGGGGTACGATACTACAACCTGCGGACGGATGGGTTCACATCTCGGATCGACGATCACGACGTGTTCCGCGTGGGACGCGATACGCAGGAGATCTGGACATTCCCGATCGGCGTGAGCTTCAGCCGCGACTTTGAAACGTCGTCCGGCTGGAAGGTGAAGCCGAGGGCCGACCTTTCCGTAGTGCCCGCTGCGGGTGATCTCAAGGCAAAGACCAAGGTCCGGGTGCCGGGCGTCGCGGCTTCCGATACGATCAAGGCCCGGATGATGGACAGCGTATCTTTTGACGGCACGCTCGGGCTTGAGGTGCAGAAGGACAACATCTCGTTCGGCCTCGACTACGGCATCCGCGCTTCGGAGCATAAGGCGGGACATGGCGTGAACGTGAGCTTCACCTACAAGTTCTAACCTCCCAATCAGAAACAGAAAGCCCGGCGGTCGGAGAATATTCCGGTCGCCGGGCTTTCTGTTTCGGTGAGTGGGGGGAAGGAGGAACCTCCCGGCCTTTGGGAAGCCGGGAGGCCCGCTTTTGGGGGAGGAGGGAGAATCAGAAGCGTCCGCGCAGGGCCTTTTCCATCCGGTCCATGGCGATGCTCAGGTTTTCATACGAATTGGCGTAGGAGATGCGGAGGTGCTCCTCATCCCACGGCACGATGGCAAGCCCCGCGTCAAGCAGAAATTCGGCGGCCTGCATGGGCGTTCCCAGACCGGGGATGCTTACCATGATGTAAAACGCTCCCTTGGGGCGCACGAAGGAAACGCCGGGCATGGCGGCCAGCCGGTCGAGCAGCATGAGCCGCCTGCGATCCAGTTCTTTTACCATATCCGCAATGTGTCCCTGCGGGCCGCGCAAAGCGGCGACGGCCCCCCACTGCGCATAGGTGCAGGGGCACATGGCGGAATACTGATGCGCGCAATAGATGGGGGCTATGAGCCGTTCCGGACCCGCCGCGTACCCGATGCGCGAGCCTGTCATGGCATAGGCTTTGGAAAAGCCGTTCAGGACGACGGTACGTTCGCGCATACCGGGCAAAGAGGCGATGCTGATGTGTTCCTCGCCGTCAAAGATGATCTTCTCATTGATTTCGTCGCTGACGACGATGAGATCATGCCTGATCGCCAGATCCGCGATGCCTTGCAGCGTTTCGCGCGGATAAACCGTTCCTGTGGGGTTTTGGGGTGAGTTGATGAGGATGAGCTTGGTCTTCGGGGTGATATGACGCTCCAGAACATCGGGTTCGGGCTGGAAGCCCTTGGCCTGTTCCGTGGGCACGAATACCGGGACGCCGCTCGCCATGTGTACGCAACTGCCGTAGCTCAGAAACGCGGGGGCGGGTATGAGCGCCTCGTCGCCGGGATTGAGCAGGGCGGCCATGCTCAGGTGCAGCGCTTCGGAGACGCCCGCCGTGATGACGATTTCGGTTTCCGGGGCGTAGCCGAGCCCGTTTTCGTCTTTCAGCTTGCGGGCCACTTCCTGCCGCAGTTCAAGGAGGCCGTAATTGGAGGTGTAGTGAACCTGCCCGTCGTCGACGGCCTTCTTGACGGCTTCGTTGATGTGCGGCGCGGGGAGGAAGTCCGGGCGGCCCATGACCATGTTGATGATGTCCTGCCCGGCGCGCTGTCGGGCTTCCGCCGCGTCGAAAAAGGCGCAGAGGCTGGAAAAGGGGATGTGTTCCGTGCGAAGTGCGAGTTGCATTGCGGTCTCCTTGAAGCGTGAGGAAGGGCTAGGCCGTCTGCCGGAATCCGGCGGGACAGTAGTAGCGTTGCAGACAGTAGACGATGATGAAGAGGCCGATGCCCGCGAAGTCCCAGATATGGCCGGGAATGAACAGCAGGAGCGCGCCGCCCAGCAGCAGGATGCGTTCGAGCAGCGTGGTCCGGCGCATCAGGTAGTTCTCCCAGACCGCCGCGAAAGCGATGAGGCCGAGCATGACGGTAACGAAGGTGAGCGCGATGTCGAACAGGCTCGACTGAAGCAGCAGCGCGGGGCGGTAGTAGAAGAGAATGGGAAGGATATACAACGCTTTTGCGTATTTGAAGGCCGTAAACATGGTCTTCATGGGGTCGGCGTTGGCGATGCCCGCGCCCACGATGGAGGCGAGGCCCACCGGAGGCGTGATTTCCGAGTCGATGCTGAACCACATCATGATGAAGTGGGCGGTCATCAGCGGAAAGCCCATATCCGCCAGCGCGGGGCCTACGGCAATGGCGGTGACGATGTAGGCCGGTCCGCTGGCAAGGCCCATGCCGAGGATCATGGAAATGAGGCCCACGAGCAGGATGGCGACGAGAGGGCTGCCGTTGGCGAGGGTCGTGAACAGCCACGAGAGCTTGAGCCCGACGCCCGTCAGGCCGACGAGCGAGAGGATGATGCCGATGCAACCCACGAGGCTGCCGATGCCGAGCGAGTAGCGCCCGCCGAGCACCATCGCTTCATACAGCATCTTGAAGTCGACCTTACGGCTTTTGATGCTGTGGATCACGATGAGGGTGATGATCCCGCCGAGCGCGGACATGCCCGGCGAATACCCGAAGGCCATGATCACGATGATGACCATGATGGCGACGAAGAAGTGCCACCCCTCGCTGCAGACGGTCCGGGCGGAGGGGATGTGATGATCCTTCATTTGCCCGATGTTGTGCTTTTTGGCTTCAAAATGGATGAAGGCCATCAGCGTGATGTAATACAGGATGATCGGGCCGGTGGCGACGGTCACGATGGTAAGGTAGGGGATCTGCGTGAATTCGGCCATAAGGAAGGCCACGGCGCCCATGATGGGGGGCATGATCTGCCCGCCCGTGGAGGCGGCGGCTTCGATGGCGCCCGCCACATGAGGCCGGTAGCCGACCTTCTTCATCATAGGGATGGTCAGCACGCCGGTGGAAGAGACGTTGGCCACGGCGCTGCCGGAGATGGAGCCGAGGAGCGCGCTGCCGATGACGGCGGCCTTGGCCGGTCCGCCCACGGTATTGCGGGTGAGCGCGAAGGCCAGACGGATGAAGAAATCCCCGGCTCCGGACTTTTCCAGAAAAGCGCCCATGAGGATGAACGGGGCCACGTACTGGATCATCATCTTGGCGGAAAGCCCGTAGTAGCCTTCCATGCCCGCATAGACCTGCGTGACCACCGCTTCGAGATCGAAGCCGCCGTGCCCGAAGTGCCCGGGGATGACGAATCCGTACAGCGAATAGAGGATGAGGACGATGGACACTAGCGTCAGCGACCAGCCGATGACCCTGCGCCCGACCTCAAGGCCGAGGAACAGCATCAGGCAGCCGAAGAAGATATCCATTTCCGTCAACATGCCCAGCCGCATGAAGCGATCCAGATATTCCCAGATGGCGTAGGCCGAACCGGCGATGCTGCCGATGATGAGCAGCCAGTCCACAAGGGAGACGTGGTTGACCTTCGGCTTTTTTTCGAAGGGGTAAATGACCAGCGTCATACAGAAGACGGTCATGATGTAGAGGCCGTGCTTCCACATCACGTCGGCGCTGACGTAGACGGTCCAATAGATTATAAGCGCGGATATGGACGCAAGGCAGATATTGACGATCCGTTCCGGGGTGCCGGTAAAGACGCGTTCCTTTTCCTTGCCTTCTTCGGCAATAAGCGGCTCATGGAGAGGCGTTTCGTTCATGGTATTCCTCGGTAGGCTTTCCGTAAGGGAAGGGGGAAGGCGCCTCCGAGGCTCCCCGGAGGCGCCGAACGAATGTAAATCAATCCTTGATGAGGCCTATTTCGCGGAAATAACGTTCCGCGCCGGGATGCAGGGGTATGGGCTTGTAGCTGACGGCAAGGTTGGGGCTCATGCTCTTGAGCGCGGCGATGACGTTGCCCAGATAGTCGACGCCTTCCTGGCTGTAGACGGTCTTGACGATTTCATAGACAAGGTCGTCCGGCAGGTCGGCCCGGCAGGCGAACATGGCGCCCGTGCCTACGGTTTCGATGGGCTGGTCGATGCCGTTGTAGGCTCCCTTTTCGATGGTGGTAGGCAGGTATTGGGGGTACTTCTGCATCATGTCGGCGCGTGCTCCCGGCAGGAATTCGAGGATATGCACGGGACGCAGGATGGAGAGTTCGGAGATCTGCGGCGAGGGGATGGACGACAGTTCCACGGCGACGTCCACCTGTCCGGTCTTGACCGCTTCCATGGCTTCGCTGGCGGGCAGGAACAGCACCTTGCCGAAATCCTTCTTGGGATCAAGCCCATTGGCTTCGACCCAGCGGAAGAAGTCGAGATGCATGGTGCCGCCGGGAGCGCCCACGCTGAGGGTCTTGCCCTTGAGATCCTTGAAGGTGCGGATGCCCGAGGACTTGAGGGTGTAGGGCTGGGCGGCCTGCATGTACAGGATGCCCATGCCGCGCATGTTCCGATACTGCTTCTTGTAGGGGGCCTTGCCTTCCCACGCCAGTGGCGGGTCCTGCGTATTGAGCATGGCGAAATCGGCCTTGCCCTGCTCCAGCCTGTTGATGCTCTCCACGACGCCGGCGGCGGAGATCGCGGTAATGCTGATGCCGGGGATCTTTTGCGAGGCGAAACCCGCGATGCCGCTGCCTACGGCGAAAAAGCCTCCGCCCACGGAGCCGGTGGAGAAGGTGAGCTTGAGAGGCTCGGCCTGTGCCGTTCCGCCGCAGAAGGCGGTCAGGGCAACGATGAGAGCTGCCAGTGTACGCTTGAGCATGATGATCCTCCTGAGAAACGCGGTTTGACGTGAATGAGAAAACCGGGTGGCTGCCTTGGCCTGCTGGAGGTGGACGAAATCTCGCCCTTCATGAATCTTTAAGTGTATACTACTGGTAATATCACAAGGCTGTAAAGGTTTTTTATCTACTTTTTATTCAGTTTTTTCAAAAAGATATATTCTTATATTCGGCAATGGGAGAAGACCCCGGCCGATATTCCGGCTGGTTCCCGAAAGGCTTGGGAAATGGTGCGTCAGCCCTTTAGGATGGGGCCCGCGGGGAGGAAGCGGCCGGGAAGGGCTCCCGTGATTTCGCCGCGTTTGCGGATGATTTCCCCCGGCGGAGGACGGTCACGGGACCGCCGAGGCATTGTCTGCCCATAAAGATGCTGGAACCCACCACGAGATGGGGATTGCGCTCGGGTACGGTCCGGGGCCATCCCGGATCGACAAGAACCATATCGGCGTCGGAACCGGGCCGCAGTGTTCCTTTTTGCGGGTAAAGTCCGAATGTTTTCGCCGGATTCTGGCTCATGATCCTGACGAAATCCGTGACGGCGATGCGCCCCCCTGTTGATGCCCTCATCCCACGTCACGCCGAACGGGGTTTCCACGCCGGGCGTGCCGTGCGGAGCCCTGTCCCCGGCGATGAGTATGCCCAGCGCCCTGAGTGCGCCGGAATCAACGATGATACCGTTTTTGACAAGCACTGTTCGCATGGGATCCCCCGCTTGTTGCAGAACCGGTTCAAGGCCGGGAAACGTCAACACCCCATGCCGCCTTGATCCAACAATCCGAAGTGCGCGGATCGGAAAACCTTTTTGGGAACCAACCGCCTTGGCTCCGCCTTTCGGAAACCGCCTCGAGAGGGCCACTCCCTGATCGCCCTGCCGGGCCCCGTACCCGTCATGACGCCGTTTCCGACGACAAACGCCCCGTTCTCCAGAACATGGGGCATCCCGGCGGGATGGACGCGGGGATTGTCGCAGCCGTTGGTGTCCAGCACGGTCCGCTCGTTGAAGGCCACGAGATCCGCGTCAAATCCGGGCAGGGTGACGCCCTTGTGCGCCAGCCGGATCTTGCGGGCCGGTTAGCGAAGTCATCTTGCGGATGGCCTCTTCCTGCGACAGCACACCCAGTTCGCGCGCGTACCTCCCCAGAATATGGGGATAGGTCGCATAGGGGCGGGGACATGCCGTCCAGCCCGAGGTTTTCGGTGGCCACGCCCTGCATGGTTTTGCAGTCGGTGGGTTCGCCGGAAAGCAGCGGACGTTCGGAATGGCTGTGCCCGTCGACGAAGCCGGGGCAGAGGATGCCGCCCTCCAGAGCGATCGTGTGCCAGGAGAGTTGCTTGGTGGTGCGGGGGGATGCCCTACAGCCTGAAGGAACGCCCGGCGTCGAAGGCCCTGACGTTCAGGTCGCGTACCTTGGGGGCGACGGTGTCCGCCACGGCGGAGCGCCAGACGTCCCCGTCCCCGCCCACGAGCAGGGACAGCTTGCCCATGATGATGCTGTTGAATACACGGGCGTTGCCCATATCCACGGCCATGGGGGTGGCGGGGAGGACGTGGAGCGCGGCGCAGCGTTCCCGCATGGTGTTCCGGATGCCTTCCACGGCGGGGTATTCGGCCTGACCCGAGCTGACCGCCACGGGATCGATGCGCCAGTCGTTGGCGAGGATCACGGTGTCCGGGTTGGTGTAGGCCATGCGGCGCAGCCCTTCGAGCCATTCGAAGCTGATGTAGTAGTCGGCGGAGCCTTCATCGATCATGGGCGCGCGGACCTTGCCTCCCCAGATGATATGGCTGACCACGGAGCCGCCGCGCACGGCCAGCCCGAGGATGTCGGATTTCTTCGCGTCGTAGCCGAGCCGCAGCCCGACCTCGGCGAGCACGTCGCTCGCCAGAATGGTTCCCTGTCCGCCGACGCCGGTGATGAGAAAACGGGTTGCTTGCATGAACGGGCTCCTATGCGTTTTCCGGGCCGGAGATGGCCTGTACGGGACAAATCTGTGAGCAGACGCCGCAGCCGACGCAGGTGACCGGCTCGATGCGGGCCTTGCGTTTTCCGGTTTTGGGATGGACGGCGTCGGAGAGTACGACCGAGGGGCAGCCGCTCTGGATGCACTTGCCGCAGGCGATGCACTTGTCGGCATCCACCACGCGGGCGGGCTTGGGGCTGCGGGAGACGAACACACAGTCCCCGCGCGTGATGAGCACGGAAACCCCGTCGTAGGCGGTGCATTCTTCAAGGCCCTTGCGGACTTCCTTCATGTCGAACGCGTTGGCGGTGACGACCTTTTCCACTCCGCAGGCCCGGCACAGCCCGGCGATGTCCACGGGCTCGATGGTCCCGTTGGAGAGCGTCTTGGAAAGGCCGGGGTTGTCCTGATGCCCGGTCATGGCGGTGGTGCGGTTGTCCATGATGATGACCGTGCCTTTGCCCTTGTTGTGGACCATGTTCAGCAGCGGCGCGACGCCCGCATGGAAGAAGGTGCCGTCGCCGATGGTGCACACGGCGGGCTCGGGCAGGCCGGACAGCCCCATGCCGTGCAGTACGCCCACGCTCGCGCCCATGGAGCCCATCGTATGCTGGGCGTTGAAGGGCGGCAGGGTGCCGAGGTTGTAGCAGCCGATGTCTCCGGCGACGGGGAGCTTCATCTGGGAAAGATGGTAGAAGGTGGAACGGTGCGGGCAGCCGGAGCACAGCAACGGGCTGCGGATCGGCAGATCCGGGATCGCCTCGTTGGCTCTGGCGGAGGGGGCGTCCTTCAGGATGCCCGCCTTGCGGCAGCATTCCGCGATGTCCTCCGGCAGCAGTTCGCCGCAGATGGGGAAGATGGACTTGCCCCGCGCGTCGATGCCCATTGCCCGGATCTGTTCTTCCATGAACGGATCGAGTTCTTCCACGACGATGACGTTCTTCACGCCTTCCGCGAATTCGCGGATAAGCTTTTTCGGCAGGGGATAGCACATGCCGATCTTGAGGATCGAGGCGCCGGGGAAAACCTGCCGGACATATTCGTAGAGGATGCCCCCGGCGATGAACCCGTATTCGCGGTCGCCCCAGTGGATGGCGTTGCCCGGCCATTCGTTGCTGAAGGCTTCCAGATCCAGAAGCCGCTGCTCAAGCACATAATGGCGTTCGCGGGCCCACGTGCACATGCAGTTATATTTCTCCATGTTGCGGGGGAACGGCCCCACCTGCTTCCCATAGGATGCCGGTTCGCCCAGTTCGACTACGGACTTGGAGTGCGAGGTGCGCATGGTCGTGCGGATGACCACCGGCGTGTCGAACCGCTCGCTGATGGCCACGGCTTCGCCCATGAAATCCTTGCATTCCTGACTGTCGCAAGGCTCCAGCATGGGGAACTTGCCGAGCTTGGCGTAATGGCGGTTGTCCTGCTCGTTTTGTGAGCTGAACAGGCCCGGATCGTCCGCCGTGATCACCACGAGGGCGGCTTCCGCGCCCGTGTAGGCCGTGTAGAACAAGGAGTCGGAAAGGACGTTCATCCCGACCTGCTTGGTCGTGACCATCGAGCGGCGTCCCGAGTAGGCCGCGCCCGCGGCGGCGTCCATGGCGACTTTTTCGTTCACGGACCATTCCGAATAGATTTCTTTGTACTTCGCCACGTTTTCGAGGATCTCGGAACTGGGCGTCCCGGGATAGCCGCAGGCGATCTCGATGCCCGCTTCCAGCGCGCCGCGCGCCAAGGCCTCATTTCCTGACAAGAGTTCCTTCATGAATCATTTCTCCAGCGTTACGGAAGGTGCTTGGGGGAAACTCCGGAAGGCCGGGCCTGCATCACGATGTCCACGATGCGTACCCCCTGTCCTTCCGGCAACACCATGAGAGGATTGAGATCGAGAGAGACCAGCCGCTCGCCGAGCGCATGGGCCATCCGCCCAAGGCGGACAAGCGTTTCCTCCAGCGCGGCTATGTCGGCGGGTTGTTTGCCGCGGAACCCCTGAAGGAGTTTGGCGGCTTGGAGACGGTTGATCATCGCTTTCGCCCTTGCGGGGGAGAGCGGGGCCAGCTCCAGCGAAACATCGCGCAGCAGCTCGACGAAAATGCCGCCGAGCCCGACGACGACCGCCGATCCGAAGGCCGGATCGCGGTTGACCCCGGCGATGGTTTCCACGACGTCGCCGGTCACCATGCTTTGGATGAGCATCCCTTCCCGGCGGGCATCGGGGTGGTGGAGGTTCATGGATCGCTCAAGTTCGTCCCATGCCTGCCGCAGGGCCCCCGCGTCAGCTATATTGAGCTTGACGAGCCCGGTTTCCGTCTTGTGCGTGATGTCCGGCGAGATGCCCTTGAGCGCCACGGGATAGCCGATGGCTTCGGCGGCGGCCTTTGCTTCTTCGGGCGTTTGGGTCAGGCGTTCGCACAGGGCCGTGATGCCGAAGTGGGCGAGAACCCGCGTCGACAACGCGTAGGGGACGATGCCGCCGCAGGTGTCCAGCTCGGCAAGGAGATCGGTTGGAAGGGGAAGGGGGGGGCCGTTTCTTCAGGAAGGGCCCTGTTCCAGTCCAGCCATGCCGCGACGGCCCCGACGCCTTCGGTGCTGCCTTGCAGGGCGGGGACGCCGCCGTCATCAAGGATTTTGCGGATGGATGGATCTATCCCGCCGGAAATGTTGGATACGACGACCACGGGCTTGCCCGAGTCCGCCCGTGCCCGCACTGCTGCTGCGGCCACGTCGGAGAACTGGGCGATCTGTTCGTCCGCCATATTGGAGGGCATGTCCTGCGAGACGATAAGCAGATCCACGGCGGGCTCCCGCGCGAGGATGCTGAGGCTGGCGGGGTAGGCTTCCTTGAGGTCGCCGCTTCCCCATGCGTCCAGCGGGTTGGCGAGCGGGGCATAAGGCGGCAGCACGTTGCGGAGCCCGGCCTTGCCCTCTTCGGAAAGGGGAGGGAACTCAAGCCCGTAGTCGGAGCAGATGTCCGCGAGCATCCCCATTTCGCCGCCGGAAACGGTGCTCATGCCTACGCGCCGCGAGGTCGTGGGAGCCCCCCGCAACCCCGAAAAGAGGATGGAGGTTTCGAGCAGCTCGTCCAGCGTGTTGACCCGGATGACGTGCCAGCGCCGGAAGAAGGCGTCGAGCGTCCGGTCGCTCCCGGCGATGGCTCCGGTATGCGTTGCCGCCACCAGGCAGGCCAGTTCCGAGCGTCCCACCTTGAGCGCGATGACGGGCTTTCCCGCGCCACGGGCCCGGCGGCACGCGTCCGCTACGCCTTCGGGATCGCGGATGGTTTCCACGAACAGGGCGATGACGGCGGTTTTGGGGTCATCCACAAGGTAATCCATGTAATCGGCCAGCCCGAGGGCGGCTTCGTTTCCCGAGGAAATGAGCCGGGAAAACCCGGCTTCCCGGGGCGAGTTGCCGAGGGCCAGCAGCACCGCGCCGCTTTGGGCGATGACGCCAATGCTGCCCTTGCGGAAGGAGCGGGGGAGGGGAGCGCTGTACATGCCGACTCCGTCCGTGATGTTGGCGTAGCCGACGCAGTTGGGGCCGCAGAAGAGCAGGCCCGTTTCCCGGCAAAAATCACGGATTTCCCGCTGCATGGCCGCTCCCTGTTCGCCGGTTTCGGCAAACCCGCTGGCAAAGGCCCATACACCCTTGACGCCGCGTGCGTGGGCCGTCTTCAGGATGGGAAGGATGGCCTTGTCCCCGAGCAGGACGGCGGCGCAGTCCACGGGGCCGGGGATCGTCTCCAATGAGGGGTGGCAGGGGTAGCCCAATACATCTGCGTACTTGGGGTTGACCGGATGGATGGTTCCCGCGAACCCGAGGCGCTGAAGATTCCTGATGACGATGGAACCCGCTCCGCCTTTGGGGGATGCCCCGATGACGGCAATGGAATGTGGGGAAAAGAGAGGCGAGAGCTTCCACGGAGAGCGTTTCACGATGACCTCGTCTTTTTAAAATCCACAATATGAAATTAAGTCTGTAATTCGAAGCTAATTGATATGACTAAAGCTTGTCAATAGATTAAACTTAAAAATAAACTCATAAAAAATATTTTTGATAATATCAGTGATGATACTTGACACGAATCCATTGATATGATTTTTTGAGCGCAACGGAACGGTATACGCCGGATCGTCGCGGGATGCCTCAAATGCCGAGAGGCGACGCATTCCACGTGCGGTACGGGAATGGCCGGAATGATTCCCCGGCCTGTTTGCAACATCAACCAAGGAGCCGGTCATGCCTCCCAAACTTCCTGATTTTGCGAATATTTCCGAAAGACTGCGCAAAGCTCTTCGTCTGGAGCACCGGATTGTCGTCATTGGCCTGTCCGATACCCCTCCCGCCAACCTGCCCCATTATGAGGGCGAACCGCTCAAGGCTTGCCAGATGCTGGACACGGTGCGCTTTGAAGGGAAATCGTTCTATACGGTTCAGAACGATCACTATGAATGCAAGAACGCCATTCGTTGGCTTGGCTTTGATGAAAGCTACGAAGGCCATTTCAGCGGCGAATGGGCTACGGGCGACTATCCCGACAACGGGCGTGCCTTGTTCCGGGCTCCCGCTTTTTCCCGCAGAATGTATGAAGAATCCCCGAAAGTGCGCGTAGGTACGGTGAAGTGCGCCTATTACATGCCGCTGGAAAAGGCCAATGAGGGCCCGGCACGCGGGGACGAGGTGGCCATCTTCGTACTGAATCCGCGTCAGGCCATGTATCTGGCCCGCGGCACCCTGTATTCCCGTGGCGGCATCTGCTACGGCATGACCGGCCCCGGCACCTGCCAGAGCGTCATCGCCGGCCCGTTCTGTACCCGTCAGCCCATGTATTCCCTCGGCTGCTTCGGCGCCCGCCAGTTCATGAAGATCACCGGCAATGAAATGTGGTTCGGCGTCCCGATCGAACAGCTTGCCCTGTTGGCCGACGACGTCGAGCTGCTGCTCGAACGCCGCCCGGACCTCAAGGCGCAGATGGATGAGCCGTTCGATCAGGTCCATGTCGTCACGCAACACGAGCTGGATGTACAGAAGGCGAAGGGCAAGCTGATCACCAAGAACAAGTAGTCGTGTTCCGGCTACGTCCGGACAATGTGTCGGCTTCCGCTTGGAGAGGCCTTCCGGGGAAGGGGATGTTGCCCTGTTTTTCTCCGGAAGGCCTTGGTATGTATAGAATACAGTATAGTGTATATTCCTTTGACAGGGATATGGGGCTTTGGTAGGATCGCTTCCTTTCCTATCCTCAACGGTCAGGGCGCATTGTGAACCGCGACGAATTTTATACGGCGTTCAAGCACGACATCATCACCTCGAAGCTCAAGCCCGGCGAGCTGCTCAAAGAAAAGCAGATCATGCAGGACTACGGTATCGGGCGCCTTCCCATGCGCGAGATCATGGTCCGTTTGCAGCAGGAAAACCTCATCGAAACCATTCCCCGCATGGGAACCGTTGTTACCCGGCTTGACATCAAGCATATGCGCGATGTTGTGGAGTTGCGTCTGGAACTGGAATGCGTGGTCGCCAAGCTGGCGGCGGAACGCATTACGGACGAACAGCTTGGGAATCTGCGGGAACTCGTCGAGAAAATCCATTCCTGCGCCGACGGCAAGAGCGATGCGGCGGCCGCGTGGGATGCGCAATTCCATCAGCTCCTGTATGAAGCCGCGGGCAATGCGGAGCTCACCCGTGTCGTCAACGATCTGCTTCAGACGATGATGCGCTTGTGGTACTATCTGGAATTGTGGGACAAAGACTTCCTCAGCGATGCGGACGGCGCGCCGAATATTTTGAAAGCGCTGGAAAAACGCGATCCCGATCTGGCGCAGAAGGCCATGCGCGTACACATCAATTATTCCGTCTCTCGTGCAGTGACCGGAAAGTTTGATCTGGCATAGCCCGTTACGCTCCGGAAGGTTTCAGGAAGGCAGCACCGAGATTTTTCCGATTCCTCAAAACACAAGAGGCCACCATATTGGTGGCCTCTTGTGTTTTGGTCGAAAGAATGCTGGCGAAAGTGGACCCCAATGGGCCGTAAAGATTTTTCATGCGGAGCGGGAACGCCGCGCCGGGGTTGGTAAAACTTCCTTGAGAAGGCGTCTCGGCGCGTCCCTTACAGAAAACATCAGGGCCGCCCCTTTGGGGAACGATCCGGAATGGGGCCGGAGGTAACGTTCAGTTACAGCGTGGAAGCATAGTCGGCCAAGCTTTTCAACTGCTCGTCCGAAAGCTGCTTGACGACGTTTTCCATGACCAGCTTGCGTTGGGCGCCAAAGGACCCGTCCTTGTATCCTTCAAGTTTCTTGAGCAGATCGGCGGCGCTCTGGCCCTTGATGGGTTCAATGCCGCTGGCGGGGACACGTCCGCCGTCAGCGCCGTGACACCCTTGGCAGTGGGTTTTGAAGAGGTTGGCCGCATCGCCGTCGGCAAACGCGACGCCGAAGGAAGAGAGAAGCATCACGGCTGAAAAGACGATCAATACCTTTTTCACTGTATTTCTCCTGTCTTTTTACTGTTGAACCGTACGGACCCTTGCGGGATCCGCCTCAGGAAACGTGTTTTGAGGCGTGCTCTTCACATGTTTCTATTCCGTTGAGTAGCCGCATGGGAGTGAAAGCACCATGATAATATGGTTTATTCCCGTGTGAGTTGCGTTTTCGTTCTTCAAGGGCACGGAGGTTCCCCAATGCCTGCCCACAGGGTATGAGTCTAATGGTATTTCCTCATCTATAATGGAAAAGGAGGCGAGGGGCGGGTAGCGTCAACAGCATACGTCTGAGCCGATTTTTCGCTGGATTTGGGATACGAAAGGAACGACGCATGAGCAAAAAACGGATAGGCATTGCCGTCATGGCCCTTGGCATGTTTCTCTGGGCTGCGGTCGCTTACGCTTCGCCCGAGGCGCCGCGCCTGCTTTCTCCCCCGATGGCGTTGCCGGTACCGTCCGGGTTTTTAAAGGTGCTTTTGCTGCTGACATTTTTTGTGCATTTGGTGTTGGTCAACGTGCTCTTGGGTTCGGTGATCCTGTCGGTCATCGATCGGCGGGCTTCGGCTTCGGACAGAAAGGGCGGGGTGGCCTTCATGCCCAAGGTGTTGGCCCTTGCCGTGAACTTCGGCGTCGCTCCTTTTCTCTTTTTGCAGGTGCTGTACGGGCATTTCCTGTACCCCAGCATCGTGCTTATGGCCGTGTGGTGGATGTTCGTCGCCTTGTTCGCCATGCTGGCGTATTACGGGCTTTACGTGAGCGACGGGGCGGTCAGGCCTGCGCGGCGGACCCCGATACTGTTCCTGTCCGCGCTGCTGCTTCTGATGACGGCGTTTCTGCTGAGCAACGCAAGTACCCTGATGCTGCGCCCGGACTTCTGGTTCCGGTGGTTCTCCGAGCCGCACGGGCATCTTTTGAACACAAGCGATCCCACCTTATTCCCGCGCTATCTGCATATCTTACTGGCTTCTCTGGCTGTGGGCGGCCTGACGATGGCCTGGCGCGTCCGGTGGAGCAAGCGTGATCCGGAAGTGGACAGGGAAGAGGCCGAGCGCCGTTTCCGCCGGGGCCTGGATTGGTTTTTCTACGTTTCCTTGGCGCAGGTTCCGGTGGGGCTGCTGTTCCTGTTCACATTGCCCCCGGATGTGCGCGGCCTTTTTCTGGGAGGAGACGCGCTGTCCACGGCGGCCCTGATTTTAGCCGTATCCGGGCTGTGCATCGCCCTCATCCTTGTCCGGCAGGGCGGGCTCAAGCTTGCCAGCACAGCAGCCCTTGGCGTCATTCTGGTCATGGTCTGCGTGCGCGGCATGGTACGCGACGCCATGCTTCAGCCCTACAGCGGCGCGGCGTCTCCGGCTCCCACCGCTTTGGCGATGCCTCATGGCCAGACCGCCGCCTTGTCGCTCTTTCTGGTAGCCACCGTCTTGGTGGTTGCCGTCCTTGTCTGGCTGGGCCGCGTCCTTTTTCATGCCTTGAACCGCAGCGAAAGCTCGGAAATCCGGGAGGGATGACATGGAATTGCCCGTCTGGCATTTCGTCGGCATCGGTTCAGGGCTGATCATCGGGATTGTCTCCGTTTTACACGTCTTCGTGGCCCAGTTCGCCGTGGGCGGGGGGATCTATCTGGTATGGATGGAGCGGAGAGCCTACCGGGACGGCGCACCGGAGATCTTGCAATGGCTGGAGCGCCATACGCACTTTTTCCTGCTCCTGACCATGGTTTTCGGCGGGCTCAGCGGCGTAGGCATCTGGTTCACCATGAGCGTGGTAAACCCTGGGGCCACGTCCATGCTGATCCATAATTTCGTCTTTTTCTGGGCCGCGGAGTGGGGGCTTTTCCTGCTAGAAGTGGTTTCCCTGCTGGCCTATTACTATACCTATCCTTGGAGCCGCAGCGGCCGGATGAGCCCGGAAACCCACATGCGCATAGGCATTGTCTATGCCTGCGCGGGCTTCCTGTCGCTCGTGCTGATCAACGGCATCATCACGTTCATGCTGACTCCCGGACAGGGGCTGGCCACCGGAAACGTGTGGCTTGGCTTCTTCAACCCCACCTATTGGCCGAGTGTGGTTGTCCGCCTGGGAATCTGTCTGATCCTAGCGGGGATGTTCGCTTTGTTCACCGCCCTACGCATCGCCTCGGCCGAGGCCCGGCATATCGCGGTACGGGTGAGCGGCCTGTGGATCATCCTTCCCTTCTTTTTGCTGCTGGGCGGTTCCGTGTGGTATTTCATGGCGTTGCCGCCGGATCGGCAGGAAGCCGTCCTGAGCCGGACCTCCGATATCCACCCCTTCCTCATCACATACGGCTGGATGCTGCCCGTGGTCTTCTTGGCCGGGGTGGTGGCCTTTGTGCGGGCCGAGCGCCTCCGCAAGCCCCTGAGTATCGTCATCTTGTGCTCGGGGCTGTTTTTGGTGGGGAGTTTCGAGTGGGTACGCGAAACCGCACGCCGTCCTTGGGTGGCCGAAGGCTACATGTATTCCAACGGGATGAGTGTTGCACAGGATGCGCGGGCCAAGGCCGGGGGGATCGCCTCCGTGTCCGGCTGGGTACGGACGCTTGATGCGGTCGAAAGCGGTTCCCTGAAGCTTGAAGCGCCCCTTGCCGACGGGCTGAGCAAAGGCTCCATGCTGTTCGCGCTGCAATGCAACGTCTGCCACGGCTTGGGCGGGCCGCGTATCGACATCATTCCCCGGGTGCGGCGTCTGACCCGGTATGGCCTTGAGGCGCAGCTTCAAGGCCAGGGGACGTGGCTCGGCTACATGCCGCCTTTTGCAGGCAATCTTGCGGATCGTCAGGCATTGGCGGACTATCTTGAGCGTATGGGCGCACAGCGCCAGACCATTCCTTCCCCGGAGGCACAATGAGCAAGCACGCGTCATCCTCGTCAACGTCTTATGGAGCGTGGGCCTTGGCGGCTTGGCTGGCCGCGCTGGCTTTGTTCCTGATCTGGCTGGGCTGGGTTCTTTTTTCCACGTCTCCGATCGAGGGAAAGGCCGAAAAACCGTCCCTTCCGGGGGTTGCGCAAAGCGATCTCGGCACTGTGCTGGACACTCTGCCCGCCAAGGGTTCGCTGACCACTCCCAATATGCCTTTTACGGCTTCTCAGGAATATGTGCTGACGGGAGCCGGGTTGCAGGGATTTTACCAGACGTCCGCGCCGAACGACGTTTGGACCCTTTCCTATCCCGAGCCGCAGCTCAACGCACAAGTCATCAAGCGTGGGCCGCCCGTCCCCGAGATCGTGACCCAGGGCGTCGATGTAACGTGGGAGCTGGGCCCGCAAGCAGGGTTGGCGAAAGATTCCACGACACGTCAGGGACGGATGAACGCTGTGGAGGATTCCTTTTTCGCGGCGTCGATTCCCGTGAGCGCCGTCAACGCCGACGGTGTGCTCAACCCGTATCCGGTGATTACGCTGCGCGCCAAAGATGAAAAGACCGGGAAACTCCTGGCCGAAAGCGCCGCCGTGCTGGCTGTTTCTCCCGGCTTCGGCTGTGCCCAGTGCCACGCGAACGCCGGGACGGCCATTTTGGAAGTGCACGACCGCCACCAGTCCACCCACTTTATGGAAAAGCACGCGAAAGGTGAGGTCATTGCCTGCCGATCCTGCCATGTCGGCCTGAAAGGCGGGAAGGCGGGTGAAGGGAAGAGCGGGCCGGAACTCAGCGTTTCCGCCGCCATCCACGGCTGGCACGCCACCTACCTGGCCGACAGGGGCGCTGACGCCTGCAAGACCTGCCATGTGGATCTGGGCCGCACGGGAGATGATCCGAAGGATGCCCCGCGCCGTCTGTTCGCCCGTGATTTTCATGTGGATAGGGGGCTTTCCTGCGTGCGCTGCCACGGGTTCATGGAGGATCATTCCCTGGCGCTGCTCAAGGCCGAGCAAGAGGCTGGGCTACCGCAGGCCGCCAAGCTCATGTCCGGCATCACGGCACGCGAGGTCCCTTTGGACAAGATCAAGGGGCGGCTGCCTTGGGTACAGGAACCGGACTGCACCAGTTGCCACAATTTCTCGGAAAAGCCCAACCTGCTCACCGCGTCGGCCTTCAACAAGTGGACGCCCAGAAGCGAGGGGCTGTCCGGACTCTTCAGCAGACGCCGCGACGATATGCTCATGGTGCGCTGCATCGTCTGTCACGGCGCGCCACACGCCGTGTATCCGGCGAGGAACCCGCTTGCCGACAATCTCGACAACCTCCCGCCTCTCCAGTACCAGCAACAGGCGGCCACGCTCGGGAGTTACGGCAACTGTGCGTTGTGCCATGGCCAGCCCATGGACTTTTCGGCGCACCATCCCTTGGTGCAGTGGAGCGAAAGGGAAATCCATGTGCCTTCCGGAGCGCGGCAGACCATGCCCCCGGCCCGGTTCTCCCATCAGGCGCATACGCCGCTGATCAACTGCACCATTTGCCATCACACGGGATACGTGGACGGCAAGTCCCTCCTGTGCACGAGTTCCGGATGCCATGACGGCCTGACCGCCACGCTGCGCACCGACAAGAACGTCAAGCCCACGTTGAATCCCTTCTATTTCTATAACGCGTTTCATGGGCCATACCCGAGTTGCGTCGCCTGCCATACCGAATCGCTTGCGGCGGGCAAACCGGCGGGGCCCACGGACTGCAAGGCCTGCCATCAGGCGCCTTCCCCCTTATGGGCGCATGGGGCGGAAGCCGGGGGTTCCGGCGCAGCGGCGCAATAGCGCTCCTGTACGGATGTTGGCGGGTGTTTTTTATATGCGTTTAGAGGTATTCGGCTTGAAATACGCTGGCGCGGACGTCCGCGCGGGGAGGCAATCCTGTGTGGATTCAGCCGAAAATGAGGTTTTCGGCTGAATGAACCTTTAAACGTGTCGCCGCTCAAAAGTTCATTCCATCCTCGGAAGCGTAAGAGACTGCGTATACATCAACATGCTGAATGGCCAAGGGATCTTCCCCTTGGCCATTCGCCTTTTCGAGATTGGGCAGGTCCCGCGTAGGCGGGGATACGGCTGTACCGCGTGGAGCAGGCTACCGGATGATGAACCGCCCGTCTTTGCCGGGAGTGACGGTTTTGCGCGACTGTATGGTTTCAGTCAGCAGGGCCTGGATGCTGAGCCCCGTGTCCGTCAAGGATTGGATCGCATCTTCAGGAAAGGTCTGATCCATAACCGCGGCAGTATAGACCCGCTGGGCCTCAAGGGGCTTGCCCTCCGCATCGGTTATTTTGATGATGCGTTTTCCGGGCATGGCGGAGGGCGCGTAGGTCATCTTCAGGCCGGAGAAGTAGTAGAACCATCCTCGGATGTCGTTGTCGGCCTGTATCGCGTATTCCAACGTCCGGAGCAGGTTTTCACCCGTCATATCCACGATCTGCAACACGCCCGATTCGCCGTGCTTCATATCGGGGAGGGCCCGGATCACGTCATTGGTGGTCTGGGGCCTGAACCGTGCGCTGGCCCCCTTGCCGTTGTATTTCCCGTCCTTGCCGTTGTCGAGGAAGAGAGCGACGTCCGCCCCGGCCTTGGCCCTCATGGCGTCGGTGAGGAAATTCCCCGTTTCTATGAGCGTGAAGTCCGCGGTTGCTTCTCCGATGACAGTGCAAGCCTTCGGAGGCGGAGGGTTCTTGTTTTGGTGATCCACCATCCGGATGACGTCATCCTGCGTGAGGGCACCCGCGAGCATCCCCGCCAAACCTTCCCGCAAGGCGTCCTGAGCGTTCTTCGACTCAGGAAAGATGGCGTACCGCCCGTGGCTCAAGGCCGGGAGCATGTCCGCAATTTCCGGGATATCCGGCGCGGGGACTTTCTTTACGCTGGAATACATGGCCCCCGTGTTCGCTGCCAGGGCGAGCTGCCCTTCCGGCGTGCTGATGTAATCCATCAACTGCATGACGGGATCGTATTTCTTTTTGTTCTGGGGTTCGCCCAGATGTTTGTTCAAACCGATATAACACACCATATAGAGGCGGGCCCAGTCGCAAGGGGTGCCGGGGCTGAAGAAAGGCATGAGCGCGAACTGATCGGTGGAGCCGGTGAGGGCGTACCCCCCTTCGGGCCATGAGCACTGAATCCTCGACCATGGCGTACTGGCGGTTGAACAGCATGGTTTCCCTTTCGGCATAGGTCAGGCTCAGATCGCTTTTTTTCCAGACGCCGGTGTCGATCATGGTTTGAAACGTATTGAGGGCGGGGCGGAAATGCTCCCCGAAGCTGCCCCGGCCCCTGTTGTAGTCGGCCAGCCATTGGGCATCGGCCGGAGTGCTGAAACCGTTTCCGTAGCTGTAGCCCCGAAGGCCGTATCCAGCAATTCGGAATTGCCGAAGCTGAGATGGATGGAACGTATGCCTCTGGCTTCGATTGTCCGGCACAAGGCTATGAACCTGTTGAAATCGTACGGGACCTTCCAGCCTTTTTCCTCGAAGAGGGTTGTATTGTATACGATGTCCCGCACCTGCGCCGAGCAGGGCAGGCAATAGAGTTTGCCGTCGCGGGCTATACTGTTGAGCATGGCGGTGTTGTACCTGCTGGTGAAAGGCATACTCGAAAGATCGAGCAGGCGGCGGGATGTTCTGAGTCAGGTTGAGGGAGGAATAGCCGCTCCCGAAGTCGTCCATAGCGCAACCGAAACCGGCCGCATGGATGGCTTCGATAATCTTGCTGAGTTTGCCCACGTCCTCGAACACCACGTTTTCCGTGAGCTCGATTTCAATGTATTGCGGCGGCGTGCCGCACCTTTGGCAAATTTCGATGTAGCGCTCCAGGAAAAGGGGATTTGAGTTGCACGCGGGAGCAGTTCACCGGTACTTTTACCGGGGGCAGCCCGGCGTCGAGCCACGCCCGGATGCGGAGGCAAAGCTCTTCGAACACCCAAAGGTCCAGCTGGATGATGAACCCGTTCTTTTCGAACAGCGAGATGAACCCGTCGGGATAGATAATGCCTTCGGCGCCCATCCAGCGGACCAGCGCCTCTGCGCCGCCGATGGTTTCGCTTTCGGTCCGGTACTTGGGCTGCAGGTAGACCTGGAAATCCCTGTTCTGCAGGGCCGCTCCCATGATGTTTTTAAGACGCTTCTCCCGGAAAAGCTGGCGGCGGATGGCATCGTCATACACGGCGTAGCGCAGCCGTCCTCTGAGTTCGGTGGAGGTTTCCTTGAGGGCCTTGGCCCGGCCGATCATGTGGGGGGAGGGCAGGGAATCGTTGTTGATGACGTAGACGCCGAACTCCACAATGGGAGAGAGCCATACGCTTTTGGCGCCCTGCAAACGCCCGGCGGCCTCATACAAAGCGCTTCAGTGTCTGCTCTTCATTGGCGTAGACGGCCAGAATGCAGAAGGTGTCGGCAAACAGCCGTCCCATGCATTCATGGGGCGGAGAGCTCCGACATGATGCCGCCGTGAAGGCAGCGCAGCATTTCGTCGCACGTCTGGCGGCCGAATTCCTCGTTCAGCTGGCCCGCGCCGGATGGAAGCCATACGGCGAGGGCTGGCGGCGTGCGGACTGTTATCGCAGCATAATGCCGTGTTTTTTTAGCTTTGTGTACAACGTGGAACGCTTGAGATTGAGCAGTTCCGTCATGCCTTTTTCCCCGTACACGCAGCCGGAGGCGATATTAAAAATATATTCGAGATAACGCCTCTCAAGTTCGTCGAGTGTAGGAATGTCGTCGACCACAAACCCGCGGCGGTTTGGCGTTTCCTCGCTGGTTTTCCGGTGCGGCGGCGAGTGCGGCACGTTCAGGGCCGGAAGGCGGTTCAGGATGACCGCCCGCTCGATCACGTTCTTGAGCTCCCTGATGTTTCCGGGCCAATCGTAACTGCGGAGGACGGCGGTTTCCTCCTGATTCAAGGCGAACGGGAGCTGATTGTAGCGGCGGCAGAAATGCTCCATGAAGTTCTGCACGAGGGGGATGATGTCCTGCCTGCGTTCGCGCAGCGGCGGCAGCATGAGCGGGACGACCGAGATGCGGTAGAGCAGGTCCTCACGGAAACGGCCTTCCTGCACTTCGTGCCACAGGTTTTTGTTCGTGGCGGTGATGAGCCGGAAGGAAGAATAGATTTCCCGCGTGCCGCCGACCCGGATAAACCGCTGCTCCTGAAGGACGCGGAGGAGTTTCGTCTGGATCGCCGGAGGGATGTCTCCCACTTCGTCGATGAAGAGCGTCCCCTCGTCGGCCATTTCGAAGAAGCCGAGCTTTTGCTTGATGGCTCCGGTGAACGCGCCGCGCTCATGGCCGAAGAACTCGCTCTCGAAAAGGTGTTCCGGGGTGCTCGCGGGGTGAACGGCGATGAAAGGCCCACTCCGGCGGCTCATGAGGTGGATCTGCCGGGCCATGACCTCCTTCCCGACGCCGGTTTCCCCCAGAATGAGCACGGGCGCGTCCGTCACGCTCACGTGCCTGACCTGTTCGAGCAGCTCCCCGAGGCCGGTTCCGAACAAGGGGGCAATGTTTCTGTCCTCTTGGAGCACGACGGACTGGAAGCGTTCCTTCTGGTGCCGCGATTCCTCGTCGCGCACTTTTTTGAGGCGCAGGGCGGAGCGTACTTCCGAGGCGAACAAATAGGAGAGGGTATGGAGTTCGGGCTGATGGAGGTGGGCGAATGGGCCGTCGGTAAAGGTGCTGTCCAGGTAGAGCAGCCAAAGGCCGGATTCGCCGATGTCGAGAGGCAAACAAAGCCCTTGCTCGCCGCGTCCCGGAGCGGCAGGGCGGTCGGAAAAGCCGTCGAGCCATTCGAGGCACGGGCGCATCTGCTCGCTTTTCAGTTCCATGTCGGTCAGGTTGACGGCCGCGACGCAGGCAAGCCGGTTGTCCTCGTCCCGCCGGAACAGCGCTCCGCGTTCCGACTTCAATTCCTTCTGGGCGATGGCGACCAAACGGTGCAGGGCGCTGGTCAGGCATGTTTCATTGGAGAAAGCGTTGAACGCGCGGTGGCAGCGTTCCACGCAGGAGTCCTGCGGGCAGTCGTAATGCCCGTCGCCGAGGGCGGGGAGCCTGTTTCCCTGGGAATGGCGGGTTAAAAGAAGGACCATCTGCTGGTAGGAAACGCTCCGGTCGACGCGGAACCCGGCGCAGGCTTCCGCCTGATCCCGCAGGGCCGCCGCCGAGGCCGCATCGCCGGTCCGTTCGAGGACGTTCGCCAGTTCATTGGCGCTGAGGGCTTCTTCGCGGCGATCGCCCGTTCCGGAGATGCAGTCCAGGCTCTCGCGCAGCAGCGTCTGCTCACGCTTCGGATCTCCGCCGCGATCCCGCAGCCGGAGGGCTTCAATACGCAGCGCAGCCCCCCTGAGCTGGCGGTTGGTGCCTTCCTTGAGCTTTTTTACGATAAGAGCGAGCGGGTACCGCGAGATTGGCGGAAACCCGGCCTGTTCCAGCGCATAGAGCATGTCGAGGTTGAGGGGGTCTTCGAAGGGGACGTGCGGCGCGTTGGGAGAAACGCCCCTCGCGGTCTGCCCGGTGAGCAGGGCATGGGCGGACCGGAGGCGCCCGTTCAGATAATGGTAGAGCGCGATGCCCCGGACGGTGCTGACGGCGGTCTTGTTGTACTGCCGTGCGTCGAATGCCATGAACAGGCAGTCCAGATTGAGGAGGGCGGCGTCCATGTCCCCGACGCGGAGCATGGCGAAGGCCAGATGCAGCATCCAGAACATGGAGAGCATGCGGTCCCCGGCAAGGGCCGCCGTGCGCCGGGACGATTCGTTGATGCCGAGCGAGAGGTGGTATTGCCGCAGGTAGAACGCGGACTGGCTGGCGCAGGATGCAAGCAGCATGGCGAAGCGCCGGTATTTCCAGCCGTAGACTTCCAGTTTTTGTTCATAATATTTCAGGACATGCGGGTACTCGCCGCGCACGTAATGCAGGATGCCCCGGAACAGCGGCAGGCAGTCCTGCATTTCCTTGTCCCCGAGATCCGGGAGTTCCCCAAGCCGCTCTACGTACCGGGAAATGTCCTGCGGCAGCGGCTCGTCGGAAAACACCTTGAGGTAGCACCCGAAAATTGCCACCAGCGTCCTGAAGCGCTCATTTCCGGACTGTTGCGTCAGGGCGTAGGCGATGGGCGTCAGCTTGACCGCCATCTGCATCTGGCTGTTGAGGAACAGGCACTGGCTCTGCACGATGAGGACCATCTCCGCGTACTGCGAGCTTTTTTGGAAGGCCGCGTCGGCGTGGGTTTCTCCCCAGTCCCGCAGGTACCGGATGACGAATTCGAGGCAGAGCAGGGTTTCCGGGGCCTGCTGGTTCAGTTCCTCGTCCAGATACCGCACCACGAGTTCGCATTCTTCAAGCGGGGCGTCCGGGAGGAGGAAGCCCAGATAGTGGGGCATCCGGGATTCGGGAATCTTGGCCCGGACCGTGGCGGCCATCGCGCCGAGCAGGGACGGCGGGACTGTGCCGCAGGTCCATGCCGCTTCGGTCCTTGCGGCAAAGCCGAATCCTTCCAAATCCAATAAGATCTGCCGGATGTTTTCTTCGGGCTGTCCGGTGATGAGGGAGAGGTGCCTCTCGCTGAGCGGGGCTGCCGAAAGGCGGAGCGAGAGCGTCAGCGCGGCGAGGATGGGGTCCGATGGCGATACTGTCCCTGCGTACATGGCGGAACCTCCGAGGCCATTCCCGTTTTACGGATAAATCCCGTTTTCGGGATTATGCAGTCCCGTTTTTTGGAAAAGGAATATAACGCTGATCCTGATTTGTCAATATCATACTGAAATTTCATCTTTTATATGGAATATCATGTTGGCATTATGTTTGCTTATCTACAAGTGCCTTCTGAACGAGAAGCGCCTGAACGGGGTGTTCCTTCCCGTGCTCAGGCCACTGCCTCCCCGCGTCACCGGCTTTTCCCTCGTCGCCGCCGGGCGGACGAAGGGCCTCGAAACCCGGGCGCGCCTCCCCATGCCGGGAAGCGCCCCGCAACTCTCCGGGTGCAGCATGGAAAGCTCGTTTCTTCCTTATCTGATGGCGGTCATGTGGATGTCGTTTCTTCTGCTCCTGAGCGTCTGGCTGCGCGCCAAAGTGACGTTTCTGCAGAAGTACCTTGTTCCGGCGGGGATCATCGCCGGGACGCTCGGGTTTGCGCTGATCAACTTGGGGTGGATAGGCTATCCCTCGCCCGAGGGCTGGGTGCCGCTCAAGGTCGGCGATTTCGGGATGATCTCTTTCCATCTGTTCAGTTTCGGGTTCGGGATCATCGGCCTCGGGTGCTTCAGCACGCACACCAAGGGCCGCAGCATGACGCTCATCAAGGGCGCTCTGTGGATCGATCTGCTGTTCTGGCTGTTCTACGGCCTTCAGGCGACCGTGGGCTACGGGATTACGGAGCTCTACGCCAAGATCACCGGGTCCGACCTGACCGCCGCGACGGGGTTCCTCGCCGGGTTCGGCTTTGCTTTCGGTCCCGGTCAGGCCCTTTCCGTGGGCATGTCGTGGCAAAACGACTATGGCTTGCCGGACTGCGTTTCCATGGGGTTGGCCTACGCGGCGGCGGGGTTCATGGTCGCCAACTTCGTGGGCGTGCCCCTCGCCAACTGGGGGCTGCGCAAGGGCTATGCGACCTACGGCACGAAGGAGCTTTCCTCCGATTTCCTGAAGGGCCTCCGCCCGGAGGATAAGCGGGTCCCCGCCTGCCAGTTGACGACCCACAGCGGCAACGTGGATACGTTCGCGCTGCACTTCGCCGTCGCCGCCACCGTGTACGGGCTGGGCTGGATCGTCTGCTACGTGCTCAAGTATTTCGTCCTTCCGCCGAACTATCAGACGGCCTCTTTCGGGTTCATTTACCTTTATGCGCTGTTCGCGGGCATGATCGTCCGCCTCGTCATCAACCACACCGCCGCGAATGCCTTCTACAGCGATGACGCGCAGAACCGCATCCTCGGGACCACCATCGACTACATGATCATTTCCGCGCTCATGGCGGTCAGCGCCGCGACGGTCATGAAGTATTTCATTCCGTTCATCCTCGTCATCGCCGTGTGCACGCTCATCACGCTTCTCGGCGTGCTGTACCTCGGCCGCAGGGTCGGCTCCTTCGGGCTGGAGCGGCTGCTGGTCGTGTTCGGGCTGGTTACCGGTACGGCGGCCAGCGGGCTCGCCTTGCTGCGCATCGTGGACAGCGATTTCAAGACGCCCGCGGCCGCTGAAGTGGGCCTGAACAACGTGTACGCCCTCATCCCGCTGTTCCCCTTCCTGCTGCTCTCGGTGACCATGCCGGGCGGGTTCGGCATCTCCGGGATGCTCATCATGCACGTCGTCATGATTGCCGTCTGTGCGGCCATCCTGTTCGCGGGGCACAGGATGAAGATCTGGGGGCCGCGCCAGTTCTAGCTTTTTTGGGAATTCTCCACTCCCGGGCCGGGCGGCCTCCTTCCTCCGCTGCCGTCCGGCCCACAACAAGGGATGCACGTTATGTATACGGATTTGAAAGGCAAGACGGCATTTGTGATGGGTGCCGGGAAGGCAAGGGGCATCGGTTTTCACATTGCGGGAGCATTGGCCCGGCAGGGCGTATCCGTCTGCCTCGCCGACAGGGACGGGTGTGTGTTCGAACGGGCGCGGGAACTGGAAGCCGAAGGGGTGGTGGCCCGGGCGTTCACGGCGGACGTATGCTCCGCCGCGCAGGTCGAGGCTATGCGGGATGCGGTCGGGCGCTTGTTTCCGAGCATCGATATCCTGATCCAGTGCGCGGGGGTCTTCCCCGATCCCGTGAAGCTGACGGAAGACTCCATTGAAACGTGGCTGCGCACGCAGGACATCAACGTACACGGCACGTTCCGCCTGCTGCACGCGTTCTTGCCCCTCATGCGGGCACGCGGCGGGTCCGTGGTCGCCGTCGCGTCGGGAGCGGGCAAGCGCCCCCTGCCGGGGTACAGCGGCTATTCCGTCAGCAAGGCGGGGCTGATCATGCTCCTGAAGTCCGTGGCGGTGGAGTACGCCGCAGACGGGATCCGGGCCAACAGCATCTGTCCCGGCCCCGTCGAGAGCGAGATGGTGGATTCCCGGGTGGCGGCGGAATCGGAACGTCTGGGCGTTCCCGCCGAAACCCTGCGCGAGGCCATCCGGAAAACCATTCCGCTGGGCCGCATGGCCAGCGTGGACGACATTGTGAGGACGGCGCTGTTCCTCGCTTCGGACGTGTCCTCGTATCTGACGGGGCAGTCCCTCAATCTGTCGGGCGGCATGATCACTGAAGTGTAATGGGGTTTACCCAGAGGGAGTACAGGCGATGCAGGAAGCTCCGTTGATGCTCAAGAACAAAACGGCCCGCCGGATCAAGGATATCCCGGGATTCGTCTTTCCCGGCGGCGTCAAGGTCATCATCAACTTTACGGTCGATTTCGACGCGATGATTTTTCGGAAGTTCCTCCGCGAACCGAAACTCTGGTGCGCGCAGGGCGAGTTCGGGGGCCGGACCGGATTGTGGCGGCTGCTGGACGTGTTCGGCGAATTCGACGTCAGAACGACGCTGTTCCTGCCCGGGCAGACGGGGCTCTTATATCCGGAAGTACTCCGGCGCGCCGTGCGGGAAGGGCACGAAGTCGCCAATCACATGTGGGATCACCACATCCCCCCGACGCTTGAGGAGGAGGCCGTCCACATGGACAGGACGGATACGCTCATCAAGGGGCTGACGGGACAATACCCGGCGGGCACGCGCAGCGAGCACGACCTCGCCGCGCTCCGGGATCACGCCTACACATATGTTTCCTATACGCCGCAGGGCGAGTTTCCCTTCTATGTCTATTATGAAAACATCGGGAAATGGATGCTCAACCTGCCGATCAGTTTTATCCATGACGACGCGATGTTTTTCTATTTCGGATGGTTCGGAAGCCGCAACGAGCAGCAGCGCATCCAGTCCCCCGAAGCGTTCCTTCAGACGCTTCTCGAAGCCTATGCCGCCGCCCGCGAAACGACCGGCTATATGAACATCGTGATCCATCCGCACTTGTGCGGGAGGCTTTGCCGCCTCGAAATGCTGCGGCGGTTTTTCCGCCGGACGCGGGAGGACGGCGACGTGCTGTTCGCCACGTCCGCGTGGCTTGCTGACTACATCCTTGAACGGTTTCCGGCCGAAGGGCCGGCTTCAGCCTGATCCCGGAGGACGCCATGCCTTGGAAAAAAGATTTCACGCTTTCGGATGAAATGTCGCCTTCCGGCATCGTGTGGCCTGCGGGCAAGGCCGCCGTGTCCGTGGTGGTGGACTACAGCGTGCCAGCCGGTGCCGAGGGTATTGATGAGGCGGCGATCGCCTATGCCCGGACGGTGTGGGGCAATGCGGTATCCGGCGGCTGGCTCATCGACTATCTGAACGCTTACGGCGTGAAGGCCACGTTCGCCGTGCCGCTGGCGATGGCCCGGGCCTTTCCCGAGATCGTCCGCCGCGCCCATGCGGACGGCCACGAAATCGCCGCCGGTTCCTTCGCCAAGGAGGACGTGGCTGGGCTTTCCCCTGACGAAGAACGGGAACGCATTGAGCGGACGCTTTCGGGGCTTGCGGAGCTGACGGGCACGCGGCCTGAGGGATGGTTCACGCTGCCGCGCACGGGGGACGATTATCCGGGCGGTTCGGTTTCCGACGCCACAGGGGAACTGCTGCTCGAAGCCGGTTGCGGGTATTTCGGCAACTCCATGGCGGACGACATCCCGCACTACTGGATTACGGATTACGACCGGCGGCACACGCTGCTCATGTTGCCCTATTATTACGCGATGGATACGCAGTTCTTCATGTTTTTCCCCGGAGTGGGCAAGGGGAGCGGGCTCGTGCAGACGCGGGCGCTTTGGGAAAACTGGGCCGCCGAGCTGGAAGGCGTGCGGGCGTGGGGAAGGCAGTCCACATTTGTGATCCAGCCGTACCTCATGCAGTTCGGGGCGGCCCGGGCCGTGCTGGACAGGCTCATGCGGGCGGTTACGGGTGACCCCGATCTCTGGAGCGCCACTTCTGGAGCGTGCGCGGCCTATTGGAAGCAGGCCTATCCCGCGGATCGGACGCTGCGTTTCGAGAAGGCCGCGTGGCTTGATGAGGAATGAGCTTCACGGTTGGAGTCAGATGGAGACAACGCGCGTTAACCTGTCAGGAGGACGAGATGGATATTCATGCGCTGTTCAGTTTGAAAGGGAAAACCGCCGTTGTGACCGGTGCTTCCGGGGCCCTTGGCGGGGCCGCCGTGCGGGCGATGGCCTATGCGGGGGCCAACGTGGCGGCGTGTTACAACTCCGGCAGGGAACGGCTGGACACTCTGATCTCCGAAATCGGCGACGTGGGTGTGGAGATAAAGCCTTACAAGGTAAATTCGTTCAGCCAGGACGAGATCCGGCAACACGCCGAAGACGTGATGCGCGATTTCGGTGGGATCGACGTGGTGATCAACACCGCGGGCGGCAACGTCAAAGGCGCGTATTACACGGACGAACAGAGCCTTTTCGATCTCGACGCACAGCCGCAGTTCGATACGGTGACGCTGAACCTCTTCGGCGGCTGTTTCTGGCCTTGCCTCGCGTACGGCGCGAAGATGCTCGACAACCCCGGCGGCGGATCGATCATCAATTTCAGCTCCATCAGCGCGTTCACGGCTATCCGTGGACATATCGCCTATGCCGCTGCCAAGGCGGGGGTGAGCAATTTCATCCAGTCCCTCGCCGCGCACCTCGCCCGTGATTTCAACCCGAAACTGCGCGTAAACGCCGTGGCTCCGGGGTTTTTCCCGAACAACAACCCCGCCCAGATGCTGTTCAACCCTGACGGCAGCTACCGCGCCAAGGCGCAGCGCGGGGTGGACGCCACGCCCATGCACCGGATGGGGCATCCCAACGAGCTTATCGGCACGCTCGTCTGGCTGGCTTCGGACGCCTCCTCGTATGTGACGGGCATCACCGTGACCGTCGACGGGGGGTATCTCCTCGATTCCCCGGCCTGACGGCAGGGGGCCGGCTTTGCCGCATGGCGGGCAAACTTTAGGGAAGGAACGGGAGCGTTTCCGTATGACGTCTCCCCTGTATGCGCGCGGCGCTGTCGGAAAAGGATTCCGGCAGCGCCGTTTTTTCGGGTCGGGGAAAGGGCGCTCGAAGGCGGAAAACGTTTTCGGCGGATATTCTCATTGTAGCGTTGCCTGAGAGTTTGTAACAGCCTATCGCTTAATCTTTTTTGATGCTTTCCAATCCTTCTCCCCGCAGGTTCCCAAGCTCGGAGCCCCATGCTCCTTTCTCCGAATGCTGGCCTTTTCCACAGGCAGGGATTGCATCCCTCCTTGCAGGAGCGGGGTGATGGGGGTACGGTTCTGCGATGTCTTTTTTCACAACATTCGTGCGAAATAGAGCCGCGTCGTGGCGAAAACGTCCGGTACGCAGTTTGCTCTTCGGGGTAACCCTCTTCCTCATGCTGGATATCGGAAGATATCTGGTGTGGCCTCCCGTCGGCTGGCTGGAGACGGAACAGCCGCGGACCACGTCTTTTATGGAATACCGTCAGGAGCAATGGCAGAACGGCCCCAGGGCGAAGGACGGCAAGGCCATGCGTATCCGGCAGCAGTGGGTCCCGCTCAAGCGCATTGCTCCGGCGCTCCGCCAAGCCGTGGTGACGTCCGAAGACGATCTGTTCTGGAAGCACGACGGATTCAATTTTTCCCAAATGTACGATGCGTTGAAGCGTAACTGGGATAAAGGCCGGATGGCCGCCGGGGGCAGCACCATCTCGCAGCAGCTTGCCAAGAACCTGTGGTTTACGCCTGAGCGTTCTATCCTGCGGAAGCTCAAGGAAGCCATCATGACATGGCGTCTGGAACTCGCGTTGGACAAGGAGCGGATTCTTGAGCTGTATCTGAACGTCGCGGAGTGGGGCAACGGCGTTTACGGGGCGGAGGCCGCAGCCCGGCATTACTTCGGAAAATCCGCCGCAAGCCTCTCACGGGGCGAGGCCGCCCGGCTGGCGGTCATGCTGCCGTCCCCGCTGCGGCGCACCCCTTCTTCGGCCATCGTGAAACGCCTTTCGTCCCGGCTTTTGAAACGGATGCCGCGCTGAAGAAAATCTGTGCCGCATGAAGGAAATCATGATGGATGGTTACGCGATAGCACCGACGGAGGGCCCAAAACAGTGCTGGCATTGCAATGCTGAACAGCATAGGCTGATACAAAGGGGCTCCCGGTTTAGCCAACCGGCGGGAGAGGAGCCTGTTTTGACCCAGAGGAACGTCAAAGTGCCGTAAACAAGAGAATGAGGGAACCGTTTTTGCTGGGAAAGGAATCGTTTCACTGAGAGCTGGGGGAAGAGGGGCCTTCGTGCTTCCGAGGAGGCCCGGTTTTGACGAAGGCCGGGCATGGTGTCCGTGATACATCATTTAAGGGGATAGGACGTGTACAGGTGTAAGCTCGACATCAGGATTTTCAGCGAGGATCCTCTGCTTTTGGCAGACGTACGGAACATCGCTCCGCTGGAACGGTTTGAGCATGAGGTTTCCGGTTACCGGAGTTTTTCTCCGGAAGCCGTGCGGGGCAGTGATATCATCGTTCTTGATCTGCCCGTGGCGGAGCGTCCGGAAGCGGTTCGAGCACTGTGCAAGCCGGGGGCGATCCTGGTGTTCTGCATGGAAGCGGAAGCGTTCGCCGTTCTCCGCACCCCTTCCCTGGAGGCCGCCGACGACATCTGGGTGAAGCCTTTCCATAGGGATTTCGGTGCGGTACGCTTCAAAAAGATATTAGCGGGCATCAAGCATAGGAAAGACAGCCGCCTGACCCAGACGTATCTGGATACGATCATCGACAGCATTCCCGATCTTATTTGGTTTAAGGATGTAAAAGGGTCGCACCTGAAGGTCAACAACGGTTTTTGCCATGCCGTAGGCAAGAAGAAGGAGGACGTACAAGGACGCGGCCACTATTACATATGGGATCTGAAGAAGGAAGAATACGAGCAGGGCGAGTATATTTGTCTGGAGTCTGACGAGATCGTGCTTGAGGAAAGGCGTACCTGCCTTTTTGACGAAATGGTCAAGAGCAAACAGGGGATGCGTCAGTTCAAGACATACAAGTCCCCGCTGTTCGACGACGACGGGACGATCCTCGGGACGGTCGGCATCGCGCATGACGTGACCGATCTTGCGAACATGGGCGCGGAGCTGGAGATCTTCCTGAGGAATATGCCGTTTGCGATCCTCATCAGCGGCAACGACGGGCGGATCATTAATGTGAACGCCAAGTTTGAGGAATATTTCGCCGCGAAGGAAAAGAACATCGTCGGCAAGCCCTATGAGGAATGGAAGCACGTTATCCAGAAAAGCCTCTGCAAGACCTACGGGGAGGGGCACTTCGAAATACGGTTGCACGGCGACGGCGAGGAGCGGATTCTGGAGTTCCATGAAGAACCCATTTTTGACGTATTCCGCAACCGGGTGGGGCAGTTCTGCTTCTGCCGTGACGTAACCATCGAACGGACATTCGAGCACCAGATCTGGATCAGCGCGAATACCGATGCCCTGACCGGATTATACAATCGCCGCTTCTTCTATGAGTATATGAACGAGAACAGGAAAGAGAACCAGCTCAGCCTCCTGTATGTCGATTTGGACGATTTCAAAAAAGTGAACGACGCTCACGGCCACCACATCGGCGACGGGGCGCTCGAACTCGTTGCCCGGCTGATGCGGGAAGCGTTCCCCGGGGATTTCATCGTACGGCTCGGCGGTGATGAGTTCTTGATCTGCCTTGTTGGTGAGCGGTCTTTAGCGTTTTTGGAAGAGAAGGCCAATCGGCTTTTGCAAAGTCTGTTGGAGGCGTTTCAGGTTTCGGATTACCTGCGCGTGATGTCCGCGAGTATCGGCATCGCGTCGAGCGCGGACCCGGGAACGAAGCTGGACGACTTGGTACGGCAGAGCGACATAGCCATGTACGCGGCGAAGCAGTCCGGGAAGTCCCGCTGTTGCGTGTATTCGTCCGGTTTGATCAAAAAATGACGTTTCGTTGAGGCGTTGCGCCGGAGAGAGGCTGTTGGCCGGATGAGGGGATGAGCGGTGGCGGTATGAGTCGGAAGCGTTGTGCTTTTCCGTCTATGGCGCTTCTTCTGGAGTGTTTTTCCCTTTTCTTGGGGAGAGTGTTCTCGCCGCCTCGTGTGTGGCTTGGGCGGGATGCAGGGCAGGGGGCAGCCCGGTCGAGGCTTCGGCTCAAGGCGTGCGATTCCATGACGGTTTTTCATGGTTCTGTTTACTTGCTGCTTCTGATGTGCGCTCCTCACTGGCGGCCCGTCGCCTTCATGCAACGGAAGGGATTGCCCTGTTTGGGGCAGTCCTTTTTTGCTGCGCAGGATGAACGGATGCCGGGAGGTTCCCTGTCCCGGCCATGAGGCGGATTCCCTGTGGCACCCGCAGGAGAGGCTCGGTATCCATGTTTGCCCCGCCGCTAAAACGGTTTCCCCACGCCTTCGCCGTATCCCGGAGAACGGTTTTTCCGCGACATTGCGGACATTCTGCTCATTTTCCGAGATTGTCCCAAAAGAGATCTGCTTTTTTTGATAGATTCCTAATACCGTGAGACCATGTCCTTTTTGGGTGGGGGCACGACACGCCCTATTTGGGCCGGAAGGCTCCGGACAGGGCTGCCTCCGCGTACAGCTTACTGATTTATTATGCTTTTATAAGCATAATTGAAGATTGCACTTGTTTTCTCAATAGGCTGTTAACATTACGAAAAAGAAAGGGGGTCGCCTTGAATGAAACGGTTTCTTCCTGTACCGTGACTGGGAATTCTCCGAAAATCCGTCCGCCGTCAGCGGTCCGGGCATTCGGATAACCCTCATCATCGTGTGAGTGACTATGGAACGCAGATCGTTTCTCAAGTTGTCATGCGGGCTGGGCGCGGGAATCCTGCTCTCCAGCCTTGGCGTGAGTGTGCTTCCCATCGAAGCCTTTGCTCAGGAACTGACCAAATACGACCGGATCAAAACCGCCAAACAGTCCACCTCCATCTGCTGCTACTGTGCGGTGGGGTGTGGGCTTTTGTGCAGCACCGATACGAAGACCGGCAAGATCATCAATATCGAAGGCGACCCCGAACATCCCATCAATGAAGGCTCGCTGTGCGCCAAGGGCGCGGGCATCTACCAGACCACGGCCGCCAACGACCGCCGCCTGGACAAGGTGCTGTACCGCGCTCCCTACGGCGACAAGTGGGAGGAAAAGGATTGGGATTTCGCCATCGATCGCATCGCGCGGCACCTCAAGGAAGAGCGTGACGCCGGCTTCGTCAAGAAGAATGCGAAAGGGCAGACAGTCAACCGTGTCGAGTCCGTTGCCCATCTGGGCAGCTCCAACGTCGACAGCGAAGAGTGCTGGTCCATGGCCGTCTTCGCCCGCTCCTACGGCCTGGTGTACATCGATCACCAGGCCCGGGTCTGACACGGCCCCACTGTACCGGCTCTGGCAGAGTCGTTCGGACGCGGCGCGATGACGAATCACTGGATCGATCTCCAGCACAGTGATTGTATTCTCATTCAAGGCAGCAATGCAGCTGAAAACCACCCGATCTCGTTCAAATGGGTGCTCAAGGCAAAGGACAAGGGGGCCGAGGTTATCCACGTCGATCCCCGTTTCACCCGCACGTCGGCACGCTCAAGCATGTACGCCCCGCTTCGCTCGGGCACGGATATCGCGTTCCTCGGCGGCATGATCAAGTATATCCTCGATCATGATCTCTATTTTAAGGATTACGTACTGAGCTACACGAACGCCGCGTTCCTCGTGAACCCCAAGTTCTCGTTCAACGACGGTCTGTTCTCCGGCTATGACGCGCAGAAACACGCCTACGACAAGTCCTCGTGGTCGTTCCAGAAGGACGGCAAGGGCCTGATCAAGCGCGACGATACGCTGAAGAACCCGCACTGCGTCTTCCAGCTGATGAAAAAGCATTACGACCGGTACGATCTGAAGAAGGTTTCCTCGATCACGGGGACGCCCGAGGCGGATCTGCTGGCCGTGTACAAGGCCTTCGCCGCCACCGGCAAGCCGGACAAGGCCGGGACCATCATGTATGCCCTCGGCCAGTGCCACCATTCCGTGGCCGTGCAGAACATCCGCACGATGACCATCGTGCAGCTCCTGCTCGGCAACATCGGCATCTGCGGCGGCGGCATCAACGCCCTGCGCGGCGAGCCCAACGTGCAGGGGTCCACCGACCACGCCCTGCTGTCGCATTACCTGCCCGGCTACCTCAAGGCTCCCAAGGCTTCGTGGCAGACGCTGGAGCAGTACATCGCGGGCACCACGCCCCAGACGGCGAACCCGCAGTCCCTGAACTGGATGAGCAATACCGGCAAGTACGCCACCAGCCTGATGCGGGCCTTCTATCCCGAAGGCGGGACGCCTGAAAACGGCTTTGGTTACGACTATCTGCCGAAGCTCGACGACGGGCAGGACGCCTCGGTCATGAGCATGATCGACGCCATGTATGCGGGCAAGATCAAGGGCCTCACCTGTGTGGGCCAGAACCCCGCGTGCAGCCTCCCGAATTCCAATAAGGTCCGGAAGGCGTTGCAGAACCTTGACTGGATGGTCCACGTCAACATCTTCGACAACGAGACGGCATCCTTCTGGAAGGGCCCCGGCCTCGATCCCAAGAAGGTGAAGACCGAATGCTTCCTGCTTCCCGTGACCGCCTCCGTGGAAAAGGAAGGCAGCCAGGCCAACTCCGGGCGCTGGATGCAGTGGAAGTATGCCGCCGCCGAAGGCCCCGGCGACGCCATCTCCACGGGCGACGTGTTCTGGCGCGTCATGAGCAAGCTCAAGGAGCTGTACGCCAAGGACGGCGGCACGTTCCCCGAGCCGATTCTGGCGGCGAACACCGACTTCGTGGACGGCAAGGGCCGCTACGATCCCGAGCGGGTGGCGAAGTACATCAACGGCTACTTCCTCAAGGACGTGACCATCAACGGCGTGGAATACAAGAAGGGCGAATGCGTGCCCGGCTTCCCGCTGTTGCAGGCCGACGGCTCGACCTCGTGCGGCAACTGGATCTGTTCCGGCAGCTTCACCCGCGCTGGCGAAAACCTCATGAAGCGGCGCAAGAAGGTCGACCCCACCGGGCTCGGCCTCTATCCCGAATGGTCCTACTCGTGGCCGGTCAACCGCCGTGTCATCTACAACCGCGCTTCCGTGGACCCGCAGGGCAAGCCGTGGAATCCGAAAAAGGCGCTGGTGCAGTGGAAGGACGGGCAATGGATCGGCGACGTGCCGGACGGTCCGGCCCCGCCGCTGGCCATGCAGGGCGGCAAGCTGCCGTTCATCATGCAGCCGGAGGGCCTCGGCGCCCTGTACGGCCCCGGACTGGCCGAAGGCCCGTTCCCGGAACATTACGAGCCGATGGAAAGCCCCTTCAAGAAGAACATCATGTCCGCCCAGCGGGTCAACCCGGCCCTCCATAGCTTCGGCAAGGACATGAACCCGATCGCCAACGCATCGCCCGACTTCCCGCTGGTGATGACCACGTACTCCTGCACCGAACACTGGTGCACGGGCGCGTTCACCCGCTGGCAGCCGTGGCTCGTCGAAGCGCAGCCGCAGGCGTATGTGGAGATCAGCGAGGAGCTGGCGAAGGAAAAGGGCATTGCCAACGGGGAAAAGGTCCGCATCTCCTCGGCGCGCGGCACGGTCGACGCCGTGGCTATGGTCACGGTGCGCCTCACGCCCTTCAAGTGCGGAGGCAAAACCGTGCATCAGGTGGGCATGACCTTCAACTACGGCTGGCTGCAGCCCAAGGAATGCGGCGACACGGCAAACCTGCTCAGTCCCATGGTCGGTGACGCGAACAGCATGACGCCCGAATACAAGGCGTTCATGGTCAACATCGACAAAATCAAGGCTTAGGAGGGAAGGCCATGTCCGACGGAAAGACTATTCTCGTTGACGTATCCCGCTGCACCGGGTGCCGCGGCTGTCAGGTGGCCTGCAAGCAGTGGAACGAGCTGCCCGCTACCGATACCGTGCAGACCGGTTCCTACCAGAACCCGCCCGATATGAACGGCGATACCTACAAGATCGTCCGGTTCCGCGAAGGGCGGCATGAAAACGGCAAACCCTACTGGAACTTCTTCACCGACATGTGCCGCCACTGCGTGAACCCGCCGTGCGTGCTCGCCGCCGATGAGGGGACCATGATTCACGACGAGGCCACCGGCGCGGTGGTGTATACGGAAAAGACCGCCGAGAACGATTTCGACGTGCTTCTCGACGCCTGTCCGTACCGCATCCCCCGCAAGAACGAAAAGACCGGGGCCATCGTGAAGTGTACCATGTGCATCGACAGGATCAGCGCGGGCGGCATTCCCGCGTGCGTGCAGTCCTGTCCCACCGGAGCCATGCGCTTCGGGGAACGCGCCGCCATGCTTGAACTCGCGCACAAGCGCGTGGAGGAGCTGAAGAAGGAGTTCCCCAAGGCCCATGCCGTCGATCCAGATGATGTGCGCGTGATCTACGTCATCACGGACGACCCGGACAAGTACGCCGAGCACGTCGGCGCATAGCGGACAGTAAGCGAGGGGAGGGAGATGATGCGGGCTCTGCCCGCACCCGCTGAGGCTCTGCCTCAGGCTCCGCCGGGGGGAATGATTCCCCCCGGATCCCCTCGGATTTTTATGTTGCACTTGAAGTCTGTTCCCGCAGCGGGATGGATGAATTGAGCGGATTTTTTGATGGTTTTGCATTGATGGGACGTTTCCGCATGGATGCCGGACAGCCATGTATAAAGACATGGGAACATGGACGGCGGGGGCGTGGGGGAGGGGAGAAGTTCGCGGATGTTCCCGCTTTCAAGAAGAGGCTTCTCCTTTCCCCCGCACATCCGCTCAAAAATCATTTGCTCTAATCTAAAGGATTTCCGATGTACGATGATACCGCCCTGCGCCGTCTGCTGATTGAACTGGCCGCATCCCACCCCGAGCACGCCGCCGTGATCCGGGCGTTCACGCCGCTGGCGCTGGCGCGCGGCAAGCTGCTTGATGCCTACGCGCTGTCGCGGAAAACCAAGCCGCTGGACGGCTTTCCTATGTTCCGATTTGAGGAGCTGCCCGTATGCTCGGAAAAATCCGGAGCCATTGCGTCGGCAGTGCTCGAAGCCGTTGCCGAGGGCTTCCCCGGCGCGCGGGAACAGGTGGAGGCGGTGCGCGGTGCGCTCAAGCCCGGAAGCGTCCGCCGCCTGTGCAAGGCCAGCCTCGCGCATGAGCCGGAACCGCTGGTCCTGTTCGCGGAGAAAAACGGCCTGCCGCCGGATGTGCTGGATATGGTGATCGCGCAGACGGTGAAAATCCTTATGGCCCGCACAGCGGGCAGCCTGCCCGAAGCGCCCTTCGATCCGGCCCGGAAGACGTGCCCGTACTGTGGAGGAAAACCGGAACTCAGCATCGTTCATGAGAAGGAAGGCCACCGGAGCTTGTTCTGTACCGACTGCGGACGGCACTGGCGTTTCCAGCGTACGGCGTGCCCCTCATGCGGGTGCGACAAACCGGACAATCTGCGCCTGCATTTTGCTGAAAGCACTCCGGACGAACGCGCCGTTTCCTGTAAGAATTGCGGGCACTACATCCTTGAAGCGGACATCCGCAAGCGGGATCTGGCCTTGGACGGAGCCGCCATCGTGTGCCTCGGCATGGGCTATCTGGACGCTCTCATGCAGGAGCAGGGGCTCTTACCCCTTGGGGAATCTGCATAGCGCCAAAATGGTTGCACAGAAAAAGGCGGCTTCAAGCCGCCTTTTTTGTGGAATGGAGAACGGGGATCAGCCACCGAGATAGGCTTCTTTGACCTTGGGATCTTTGAGGAGTTCCTGCCCCGGGGCCTCGGCGACGACGCGGCCGACTTCGAGCACATAGGCGTAGTGCGCGATGGACAGGGCCGCGAGGGCGTTCTGTTCCACGAGCAGCACGGTTTTGCCTTCGGCGTTGATTTTCAGGATGATGTCGAAGATTTCCCTTACCAGTAGAGGGGCGAGGCCGAGCGAGGGTTCGTCGAGCATCACCAGATCCGGGCGGCTCATGAGCGCGCGGCCCACGGCGAGCATCTGCTGTTCGCCGCCGGAGAGCGTGCCGCCTTTCTGCCAGCTGCGTTCCCTGAGCCGCGGGAACAGATTGTAGACCCAGTCGATGTCCTGCGCGATCCCTTCCTTGTCGTTGCGGATGTACGCGCCGAGCATGAGGTTTTCTTCGACCGTGAGGTGGGGGAGGATGCGGCGGCCTTCCGGGCTCACCGAGATGCCCCGCCGGATGATGTCCTCGGGGGATTTCCCGAGGAGCTGTTCCGTCCTGGGCCCGCTGCCGTCCCGGGCCGCCGGGGTGAACAGCACTTCGCCTTTCGTATCCTTCACGAGGCCGGAGATGGAGCGGATGACGCTGCTTTTCCCCGCGCCGTTCGCGCCGATGAGCGTGACTATCCGGCCCTGCGGGATGTGCATGCTGACGCCCTGCACCGCATGGATGCCGCCGTAGTGGACGTGGAGATCCTTGATTTCAAGCATGGTTGCTGACGTCCTCTCCGAGGTAGGCTTCGATGACCCTCGGGTTGTTGCGGATGGCGTCCGGATCGCCCTCGGCGATGAGCTGGCCGTATTCCAGCACCCAGATGTACTGGCACACGCCCATGACCACTTTCATGTCGTGCTCGATGAGCAGGATGGTCAGGTCGAACTCGTCGCGGATATGCCGGATGAAGCGCATGAGTTCGGTGCTTTCCTGCGGGTTCATCCCGGCGGCGGGTTCGTCGAGGAGCAGGAAGTCCGGGCTGGTCGCCAGGGCGCGGGCGATTTCAAGGCGCCGCTGCGCCCCGTAGGGCAGGCTCGACGCCTTTTCGTCCATGTAGGAATCGAGCGCGAGGCGGTGGATGAGGCCCTTCGCCTTCTCGCGGATTTCCTCTTCCTCGCGCCGTGCGCTGGGCAGGCTGAAGACGGGCATCCACCATTGGCTTTTGCGGCGGACCTGACAGCCGACCATGACGTTTTCCAGCGCGGTTTCGCTGCCGAAGAGCCGGATATTCTGGAAGGTCCGGGCCATGCCCGCCCTGCAGATCCGGTGCGGCGGGAAGCCCTTCACGCTGTGGCCCTTGAACAGGATGTCGCCTTCCTGGGGGTTGTAGAAGCCGCTGATGACGTTGAAGGCCGTGGTCTTGCCCGCGCCGTTGGGGCCGATGAGCCCGGTGATGGACCCCGTGGGGATCCGCATGGACAGGTCGTTGACCGCCGTGATCCCGCCGAAGCGCATGGTCACGTGCTGCACGTCGAGCAGCAGTCCGTTCTGAGCGAAGGAGGTCATGCGCGTTTCCTCCGGGAGAAGAAGTCGAAGATGGCGTCCCAGGTGATTTCACGCATTCCCATGATGCCCTCGCGGCGGTAGAGGATGATGCACAGGAGGACCAGCGAGAACACGACCATGCGCATGCCGGGGATGCCGGGGATTGCGAATCCGCCGAGGGTGATGGGGTCTTCCACGGCGCGCAGCCATTCGAGCAGGACGGTGATGACCGCGCTGCCGAGGATGCTGCCCGTGAGCGAACCGAGGCCGCCGGCCACGACGATCATGAGCACGTTGAAGGTCAGCAGGAAGGTGAACATCTTCGGGTCGATGGTGGTCAGGAGGTTGCCGAGCAGCGCCCCGCCCACGCCCGCGAAGAACGCGCCGAGGCAGAAGGAGAGCACCTTGGTCCTGAAGGTGTCGATGCCCATGACCTTCGCGGCGATTTCGTCGTCGCGGATGGCCTTGAAGATGTTGCCGAAGTTGCTGCCCAAGAGCTTGACCATGCAGTACAGGGTGATGAGCAGCCACCCGTAGTTGACCAGCAGCGAGGCGTGGAAGGGGATGCCCTTGATGCCGAGGGAGCCGTTGGTGATGGGCGTCAGGTTCACGATGAGCACGCGGATGATCTCCGCGAACCCCAGCGTGGCGATGCCGAGGTAGTCGCCGCCGAGCCGCAGCACGGGGATGGCGATGAACAGCCCGAAGATCGCGGCCACGAAGCCCCCGGCGACGACCGAGAACCAGAACGGCGTATGGATGACCGAGAAGGGCCAGATGATGTCCTCGAGGATCCACATCATTTCCTTCTGGGCGGCGGGGAGCACGCACAGGGCGGAAACGTAGGCCCCGATGGCCATGAACCCGGCGTGCCCGAGCGAGAACATCCCGGTGAAGCCGTAGATGAGGTTCAGGGACAGCGCGAGGATGGCGTTCACGGCGATGAGATTGAGGATCTGGACCTTGTAGCCGTCGAGGTTGGTCTCCGCCCAGACAAGGAACAGGGCCAGCAGGCCGATGGCGGCGAGATTGAGCAGCAGGTTGCGCATGGAGGTCTTCATATCTTTTCCTCCGAACGCTGCCCGAAAAGGCCGGTGGGCCTGACGAGGAGCACGAGCACCAGCACCACGAAGGCGAACGCGTCGCGGTAGCCGGACAGGCTGGGCATGAAGGCCACGGTCATGATCTCGATGAAGCCGAGCAGCAGCCCGCCGATCATGGCGCCCTGGATGGAGCCGATGCCGCCGAGCACCGCCGCGATGAAGGCCTTGAAGCCGGGGAAGATGCCCATGTAGGGGTTGATCTGCGGGTAGCGCAGGGCCCACATGATGCCCGAGGCCGCCGCCAGCGCGGAGCCGAGCCCGAAGGCCAGCGCGATGATGCGGTCGACCCGCACCCCGAGCAGGCGCGTGGTCTCGATGTCCTTGGAGATGGCCCGCATGGCCAGACCCGGTTTGGTGCGGTGGATGATCCACAGGAGCCCGAGCACGAGCACGAAGCTGACCACGGGCACGACCAGCGTGATCGGCAGCAGCTTCAACTGCCCGAAATTGATGGGCGTCATGAGCCATTCCGGCTGGTACACGGGGCGCGGAAGGCCGGAAAACACCACCACGGAGAGGCTTTCGATGAAGAAGGACACGGCGATGGCACTGATGAGCGCCGAAATGCGCGGGGCGTCGCGCAGGGGCCGGTAGGCGATGCGGTCCACCAGGATGCCGACGGCGCTGGCCGCGAGGATGGCCACCACCACGGCCACCCCCCAGGGCAGGAAGAATGTCGTGGTGCCGTAAAAGACGAAATAGGCCCCCAACATGAGAATGTCGCCGTGGGCGAAGTTGATCAGCCGCAATATCCCGTACACCATCGTGTACCCGATGGCGATGAGGCCATACAGGGAACCCAGTGTCAGGGCATTGAAGAAGTGCTGGAAAAACATGTCCAGACTCATAGTGCCTGCCTTATCCGTTTAAAATCCTTGGAATCCGTAAATCCTTCCGCCTGGGAGGAACCCTCCCGAATGAGGCCGGGGACGGCAAAAAAGGCGGGGAGGAAAGCGGAACCTTCCTCCACCGCCGTGGACAGGGGGGCTTATTCAGGGACGATTTCACCGAGGTAGATGCGCTTCCCGTTCTCGTACTTGAGGATGCCGACGGGGATTTCGGCATCATGGTTCGCGTTGAGGGTCATGATTCCTACAGGGGTGGCGAGGTCCTTGGTTTCGGCGAGAGCCTTGGTGACGGCTTCGCGGTCGGCCTTTCCGGCACGCTTGAGGGCGTCGATGATCATGTCGTAGCAGGTGTAGCCGAGGGTGGCGTTCACGTTGGGGTCCTTGTTGGGGAAGTTCTTCTTCCACGCTTCCGTGAAGGCCTTGGCCTGATCGTTCATGTCCTTCATGGTCATGTCATAGGGGAACGCCGTCTGCATGAAACCTTCGGCGGCCTTGCCGGCGATCTTGACGGTGTCGGGGTTGTCCATGGCGTCGCCGCCCATGAGCACGAAGGTCGCGCCGAGTTCGCGGGCCTGCTTCATGATGATGGCGCCTTCGGCGAAGTAGGCGGGCATGAAGACGATGTCGGGTTTCTTGCTGATGAGCTCGGTGAGCTGGGCGGTGAAGTCCTGGTCGCCGGAGCTGTACTTCATATCGGCAACGAGTTCGCCGCCGAGCTTCTTGTAGGACTTCTTGAAGAAGTTGGAGAGGCCCACGGCGTAGTCGCTGACCACGTCGGTGAGGACGGCGGCCTTCTTGTAGCCGAGGGTCTTGTAGGCGTAGGCCGCGGCGGCGGCTCCCTGATAGGGGTCGATGAAGCAGGCGCGGAAGTAGTACTTCTTGCCCTGCGTCACGAGGGGGTTGGTGCTGGAAGTGGCGAGGACGGGCACCTTGGCGCGTTCGGCGACTTCGCCTCCGGCGAGGCTGAGGGAGGAAGCATACGTACCGATGATGGCCGTCACATTGTCACGCTCGGCAAGGCGCTTCACGGCGTTGGCGGCTTCGACCTTGTCGGACTTGTTGTCGACGATGACCAGTTCGACGGGGCGGCCGAGGACGGTGGGCGTGATCTTGTGCGCAAGCTGGATGCCTTCAAGTTCAAGCTGCCCGGCGAAGGCGTTCTGTCCGGTCAGAGGCATGTAGACGCCGATCTTGATGGGATCTTCCGCTTTGGCGGGGGTGGCGAACCCCATGCTCAGGGCCATACAGGCAAACGCGCTCAAAAGAGTGCCGAGTTTCATGCTTCCATCCTCCAACTGTAAGATTGTTATTGAAGCAGCCTCTAAACAATAGATAAAACCTGATGCAGAGGATTACTGCTGAACAGGCACTATCTCGAAAAGGAAATCCGGCGAACGTTGCGTGTACTAAAGAAACGCAGTATGCCGGAAATACCACACAGGATAGATAATGAATAATATAACAATCTGTGGATGTAATGCATTAACTACCGATTGCGCGATGGTTCAGTTCATACAGAAACTATTTTCTTTGTCAAGAATAAAGATAAAGTATTTTTTTGGATAAAAAATCCATTCTGTATATGTTTCATTGTTTGAATAAACAGTAAAAGACGTCTATCACGTTACATAAGAATTTTCATGAAACAGTTTCAATATGGAAGCAATCAGCATGATGAAATAAAGAAAAGATCTAAATTGATTGCTCAAACGTAAAGAAGGCATACTATAGATTGTGCACTCAACTTTCATGATTTACAGTGCCTGAATGTTTGCATTCCTATCTGGTTCAAAGAAAAGATGTTGTTTGTTTATTCAATGGAATATGGTAGATATAAATATCATATTGCATTGAAATCATAAATATATTTTTGAAAAAACGTGTTACGGGAGGACGCAAAAAAAACGGCATGTCCAAAGAACATGCCGTGTGCCGTAACGGGGGAAGAACCGTATCAGCTTCGATCCGCCGTCAGCAGGAATACCGCCGAGATGACCAGCGCGCTGCCCGCCCACCCGTAGGCGGAGAAGTTTTCATTCCAGAACAGCCAGACCCAGAATGTCGCCAGCACGGGCTCGATGTTCCCGATGATGGCGGCCTTGACTTGATTGATGCTCTGGAGGCTCCGCCCGTAGGCGAGGTAGGCCCCATAGTTCGTGACCACGCCGAGGGCCAGCAGGTTGGCCCACGCCGTCCACGAGCGGGTGGGGGCGAAATCCACGAAGGGGAATAGGGCGAGCGCGCCTCCGAGCAGCATGTAGGCGTACAGGGTGGCGGTGGAGTAGCGGGGCTGCCACCAGACATAGAAGGGAAAATGCGAGGCGTAGCAAAGGCCGGATATGAGCCCGCAGACGATGCCGAGCACGGACGGCTCGGCGTTCAGGCTTCCGCCGGAAAAGCACACCAGCGCCGTTCCGAAGAGGGCCAACCCCAGAGCGATGCCCTTACGGGAGGAGAAGCTCTCATGGAACAGGATGCGGGAGAATACGGCCACCCATGCGGGAGCCGTATACAACAGCACCATCGCCATGGCGGCTCCGCTCAGCTGGATGGAGATTTGCAGCGAACTGAAAAACACGCTGATGCTCAACACACCGAAAAGGCAGAAGAACAGCGCGTGCTTCACAGGGATGCGCGCCCCGCCGCAGATGCCCGTTTGGGCAAAAAAGCAGATGCCGCCGAGCAGGGCGCGCCAGAAGGCCACCTCCAGCGGCGCAAGGCCTTCTTCCATGCAGATTTTGGAAAAAGGGCCGATGAGCGACCACAGGACGGCGGCGGCGAGCACATACAGATAGCCCGTCATCTGTTTCGGATCCTTTGCCATAAACGTTTTCCTCCAGAGGGTCGGCGGTTCCGCGCGGGGCTTGGCTGCGTTCCGCCCCGGCCTGAATGCTATTCTATGATGAAGGATTCCGCGTGCGAGGGGTTCGCATACTGGCCGAAACGCTTGACGGTCAGGGCAAGGGCTTCTTCAAGCTTGGATCTGGCGGAGAAGGAGAACACGACCGTCAGGCAGGAGCGGGTTTCCTGCGTGATCATGGCGCGGGTAGAGTCGCTGGTGGGGCTTCCGAACGCGCCTTCCCCGTCTGCGAGCAGGGGCATGTTTTCGAGCGCGATGTCGTCCTTGCCGATGCCCGGATACACCTCCCCGGCCTTGCCCAGACGGAAAACGATGTCCGCACCGATGCGGGCCGTATCGTAAGAGCCGAGGGAGAAACCCGTTTCGAGCGAGACAAGGTTGTTGGCGTCCACGACGCTGTTGATCTGGTAGAGGGCCTTGCCCTGGCGCACCCGGCGGTACAGCGATTCGGACGAAACGCGGAAGCGTCCGGGGTCCTTGCCGAAGGCCTTGTACGCCTTCCGGGATTCGTCGAGGTTGGGGATCTGGGCCAGCGGCGTGGTCTCCAGCATGGTTTTGAGGTACGGGGCAACCTCGTTTTCGAGGCAGGTCCAGAGAGAGTCTTCGCGGGCGCGTACGTCCGCCGTGTAGATGAAGCAGCCCAGACGCGCTTCGGGCCACGCGCCCTTGATGGATGGATCGATGGTGACGTTGAGGGCCGACATGTCCGCTCCTTGTGCAATGGGGATTGCCGAGGGCGAAACGGCCGTCTCGTCCTCATGCCGGAACGGACAATATCACGGGCGGGTCCGGGAGTCTTGTTCCGGACTCCTGTTTTTTTGTTCCAATCGCGTTTGCCTCCGGTAGGCGGCGGGCGTCAGGCCGGTCAGGCGCTGCATGGCGCGGGTGAGCGCGCTTTGATCGGCGTACCCGGCCCGCAGCGCCAGATCCGCAATCGGCAGATCCGATTCCGCCAGCCATTTCCGCACATGCCCGATACGGCGTTCCGCCAGCCATGCCTGCGGGCTGAGGCCCCATTCGGAGCGGGACAGTGCGTGCAGCCTGCTTGGGCTGATGCCGATGCGCCGGGCCATTTCGCCCACAGTCCACGGCGCGCCGGGGTGGGCATCGATCAGCCTTTCCAGTACGGCGAGCCGGGAAGGGCGGCATACCGGGCGCTCAAGGAAGGAATTGAGGAGCAGGGGCATCCAGCATTGCGTGGTGCCCGGCTGTGAAAAGCGGTCTCTGGACAGCTCCGCGAACCCGATCAGGTGTCGGGTGGCTTCGGAAACGGGAAGAAAGATTTGTTCCGCCAGTTGTTCCGCCGCAGGGACGCCGCATTCGGCAAGATCGCAGTTGACGATAAGAAAGGCGTTCGAGACGGTCGCCAGCTGCGAATGCGGGACGCCGGGCGCGACGAACGCCGCACAGGAGGGGGTAAGCCTGCCTTCCGCGCCGCCGATGGAGATTTCCAGTTCACCGGCGATGGGCAGGACAAACTGCGCGTGGGGGTGCCGCTCGTTGTTGCGTTCCCCCTCGTAGCTCAAGAAATCGATCCGGATGGACATGGCCCGCCTCGCAATGGATGCCGAAAAAGATGCGCCGTTTTCCGCAAGGGATTGTCCGTGCGGCGCATACGGCACCTTATAAGCCCAAAGCCTCCGGGCTTACAAGGCCGGGCCCCATCCGGGAGGCGGCATCCGGACGCGTAAGGGAAACCTGAATAAGGCCGGGAGGGGTATCAGCGGATATGCAGTTTCCGGACGGCCTCCCATTTCTGGTGTTCGGAAACATGGCTGAAATCCCTCGACGGGTGGTGGCAGTGCCAGATACGGACATCCGGGCGATCTGTGAAGACATACGCGCAGAGGCCGGGAGCAAGCATGGTGATGCCGCTTTCGGGGGACAGCCAGTGTTGTTTGAATAAGGTCAAGCCCCAGACGATCACGAAATCAGGCTTCAGGACGTCGAGCATGGCAAAGAACGCCCTGCGTCCGAGCGCGATTTCTTCAGGCGTGGCGCGGGACCGGTTGCGGTGCGTTTCCGTTTCCATGTGCTGGAAGAATACGCCGTAAGCCACGGTATCCCACACCGCGTTGGACCCACCGTAAGCGTTCCCGGTGAGCATGGCGGAGATGTTGCGGATGTAGCGGACCCAGTGGTTGCCGTTGCCTTCGGCGGCGTCTTGGAGCGCCCGGCGCACGACCCCGTCAGTGTACGTTCTGTCGGCTCCGTCCGGCGCCGTGCCGTGGTTGGCTTCGCCGATCATGAGGATACGCGGGCTGGCGTCGGCGTAGCCGTCCCCCATGTAGGGGAGGAAATGGATGGCTTGGGTTTCTTGCAGATGCTGCCTGAACGTGTCCGTAGCTGTGGTCATGGGACCCCTCCGGCGGTTTGCGCCGCCTTGAAATCGGCGGCCTTTTCCTACCCGTACACGCCGGGGTTCGGGGAAGACAATGATTGAAATCACGTTGTTCCGCGCCAAAAACCGGAAAAGCCCGTTTGCCGCCGCAGATACCGTATTGGAAGCTGTACGATCGCATATCATGCGTTGACTTTAACGGGAGAGTTGTTTAGGGATCGCCCCGGAAGCTGCGAAAGCGGCATTTCCACATCTCGCCAAGGAGGAAAAGCATGTCGTCCGACAGTAGCCACAGTTGCCCGTCAACTGATAGTGCCACAGCAACCGCTGCCGGCGCGCTTCTCCTGGCCTTCTGACGAGCCCGGGGCGCACCCCCGGCGGCTCAGGAGGTTTCCATGCCCTTCTTCTCTCCGTATTCGTATGCGGGCGGCGTCTCGCGTGCCCTTGTCCGTTTTTTTCGGGAATTCCAGCTCCCGGCGTCTTTACTTGCGCCTTTCGGCTGTCTCCGTATGGCCGGGGCTTTCTCTCTTCGCCCGTCCTTCTCGCGGCGCACCCTCTTCGGATTGCGCCTTTCTCCTCACGAACGCGGCCGTTAACCGCCGTTCGTCTCTTGCCGTGCCCTTTTCAGGGCTTCTCACTCAGCGTTGCATGAGGCTGCGCTCCGTCGCCGCTTCGTTTTATCAATGACAACATCGGAGGTGTCTTGTGGACATTGCCTGTTGCCGCAGGCTGTTCGCCGGGAACCCCGCCGCTCATGCGGCGTTCGTTCCCCGCGCGTGGAAAGGCTGCCTTGCAGCCGTGATTCGGAGTCACCGTCGGATCGGTTCCCGCCTGATCCGAAAAGCATTCATGAGGTTGAAACTATGATTAAAAAGCAGCTCGAAACGGAAAAGGACCTGAACGTCACGCAGGAGGTCCGCGGACTTGCCGCCCGCCCCGCGTCCGCCCGGCTTCTTGAGGCGGCCCGCCAGACGCCGCAAGAGGTCTTTGCAGCCTACGAAACGACGCCCCAAGGACAGCCCCGGCCCGACATCATGCGGGCGCTGTTCGGACGGAACGAGCTTGCCCGCAAAAAGGCGGACTCCATCCTGAAGCGTCTGTTCAAAGCCTTCATCAACCCGTTTACCGTCGTTCTCATTGTTCTGGCGGTCATTTCCTTCATCACCGACTACGTCATCGTCGAGCCGGAGGATCGCGATCTCACCGCCGTTCTCATCGTCGGCATCATGGTTTTCATCAGCGGCACGCTGCGGTTTGTGCAGGAAGTGCGCTCGGGCAACGCGGCGGAACGTTTGCAGGCGATGGTCAAGACCACCATTGCGGTCTTGCGTGACGGCGAGAGCCGGGAACGCCCCATTTCGGAGCTTGTTGTGGGCGACGTGATCCGGCTCGCCGCGGGCGACATGATCCCCGCCGATGTGCGCATCGTCGAAACCAAGGACCTTTTCGTCAGCCAGTCATCGCTGACCGGCGAGAGCGAACCGATGGAAAAGTGGACCGCCGCGCAGCCGCAGACGGGCGGCAATCCGCTGGAGTGCAACAATCTCGCGTTCATGGGCAGTACTGTGGTCAGCGGTTCGGCTCTGGCCCTCGTGATCGCCGTGGGCAAGGATACGCTGTTCGGGGCTTTGGCCCGGCGCGTCGCGGAAACGCGCGTCCGCACGAATTTCGAGAAGGGCGTGAACGCCGTATCGTGGGTGCTCATCCGGTTCATGGTGGGCATGGTTCCGGTGGTGCTCTTTCTCAACGGCTTTACGAAAGGCGACTGGGTGCAGGCAGCGTTGTTCGCGCTGTCCGTGGCTGTGGGCCTGACCCCGGAAATGCTGCCCATGATCGTGTCCGCCAACCTCGCCAAGGGCGCGGTCGCCATGTCCCGGAAAAAGGTCATCGTAAAGCATCTCAATGCGATCCAGAATCTCGGGGCCATGAACATCCTGTGCACGGACAAGACCGGGACCCTGACGCAGGATCGCATCGTGCTGGAATATCCGCTCGACGTGCACGGCAATGTGGATGAGCGTGTCCTGCGCCACGCCTTCCTGAACAGCTACCATCAGACCGGCCTGCGCAACCTGATGGACGAAGCCATCGTGGATCACGCCTACGAGACGAACATGCTCCCGCTGTGGCAGGATTACCGGAAGGTGGACGAAATCCCGTTCGATTTCACCCGGCGGCGCATGAGCGTGGTTGTGGCGGACAAGGCAGGCAAGACGCAGATCATCACCAAGGGCGCGGTGGAGGAAATGCTCTCCATTTGCAGCTACGCGGAATACAAGGGGAGTGTGGAGCCGCTCACCAGCGCGTTGAGCGAGGAGATCCTCGCCACGGTGCGGCGGTACAACGAGGCCGGGCTGCGCGTCATCGCCGTGGCCCACAAGACGAATCCGATGGTCGCCGGAGCGTTTTCCGTGGCGGACGAGTCGGACATGGTGCTCATCGGGTATCTCGCCTTCCTCGATCCCCCGAAGGATTCCGCGGCGGCTGCCGTTGCCGCGCTGAAGGAGTACGGCGTCGCGGTCAAGGTGCTGACCGGGGACAACGACGCGGTGACGCGCAGCGTGTGCGGGCAGGTGGGGTTGCGGTCCCATTCCCTGCTGCTCGGTTCGGATGTGGAGGCGATGGACGACGCGGCGTTGCGCGCTGCGGCGGAGCGTACGGACATTTTCGCCAAGCTGACTCCGCAGCAGAAAGCGCGCATTGTGACGTGCCTGCGCGAGAACGGGCATACCGTGGGTTTCATGGGCGACGGCATCAACGACGCGGCGGCGATGAAGGCTTCGGACGTGGGGATTTCGGTGGATTCCGCCGTGGACATCGCCCGCGAATCCGCCGACATCATCCTGCTGGAAAAGGATTTGATGGTGCTGGAGCAGGGCGCGATCGAGGGCCGCAGGATCTACGCCAACATCATCAAGTACATCAAGATGACGGCAAGCTCCAACTTCGGCAACATGTTCTCGGTATTGGCGGCGAGCGTGTTTCTGCCGTTCCTGCCGCTGGCCCCGCTGCAGATCCTCGTGCTGAACCTCATCTACGACATTTCATGCACGGCCATGCCGTGGGACAACGTCGATGCGGATTTCCTGAAGCAGCCGAAGACATGGGACGCTTCATCGATCAGCCGGTTTATGATCTGGTTCGGGCCCGCCAGTTCGGTATTCGACATCACGACGTTCGTTCTGCTGTATACCTACATCTGCCCGCTGGTGTTCGGGGGGGCGTATGAGACGCTGGACGCGGGAATGCAGGTCGCGTTCGTGGGCCTCTTTCAGGCCGGGTGGTTCGTGGAATCGCTGTGGACGCAGACGCTGGTGCTCCATATGCTGCGTACGCCCAAGGTTCCGTTCCTGCGCAGCCGGGCCTCGTGGCAGGTGACGGGGCTGACTTCGCTCGGGATTCTGGCGGGAACGTGCATCCCGTTTACGACAGTCGGCGGGGCTCTCGACATGATGCCGCTTCCGGGCGCGTTCTTCCCGTGGCTGTTCGCCACGCTTGCGGCCTACATGCTGCTGACGACAACCCTTAAGGGCATCTTCATCAAAAAGTACGGTGAACTGCTGTAAGCAAAAACGGCTGACGGTGCGGAGGAATCCCCGCCTCAGCCGGAACGAACTCCCTCCGCGCCGCCTCCCCATCAGCCAAAAGTCTTGGGAAGGAGAGAGGAGGGGACCGGGGGAGGGGAGGACGGCCCCTTCCCCGGTATACTCATTCCCCCAGCTTTTCAGACAATAGGCGCCCCGTTTTCGAGACAGGGGCAAAGCGTGAAATGCGTGTGGAAGGTCTTCTTGATCAGCTTGTGGCTGCGCCCGATCTCTTCGATTTCGATGGGGCAGACCTCGGAAGCACGAAGGCACAGCTCCAGTTCCCCGTCCGGCGTGCGCCCGAAACGGGCCGAACGGATGATCTGGCGGTGGCTTTTGTCCATGCGCTCCGCAAGGGTCAGGAACAGGGACAGCAGGCGTACCTCTTCCCGGATGCCCTCATCAAGCTGGAGGAACAGCGGGATTTTCTTGGAGGGCCGCTTACGGTGGAAGAACGCCAGCGCCGCTATGAGCTCGATTTCGCGTTCCGTGAAACCGAGCAGTTCCGTATTGCGGATCAGATAGTGGCTGTGCGCGTTGTGGTTCGCAAAGGAAATGAAGATCCCGATGTCGTGCAGCAGGGCGGCATAGTACAGCAGCTCGCGCGATACGGGCGGGGCGTCGTGCAGCCCGATGGCCCGCGCGCTGTCGAACAGTTCAAGGGCCAGCTTCGCGATGTGCCGGGAATGTTTTTCCTCGAAGCGGCAGAACCGTGCCAGCTGGAGGACGCTTTCCTCGCGGGCGGAGAGGCGGGAACCGGCCTTCTGCGGATGCGTCCGCATGAGGTAGTCGACGAGGATGCCGTTTTGCAGGTTGCGGTTGCTGATGGTCACGCTCTCGAATCCCTGCTCCTCCATGATGGTCTGGAGGATGGCCGCGCCCGCGATGATCACGTCGGCCCGGTTGGGATTGATGCCCGGAACGGATTTACGCTCCTCAAGGGTGCGGGAACACAGTTCCTTGACCGCGCGGCGCAGTCCGTCATAGCTGAGGACATGCTTGGAAGCCGTGGAAGGTTTGCCCGTGCGCGCGGCGTCCTGCTGCTCCAGTGCGGCGGCGATTTCCGCGAGGTTCTGGGCCGTGCCTGAGCTGGCGACGGCTTCGGGGATCTCGAAACCCGCGATGCGCTGGAAGGAGTGCAGGGCCTCGTTGCGGACGTAACGTTGCAGCGCCGCGTAGGTATAGGCGGAAACCGGCCCTTTGTTGTCCTCAAAGAACAGGTTGGTCAGGCGCACGCAGCCGAGCTTGAGCGAATCGAGGTTCACGTAGGACTGGGAATCGCCCACGATGAGCTCGGTGCTGCCGCCGCCGATGTCGATGAACAGCCGAAGGCTTTTGCTGTGCTCCAGCCCGCTGGAAACCCCAAGATAGATGAGGCGCGCCTCTTCGCGGCCCGATACGACCGTGAAGTCGATCCCGGTCTTTTCCTGCACGCGGCGGATGAATTCGGGGCCGTTGACGGCGTCGCGTACGGCCGCCGTGGCGATGGCGATGATTTCCGTCGTCTCATAGACCGCGCACATTTCCGCCAGCCCGCGCAGCACCGCGATGGTGCGGGCCATCGTCTCTTCCTGAAGGCGATTGTGGGTGAATCCGCCTTCGCCGAGCCGGACCATGTGCTTGACCTGATTCAGGATCGTCGTGGATCCGTCCGCATGGACGCGGACGAGCAGCAGGCGGACCGAGTTGCTGCCGAGATCGATGATGCCGATGGCTTTTTCCGTCCGCTCTAGTTCCCCTGACATACGCATTCCAGCTCCCGTCCGAAGACGTGCATGAACAGATCGCCCTTTTTGATGACGCGTTCCATTTCCGCGGAGCAGTCTCCGGAGCACTGGACGGCGATGATGACCTTACGCTTCTTGACGGCGACGGCAAGGTTCCCGACGACGCCCGTGTGGGTGTAATCGAGCGCGTCCGCGATGCGGAGCAGGGACGCCGCCTTGCGCAGCGCCTTCCGGTCGCTTTTTTTCAGGGCGTCGAAGCGGGCGTGCCGGCGCGAGGGCCATGCCTTGCGGTGGTAACGGGCGAGCAGGGCGACCCACGGGCGATCGTCCTCGTGGATGTTCAGGCTGAGATCTTCCTCAATGAGGCGCATACTGATTTTATGATGCCCCTTGCGGCCTTCGGCGAACCCGATGTCGTGCAGCTGCGCCGCGAGGTGGAGCCTGTGCCCCCAGACGTCGTCGAGCCCGTGGAGCTCGGCGAGATCTTGAAACAGGGTCGCCGCGATGGCGGCCACACGCTGCCCGTGCGTCAGCGAATCGGCCATAACCGGCGATTCGGGCATGACCGCCGTGGTGAGCGTCTCTTCGGCGAGTTCAGCCGTTTCGGCGGCGGGGGCGGAGCAGGTTTCCGGGCACGGTTCGGAGCAGGGGGCGGACAATGCCGGAGCGGGGTCATAGGCTTCCGGGGCGGCGGTTACGAGTTCCGCCACGGCTGCGGGTTCCGGGGCGGCGGTTACGAGTTCCGCCACGGCTGCGGGTTCCGGGGCGGATTCCTGTACCGGTTCGGGCTGGGCCCTTTGGGGCTTCTTGCGGGCGGGCCTCGGCTTGGGCTGCGATTCTCCGGCGGGGACGTTTTTCGCGGTTCTGGCGGGGCGTTTCGCCGGGGTCGCTTGGGGTTCGGCCTGCGGTTCCTGCAACTGGTCTTCCGTATGTATGGTCATGGTTTTTCCTTTTGAGCGTTTGAGGTCAGACACACTCCCGGCTGCGGCGCATCATGATTTCCTGTGCGTTGACGGGTTCTTCTCCCTTGCCGGGCTTGATGCGGCAATAGGTGCCGTCTTCCTGAAGTCGCCACGTCTGCTGATTGTCGCGGAGGTGTGTTTCCAAAATATCGTTGCGCAGGCACGCCCGCAATCCGGGATCGAGGATAGGGACAAGCACTTCAATGCGCCGATCAAGGTTACGGGGCATGATGTCGGCGCTGCCGATATAGAGGCGGCCTTCCCCATTGGCGTTGAACCAGTAGACGCGGGTGTGCTCCAGGAAACGCCCGACGATGGACGTCACCTCGATGTTGTCGCTGATGCCCTTCACGCCGGGGCGCAGGCAGCAGATGCCGCGCACCTGAAGCCGGACGCGCACGCCCTCCATGGAAGCCCTGTACAGGGCCCGGATAACGTGTTTATCCACCAGCTGGTTGCATTTGAAAATGATTTCGCCGTTTCCATTTTGCTGGTGCAGGGCCGTTTCGCGCTGGATCATATCCAGCAGGGAGCGGCGCATGGACAGCGGGGAGACGAGCAGTTCCCTGTATTGCTCGCGGTGGGCGTATCCGGTCATGACATTGAAGAGATCGGTGACGTCCGCGCAGATGTTCGGGTTGGCGGTGATCAGCCCCATGTCGGTGTACATCTTGGCGGTGGAGGGGTTGTAGTTTCCGGTGCCGATGTGCACGTAGCGGGAAACCCCCTCCGGTTCGCGCCGGACCACGAGGCAGAGCTTGGCGTGTATCTTCATGCCGACGAGCCCGTAGACTACGTTGACGCCCGCCTTCTCCATCTCTTCGGCCCACGTGATGTTGCGTTCCTCATCGAAACGGGCTTTCAGCTCGACCACGGCGGTGACCTGCTTGCCGGAGCGCCGGGCTTCGATAAGGGCTTTCACGATGGGCGAAGCGTTGCCCACGCGGTAGAGCGTCTGTTTGATGGCGATGACGCCGGGGTCCTCGCTGGAGCGGCGGATGAAATCCAGAACCGGGGTGAAACTGTCGTAGGGATGGAAGAGGAAAACATCCCTGCTCTGGATGTGCGCGTAGATGTCGCCTTCCTGAAACACGCTCGGCGTACGCCCGTAAAAGGGGGATTCTTTCAAGCCCGGCCTGTCCACGCCGTAAAGGGCCATGAGTTCGGAAAAGGCCAGCGGCCCCTTGACCCGATAAATCTGGAACGGCTGCATCCCCAGCCGCTCGGTCAGGAACGCGCTGAGTTCCTTGGCCGTGCCGTGGGCTATCTCAAGGCGCACCACGTCGCCGAAGCGGCGCTGTTCCACCAGATCCTTGACGGCTTCCAGCAGATCGTCGGCTTCGTCCTCCTCGATCTCCACGTCGGTATTGCGCGTGATGCGGAACAGCCCGGCGTTGACGACAGTGTTGCCGGGGAACAGCGCGCCGAGGTATTCGGCGATCAGATCTTCCAGCAGGATGATGTCGCTGTCACGGACGTTGGCGTTGAAGCCGAGCGAGGCATAGGTTTTGGCCTCCTTGTTCCGGGGGATGAAGACGAAGCGGGAGATGTTGTTGGGGCACTTCAGGCGGGCGAACCGGGTGACGCCGTCACGGCTGCGCAGCTGGATGATGAAGTTGAGGCTGGTATTGGAAATCGTGGGGAAGGGGTGGCCCGGATCGATGGCCTGCGGGGTCAGGATGGGGTAGATTTCGTTCCTGAAGTAGCCGTCGAGGAACTTGCGCTGCTTTTCCGAGAGGTCCGCATAGCGCATCAGGCGTACGCCCTTGTCGTGCAGCTGCGGGGCCAGCCGCTTGCGCCAATGCTCCTGGGCGCGGGAAACCAGAATAAGCACCTTGCGCCGGATTTCGGCGAGCTGTTTGGCGGGCGTCATGCGGTCCGGCGACGAGGACACGGCCCCGCTGCGGTACTGGCGATAGATGTTCGCCACCCGGACCATAAAGAATTCATCGAGGTTGTTGTAGAAGATGGAGAGGAATTTAAGCTGCTCAAGGAGCGGGAGACCGGCATCCGTGGCTTCGTCGAGCACTTTCGCATCGAAGTCCAGCCAATTGATTTCCCGGTTCAGGTACAGGTTGGGGCAGGCCAGTTCACTGATTTCCTCTGTGGCGCACAGTTGCTCCGGGTACCCTTCGGAATCTTTGGAAACCACGATCGCTCCTCCTTCGCATGACGGCATGGATGCAGGTCTTGTAGCAGGCGGGCCCTGGAAGTATGTTACAGTAGTATGACGATTGTGTGAAAAAAGTCCAGAGTATAAGAAGGTTGAAAAATATCAGTCGATTCCGACACGGCTGACGGAATTTTTTCTCCACTTCGGCAAGAGGTTGCTGAAGAGAGGGGGGGAAAGGGGGCCAAACGGCGGCGGGACCTCTTTCGGCAATCCGGAAGCCCTTGCCGAAAGAGGGGATTCGTGGGATGGTCAAAGAATATGTTTGTCTGCCTGAAGAACTTTTCCCCGCATGAGTGCGTTTGAGGAATGACGATGCAGCGACTGATACGGCACGGAGAGCGAAGGACGTTCGACACCGGCGTCTTGCGGGAAGGCGGGAACTGCCGGAGCGTCTTGTATGCCCTCGGCGTCTTGCTGGTCTGTCTGCTGGGGAGTTATCTTTTCCTCTTCCGTCTGGAACACGTCCGTGTGCTTCAGGAACGGGAAAAAGCCCGGTACGTCGTCGACAGCTACGCCACGAAGATCCAATACGTCGTCGCCAACGCCTTTTCGAGCGCCTATCTGGTGGAAGCCCTGCTGCGGCAGGGGGAGGGCCGGATCTCGGAGTTCTACTCCTACGCCGAAGAGTTGGTGAAGATGCACCCGAGCACCATCAACATCAATCTGGCCCCCCGCGGCGTCGTTACCAAAGTATACCCGTTTGAGCGCAACAAGAAGGCCATCGGGCACGATTTGTTCGCCAACCCCGAGCGTTCCCGCGAGGCGCTGCTGGCGCGGGATTCGGGCAAGGCCACCATTGCCGGCCCGTTCGATCTGATTCAGGGCGGCTACGCGATGGCGGTCAGGCTTCCCGTGTTCATGGGCGAGCCGGAAGGGGATATCACGGCCCAGGAGAAGTTCTGGGGGCTCATCTGCGTGACCTTCGCTTTTCCGGACGTGCTGGATCCGGTGAAACTCGAATACCTCGACAAGCAGAACTACGTGTACCAGCTTTCCCGCATCCACCCCGATACGGGGGACCGGATCGTGCTGTTGCGTTCCGCCGAAACGCTGGTCGAGCCCGTGGAAAGGAAGGTGCACCTGCCCAATGCGGACTGGATCCTGAGCGTGACGCCCAAGGGCGGGTGGAACTGGAGCATCCGGTACGCTTCTTTCGGCATCGCCACCTTTATCAGCATCCTGTTCTCATGCGTGGTGGGTTTGGCCGTGGATCTTGCCCATCAAAAGAAGCGGCTGGAGTTGATGTCGGAGCACGATCCCCTGACGGGGCTTCCCAACCGCCGTGTCTTGTTCCGTGAACTGGAGAAGGCGATGGAGGCGAAGCGGCCCTTTGCGCTCTGTTACATGGATCTGGACGATTTCAAGCAGGTCAACGACACGTACGGCCATGATTGCGGCGACCAGCTGCTGAACGGGTTCGCGGAACGGCTCCAGAGCGCCCTGTCGACGGCGGGCACGCTGATCCGGCTGGGCGGCGACGAGTTCATCGCTATCCTGTACGGCGTCAGCGAGCGGTGCATTGCCGGAGAGCGGTTCCGCCGTATGCTGGAAGCCATCGGAAGCGAACCCTACCATCTTGAAGGCATAGACCTGAACCCCGCCGTGAGTATGGGGCTGGCGCTGTACCCCTCCGAGGCCGATTCCTTGGAAGCGCTGATGCGGCTGGCCGATGCCGACATGTACGAACACAAGAAGCGCCGCCGTTGCCGGAACGGGACTGAAACGTCGCCTTCGGCTGATGGGGCGTCTTGTGGTGCGGGCGTGTAAGTCTACTGTACTGTAGCTGGGAAGAATAATAAGATTTCTGGTGTGCCCTTGATTTTCGGCCTAATAATGATTATTACAGAAGTAGGAAGCTATAGCTTAATCATGGTAGTATCCTACGTTCGTCAGTAGTCTTCCTTCCCAAACGGGCTCCTCCGTTTCAGGAAGGTAAGCATACTGAAAGTTGAAGCGATTGGCCGCAGAAGCACTCCGGCTGGCCAGCCCGTTCCGGGCGGCTCCTCCCGCCGCTTCAATTTCTCCCTCCGCCTGTGCCACCGTGCACAGGGCGCTTGCTTATCGTCAACCATCTCTAAAGAGACCTCGTTAACCCTGTCCGCAGGGTGCTCTTGCCTTGTCGCTTTTTACGGGTGTGTTTCCCCTTTTGCCGTGAAGGAGTGGACATGAAGTTTCGTTTCGATAAGCCCACGTGCCAGAATATCAGAAAATCCCTGAGGAAAGAATGGATCGAGACCAACGGCCTCGGTGATTACGCTTCCAGCTCGCTCATCTGCTGCAATACGCGGAAGTATCACGGCCTGCTCGTGGCCGATCTGGAAAGCCCGGCGGGGCGGCATGTATTGCTGTCGTCTCTTGAGGAATCGTTGCTCGTGGGCGGGCGGGAACTGTGTTTTTCCTGCCGTAAGCATCCCGGCGTCTTTTATCCGCGCGGGAATGAGCATCTTGAGGAAATGGACGCCGGAGAATGGCCTGTGTTCCGTTACCGTTTCGGAGAGGTGACGCTCACGCGGGAATTGATGCTGATTCCCGGACACCGTTTGCTGCTCGTCAGGTATGAGGTGCGCGGCACCGCTCCCGACACGCCTCCGGTGGTTTTGCGCGTGAAGCCCTTGCTCGCCTTTCGCAATGCCCATGACCTCACCCGCGCGAATCCCGCGCTGCGTCCCGAAACGCTTTCGGCCCCCTCCGGGATCTGCCTGAGGCCGTATGAGGCATTGCCGCCCCTGTTCATGCAGGTGGAGGGCGGCTTCATCTTCAACGCCGCTCCCGACTGGTGCTTCAATGTGGAGTATTTGGTGGAGCGGGAGCGCGGCTTTGCCTATCAGGAAGATCTGTTTCAGCCGGGCCAGTTCGAGATCAGGCTTGTTCCCGGCAAACCAGTGTTCCTCACCGCTTCGACGGAGGCGCTCCAGGCGGAGCACGGGCACAACGTCATCGGCGAGGTCTGGCGGCGGGAAGTCGAACGCCGCATGGGGTTGGCGGCCTCCTCGGAGAGTCTGGAAGGCCATCTTGCCCGGGAAGGGGAGCGCTTTCTTGTCCGGAGGCCCGATGGAGGCCTTGCCGTGACGGCGGGCTACCACTGGTTCGGATCGTGGGGGCGGGATACGCTTATCGCGCTGCCCGGCCTGACCTTCTATGCCGGAAGGCCCGAAGAGGGCACGAACGTGCTGCTCGGCCTCGGTTCCGCCGTCAGGGACGGGCTCATCCCCAACGTCTTCTCCGCCGACGGCAACCACGCCTACAACTCGGCGGACGCCTCCCTCTGGTATGTCTGGGCCGTGCAGCAGATGCTCAAGGCGCTGCCGGATCGGAAGGGTTTGGTCCGTGAACGGTGCTGGCCGGTCATCAAGAACATCATTGAACACTATGGCGGCGGCAAGGTTCCTTTTGTGGCGCCGGACGCCGAGGGGTTCCTTTCCGTAGGGAACCCCGGAACCCAGCTCACATGGATGGATGCCGTCGCCAACGGTCGCCCGGTGACCCCGCGCCACGGTCAGCCCGTGGAAATCAGCGCCTTGTGGTACAACGCGCTGGCCTTCGCGGACAGCCTCGCCAAAGCGTTCGGCGAACCGGAGTGGCGGCGGACGAAGCAGCTGGACGCCATGCGGTCCGTCTTTTTCAAGCGGTATTGGGTCACGGACGAGCGGGGCGACTACCTCGCGGACGTGTGGCGCGACGGCGGCGTGGAAACGTGCGTGCGCCCCAACCAGCTTTTCGCCCTTTCGCTTCCCTATCCGGTTCTGGACGAGGAGAGGTATGCCAGCGTGCTTTCCCGCGTGCGGCGGTGCCTGCTTACGCCGTACGGCTTGCGGACGCTGGCACCGAGCGCGCCCGGTTATCGTCCTCTGTATGAAGGCGGCCCCGCCGAACGCGATGAGGCCTACCATCAGGGCACGGTCTGGCCGTGGCTGCTGGGGGCGTACGGGGAAGCCGTATTGCGGGCGGCATGGGACGTGCCCGGCTCGGTGCGGGAGCTGCTGCGGACCATACGGCCCTTGTTCGCCCAGCACCTCGGCGACGCGGGGATCGGGTCCGTTTCGGAAATTTTTGACGGCGATCCCCCCCATCTTCCCAACGGCTGCATCGCTCAGGCTTGGAGCGTCGCCGAATGCCTGCGTTTGCTGCACTTGCTCAAGGAGGCCGCTCCCGGCGTCTATGCCGAGTGGGAGGCCAACGCCCGGAAAGGAGGGAACTGATGCGCGTTCTGATGTTCGGCTGGGAATTTCCGCCCTACAAGAGCGGCGGCCTTGGGACGGCGTGCTACGGTATGGGCCGGGCGCTGGCGAAGAAAGGCACGGAAATCCTGTTCGTCTTGCCGCAGACCCCCTTGGACGCCCCGGTGCGGGTGGGGGAACGCCTGTCGCTGTGTTCGGCATCCGGCACGAGGGTGGAGCGTACGGCCCGGAACCTCAGGATCAATGAGGAAGTGCGGGAATTGTGGCGCGAAAAGCTGCACATCGAGCACGTGGACTCGTTGCTGCTCCCTTACGACACGCCGGAAAGCTATGACGAGCGGCGGCGTGAGCTGGAACGCCTCCAGTCGGTGAAACGGAACGCGGACGTTTTTTCTTCGACGCAGGAAACGATCCTGCGTCTGCACGGCGGCTACGGCCCGGATCTCATGAGCGAGGTCTATCGCTACGCTTGCGCGGCGGTGGCCATTGCCCGGAAGGCGCGTTTCGACGTCATCCACGTCCACGACTGGATGACCTATCCGGCGGGCATCCTTGTCCGCAAGCTGACGGGAAAGCCGCTGGTGGCGCATATCCACGCGCTGGAGCACGACCGGAGCGGCGACAATATGAACCGGGACGTGGCGGGCATCGAGCGCGCGGGTCTTGAGGCGGCGGATCGCGTGGTGGCGGTGAGCCATTACACCAAGCGTCTGGTCATGCGGCAGTACGGAATTTCGGGGGACAAGATCGAGGTCGTGCACAACGCCGTTTCCCGCAGCGAGGCGGATCGCGTCTATGCGGTCCCGGAACGCTGCGCGCACGAGAAGCGGGTCCTGTTCATGGGGCGCGTCACGTTCCAGAAAGGGCCGGACTACTTTGTGGAGGCCGCCAAGCTGGTGCTCGACCGCATCCCGGATGTACGGTTCGTCATGGCGGGCAGCGGGGACATGCTGCCGAACATGGTCCGCCGGGTGGCGCAGCTGCGCATCGGCAGCCATTTCCATTTTACCGGCTTCCTCAAGGATGAGGAGGTGAATCATATGTACGCGGTGAGCGACCTCTACGTCATGCCGAGCGTCTCGGAACCCTTCGGCATCGCGCCCCTTGAGGCCATGGCCTATGACGTGCCGGTGCTCATTTCCCGCCAGTCCGGCGTCGCCGAAGTGGTGCGGAACGCGATCAAGGTCGATTTTTGGGACATCCGGGAAATGGCGAACAAGATCTGCGCGATCTTGTCGTACCCGTTTCTCGCCGCCGAGGAAGTCAGGAATTGCCGCGAGGAGCTCAAGGCCATCCGTTGGGAAAACGTGGCCGATCGTCTGAACGCCATTTACGCGCAACTTGTTTCCGGGGGAAAATGATATGTCGGCACTTTGTTTCTATTTTCAGGTCCACCAGCCGTACAGGCTGCGGCACTACACCTTTTTCGACATCGGCGTGGACTCCTTTTACGAGGACGAGGACGCGAACTGCGGCATCATGCTGAAGGTGGCCCGTAAATGCTACCTGCCCATGAACGCGCTTCTGCTCAAGCTGATCCGCAAATACGACGGCAGGTTCAAGGTCAGTTTCTCCATTTCCGGAACGGCGCTCGATCAGTTCGAGGCCTACGCGCCGGAAGTCATCCAGAGCTTCCGGGAACTGGTGGCCACCGGATGCGTGGAACTGCTTTCCGAGACGTACAACCATTCGCTGGCGTTTCTGTATTCCCCGGAGGAGTTCCGGGAACAGGTCGCCCTGCACGACGAGCGGATCGAAGCGCTCTTCGGCGTAACGCCCCGTGTCTTCCGCAATACGGAGCTTATCTACAACAACGATCTGGCGCGGGCCGTGGAAGCGATGGGCTACAAGGCCGTGCTTGCCGAGGGTGCGGATCACGTGCTCGGCTGGCGCAGCCCGAACTTTGTCTACCGCCCGGCGGGGTGCGATCGCCTCAAGCTTCTGCTCAAGAATTACCGCCTCTCGGACGACATCGCCTTCCGGTTCTCGAACCACCAATGGCCCGAATTTCCGCTCACGGCGGACAAGTTTTCCGAGTGGGCGCACGCCGCCAACGCCTCCGGGGATCTCATCAATCTGTTCATGGATTACGAGACGTTCGGGGAGCATCAATGGGAATCCACCGGTATTTTCGCCTTTATGGAAGCCTTGCCCGAGGTCATGCTGCGGACGCCCGGTTTCGCGTTCATCACGCCTTCGGAAGCGGCGGCCCGGTTCGAGCCGGTGGCGAGCCTCGACGTGCCGCATTTCATGTCGTGGGCGGACGCCGAGCGCGATCTCACCGCATGGCTCGGCAACGACATGCAGAACGACGCCATCGAATCCGTCTATCGCTTGGAGAAGGCGGTCAAGGCCACGGGCGATCCCGGCGTGCTCCGCACATGGCGGCGTCTGCAGACCTCCGACCATTTTTACTACATGTCCACGAAGTGGTTCTCGGATGGCGACGTGCACAGCTATTTCAACCCCTACGGCACGCCGTACGACGCCTACATCAATTATATGAATGTGCTCGCCGATTTCAGGCTTACGCTTGACGCGGCGTCCCCCCTTGACCCCGGAACGAAAAGCGCCGTCCTGGAAAGCGCCTGAGGGCGCTTGGGCTTGCCGGGGAACCCCGGAAGCCAACCTTGCCGGCGCGGGAGCAGAACCGTATGCAGTATGATATGTCCCGTACCACGCTCTTTGAAGTCAGTTGGGAAGTCTGCAACAAAGTGGGCGGCATTTACGCCGTCGTGAGCAGCAAGGCTCTGGAGGCCGCCGCTCTTTTCGGAGACAACTACTATCTGTTGGGCCCGGATCTGGGCAACAACGCGGAATTCGAGGAAACGGACGAAGCCTGCTGGCAGGAGCTGCGCGCGATCACGGCGCGGCGGAATCTGGCCTGCCGCTTCGGGCGCTGGGATATTCCGGGGCGGCCCAAGGTCATCCTTGTCGGCTATCGGGATCGGTTCAATCAGGGGCAGCTTTTGTTTTCCCTGTGGAACCGTTACGGCATCGATTCCATTTCCGGCGGGTGGGATTATGTGGAGCCCGTCATGTTCAGTACCGCGTGCGGCGAGGTGATCGAGGCGGCGTGCCAGACGCTTGCCGTGCCCGCGTCCGGCCCGGTGCTTGCGCATTTCCACGAATGGATGTGCGGCGGGGGCCTCTTGTACCTGAAGGAGCGCGCGCCCAAGCTCGGCACGGTCTTTACGACGCACGCGACCATGCTCGGCCGGTCGATGGCGGGGTCCGGGTTCGACATCTACAAGCAGATGAACCAGATCAACCCCAAAATGGAAGCCGGGGCCTACAACATCACCGCCAAATGCTCGATGGAAACGGCGTCGGCGCGGGAAGCCGATTGCTTTACCACGGTGAGCCGCATCACGGCGGACGAGGCCACGGTTTTTCTGGGGCGCTCCCCGGACGTGGTGACGCCCAACGGCCTCGACATGCGGGTCATCCCCGACTACAGCGCCGAACGGGACGTTCCGGCCGGGGCGCGGGCCAAACTCCTTGGCGCGGCGGGACGCCTCCTGCGGCGCGAGCTTGCGCCGGATACCCGGATCTTCATCATTTCCGGGCGGTATGAATACCACAACAAGGGCGTGGACGTATTCCTCGACGCGCTGGCGGGCGTGAACGAGGCGCTACGCCAGTCCCAGACCAACGTGCTCGCCTTGTGCGCCGTCATGGGCGGGCACAGCGGGGTCAATCCCGATGCCGTGGGCGGCGATCCTTCCAAAATCTCCGATCAGGGGCCGTACTGGATCAGCAGCCACCACGTATACAACCAGCCGCAGGACCCCATCCTGAACGCCTGCAAGCGGCTCGGTCTGGACAACAGGCCGGAAAACCATGTGCAGGTCATTTTTGATCCCGCTTTGCTGGACGGCAACGACGGCTTCCTGAACATGCCGTACGAGGAAGTGCTGGCGGCCTGCGATCTGGGCGTTTTCCCCTCGTGGTATGAGCCGTGGGGCTACACGCCGCAGGAAAGCGCCGCGCACGCCGTCCCCACCGTGACCACGGACCTGTCGGGCTTCGGTCTGTGGGTGCGGGACACGCAGGGGCAGGAGCAGGGCGTTACGATCCTGCACCGCCAGCAGACTTCGTATGAGGGGACTGTGGCGGCTTTGCGGGCCGTTTTGCTGGACTACGCTGCCCTGCCGTCGGCACAGCTCGACGAGCGGCGCACGGCCGTCCGCGCGTTATCCGGCGCGTGTTCGTGGGATCGGTTTTTCCCCCACTATATTCAGGCGTATACGCAGGCCTTGGACAAGGCCGTGGAGCGTGGGGCGCTTCGTGACGCGCCGAGCAGCGCATCCCTGACGCGGGTGCTTGAGGCGACGATGTCCACGACGCCGACCCTGCACGCCTTTACCGCCGTCACCGCGCTGCCGGAGCCCATCGGGCGGCTGCGCGAGCTGGCCCATAACCTGTGGTGGAGCTGGCATCCCGAATGCCATCAGCTGTTTTCCGCGCTCAATCCGGCGGAGTGGGAACGCAGCGGACACAATCCCGTGGCGGTCATCGAAAAGGCGACCAAGGCCCGTTTGCTCATCGTAGCGCATGACCAGTCCTACCTGCGGCTGTATAAGTCCACAATGGAGGCCTTTGACGCCTACATGGGCGTTTCCGCAAAGGACTTCGGCGCGTTGTCGCCGGAGCGCCCGGCGGCCTATTTCTCGACGGAGTACGGCTTGAGCGAGTGCCTGCCGATTTATTCGGGCGGGCTCGGCGTCCTGTCCGGCGATCACCTGAAATCGGCAAGCGATCTGAATATCCCTCTTGTGGGCGTGGGATTGCTGTATCGGAGCGGGTATTTCCGGCAGCAGATCGACAGGGACGGGCGGCAGATCGCCCAGTACCCCGAAAACGATTTCGCCACGTTGCCGCTGGAGCTGGTCAAGGATGAGGGCGGAGCGCCGCTCGAAGTGCTGTTGCAGCTTCCGGGGCGGCGTCTCCATGCGCAGATCTGGATGGTGCGTGTGGGGCGGGTCAAGCTGTATCTGTTGGACACCGACACGCCCAGCAATACCGCCGACGATCGCAAGATCACCGCCCGGCTGTACGAGGCGGACAGGGATTGCCGCCTCCGCCAGGAAATCCTGCTCGGCATGGGCGGGGTCCAGCTCATGCGCGCCCTCGGCATCAGGCCCTCCGTATATCATATGAACGAGGGGCATTCCGCGTTCCTCATCCTTGAGCGTATCCGCCTGCTTATGCAGGAGCGGGGGCTCTCCTTCGCCGAAGCGGGGGAACTCGTGCGCGGAAGCAGCCTGTTTACGACGCATACGCCCGTGGACGCCGGGAACGAGCGTTTCGGGCTGGAACGGATGGAGCCGTACTTCCTGCCGTATGCCCAGAGCATCGGCCTGCCGTGGCCGGAATTCGTGCGGATGGGGCGGTTTGAAGGGAGCGAGCGCAATGTTTTCGAAATGACGGTGCTGGCTTTGAATTACTCGTTCCGGGCCAACGGCGTGAGCGCCCTGCACGGATACGTTTCCCGCCATATGTGGCAGGAAGGCTGGAAGGGCGTGCCCAAGGCGGAGATCCCCATCCGGTACGTCACCAACGGCGTCCATGTGCCGTCGTATACGGGGGCGCCCATGCGGGCGCTGCTGGATAACGTGCTTGGCCCCGGCTGGCAGGAGCAGAGCCCGGATTCGTCCATCTGGAGCAAGATAGACGAAATCCCGGACGAGGGCCTCTGGGCGGTGCGGCAGCTCCAGAAGAAGCAGCTTTTGGATTATCTCCGGGCTTCGCTGCCGGAATTTTTCAAGAAGTTCGCCGTTCCCTACGAAAAGCAGAAGGAAATGGCGGCCTGTCTTACGCCGTCTTCTCTGGTCATCGGTTTTGCCCGGCGGTTTGCGCCGTACAAGCGGGCGACGCTGCTTTTTGCGGATTTGGATCGTCTGGCCCGCATCGTGGGCAATGCGGAGCGCCCGGTGATCTTCGTCTTCTCCGGCAAGGCCCATCCCGCCGACACGCAGGGCATCGACATGCTGCAGGAAGTGATCCGCCACATGCTCGACCCCCGCTTCTTCGGAAAGATATTCTTCATAGAGGATTACAACCTTGCGGTGTCGCGGCTCATGGTTCAGGGCTGCGACGTGTGGCTCAACACTCCCCGCCGTCCCTACGAGGCCTGTGGGACCAGCGGCCAGAAGGTGCCCGTCAACGCGGGGGTCAACCTCAGCATCTCCGACGGCTGGTGGTGTGAAGGGTACAACGGCGAGAACGGCTGGACCATCGGGCCCGCCGTCACCCGTGAATATCTGTGCGGGGAACAGAGCGATTATGACGACGCCGGGTTCCTGTACGCCCTTCTGGAAGAAAAGATCGTGCCGCTGTATTTCGAGCGCAATTTCGAAGGGATGCCCCACGACTGGCTTCTGACGGTCAGGCAGTCCATGCAGTCCTTGATCGCGCGGTTCAGCTCCAACCGGATGGTGCGGGAGTATCTCAACGACTACTACATCCCGGCGGCGCAGCGGTATGCGGAACTGCGCGACAAGCACAACGCCCTCACCAAGCGCCTCGCCCGGTGGAAGCAGGACGTCAACGCCCGCTTCAGCTCCCTTCGGATCGAGCAGATCCGTATTGAAGGGCTTAAGGGTGAGGAACTGATGGGCACCCAGCCCATGCAGGTACAGATCGGCGTCCTGCCCGGCGGGATGAAGCCCGAGGAGCTGCTTGTGCAGCTCGTGGCCGGACCGGGCGACGGCAACGGTTTTACGGACACTCCGGACGTCGTGGATATGGCGCGCACGGAGGAGAGCACGGCGGACAGGCTCGTGTACGCCTGCGCCTACAGCCCGTCCCGGAGCGGGCCGCATGTGTACGGCGTGCGAGTGCTTCCCGTCACACCGGGGCTGGCCTCGCCGCTGGAGACGCGGCTGGTCCTGTGGGGATAAACCGGATCTCTTCGGAACGGGGCTGTGGAAGGGATACCTCGGAACTCCCCTCAGTTCCGTAGGCGCGTTGAATGCCCCGGGGGTTGTGTACGCCACTGGGGCACGGTAAAAGGAATGGCGGCTCAGGATTTCTTCAGGGCCGCCATTCGGCGTTTCCGCCGGAAAAAAGCTTTCGGCGGTGATGTCCCGTGAAGACGGTTTTCTGGCGCGTTTCATGCGACGAAAAAACGCGAGGGGAGAGCCTGCAACGTTTTTGGCAGTGCCGCCGATTTGGGGTTGTGCCGCATCAGGTGGAAACGATGCGTGATGCCTTCATCGCCCGGCGCGATTATATTCTGAACGATGTGTTCGGCGAGCGGCTTCCTTTCCTTGACGACAATCCGCCCATTCTGGAGAACCTGAGCAGTCTGGAAAAGCTGACCTCCCGGACCACGCGGAGGTCCCCACACGGAACGGTTCAATTGGAGCATCTGCAAGTGGTGGAGGGTGGCCGCCAGCAGTGGCATATCCAGCGTGACGGCGAGGGCGGCTATATTTTCCAGGCCGTCTCTGGGGACCCTGCCAAGTCCCGGGCTACGGTGAACGATCTGCTCAGGGCAAGCAACCTTCCGTTCCACGCCGAGGGTGACGCCGCCACAGCCTGCCTGCATGTTCCGGCGTCGCAGGTGCGAGCTTTCGCCGCGGCGATGAGCGAGGCGAACGTCATCACATATAAGGAAGCGCATCGGCAGAGAGTAAAATATGTTATGCGACATGGGGAGGCTGTTTCCGGGCAGCCTCCTTTTTGTTTTGCCGAAAAAGGGAGGACGGAAGAGAGAAAAAATATACTTATTGATCTTGACTTTCATTTTCATATACGGCAGATCTGTTTCCAACAGAACGGAATGGAGGAACGCTATGAGTTGGTTATCTCAGACAGCGGACGCGGAACCCGCGTTGGACGTTGCGTCGCCTGTTTCACGGGCTGTTCACGGCATATGGGAAGCGGACGAACTGTTCAGATGTCCGCTTGTCGGCATGGGGATCACGCTTGCCGAACAGAAACATCTCTTGAAGAAAATGTCGCTTCCGGCGGTTGAACTGACGCCGTTTGAAATGCACGAACTGTTCGTCAATGCCGCCGCTACGGAAAACCCTCTGTCCCGGAAGATGAGCCAGCTGCTCCGCCGGAAGTACGAGCGTGAGGCCGCCCCGTTGCGGCTTTTGAGTGAAGAGGATTTTCTCGCGCAGTGGAAGGAGGCGTTCTCCGCCGGCCAGTATGTGGGCTTTTTGTGGGCGGCGGCCACGCGCAGGCTTTCGGATGAAGCCCGTCGCACGGTCTACGGCGCGGTCCACATGGCCATGCACGGCATCGCGGAGGAACAGACGCGCATCCGGCGGTTTATCGTTGAACTGGAACGCAAGAACGAGCAGCAGGCCAACCGTATCCGGCTGTTGAAGGAGCGCGAAGCGGCTTCGCGCGGCGGCATGGAGCAGGCGGAAGAGGGCAGGCGTGCGCTTGCGCAGGAAAACGCCGCGCTCCGGGACGAACGCAACCGCCTGAAAGCCGAACTGGACGCCATGTATGAGGCGTCCACGGCGCTGTGGGAAATCAGGGGCCCGGAACTTGAAGCGGAAAACGAGAACCTGCGGGAGGCGCTTGCGTCGTTGACGCAGCGTTTCGAGGGCCAGCGCGAACTGGTCAATTCGCTGCTCAAGCAGGGAAGGGCTCGCTTTGAGCAGGGGAACTTGCCTGGCATGGCGGCTGATTCCTGCGGGACCTGTTGCGGCAGGGACTGCGACGAGAGTTGTCCCTCGTTCGATCTGTGCAGCAAGCGGGTGCTCATCGTCGGCGGCGTTGAGCGCATGGAGTCGTTGTACCGCGAATTTATTGAAGGGGGCGGCGGCGTCCTCGATTACCACAACGGCTCGTTGCAGGGCGGCACGCGCCAGCTCGAGCGGAGCCTCAGGCGCGCGGACATCATCCTCTGCCCCGTGAACTGCAACAGCCACGGCGCCTGCATCAAAGTCAAGAATCTGGCGAAGAAACACAACAAGACATTTTATATGTTGCCGAACGGGAGTCTGAGCACCATTTCCCGGCTTCTGGGGAGCGAATCCGCACGGCAAGAAGGAGAACGTGCATGAGCACCGATTTTCAGATGAACTACCATCACAACAAGGACAACCTGCATGTGAAGATGCAGGGCATTTTTGACGGCAACTCCGCACACGAACTGCTGAATCTCTTTTTGAGGGAGTACAGGTGCGGCGGCAGGGTGTTCGTCGATACGGCGGGGGTAAGCGAAGTGTTGCCGTTCGGCAGCAAGGTGTTGCAGGCCCGGTTGTGCCAGACGCCCGTTCCGGCGTCGCAGCTGTTCTTCAAGGGCGAAAACGGATTCAACATGGCGCCCTCCGGGAGCCGTGTGCTTATCGTGCCGCCCCGCAAGAAGAAAAGCGGGTGCTGCGGAAAATGCGCGCACTGCACATGCCATGGCGAACACGGGCATGGGCACGGGCACGGAGGATGCGCATGTCGCGGCGAACACAATCACGATCATTAACTTTTTTCCAAGTGGAGCTTTTTCATGAGTAATGTGCTTATCGTTTACGGGTCCACCACCGGCAACACGGCGGATATTGCCGAATACCTCGGCGGGCGTCTGCGGGCTGCGGGGCATGTCGCCGATGTACGGGACGCCGCCGACGTTTCCCCGGATGGCCTGTGCGAAGGCCGGGATGTCGCTCTGTTCGGGTGCTCCGCGTGGGGGACCGATGAAGTCGAGCTGCAGACGGATTTCGAGCCGTTGTTCGAAGCCTTTGATCGTATTGGAGTCAAGGGCGTCAAGACCGCGTGCTTTGCGAGCGGGGACAGCTCCTTTGAGCATTTTTGCGGGGCGGTGGATGTGATTGAGGCGCGTTTGAACGAACTCGGCGGCATTCAGATTCTGGAAGGCTTGAAGCTCGACGGCAATCTCTCGTCGAACGGGAGCGACGTGGAAGATTGGGCCAACCGGCTGTTGGCGGCTCTTTAACCGCATTTTTTTATGCGAATATATTGAAAATGAAATTCAATTATAATAGACTGTGGGCGGTATAGGCACTCCGTAGCCGTTATGCCTGAAGCGCGGGCCGGAGTGCAGGGCCCGCGCTTCAATACATCTTGAACCGTTATGTAAGGATGAGGTATGTCAGGCGGACAAGTCCATGTTGATCCGGAGACGGTGTTCACGCGCTTCCTACGCGGAAAAGGTTGCCACAACACGCAGCAGCGGCGAGCCATCGTTTCCGTGTTTTTTCAGGAAGAGGGGCACCTGACCATTGACGATCTGTACGGCCTGGTTCAGCGACAGGATCCGACGGTGGGGCAGTCCACGGTATACCGCACGATGAAGCTGTTGTGTGAGGCCGGGCTTGCCAAGGAAGTCTCTTTCGGCGGGGGCGTCGTCCGGTATGAGCAGGCCAGCGACTGGCACCACGATCATCTCATCTGCGAGTGCTGCGGCAAGAGCATTGAGGTCGTCGATCCTAAGATCGAAGCCCTGCAGGAGCGCCTTGTCCGCCAATACGGATTTACACCCACGCAACACAGGCTGTATCTGTACGGCGTCTGTCCGGAGTGCCTCGCTGGGCAATCTCCTTCAAAATAGGCTGTAATAAAAAGCATTCCACCTTTTGGCAGAAACGGTTGACAGGCCGGGGCGGACTGTGTACATCTGCGGACATAAAGTTTGATTAATAAAACTTAATATTGTTCAATGTACTTTTGATGAGAACCCGGAGGGGTCATGACTGAAATCCGATTGGAAAAAAGCCTTCCGTCCGAGCAGGAGCGGGTAGGGCAGCCAAGCGTCCCGGCTGAGGGGCTCGAACGCTACTTCGCCAGGGAGGGGGTCGATCCTCTGCCGTACGCGTTTGAAGGCAAGATCGCCGTACATCCCGGCCTTGGCGGTTCGGGCGTGGAAAAACAGGATTTTGAGGCGACGCTGGAGCCTTTGCTGGCGGAGCCGAGGACGGGAAAGACCGTGGCGTACATCCATGTGCCGTTTTGTGAGACGCACTGCCTGTACTGCGGTTTCTACAACAAGGCATACCGCGAAGACGAAAGCCGGATCTACGCCGACGCGCTCATTCAGGAGCTGCGCCTGTGGCGGGGCCGGCCCGGACAGGATGCCGGGCCGGTACATGCCGTGTACATGGGCGGAGGCACGCCCACGGCGCTGCAGGCGGGCGATCTCCGGCGCATCTTGAAGGAAGTCCGCGCCGTGCTGCCGCTCGCCAACGATTGCGAGATCACGGTGGAAGGGCGTCTGTCGAATTTCGGCCCGGACAAGATGGAAGCGTGCTTCGAGGGCGGGGCAAACCGTTTTTCACTCGGGGTGCAGAGCTTTGACACGGAGATCCGGCAGGCGATGGGCCGCGTGTCCGATCGCGACACGCTGATTCGGCAGCTCCAGCTTTTGCAGAGCTATGATCAGGCCGCCGTCATCGTGGATCTCATCTACGGCTTCCCCATGCAGACGATGGAACGCTGGCTGGCGGACATCGCCACGGCCCAGTCGCTCAAGCTCGACGGCGCTGACTGCTACCAGCTCAACGTGTACCGGAACACCCCGCTCGCCAAGGCCATTGAGAGCGGACGCCTTCCCGCCGGGGCGGACGTCCCCATGCAGTCGGCCATGTTCGCCGCAGGGGTGAAGGCCATGCAGAAAGGGTTTTACCGCCGCCTGTCGATCAGCCACTGGGCGCGGACGTCGCGGGAACGCAACCTGTACAATCTGTATGTCAAAGGCCGCGCCCACTGTCTGGCGTTCGGTCCCGGCGCGGGCGGCAATCTGGACGGGTTCTTCTATCTGAACCAGTCGGACTACCGGGCGTGGCAGGAAGAAGTCCGGGCCGGACGCAAGCCCATCGCCATGCTGTTTCGCCCGTTCCCGCAGGGAAAGCTGTTCAAGGCCATCGCCGAGGGGATGGAGCAGGGCTGGCTGGACATGCCGGGGCTGGAAGCGGCTTACGGCATCCCGTTGGGCGAGGTGTGGAAACCCGTGCTTGAGCAATGGGAGCGGGCGGGTCTTGTCGAACGGGACGGGGCCTTCATCGTGCTTACGCTCGCCGGGCAGTTCTGGCAGGTGAACCTTTCACAACTGTTGCTTGATTATCTCAAGCGTGCTTTGGAGGCCTGATGTTTGTAAGGAAGATGCTGGCCCGTGCCTTGCCGTTGACGGCGCTGGGCCTGGCGGCGTGGTGCCCCGCCTATGCCGTGGAGGAGCCGGTCAAGGCGGACGACGTGTACGTGACCGCCACGAGGGTGGAGAAGGAATTGCAGGACGTTCCCATGAGCGTTTCCGTCATGACGAGCGAGGACATCAAGCGTTCTCCCGCCCGGACCATCGGCGAGCTTTTGCAGGACGTGCCGGGCGTGGAAATCAGGAATTCCGGCGGGCAGGGCTTTAAGCGCATATCCATCCGCGGCGAGAATCCCAACCGCGTGCTGATCCTCATCGACGGGCAGAAGCTCGTGGAAAACAAGTCGATGGACGGCACGCCCCTGTTGATCGATCCCTCCAACGTGGAGCGCGTGGAAGTCATCAAGGGCCCCGCGTCCGTGCTCTACGGTTCGGAAGCCATCGGCGGCGTGGTCAACATCATCACCAAGAAAGGCGGGGACAAACCGATTCAGGGCGAGGCGTCCGTGGCCTATAACGGCGCGTCCAACGGTTTTGCCGAATCCCTGTCGGCTTTCGGCGGTATGAACGGATTCAAGTACCGCGTGTCCGGCTCATACAGCGATCAGGGGAACCTGCGCACGCCTGACGGCGAAGCGCCGAACACCTCCTTCCGCCAGAAGGAAGGCAGCGCGTTCCTGAGCTACGACTTTTCCGACAAGTTCACGGTCGGCGGCGGGCTGGACAGCTTCAAGGGGTCCATCCATTCCGGGAGCATGGAGCCCGGCTATGAGAATTTCGCCGTGGACGTCCCCAAGTGGCAGCGCGATAAGGTTTATGCCTTCGCCGAAGCCAAAAACGTGACGCCGTGGCTTCCCCGTGTGCGCTTCGACGCATTCTGGCAGAAGAATGAAAAGGAAATGACCAACGACGTGAACACGGACCCGGCCATCACGAAGATGCCGCTGGTCGTCACCAACAATGCGGACAACCGGAACAAGCAGCTCGGCTCCTCGCTGCAGATGGACTGGGCCATCGGCGACAACCATTACCTGATCACCGGATACGACATCAGCTATGATACGCTGAAGGCTGATACGAGGGCTTCGGCTTCCACTTCAGTGGAGCGCATCCTTGCCACCGGCATCTTGGCCAGTGCGCCCCCCTTTGCGCAACAGATCGCGGCGGCATCCATGGCGAAGAGCATCCCGTACACCTCCACGGCCTACCACGAGGGCGACATGCTGACGAACGCCCTGTATGCCCAGATGGAATCGACCTTGCCCGCCGACTTCACGTTGAGCTATGGGGTACGGTATACGTGGGTCCAGTCCGAGATGAAACATGCCGAAGGAAGCAAGACCAACTCCAAGGGCACGGCCCCGTATGACGTGGGCACGGAGAGCTCCTCAAACAATTCCCGGCCGGTCTTCAATGTGGGCCTTATGTGGTCGGGCATCCCGGATCTGACGCTGCGGGCCACGTTCGCGCAGGGATTCCGCGTCCCTTCGCTGCAGGAAAAGTATGTGATGTCGGCGATGGGAGGCGGGACGATCCTGCCGAACCCCGGCCTCAAGCCGGAGACCTCGAACAGCTATGAAATCGGGGCGCGGTATGTCCATGACGGCCTGTCCGTAGACGTCGCGGCCTTCTATTCCGATGCGGACGACTATATTTATAACCCCACCATTGACGCGGATACCGACACTTCGCGCTACATCAACGTCTCGTCGGCAAAGACCCACGGGGTGGAGCTGGCCGCGAGCTATGATTTCGAATGCGGCCTCACGCCGTACGCTTCCGCGACATGGATGCGGCGCAAGTTCGACTACGGCACGCTGACCACATGGAAAACCGGCGTACCCGAATGGTCGGGCAGGGCGGGGGTGCGCTTCAAGCACGCCCTGAGCGAAACCGTTGACTTCAACGCCGACGTGTACGGGCGGTTCTCCTCAAATTCCGTCGAGAAGACCGAAAGCGAGACGACCCACTACAACAACTGGCAGACGGCGAACGTGGCTTTCGGTTTCGAGTTCGGCGACGAAAAGCAGTATACCGTGGCCGCAGAAGTCCTGAACCTCTTCGACAAGCGGTACCGGCAGGACGACAGCATTTTGGAACCCGGCCTGCACGCCAACATCAAGGTCGGCATGAGATTCTGATTTCATGAGGAAGCCTGTGCTTTAGTATTGAAATTGAATTTCATTTATATTATCAAAAAACTCTTCCCACGCTGCACGGCGGCGGACGCCCACGGTAATCCCGTGCGGCGTCGGGGGGAGGAGGGGAAGGAATACGGATGCCGTCACAGGTCTTCAACCGTCATTACTGGAGCGCGCGGGAACTCGTCGTCCTCGGCGTTTTCTCGGCCGCCGCCAAGCTTTCCACCCTGCTGGTCGCGCTGGTGGGGGGAGGGATGAATCCGGTGAGCCTGCTCGCCAAGAACCTCATTTTCACCACGCTGCTCGTGGTCATGCTCTATAAGGTGCGCAAGCCCGGGACGCTGGCCCTGTTCGTGCTCGTGAACATGCTCATCAGTATGCTTCTGCTCGGCGGCAGCGTGACGCTCCTCCCGGCCATGCTGCTGGCGGCGGGCTGCGCCGAGGCGGCGATGGCCTGCTCCGGAGGGATGCGGAAGCCGTGGGCGCCCGTGCTCGGCGTCGCGGTATACGATCTCACGTCGAAAGTCTTTTCGCTGTGCGTTTCGTGGCTGTTCATGCGCGAGAGTCCGGCCTTGTTGTATGTCATCGTCCCCATTGTGGTCATCGGCTACGTGGGATCGCTGTGCGGGCTTTTTTCCGGCGTCCGCGCCGTTCGGGAGCTGCGTCATGCAGGCATTGTCCGTAACTGAGGGGGCCGTCTGGGGCGGCGGGCTGCACGCGGCGGATACGCGGGCGAAGATGTTCGTCAGCCTGCTGGCGTCCGTGGCTACGGTGGCCCTGTCCGGGGTCGAGCCGCAGATGGTGCTTTTCGGCATGTCTCTGGTGTATGCCCTCGGGATGCGGCAGTTCCGCATCCTGCTGATCGGGTATGCGGTCCTTGTGGGCATGTCGCTGCTGGCCATGGGGTGCGCGTTCGGGATGAGCCTGCTGATCCCGTCCATGCCCGCGTTTTCGGCGGTGTCGCTGGTGGTGCCGTTCCTGCGCATGGCGACGATGCTGAACGTGATCCTGCCGCTGGCCTTTTCCTGCCGGGTGCAGAGCCTGCTGACCGCCCTGAAGAGTTTGCGCCTGCCGTTCTGCCTGTATCTCCCGGCGGCGGTGATGATCCGTTTCATCCCCACGTTTTTGCATGACGCCAAACAGGTTTCGGAAACGCTTCGGATACGCGGCTGGCGCATGACCCCGTGGAACGCCTTCCGCCATCCCGTGCTGCTGATCAGGCTGGTGTTCACGCCGTTGCTGTTCCGTTCGCTGAAGACGTCGGAAGAGCTCGGCATCGCCGCCGAACTCAAGGGGCTCGGCTACGGCGAAGGGATGCGCCCTTACCGGAAGCTGGTTTGGAAGGCGTCCGACACATGGCTTTTGGTCGCGGCCTGCCTTGTGGCGGCTGCGGCGGTGCTGTGCCAACATGCCGTGGGATGGGCCCCGCTGGAAGGAGGGATGCGCTGATGATCCGCTTTGAACGTGTGACCTACACGTACCCGTTCCAGACGTGCCCGGCGGTTTCGGATATTTCGTTTTCGGTGCGGCCCGGCGAACTGGTGCTGTGCACCGGGGCCAGCGGCTGCGGCAAGTCCACGCTGATGCGCCTCGCCAACGGCCTGTGCCCCCACTATTTTCAGGGGACGCTGGAAGGCCGTGTCCTGATCGGCGGCGAGCCGACGGACGCCCGGCCCATCAACGCCATTGCGCGGGAGGTCGGAACGCTCTTTCAAGACCCCGAACAGCAGTTTTTCGCCCTGAATGTCGAGGACGAGCTGGCGTTCGCCCATGAATGGCAGGGCGTTTCGCCCGAAGCCATCGCCGCCAAAATCGATGAGGCGGCGCGGGCCTTCCGGCTCGGGCCGATCCTGTCCTCCTCTATCCACGAACTGTCCGAGGGGCAGAAGCAGAAGGTCGGGGTGGCCTCCATCCTCTCGCAGGGGCCGAGGGCCCTTATCCTTGATGAGCCGAGCGCCAATCTCGATCCCGAAGCTACCGAGGATCTGGCCTGCAAGCTCGCCGAACTCAAGGCGCGGGGCATGGCGATCCTTGTGGTGGATCATCGGCTGTACTGGCTGGAAGGCATAGCGGATCGCGTGCTTGTCATGCGGGAAGGCCGGATTGCGGAGCGGGGCGGCTTTGACCTGCTGTACGACGACGCCCTGCGCGGACGGTGCGGGCTGCGCGCCGCCCGGATAGACGATCCCCGCCGCACGTTGCCGGACTGCGCGGAGGAACTGCTGGAGCCGGGTGAAGGCGGGCTGGCCGTTTCCGGCCTGCGGTTCGCGTACTCCGGCAAACCGGCCCTGTTCGACGGCGTGGACGTGTCGATCCCGGCGGGCGTGACCGCGCTCATCGGGGACAACGGCACGGGCAAGACCACGCTCGCCCGCCTGCTTACCGGCCTGAACGCCGCGCAGGAAGGGCGGTTCGCCATCGCGGGGCAGCCGGTCCCGGCATCGAAACTGCTTTCCAGAGTGGGCATTGTGCTCCAGAACGCCGATCACCAGCTCCATATGAAGACGGTACGGCAGGAACTTGAAGTCAGCCTGTCGCTGGCGGGGTGCGGCGCGGACGATGTGCCCGGCCTGCTGTCGCTGTTCGCGCTGGAAGGGCTTGCGGAACGTCACCCGCAATCGCTTTCCGGCGGCGAAAAGCAGCGGCTTGTGATCGCCTGCGCCTTTGCCAAGCGCCCGGACGTGCTCATCCTCGACGAGCCCACCAGCGGCCTTGACGGGCGCAACATGCGCCGCATCGCCGACGCGCTGGCTCTGCTGGCCGGCAGGGGGGCCTGCGTCCTTGTGATCACCCATGATCTCGAACTGATGGGGTTGTCTTGCGCCCGGGCCTTGCGGCTGCCTCTTTCATAGCGAGTGAGTACGGAGGGAATGCTGCGGATCGGAAGGGAAACCTTCCGGAGAGCGGCACCCGCATGATCATCTTTTCCGGGGCGTCTCGAACAGACGAAGCGCTGTTGGAATGGGAATAAACGGAAACCAAACGGGAGAACGAACTATGACGGCATCGTGTTGCCAGACAACGGAAACGCTGGGCGAGTCCATCGCCGCGGCCCTGCGGGAAAAGAAGCCGGTGATGCTGGCAAGCCTTGCGGAACGCTTCGGCGTTTCGGAACTGGAAGTCGCCAGAGCCCTGCCGGACGAGGCGCGGGCCTTCGCGGGCAAGGACGCCTTCGATACGGTCTGGCAGGCCTTGGCCTCATGGGAAAACGCCACCTTTATCATGGCGCATCTGGGCTCCGTCATCGAAATCAAGGGAAAGATACCGGAAGGCAGACACGGGCACGGCTATTTCAACCTGTCCGGCGGCAGCGGACTCGGCGGACATCTCAAGATCGATGATCTCGGTCACATCTGTTTCCTGTCTTTACCCTTTATGGGATTGGAAAGCCATTCCGTGCAGTTTTTCAACGCGGCGGGCACGGTCCTGTTCTCCGTGTACGTGGGCCGCGAAAACCGTCAACTCATCCCGGCAGCGCGCGAGTCGTTCTTCGCGTTGCGCGAGGCCGTGGGCACAAAGGAACCGTCATGAAAGCTCTTGTCGTCTATTCGTCCCGGACCGGGAATACCCGGAAAATCGCCGAAGCCATCGCCGCCGTTCTTCCCGGCTGTGAGATCTATCCCGTGGAGTCCGCTCCCGCGCCCGAGGGCTACGATCTGGTTGCCGTGGGCTACTGGGTGGACAAGGGGATGCCCGACGCGCAGGCCAAGGCCTATCTGGAAACGGTGCGGGACGCGAAGGTGGCTTTGTTCGGCACGCTGGGCGCATGGCCGGATTCCGATCACGCCAGGGACTGCATCGCGCAGGGCGAAGCGCTGGTGAACGCTCCGGAACGCCGGAACAAGGTGCTCGGCACGTATCTGTGTCAGGGCAAGGTCGATCCGAAGATCGTCGCCATGATGCAGAAAATGGCGTCCGACGTGCACCCCATGACGCCCGAACGCAAGGCGCGCCTCGAAGAAGCGGCCAAGCATCCCGACGAGGCCGACTGCCTCCGGGCGCAGGAAGCCTTCAAGGGGTTCGCGGAACAGGTGGCCTGACGGGCCAGAAGGATCAACGGAGCTTCGGCCCCGAAACCGGAAGGGCGGCTCTGCCGCCCATACGTCGTGTTCAGGAAACGCTCATGAATCTTGCCTCAATCTATGCGTCCATAGGCCCGTCCGGCGTCGCGCTGGTTTTTGTCGGTTGTGCGGGATTGTACCTCGCGCTGCGGAACCTTCTGTATCTGCATTTCGTCTGGCGCGACTTCAAGCGGGACTTTCTCGACATTGAGCATCAGGAAGGCCGCTGTATGCGCGATGTATGCGATAAGAGCGACAATCCGCTGATTGCCATTATCCGCGATGTCGTGAAGACCCACGGAGGCCACTCCGAAGACATCCGGGCCGAGGTCGCTTACCTGTTCCACCGCAATTTCGAGCAGGTCACGAAAGGGCTGTGCTGGCTGAGGCTCATTTCGGTGGTCTCGCCGCTGCTCGGCCTGCTCGGGACCATCCTCGGCATGGTGACGGTGTTCCGCACCATCGCGGAAAACAGCGCCCCCAACGCCGCGCAGCTGGCGGCGGGCATCTGGGAAGCGCTCATCACCACGATCATGGGCCTGTGCGTCGCCATCCCCATGCTCATGTTCTACTATTACCTGATGCTCAAATTCAAGGGCTTCCACATCGAGGCCGTGGAACACAGCTACCGTGCGCTGGAACTGTGCGGCGGCGCGAAGCGGGAAGCCCGGCCCGAAACCCGGAGAATGTGCCATGCATGATTTCGACGAGGATGCCAGCATCGATCTGACGCCGGTCATCGACGTTATCTTCATGCTCCTGATTTTCTTCATCATGACCACGACATTCAGCAAGCCGGTGCTGGATATCGTGCTTCCGGCCTCGGAGACGTCGGAGGAATCCAGCCGTAAGAATGCGGAACTGGTGATTTCGGTGAAGGCCGATGGGACTATCCATTATCAGGATCGGCAATTGACGAAAGAGGCGTTGGCCGCGGTGCTCGAGACGCGGCCCGAAGCCCTGCTGAATCTGTACGTCGACGAAAAGGCCCCTTTTGAAGCGTTTGTCGGCGTCGTAGACATCGCAAGGCTGAAGAGAGGAGGACACTTTGTTATCAGTACGCAGCCAAGTGAGCGTTAGGCCCCTGTACGGGGTGGAGGAATTCCGCAAGAGCCGCAGCATGGCGGGCGGCATGACCGGGGGGCTTGTCCTGCTGGCCTTGGCCGTGTGTCTGATGACCCCCTCCGTCAAGATCCTCACGCCGCCGAAAGCCCCTTCATCCATCATGCTGATGCGTGTGATCCGCCCCGAGCCGACGCCCGAGGCGAAACCCGTTCAGCCGGACGCCATGCGCAAGCTGTTGAGCCCGGAATCGGAGGTGACGATCCCCGTGCCGCCTCCGGTCGTCGAACGGCCCAAGCCTCCGCAGGAGGCGCCCAAAACGGTAGCTCCCGAACCCGTGAAGCCGAAACCGGTCAAGAAATCTCCTCCGGTGAAAAAAACGCGGCCGGTGGTCCGGCAGCCGGAGAAGCCCGTGCCGCCTTCCGCTCCCGTAGGCCAACAGACGGAGATTCCTCCGGTTTCGGCGGGGACGGGCGTATCCTCCGTGGCGGCGGCCGCGCCTTCGGCCCCGGTCGGGGGAACGCAGGAACGGCCGGACGACAAGAGCAAGGCGCTGGGAGCCATCCTTGACGCCCTGAACCGTCACAAGCGGTATCCCAAGCAGGCGCGGCGGATCGGCGCTGAAGGGACGGTGCAGCTTCTCGTGACGATCTCCGCCGACGGAAAGGTCAGTGCGTGCTCGCTCGGCAAGGGCAGCGGCTTCGGGGTGCTCGATACAGCCACCGAACGGCTCGGCGAGAAGCTTGTCGGCCTTGATATACCCTCGGTCCGTGGGGGAAAAGGTTTTCAGGTTCTGGTGCCGGTGCGCTACTCGCTCAAGGATGCGTGACGTACCCCCTGTTGTCCTCGCCGGACAGGAGCGCCCGATGCGGGGGCCCCTCTTGACGTATGGGCTGCCGTTCCCGCAAAGTCCGTATTCGGAAACTTTGGGGTAGTCCGGATTGGGGGGGGCCGTTCTGGTGAGAAAGGACCCGGTTTCGCGTTCCCGACTCGTGGCGGAGTTCAGCCCGGCTGTGCCGGGTTTTCTCCGTAGATAATGCTTCCAGATACCTCTCAGACCTTTGGAGAGGAGGCCAGTCGTTCCTCGGCCAGTCTGTTTTACTTGTATATGGAGCGAGGGAACGTCAGCCGGATAGACAAGGAGAGCGTATGCATCATGTATTGCGGGCGTTTTTTCAGAACGCCCGGAAGCCCGGCGGCCTATCCGGAAGGATCATGCTGTGGGCTATGAATTGTGGGCACGCTTCGCTGGCGAAGTGGGGTCGGTCGCATGTGTCGCCGGAGCCAGACGCCCGGGTGCTCGATATAGGATGCGGCGGCGGGGCGAATCTGGCGCAATTTCTGAAACTCTGCCCGCAAGGGTCTGTCTGCGGGATCGATTTTTCCGCTGAGAGCGTCGCCACCAGCCTCCGGAAGAACGCCGGAGCCGTCGCCGCCGGGCGCTGCGAAGTGCGGCAGGGGGATGTTTCCCGGCTGCCCTATGCTGATGCGTCCTTCGATCTCGTCACCGCTTTCGAGACGGTCTACTTCTGGCCGGATGTATCCGCCGCCTTTGCCGAGGTGTTCCGCGTACTCGGACCGTCCGGCGTGTTTTTGATCGTGAACGAGGAGTCCGGGGATTCCCGGTGGTGCTCCATAGTGGACGGGATGCGGACGTATACGGCGGACGCGCTGGCGGGATGGCTGTGCGCCGTCGGATTTGTCGATGTCCGGTCCGACGTTCGCGGAGAGGGCGGGGCGTTGTGCCTTGTCGCAAGGAAAGGCCCGGATTCCGTTGCGTAAGCGGCCCAAGGCGCCGGGACGCAACGTATGGGGCAGGGGGGATCCATCCCGGAGAGCCGGGGATGTTTGCACGGAAGCCTTATCGGGCCTTCACGTTTCCACGCTTTCCGGCTGATGGCGAGGCCACGCGGAGGGCGTTCGCTTCGGAGGTTTTGCATGGTTTTTCGCGCCGCCGGAGGGCTCTGCCGACGCGTAGGATAAAGCCCGCTAACGGTACTTTTTCCGCAGTTCGTCCTGCCCCATCATCTGGGTGCGCATGGCGAGCATGGGCGGCGCGTTGCGGACAAGATCCCTGTCCGTATTGGACTGGATATGCTCCAGCCGGATTTCTTTGTAGTCCTCCTGCCAGTTTTTCCAGTCGTCCTCGCGGCTCCGCAGGTACAGGACGAATTGCCCCAGACGCCGTATGACGTCCGGCGGGATCACGTGTTCCAGTTCACAGGCCACGTCGTTGGAGACGTTCGGTTCCAACTGGAGGATATGCTGGAAAAATTCCTGAATGACGATGTGCCGGTGGGCGATATCCCGCCCGATGTGCATCCCCGCTTCGGTCAGGTGGACGAGGCTGTAGGGCTCATAGTCCACATAGCCCATGCTTTTCAGCGCCTTCAGCGTGCTGGTGACGGTGGAGCGGGACACGCCCGCCGCCTCCGCGATGGAACTGGCGCGGGCCGCGCCTTCCCGGATTTCCTGATGGAAGATGATTTCTAGGTAGTTTTCCAGCACAGGCGAGAGCTGTCTGGCGTCGTTTCGCTCTTCGGGCATACCGCGTTCTCCTCTTTCGGCTCGTCAGGCATTCTGACGTTTTCGCATACCGTATTCAAGCCATTTTTTCCCGGCGTAGAGCCGTGCGTACCAGAATGCCGAACCCGCGTTCGCGCAGAGCATGGCGGCGTAGATGCCGGTCGCGCCGAAGGCGTTGCCGAGCGTCCACGCCAGCGGAAGCTGGAGCGCCCACATGGTCACACAGTTGACTTTGCAGGAGACGCGCGTGGCCCCCGCCCCGGCGAAAGCCCCGTTCACAAGCATGGAATAGGTCTTGAGCGGAATGCCCGCGCACGCGAAGACGAGGAACTGCGCGGCCTGCCGGACGACCTCGGGCTGTGTGGACAGCATCTCCGCCACCGGAACCCGGAACACAAACAGCAGCCCAGCGCCGAATCCGAGCGCAAGGGCGGCGGCGAGTGCGAGCCGCTGGCCGAAACGGAACAGCGCTTCGGGCCTGTTTGCACCGATCAGATGCCCGCTCAGGATGGTGACGGTCATGCTCAGCGCCGCAGTGGGGAAGGTCAGAAAGCTCTCCACCCGCGAGCCGAGGGTCATCCCGGCAAGGACAGGCACCATGTCGCCGGGCAGCCCCGTGAGCAGCGACAGGATGACGAGATTCCCCATGTGTCCCGCCAGAGCGCCGAGGGCGGACGGTCCGCCCACCCGGAAGAGATAGGGCATGGCACGCCGGGCCCACCGCCACGGGGCGAGGGATGCGCGGGTCAGGATGCCGTGCCGGACGATGGCGTACAGGTTGCAGGCCAGCCCGAGCAGGGCGGACCCAAAGGTACTCCACGCGATCCCCTGATACCCGTAGTCGGGCAACCCGCACAGCCCCAGCCCGAACCCCGCGCTGCCGATGAGGTTGCCGACGGCGACCACGGCTATGGCGATGAGCGGGAGGCGGACCAGCTTGTAGGCCCGGAACACCGAGTTCAGCATGATCAGGGTGTAATAAAACGGCAGTTGGCAGCTGTAGGCAATGATAAACGTCCTGACCACGGGCTCCATTTCGGGGGAGACGTGCATGAGCCGGAGCGTCATCGGCAGGCAAAGGAGGCTTGTCGCTGCGATGACCGTGCCCGTGAGACCGGCAAGCCCTGCGATCAGCGCCGCGTACCGGCGGGCGCGCTGTTCGAGCCCGGCTCCGAGGGCTTGGCTGATGGTCGTCAGGCAGCCGCTTCCGGCAAGGGAAGTGATCAGCATGAGGAGGGTGAAGACCTGCGAAACGATGCCGAGCGACGCCTGAACGGAGGCATCCAGCCGTCCTGCCACCCACAGATCCGTCATGGAAACGGCAAGATGGCACAGCATCATGCCGAGCTGCGGCACGGTGAGGGAAACGAGTTCCCGGGCGGTCGGCAGGTCGCTGTTCGGCGCGGCGTTTGTGAGCATGGATTCCCCCCAGAGCCGGGGAGTAGGTCAAAAGTGAGTATTTGTCAAATAAAGTTTGATGAGTCAATCTTTGAGCTTTTTTTCCCAGAACGGCTCACGCCGTGTTGTTCAGGTTGGGAAAGTAACATTTCATCGGTTTCTAACACACGGAAATCGTACGCGATAGGCGAATACAGATGCTGTAATTGAAAGATTTTCTCACTTATATTGACAATACTTTTCAATAATGGCATCTTTCACCCGTTCCGGGAGGGCTTGTGTCAGAGTGTACGGAGCTTTGTTGAAGCGCCCCATGGGAAAACCGTAACGCACGCAGCAAACTGCATGCGGTGGTGAAGTAGAGTGTCGTCAGGTTTTCTTAATAAAGAAAATCAAAATCAATTTGGAGGACTGTATGCGGAGGATAGGTTTGCGCCAGATGCAGGTGGGGCAGAAGGGCAGCATCATCAGCGTGGATGCCGATGGCGAGCTCGGGCGGCGTATCCGCGACATGGGGCTCATCCCCGGTACGGATGTGGAAATTGTGGGCCGCGCCCCGCTGCGTGACCCGGTTGCACTGCGGCTTTTCGGGGTCACGCTGGCCCTGCGGAACCGCGAAGCCGATTACATCACTGTGGAGGTCGCATGAGCCAGGCCCATGCCGATTGCCCGCACTGCCGCCAGGACGGCAGCGAGGCGAAGCACATCGCGTTGAAAGAGGTCCGCATTGCGCTGGCGGGGAACCCGAACTGCGGGAAAACCACGGCGTTCAACGAATATACCGGAACCCATCAGCATGTCGGGAATTATCCCGGCGTCACCGTCGACAAGAAGGAAGGCTACGTCTCCATCGACGGCGTTGAGGTCCTCATGGTGGACCTTCCCGGCACGTATTCCCTGACGGCGTACTCGCAGGAGGAAATCGTCACCCGTGCCGTGCTCGCGCCCGAAAAGGCCGAGGAAAAGCCGATGGCGGTCGTGGATCTGGTGGACACCTCCGCGCTTGAGCGCAACCTGTTCCTCACCGTCCAGATCATGGAGATGGGCCTGCCGGTCGTGCTGGCCTGCAATATGATGGATGAAGCCCGGAAAGCGGGCATTCAGGTGGATACGAAGGAGCTGGGCAAACAGCTCGGCATTCCCGTTGTGGCGACCGTGGCGCGTTCCGGCGAAGGCCTCAAGGACGCTCTGCGCGAAGCCGTCGCCTTTGGCCGCCGGGGGAGCGCTCCGCTGAACATTTCCTATGGCCCGGATCTCGATCCGGTCCTCACCAAGATGGAACGGCTCCTTGCCGAGAAAGGGCTGTTGACGGATCGCTATCCCGCCCGCTGGATTGCCCTGAAGGTGCTGGAAAACGATTCCGAAATCCTGAGGCAGGTGGAACGTATGCCCGATGTGGCCGCGCAGCTGCGCGCCGACCGGGAAACCGTGGCCGACCATCTTCGGGATACCTTGCAAACGTCGCCCGAAGCCATCATCGCCGACTACCGTTACGGCTTTATCCGTGGTGTGCTGCGCAGCGGGGCCGTCCGGCGCGAATCGGCCAAGGACCGCCTTGAGCTGTCCGACAAGCTGGATAAGGTGCTGACCAACACGCTGTTCGGCCCTCTTATCATGCTCGGCGTGCTGTACGCCATGTTCCAGCTGACCTTCGTGATCGGCGCATACCCACAGGGATGGGTCGAAGACGGCTTCGGCTGGCTTGGCGAGACCGTAAGCGCCCTGATGCCCGACGGCTTCCTCAAGTCGCTCATCGTCAGCGGCGTCATCGACGGCCTCGGCGGCGTCATGAGCTTCGTGCCGCTTATCATCATCATGTTTACGCTGGTCGCGATTCTTGAAGACTTCGGCTACATGGCCCGTATGGCCTACATGCTTGACCGCGTGTTCCGCGCCTTCGGCCTGCACGGGGCTTCCGTCATGCCGTTCATCATCGCGGGCGGTATCGCGGGCGGCTGTGCCATCCCCGGCGTCATGGCCACCCGGACCTTGCGCAGTCCCAAGGAAAAGCTGGCGACCCTGCTCACGCTTCCTTATATGGCGTGCGGAGCCAAACTCCCCGTGTTTCTGCTGCTGGTGGGCGTGTTCTTCCCCGAAAACCCCGCCCGTACCATGTTCCTGCTGACGTTGGCCGGTTGGGCCGCCGCGCTTCTCATGGCGCGCCTCATGCGCTCGACCATCATCCGCGGCGAATCCACCCCGTTCGTCATGGAATTGCCCCCGTACCGCGTCCCCACCCTGCGCAGCGTGGTCACGCACTGCTGGGAACGCACATGGATGTATCTCAAAAAGGCCGGGACCGTGCTTGTTGCCGTGTCCATCCTGATCTGGGCGAGCATGACCTTCCCGACGCTGGATCCTGAGCAGGCCGCGCCGCTGGAAACGCAGATCGCCGCCTTGCAGGAGAAGGTGGACGCCTTGCCCGAAGGGGATGAAGCCCGCACTCCGCTGGAGGAAGAGCTGGCCGCCGTACAGGCGACCCTCGCTGAAGAATCCTTGCAGCATTCTTGGGCCGGACGTCTCGGCATGGCCATCGAACCCCTGACCAAGCCCGTGGGCTTCGATTGGCGCACGGACGTGGCTCTGATTGGCGGCATAGCGGCCAAGGAAGCCATTGTTTCCACGCTCGGCACGGCCTATTCGCTTGGCGAGCAGGATCCTGAAGAAGCGACGTCGCTGGCGGAACGCCTCGCACAGGACCCGAACTGGAACAAGGCGACGGCGTTGTCCCTCATGCTCTTCGTGCTGCTGTACTCCCCGTGCTTCGTGGCCCTCGTGGTCATCCGTCAGGAGGCGGGCAGCTGGGGTTGGGTTGCGTTCAGCATGATATTCAACACCGTGTTTGCGTACGGTGTGGCGGCGGCAGCCTATAGAATCTGCATGGCTTTGTAGGCTTCTTTTTTCACTTTTAATTGATAATGAAATTCCACATCGAAGGAGAATGACATGAACGAGAACATGAAGTACGGCCTGTTTTTCCTTGGCGGCTTGGCGCTTGGTGCAATCGGCGCGGTGGCGGTGAGCAAGGGCAAGCTTGACCTGAAGCCGATGGCCGCTGATTTGTTGAGCCGTGGCATGGACGTCAAGGACGCTGTGCTCGCCAAAGTGGAAACCGTGAAGGAAAACATGGACGACATGGTGGCCGAAGCCCGCCACGCGGCGGAACAGCGCCGGGAAGCGAAGGAAGAGGCCTAGTCCTCCGGTGTTCCCCGCGAGCGTTTAGCCGATGTTTCCGGTAGGCTTTCGTTTTCCCTCGAAAGAGGGAGAAGCCCCTTCGGAAGCCTGAACGCTCCCCTTTCTTACGCCTCCGGGACGGCCTCGTGCCGCTCCCGGAAGGCGGGCGGTCCTTCCCGCCTTTCCTCCAAAAAGGAACTCCCATGCTGTTTTTTATTGTCCATGACGTGCCGGGACGGGTCCGCCTGCGCGCCCGGTACGGTTTCAGCCTCCGCAAGGCGCAAGTCCTTGCGGACAGGCTTGACGCCGTCGGGGGCATCGAAGGGGTGCGCGTCAATCCCCGTACGGGGAGTGTGCTCCTCTTGTATGCCAACGACGAAGCCAAGCGGGCCGCGTTCCTGTTGCTGGCGGTGGCCGCTTCGGAACAGCCTTCCGGGGATGTCGCCGTGTGCGGCGAAAACCTCCCCGAGCCAGCCGGAAGGCCGAGTTGGGGGCCTTTTCTCCGCTATATCTTTGTCCGGCCGTTCATGCCGGTTCTCGTCAGGGTGGCCACGGCGGTGGCGGCCTCCGTTCCCTTTATCCTCAAAGGGGTTGCGGCGTTGTGCCGTGGGCGCCTCAGTGTGGATGTCCTTGATGCCGCCGCCATCGGCATTTCCCTGTTGCGCCGTGACTTCAAAACGGCACGCCTGCTGACTCTGCTGCTCGGTTTCGGTGAAGCGCTCGAAGCGTGGACGCGCAAGAAGTCGCTGGACACCCTCGCCCAGAGCCTCGCGCTTGACGTCGATACCGTCTGGGTGCGGCGCGAAGGCCGGGAGATGCATGTCGCCATCAGCGAACTGAGCGAAGACGATCTGGTCATTGTCCGCACGGGGTCCGCCATTCCGGTGGACGGCGTGGTGGCGGAAGGCGAAGCCTCCGTCAATCAGGCTTCCATGACCGGAGAACCGCTCGGTGTCCTGCGCTCTCCCGGTTCGTCGGTATACGCCGGGACTGTGGTTGAGGAGGGCGAGATCGCCATCCGGCCCACGGGCGTGGGCGACGGCACGCGCCTCCGGCAGATTGTCCGGTTCATCGAGGATTCCGAAGCGCTCAAGGCCGGAGTGCAGGGCAAGGCCGAACGGCTTGCCGATGCGGTGGTGCCGTTCAGCTTTCTGCTGGCCGGGCTTGTCTGGCTGGTCACCCGCAATCCCGCCCGCGCCGCTTCCGTCCTTCTCGTCGACTATTCGTGCGCGCTGAAACTTTCCACCCCTCTGGCGGTGCTTGCCGCCATGAAGGAAGGGGTGGGGCGCGGCGTCCTCGTCAAGGGCGGGCGGTTCCTCGAATCGCTGGCGGCGGCTGACGCCGTGGTTTTCGACAAGACCGGGACCCTTACGGAATCCCGTCCGCGCGTTGCGGAGGTGATCCCCGGCGAAGGCTACGAGCGGGACGACATCCTGAGGACCGCGGCCTGTCTTGAGGAGCATTTTCCGCATCCCGTCGCCCGGGCCGTCGTTCGGAAGGCCGAGCAGGAAGGCTTGCACCATCAGGAAGAACATACCGAAGTCGAATATGTGGTGGCGCACGGCATTGCCTCCCGCCTGCACGGCAAGCGCGTGCTGTTTGGGAGCCGTCATTATATCCACCACGACGAAGGCGTGCCGGTGGACGGTATGCGGGAGGCCATCGAGCGTCTGGCCCGCGAAGGCCGCTCGATCCTCTATCTGGCGGTGGACGGGAAACTGGCCGGGCTCATTGCCATTGAAGACCCGTTGCGTCCCGAGGCGGCTCCGGTTATTCGCAAGCTGCTCGGGCGGGGAATCCGCGTCGTCATGCTCACTGGGGACGATGAACGCACGGCCGCCGCTGTGGCCGAGCGGTTGGGAATCAGCGAGTACAGGTCGCAGGTATTGCCTACGGACAAGGCGGAGGTCATCCGCAGTCTTCAGGCGGAAGGCCACACGGTGGCCATGCTCGGCGACGGGATCAACGACTCTCCGGCTCTGTCCGCCGCCGACGTGGGGGTGACCCTGAGCGACGGTGCGGATCTGGCTCGGGAAGTGGCGGACGTGGTGCTGACGGAATGCCGTCTTGACGGCCTCGTCACCGCCGTCGATCTGAGTAAGGCCGCCATGCGGCGCATCCGGACTGACTTCGGCCTGATCATGACCCTGAATACCGTATTCCTCGCGTCCGGGTTGGCCGGTTTCCTTCAGCCGGGGCCCTCGGCGCTCCTGCACAATCTGACGACGGTGGGCGTGTCCCTCAACGCCATGCGTCCGATGCTCAAAGCGGGCGCGGAACCCCAACTTGAGGAGGTCTCGGCATGAGCGAAATCGAATCGTGCATCACGAGTTTTGTGGATGGGCGGGTGCGCCTGCGCCATCCTTCCTTGAAACGGGCGGAGGACGCCGAACAGGTCCGCGGATTTCTGGCCTCACTGCCGGGAATATTGCGCGTGACGGTGAACAGCCGTACCGGGTCCCTGCTGCTGGAATACGATCCGGATCAGATCAGCCGGGAGGACTTGTTGGCCCTTGCCGGGCAGTGGGCGGATTTCGCCTCCGCCCAAGATGAGGCGGCGGCACCCCGGAAGCGGCGCTTCGACCGGGCCAGGGCCATCCGGTTCACGAACCGGGGCATGTTGGCGACGCTCGGCGCGTCCCTCGCCTTCGGCCTTGCCGGACGGGAACGCGGGCATGTCGTGGCGGGAGGGCTGTTCCTCCTCTTCAACCTCGCCCATCTCTATACCTATAGAAAGGCTCTCTAGCCGTCCAAGACGGGATCTTCCGCTCTCGGGAACGCTCAGCTGGCGACGGTGTTCCGCAAGCCGAGGCCATGCCTTGCGTCTTCATCCCGGGGGGCGGTCAGCCATAAACGGGCCATCGGCCCTTTCCGTGAACCTCAAAGACTCAATTCAGGAAGCAGCATGAAAAAAGTAGCCGTCCTTCTTTTGGCAGCAGGGCTTGTTTTCGGCGCGGCGCACAAGGGTGCGCAGGCCGCCGACATCAAGGTTTCGGGAGAATGGGATTTCAACACCGAATGGAACAATATCGGCTTCGCCAAGGAAAAGGCCGACGATCTGTTCCATGCCCGCCAGCGCTTGCGCACGCAGGTGGACATCATCGCGTCCGAATCCCTGAAGGGTACGGTGTTCTTTGAAGTCGGGGACACCAATTGGGGCAACAGCAGTGAAGGCGGCGCGCTCGGAACGGACGGCAAGGTCGTCGAAGTCCGGTACTCGTACGTGGATTGGGTTGTGCCCCAGACGGATCTGCGCGTCCGCATGGGCTTGCAGCCGTTCAGCCTGCCGAACTTCGTGGCGGGCGATCCCATCATGGGGAGCGACGACTCGGACGGCGCGGGCATCACCCTGTCCTATCAGTTCAATGATATGGCCGGGATGTCCCTGTTCTGGATGCGTGCGGAAAACGACAACACCACGATTGACCGCGGCGTGGGCAACGCGATGGACTTTGTGGGCCTGAGCGTCCCGTTGACCGGGGAAGGCTGGCAGCTCAACCCGTGGGGCATGTACGGCAATCTCGGCAAGAACAGCCTGAATGAAGTGGGCGAGAACGGCGAATCCCTGATCGTCGGCCTGCTTCCCTATGGGCAGGACGGCGTTTCCGTCGTGGCCAAGGATTCGAACAACCCGGCATGGTGGCTTGGCATCGGCGGAGAGCTGACGACGTTTGATCCGCTGCGCCTCGCCTTTGATTTCGCTTACGGCAAGGCCGACTGGGGTAAGGCGGCCAACGGGCAGGATCTGACCCGGCAGGGCTGGCTGCTTTCCGGTATTGCCGAGTACAAGCTCGACTACGTGACCCCCGGCCTCATCGCCTGGTACGGCTCCGGCGACAATTCCGATACGATGGACGGCTCGGAACGCCTGCCCACGCTGTCTCCCGGCTGGGGTGCCACGACCCTTGGCTGGGACGGCGCTTATGGGATTTCGGACGGCGCTGTGCTTAGCAATACGCCCACGGGCACGTGGGGCGTGGTCGCCCGCCTTGCCGACATCTCGTTCTTTGAAAATCTCACCCATACGTTGGCGGTGGGCTTCTATACGGGTACGAACAATACCCGGATGGTTACTTCCGGCCCGGTCGGTGGCGTCGAGAGCGGCAACGTCTACCTGACGACGAAAGACCATGCGTGGGAAGTCAACTTCGATTCCCAGTACAAGATCTACGAGAACCTGACGCTGGCGGCTGAAATGGGCTTTGTCCGCCTCGATCTGGATAAGGATGTTTGGGGGAGCAAGCTCAGCGGCGTCGACAAGACCGCGTACAAGATCGGCCTGAACTTGAACTACGCGTTTTAATCCTTTCTAGTGGAAGTTGTTCCACAGGAACGAGGCAAGGCCGGGACTCATTGCCAAGAAATGAGTTCCGGCCTTTTTCTGTTTACCAATAAAGGAGCTAATGCAGTTTGTTTTTGTTGATAGTTTTTGATGCACGCCGAAAAATTTCCACCATAAGTTCTTCCATCGTGCATTCCTCCGGTGGCCTTATTTCCAAAATGGGTACATGCAGGGGGACAACCATTCCCATCCCATCGCAGGATTGCAGCATACGGGCGCCTTGCCCGGTGAGTATCCAATCCGGTCTGATTCCTTTTTTCCGCAGCGCAGTGAGAAGCCAATCTGGAGGAATCGTTTTTTTTCTTCGCATCCGAGATTGACGACTGTTTTATCCCCAAGAACTCCGCCAATTCGGCCTGCGTTCTGCATTCTACCGCCTCAAAAAAGCGTTGTAGGGCTGGAAACATGACAACATCCTCGCTTGAGTGATCGGGTTATCATAGAAAATATAGATGATCAGTTATTCAGTTTTTTTCTGATCAGGTCATTCTTGTATGCCCCCTCTATGGAAGAAAACCCCCTTTGCCCGTTCGGTGATGTATTGGTAAAAGCCAGAAAAGATCGCGACATTACGCAATACCGCCTCGCCAAACTCACAAAGCGTAGCGCCCGGTATATCAGCATGTTGGAGCACAACGCGCGTGAGCAGCAACTGTCGACCGGGCTCCTGCTTGCGCGGGCTCTGCGTATGGATGCTGGGAACTGGTCCGCGACGTTGACGCACTCATGCCGGAAGGATGGCGATCCCGTATGACAAAGACTTTGAGCCGAAGAGGGCCGGGCACCACAAGAAGATATGCGGAACTGCAGAGAAGAAATGAAGCAGTTGGGAATGCGGGGCATCCTTTGTTCGCCGTTTGAAATGTCCCTTTCCGGTTTACCCCTTACATTTTACGGTCTAAAAGGCCCTAGCGATTGGCACAGGAGCGCTCCGTTCCGATGTTGCCATGTTTGTTGTGTATCAATTTGAAAATAGATGTTCAATATATCACCTGATAAAATCAACGGCTATTTATAAATCAGGTGTTGAGTATGAACAAGGAATGAGAAAAAGACCTCCTTCCAAGTTCGGTGTGGCTCTTGTTCAAGAGTATAGAAAGCGCGGCCTTACGCAATACAGTCTTGCCCAAAAACTGGGGCGCAGCACCCGCTATCTGAATAACCTTGAGCACGACAGAAACGAACCGCGTTTCACAACGATCCTTTTGCTTGCCGACGCCATAGGCATGGATCCGGGAGAACTGGTGAACGCCGCCGCTGCCCTGAGCTGGGCGGCTCTGACTGAGGAAGAAGGCGCGCTGGGGGAAATGGAGTAAGGGTAACGCGGAACAGATTGACGTTAAAGTAAAAAACGTCTTTTTGTTTTTCGTTGAATCAGGTTCAGATAAGCATTGTTATGCAAAACAGGCTCCCCCGATGCCGTCGGGAGAGCCTGTTTTGTTTGATGCTTTCAAATGCGGCGAGTCAAGCCTTCTTACCCTTCAGCTCGTGTCAGGGACGGCGTCTGAGGGATGACGTGGACGTCAAGCTGCGGGAAGGCGATTTCCACCTGATGCTCGGCGAAGACCTCCACGATCCGGTGGCGGATGGCCGAGGCGGCGTCCGTGGCGGTCCCGATGTCCGACCAGTAACGGAGTACGAAGTTCAGCGTGCTGTCCGCAAAATCCATGAACAGGACGAAGGGCTGAGGCCGCCGTACAATCTGCGGGACGGACTGCGCCACTTCAACCAGCAACCGTTCCACGAGCTTGGGATCGGTCCCGTAAGCCACGCCGATGGCCACTTCACGGCGCACGATGCGCCCGTTGCGCGTCCAGTTGATCAGGCGGTTGGAGACGAATTCCGAGTTCGGGACAAAGATGATGGCGTTGTCGAACGTTTCTACCGTGGTCGCGCGGACGCTGATCTTGCGGACGACGCCCTGCAGGTTGCCCACGTCGATGACGTCGCCTTCGTGCAGGGTCCGGCTGAAAATCAGGATGAGGCCCGACAGGAAGTTGTTGACGATGGTCTGCATACCGAAGCCGATACCGACGGAGAGGCCGCCGGCGATGACCGCGAGGTTTTCCAGCCCGAATCCGAGGGCTTTCAGGGTGAAGAGGGCGAAGAGCGTCCACAGCCCGTAGGTGATGCCCGTCTGCATGGGCGGGATCAGGGTCTTGTCGATCTTGTAGGACTGGGAGGCCACGCGGTTCAGGAACGAGCGGGAGGCCGTGATGGCCGCCCTCGTAATGTAGAACACGCTGACGATAAGAATCAGGTGCACCATGTTGAACGAGGCGGACCCGACCTGCACGCCGGTACCGAGGTAGTGCCACAGGAGCAGCGCGCCGCCGGGCATGGCGATGACCCAGAGCACCATGCCGCACAGGATGAGCAGCAGTACGATGGGCGCGATGAAGGCCGCGACGAGTCCCGCGAGCACGCTGCGCTGGGCGTGCTGTTCACTGTCCTGCACGTCCGAGGAACGGTTGAGGATCTGGAGCAGGCCGATGATGAACTGCGTGTTGATGGCGAGGCAGTCGACGAGGATGAGCACGAGGATCGCCATACGCGGCCAGCCGATGGCGGCGACGGCCATGCTGAGCCAGACGGTCAGCCTGTGGACGTGCAGCAGGTTGTTTTCGATGCCGGGAAGCTCGCGCGCGTGCAGTTCTTTGAGGATGTACAGCGAAACCAGGCCCACCGCGATCCAGCTCAGGGAGAGGATGCCGCCGGGCAGGTTGGGGTAGCTGATCAGGATGCCGAGGCTTGAGGCCAGATACATGGGCCAGAGCGGGGTGAGGCCCATCTTCTTGTCGAGGATGAAGCAGCGCATACCCCATGCGAGGGTCATCTCGCCGCCGATGACAAGGATGCTGCCGAGCACGAGCAGCCCCCGGAAGAGCTCGCCCTGGCTCCCGAAGGATGCCCCGACCAGCGCAAGGCCGGTGAATTGCCACAGGAGGCTGCGCAGGATGCCGGAGCGGGCGGCCGTGGGCATGGTGCCCTTCTTTTCGGCTCGGACCATGCGGCGGTTGACGAAGAAGATGACGACGCAGCCCAGAAGCAGCACGTTGAGGAACCGCAGCCCCACGCCCTTCCATGCGGAAGGGTTGCGCGGGAATTCGATGCTCATGCGCAGGTTCATGTTCTGGAGCGTCTTTTCCCACCGCTCGGTGATCCCTTCCCAGGCGACAGGGTCGAAGAAGCGGCTCGGGACTGAAAAATAATAGGTCTGCCACAGGTCCGGCAGGTAGCCGGTCACGCCTGTGTGCATACTCTCGATTTTGCCGAGCAGGTCCGTGGCGGAAGAAAGCTCAAGCGTCAGCCGCTGATCCATCTTGATGAGTTTGTTCTCGATGCGGCTGATGTTTTTCCACGTCTGCTGCTGATCGGGATTCAGCTTTTCCTTGCTGCCTTTCTCCGGAAGGGGAGGGAGGCTTCTCTTCATCTGTTCCAGCGCGGCGATTTTGTCCTTGACCACGTTTTGCGCGGTCAGGACGGGCTGCATCTGCTGGCGCAGGCCCGAAGCCTGCAATACGCCGCGCTGATCGATGGATTCCAGCATGATGGGATCAAGCTTGTGCGTCCCGGCCAGAGAGAACAGGCGCTGGGCGGCTTCCTCCATGCCGGGAAGGCTCTTGCGGAGCGGATTGATGATCGCCTTGAGGCCCCCGGCCAAGCCGTCGATCTCGATTTCCATCGCGTTCAGCTCATCCTGATTCTGCTTGAACGCCTCTTCCCACACGGCGTCGTCGGAGGCGGTGGACTCGCTTTTCTGTTGGGCTGCTTCGGCTTCCGCCTGAAGTTTGGCCGTCGCGGCTTCGGCGTCCTGCCGAGCCCTTTCCTCGGCCTCCTGCTTGGCCTTGGCGTCCGCTTCGGCCTTGGCTTTGGCTTCGGCCTCCAGGCGGGCCTTTTCCTCGGCTTCCTGTTTGGCCTTCTCTTCAGCTTCGAGTTTGGCTTTTTCCTTGTCCGTCAGGGCGTCTCTATCGGCGGCCTTTTCGGAGGACGCGTCAGCCGTTTTGTCCTTCTCTTCTTTGGCGGACGTTTTCTGGTCGGACGCGGCGGCGTCCTTGTCGGGAGCTGCGAGCAGGGGCCGCGCGGAAAGGCTTGCGCACAGCAGCCCGGCCATCATGAACAGGGCGAAGCGCCCAAAAGTGGAACGTGTGAAAAAACGCTGCAGGGACATGGTGTTCTATCCTTTATCAACCCGAAAAGATGTTCCCGTCTCATACGGCAAAGCGTCAGGCCATGCAAGGCCATTTAGCCTGCTGATCGAGCGAATGGGACGTTTCCGCGCCGTGTGGCGGAGGCCCTCAAGAAGGGAGACCGTGCGAGCGCGTTGCCGCCTCGTTGCACGGGGAAACGTGAGGAAAGAGGAATGGGGGAGACGCTTCGATGAAAGAATGGATATTACAATTTTGTAAAAATAGAACAAAAATCAAATGAACGAATTGATACCTAAAAATAAGTATGTTATTTGCTCATTGAATCGTCAAACAGGGTATGTGTTTTTCTTTTGACATTTAAAATAACAATTTTGTATAAAAGCGCGTGCCGCCGGGCCGAAAACGGCCCGCCAAAGTTCTTCCCCCTTTTGCGTGTTGATGCGGACGATCGCCGCACGCACGGAAAGCGCGGGATGGCGCGCCGTCACGAAGTCCCGCCGCGCGTGGCGGGCAATCCGTATGAGGATGGAGGAAGCTATGTGCAGAATCGGAGCGATCAAAAGCAAGGTGCCGGTCGAACCGGCGAAAGCGTTGTATTTGATGCTTCCCCAACAGGAAGGGCATGACAACTCGGGTTATGCCATGGTGATGCAGGATTTGTACGGCGTGTTCGAGGGCCATAAGGACAAGCCGCTGCTGTCGCTGGCCTGTACGCCGCGCGGCGTCCGGATGGTCGATGCGTATATGGCGGAGCAGGGGTTTGAGCAGGTGTTGGAGTGGCTTCCGGACGTGGATCGGCGGCCCGGCCTCGATATCAAGGCCATGCCCTGTTATGTGTTCCGTAACTACGAGTATCCCGAAGCCTACAGGGGACGCCCGCAGGCCGAGCGTGAGGAACTCCTGCTCGATACGCGGCTTGCCCTGCGCCGGATGCTGGAAAAGGACGGGCAGGGGTTCGTCTATTCCTTCTGGCCCGACGTGCTGACCTTGAAGGAAATCGGCGATCCCCGTGACATCGCCGCCTATTTCCGTCTGTGGGACGAGGAAGGCCCCCTGCGGGCGAAGAGCATCGTGACCCAGTGCCGCCAGAATACGAACTACGACATCGTCCGGTATGCGGCGCATCCGTTCTTCCTTCAGGGCTATACCCTGTGCGCCAACGGGGAAAACACGTTCTATACGAAGAATACGGAGTACCAGAAGTCGCTGCACCGGGGATACGTCGGGTTCGAGTCGGACTCGCAGAATTTTCTCTACACCCTGCATTACGTGCTGCGCGAACTGAAGTGGCCCCTCAAGTACTTCAAGCACGTCATTACGCCGCTGCCCTTTGCGGAAGCGGAACGGCGCGGCGACCGCAAGGTGCTGAGCCTCATCCGCGAATCCCTCGCCCATCTGGAAATCAACGGCCCCAACACGATCATCGCCGTGCTCCCTGACGGAAGCATGATGACGTGCTGCGACTCCAAAAAACTGCGCCCTGTGGTTGTGGGCGGCGACGGGACGACCATGGCGATTTCCTCCGAAGTCTGCGGGCTGAACGCGGTATTGCCCGATCGGGATGCCTCGCGGGACATCTATCCCAACGAGCGGGAAGTTGTGCTCATCAATAATGATTTGGCGGTGCAAAGATGGAATCAGTGACCACGCAGGATATTGGCGTCAACGATTTAAGGTGGATCATCGACTATCGGCCCGAGCGCTGTACCATGTGCGGCAGCTGTGTGGCGAGCTGTACCCTGAACGCGCTTGAAGTCGCGGTCATGCGGCAGGATCTGACGGTTTCCCGTGCGAGCCAGCCGGAACCGGTTCGGGAGCACCTAGCCCGTCCCGTCATCCGGCAGAAGGCGAGCCTTACCGGATCGTGTGTCGGCTGCGGCATGTGTGAAAAAGTGTGCCCCAATCAGGCCATCCGTGCCGTCCGCAACCCTGACAGCCGGTATGCGCTGCTGGCCCGGACGAATGGCCCCACCAAGCGCGGCGGACGGACCAATCTGAACGCGCAGCGCACCCTTGATCACATCGTCGTAGGCCGCATCAGCCAGATGACCGACCCGGCGCTGGATTCCGAGCGGCATACCTTTGATATTCTGGCCCCGTTCGGGCGTGTGCTCCTGCCCGGCGAACTCCCGTTGCGCGCCGAGGGCGGCGAACTCAGGCTTGAGGGGAAAACACCCCCGCTGCACTGGATTTATCCGGTCATTTTCAGCGATATGTCCATCGGCGCGCTGTCCACGCGGGCGTGGGAGGCCATCGCGCTGGCTACGGCCTACCTCAACGAGCAATGCGGCCTTCCCGTGCGCATGAGTTCGGGCGAGGGCGGTATGCCCGTCAAGCTGTTGGAATCCGAGCGGCTCAAGTACATGATCCTGCAAATCGCTTCCGGGCATTTCGGCTGGAACCGCATCATCAAGGCCATGCCCCGCATGAAGGCGGACCCGGCGGGCATCCTGATCAAGATAGGGCAGGGCGCCAAGCCCGGCGACGGCGGCCTGCTCCCCGCCGCCAAGGTGGCCCCGCACATTCAGGCCATTCGCGGTGTGCCGAGGACGACCCTGCATTCGCCGCCGAACCATCAAGGGCTCTATTCCATCGAAGAATCGGTCCAGAAGATGCACTTGTCCCTGAACGCGGCCTTCGGGTTCCGCGTTCCCGTGGCCATCAAGTGCGCGGCCTCGGCAACGTCCGTATCGGTCTACAACAACCTGCTCCGCGATCCGTACAAAATCTGCGGCGGGTTCTTTATCGACGGCATTCAGGGCGGCACCGGCGCGGCGAATGAGGTTTCGCTCGATCATACGGGGCATCCGGTGGTTTCCAAACTGCGTGACTGCTACCTCGCCGCCGTGCGGCAGGGGTTGCAGGGGCAGATCCCGTTGTGGGCGGGCGGCGGCATCGGCATGACCGGGACGGCGGGGGCCGACGCCTTCAAGATGATCTGCCTCGGCGCGAACGGCGTGTTCCTCGGCAAGATCCTCATTCAGCTTCTTGGATGCGTGGGCAATGAGCAGGGCCGCTGCAACGCCTGCTCCACGGGCAGATGTCCCACCGGCATCTGTACGCAGGACCCGCGCCTCGTCCATCGGCTGGACGTCGATCGCGGCGCTCAGAATATTGTCGACTACATGCTGGCGTTGGACGGGGAACTGCGCAAACTGATGGCTCCCATCGGGAACAGTTCGTTGCCGGTGGGCCGTTCCGACGCCCTTGTGACGACGGACAGGGCCGTGGCCGACAAGCTCGGCATCCAATACGTGTGCTAGGAGGGCGCGACATGTTGACAATCAAGACATTGCAAGGGACGCACCGCATGTCGACCCAGGACTTGCTTCTCGCCATAGAGGAAGCGGTCGGCAACGGCGAGACATCGTTTGAAATCGAAGCGTCGGGCCAGCACGACATCGGCGGCCCGCTGTGGAACAGGGAAGGCAAGGCCCTGCGGTTCCATGTGACCAACCCCGGCCAGCGCGTCGGTTCCATGTGCCTCGGCAATACGGAAATCCTTGTGGACGGCCCCGCGCCCGCCGATGTGGGCTGGCTGAACGCGGGAGGCCGCATTGTCGTGCGCGGGGATGCGGGCGACACCGCCGGGCACTGCGCGGCGGCGGGCGTCATCCATATCGGCGGCCGGGCAGGGGCCCGATCCGGTTCGCTCATGAAGCACGATCCCCTTTATGCGCCCCCGGAACTGTGGGTGCTCAAGAATGTGGGCAGTTTTTCCTTCGAGTTCATGGGCGGGGGCAAGGCCGTGGTCTGCGGTTATGACTGCGAAGGGCTTCCTTCCGTCCTTGGCGAACGTCCCTGCGTGGGCATGGTCGGCGGCATAGTGTATGTGCGCGGCGCGTTTTCCGAGGACGTCGCGGACGATCTCGCCGTATCCGGGCTGGAGTCAGATGACATCGCCTACCTTGACGCCGGGCTGGAAACATTTTTGTCCGCCGTGGGCAGGCCGGAACTGTACGCCGTCCTCAGCGATTGGAGCGAGTGGCGGAAGATGTATCCCTTCACCTTGGGGGGACATTCCCCTAGGCCCGATCCCATGCCGATGAAGGCGTTCCGGGCCAAGGAATGGATACAGGGCGGCATTTTCAGCGACGTATGCCGTGATGATTTCGTTGTGAACGCCACCGTAGCGCGCGGCCTGTACCGCCAGCGCGTCCCCTCGTGGGACAACGCCGCCTGTGCCGCGCCCTGTGAGTTCCGTTGCCCGGCTTCCATTCCTACACAGCTACGGTACAACCTGCTGCGCGCGGGCAAGGTGGAGGAAGCCTACAAGCTGGTGCTCGACTATACGCCGTTCCCCGGCTCAGTGTGCGGCGGCGTGTGTCCCAACCCGTGCATGGAAGGGTGCACGCGCGGCGGCATCGACGAAGCCGTCCAAATCGGAGCGCTCGGGCGCTGTTCCATTGATGTGTCCCTGCCCCGTCCCACCGGGCCTACCGGCAAAAAAGTCGCCGTGATCGGCGGCGGGGTCGCAGGCTTGAGCGCCGCATGGCGGCTTGCCCGGAAAGGGCATGAGGTCACCGTCTACGAAGCTGACGACCGCATGGGCGGCAAGCTGGAGCAGGTCATTCCCCGCGCCCGCCTTCCGCATGAGATTTTGGAAAAGGAACTGAAGCGCATTGAGGACATGGGCGTCCGTTTCGTGACCGGCAGCCGGGTTGACGCGGACGGGTTCCAGCGGCTCCGGCGGGAAAGCGATGCGGTGATCGTCGCCACCGGAGGGCATATCCCCCGCGTGTTCCCGTGGCCCGGGCATGAGAGGATTGTGGCGGGCATCGACTTCCTTAAGGCCATCAACAAGGGCGAGAACCCTCGTGTCGGCCGGAATGTCATCGTCATCGGCTGCGGCAACGCGGGCATGGATGCCGCAGCCGGGGCCTATGCGATGGGCGCGGAAAGCGTGACCTGCATCGACGTGCAGAAACCGGCGGCCTTTGCCCATGAAATCGCGCACATCGAAGCGCTGGGCGGCAAGCTGCTCTGGCCGGTGATGACCAAGGAAATAACCGATGGCGGACTCATCACGGCGGACGGGACGCTCATTTCCGGCGACATGGTCATCATCACCATCGGCGAATCCCCGGATTTGGGCTACCTGCCTGAAGGCGTGCGGAAATTCCGCGATTGGGTCATTCCCGGGGCGGATATGAGCCTTCTCGAAAACGTGTTTGCGGCGGGCGACGTGATCAAGCCAGGATTGCTGGCGGACGCCATCGGAACGGGAGTCAAGGCGGCTGAGGCCGTTGACGCCTCGCTTCGCGGTGTGGCCTATGCGCCCGTCGAGAAGAAACCGGTACCCTCAGGGCAACTGAGCACAGCGTATTTCACCCGTTGCCCTCATGGTGAGCTGCCTGCCGCGAACCGGGATTTTGACCGTTGTGTCAGTTGCGGGACCTGCCGGGATTGCAGAATGTGCTTGGAATCCTGCCCGGAGGGGGCCATCAGCCGGGAAACACTGGCGGGCGGCGCGTATCGGTATGTTTCCGATCCCAATCGGTGCATCGGATGCGGCATCTGCTCCGGCGTCTGTCCCTGCGGCATTTGGACGATGCATCCCAATGTTCCGCTGGAGTAGGGGAGGCACACGGAAGATTGGGGAGGGAGAAGCTTTCTGAAGAAAGTTTCTCCCTCCCCCAAACCCCCTTCTCTCCCGCTTCAAAGGCTTTCATCTTTATTGAATCCCTGCCGACAGGAGGGGAACGGGGGAAAAGGCCTGTGATAGTGCATGATTGATGCAGGAATAGTGGCTTCCTACCCTCAAGCGCGTATATTCGGCTATGGGAGGAAACCTCCTTGCTTTTTGGGGTGACGGATACGGCTCATCCCGTTTTTCCTTTGATCGGAAGGAAAGCGAAACGGTGCCAAAATCGCCGTTGAGTTCGATCCTGCTTGGTACGCTCGCACGCGAACGGTCATTGCCGTAGACCGTTTGCCTCATGTTTAGAGGCGGGTGGATTTCGCGTATCTCGGCGAGAGCTATTTTATGCCTCATGAATTCCTGAAACAGATAAAGGGGGTTGAAGTGCGACGTCCAGTTTTGGACTTTGATGCCGCCGCCCGGAAACTCCAGCATACCGTTTTCTGCGTCGATGACGTATCCTTTGGCGTTCACCCTGAAGAGAAGCAGGTTCACAATGCCTATTGCAATAAAAAAAATAGGGAAAAATGTCATGTATGCCTTGCTTCGACATGCCGTACGGGACAAGCAGGCCTATCACCGGAAAGGACACCGCGCCTAGGAGCGAACGTGTCACCTTGGGCCAATCAACCACGCTGCGGCTGCAACAGAGATTGTCTTGCACCATGTCAGCCATGACAGGCTCCCCCCTCACACGTGAAAGCATAAAAGCGGTACGATAGTATCTTATTTTGTTTATTTCGATACTATAGTATCTAATTTCTGTCAATACATTGTATACCTTGATGGAATGAAAACCTATCCTCGTTTATTGGAAGCCACTGGCATTACAATCGAAAAAATCCGAAAAGAACGAAAGATGACCAAAACGGCCCTCGCGGATTTTTCGGATTTGCAGGATTGCTATGTCCGTGGAATCATAAAAGGAAAAAGGAATCCCACCATCACCGCGATCTATTCCATCTGTGAAGCCCTTGGCCTTTCTCCTCTGGAGTTTTTCAAGAGGGTGACTGATGAATTGAACGGACTGAACAAGCCAAGAAAAAATCTCCAGTAAAGGCAAGCGACAGTACGGAAACGCCCTTTCATGATCACAGTGTGTTGTGGAAAAAGGGAAAAGGCTCCGCACGTGTGTTCATGCAGAGCCTTTTTGCGGCGGAACTCTTGCCGCGCGGCCTCCCTGTCGCAGTTTTTGCGGGGAGGGGCTTTTGGGAAAAAGCCTCTTTCTCGGTATCTGTTACGCCTTCGCCTTGTGCTCCGCCGTGCAGGAGGAAATGGTGGCCTTGGCGACGTTGTTCGAATGATAGCCGATGTGCTCGATGATCCCGAGAATATCCACATAGACAAGGCCCGTTTCGGAGTCGCATTCCTGCTTGTCCAGCCGCTGGATGTGGCGGTTGCGGAGTTCGACTTCGAGGCCGCGCAGCTTCCCGGCGATGGGGGCGACTTCGCGCGCCTTGTCGGGGTCGTCGTTGATGAAGCCGTCCAGCGCGGTCACAATGGCGTGATGGGCTTCGGCGTACATGCCGGAGAGTTCCGTCATGGCCTGCTGGGAGAAATCCTTCGGCCTGTTCTGGCGGTACGCGTAGTACTCAAGGAGCTTCTTGCCGTAGTCGCCGATGCGCTCGATGTTCCCGGAGCTGGCGACATACAGCGTCAGCACGCGGGCCGCGTCATCGGAGATCCCGGCCTGCATGATGTCTTCGGCATAGGCTTTGACGGCCTTGTGCAGTTGGTCGATTTTGGCTTCGGTCTCTTCGATCTTGGGGATGAGGTCTTTCTTGTCGTTGAAGAATACTTCCTGAACCGAATCAAGAAGGTGGATGACCAAAAAGCCCATGTAGGCACATTCGTTTTTGACCGCTTCCACAGCGATGCCGGGGGTGGCTTCGATGAGCTTGGGATCAAGATACTGGGCCCCTTCGACGACCTTATGGGCCTTGTCGGGCAGGAGCCTGCGGATGAGCGCCGCGAACGGCTTGACGAAGGGCAGGAAGATGATGGTGTTGAAGACGTTGAACAACGTATGGGCATTGGCGATCTGGTGGGCGATGCCTGTAGCCGTCATGGCGATCAGCTCTTGGTAAAGCGGAAGGATGGTGAGGAAAATGCATACGCCGATGACGTTGAAGAGCACATGGGCGGCACAGGCCTGTTTGGCGGTCCGATCCGTGCCGATGGAAGCGAGGACCGCGGTGATGGTTGTTCCGATATTGTCACCCAAGATGATGGGGATGGCCGCGTGGAGGGGCAAGAGGCCCTGTACGCCGAGGGCGATGGTCAGGCCGACCGTAGCAGCGCTGGATTGGACAAGGAGGGTGAGCAGCGTTCCGGCCAGAACCCCCATGAGCGGGTTGTGGCTGAACATGAGGAATAATTCCTTTTCATTCCGGAGGAAACTCATGGAGGATTCCATGGTCTGCATTCCCACGAAAAGCAGACCAAAACCCAAGAGGCCGTTGCCGGCGTACTTCTGTACCTTGGAGCGTCCGAAGAAGGAGAGAAGCACGCCTATAATAATGAAGAGGTAGGCGTAGTCTTGGACTTTGATGGCGAGGATCTGGCCCGTGATCGTGGTCCCGATGTTGGCGCCCATGATGACGCCGATGGCTTGCGTCAGGGTCATGAGCCCCGCGTCGACGAAGCTGACCGTCATGACCGTGGTGGCGCTGCTGCTTTGGATGAGAACGGTGACGCAGGCACCCACCAGCACGCCCATGATCGGCGTTTTGGTCAGTGTTCCGATAAGCTGTCGCAATCGGTCCCCGGCTATCAGCTGTAGGGCCTCACTGATCAGCTTGATGGCGAAGAGGAAAAGCCCAACGCCGCCAAGAAGCTGAATGATGCTTTGTACAGACATGAAGACGCTCCTTAGAATTTGGTTCGACTCTTGCCCCATGAAAAGATGAACTGTCAAGGAAATTCCCGGCGAATTCGAATACTCGGCATTCCGAAAAAGGGGAACCGCATTTTTTTAGAGTATCATGATAATAAAATACCCTTTATTTATCGCGTGTTATTTTGCCAGCGTCGTTCGTGGTGTGGAAAAAATGTCGGTTTTTCCAAAAAAAAGCTTGCCAGCCATCCTGAATTTCGCTAGTTACATCGCTGCACGACGCGGAGAGGTGTCCGAGCTGGTCGAAGGAGCACGATTGGAAATCGTGTGTACTCAAAAGGTACCGGGAGTTCGAATCTCCCCCTCTCCGCCATAAATTTCAAGGGCTTACTGAAACTCAGTAAGCCCTTTTTTCGTGCCTCAATCGCCTTCATGCGTGATTCCATGCGTGATGTCCTCAAAAATGCCTGCGGCCTCCCTGTCGACGCCAAGGTCATGCAGATAGATTTCTGTGGTGCGGATGTTCATGTGTCCAAGCACCTTTTGCGCCCGGCGCGGGTCTTTAAGATGGGTAGCCATGAAGTGGCGCAGGCTGTGGGCCGCAAAGAACGGTATGCCCGCCTTCTCGCAAAGGCGTTTCATAAGGTACTTGAACTAACGCGGCGCGCGATTTGGGACAGTTTAGCGCGCGATTTGGGACACCCTTGACATACAAGTTATCGAAGTTGGCACATTATATGCAAAAGCCCGGAGAAAAATTTCTCCGGGCTTTTATATTTATGCTTCGGGCTTAGGGTACGGCTGCACCCTCAACCGCAGGCGCTTGCGCCATGACTGCTTCAAAAAAAGGACATACCGATATTGCCGATACATCAGCTTGAGTGCCCGATCTGCATTATCGTGCAATATGCGTCCCTTATTGAACAAATCACATATTGCACCCCGGCTCTCTGCCTGTTATATATCGTGCGCTCGCCATGAGCACAGCCATCGGCGGAAACCCTGCACGATGCGTCCCTTCGTGCGGGACCGTGGCCTGGCGTGTCCTCGCCGGGCCGGCGGGGGAGACCGTAACTCCCCCGCTTCTTCTGAAAATGCTATGTTTGTCGCGATTCCGGCGGGTGAGCACATGGCTTCTGGCCCACTCTTCTAATGAGGTTTACAAACAGTCTCCGAAAGACTACCCCAACATACAGATTTATTTATAACATCCACAGAGTGCTATGGAGGAACTATTATGTCGCATCCTATCAAAAATATCGAACATTCCACAGTACTCCCCTTGGCTGAACAGGTGACATACCAACCCGGGCAGATCGTCAGCAAAACGTTAGCGCAGAACAAGCACCACAACGTAACGCTGTTCGCCTTTGACAAGAACGAAGAAATCAGCGCACATGATTCTTCCGGCGATGCCATGGTCACAGTCCTCGACGGAACTGGCCGTATCACTATTGGGGATACGGAGCATATCCTTCATGCTGGGGATTGTATCGTTATGCCCGCCAAAATTCCCCACGCCGTTTACGCACTTGAGCGCTTTAAAATGTTGCTGATTGTTCTTTTCACCGACGCTCAGGAATAGCGTAGAAAAACAACACACCTAACGGTGACCACTTTCCTGATACCTAGTTATCAGGAACTCTCTAGTGATGTGCTGTTTTTTTAGGTCGGACATGTATCCTCAATTCCGGCGGCGACTGCCTCCCCTCCCTCTCGCTCTCATAACTGCTCTTGCAGTGTTCCCTCTGCCAGAAGAACAGCCCGTCCACGAGCTTGCGGGGCCATGCCCTCACCCCGTCCCGCGCCCAACGGTAACAGCGCGAGGACAGGGTTTCGTCCGGCCAGCCGCCGAGGAGCGTATTGAGGAGCTGGTCGACGGCAATCAGGGTTCGCTTTCCGTACGTCATGCCTCCACCTCCGCGCCCGGCATAATGATGACGACGTCGAGGGCATCTACCTCTTCCAGCGTCTCGCAGGCGTCGAGCTGATCCTCCAGTGCCTGCCTCTGCCCGATGATGGAGCCGGAAGCCACGGCGAAGGCGTCGGCTTTGATCAGCACGCGCCGCACAAGCTCTGCCAACTCCAACCCACGAGCCTTCGCCAATGCCGAAAGAAGCGGCGTTGAAGCCGTAGGGTCGGCGGCATAGGCGCGGGCCTCGGATTCCTGCTTGTCGAACGTGCTGATCTCCCGGTCCGGATAGGTCGCCGTGAGTGTGGCTATGGCCCTGTCCGCTGCCGCGTTGATTTCCGAGAGCTTGGCGGTCTTCACTTCCTCAAGCGTCGGTACGGGCGGGACGTAGGGCTGTTCTTCGGTCACGCATTCGGGATGGGCCTCGGCGTAGGCAAACACGGCGTCCCATTCCTCCGCGAATTCGGCGGCATAGGGATAGACGTGGTAGGGCATACCATTTTTTATAATGACGTAGGAATCGTCAAATGCACGGTGGAATATATTTCCATATTCAGACATAATACCTCCTTTTTAAGCTATTCTGATAGCAAGCCCGGATGTTCTCGTGCCCCCTGCGACCTTTGAAAATTTCAATTTTTGAAATTGACCACCATCGCCATTATCAAGACTCATGACCAGCCATGTTCCTCCTGCGGGCAATGCTGAATAGCTGACATTTACAACATTGGGCGTAACGGTCACCGCCCATGCCGTCCCTCCGTTCGCAGGAGCACTGCCCGCACTGTTCGCATAGTTGCAACTGTTTGCATAGTTCACGCTGAAATTGGCGGGGTTGTAGACGTACATGTTGACGCCGTCATTACCTCCCCACAGCCAACCGGGTTGGCCTCCCTGCCCCGCCCAATTCCAGACGGTATCGACGCCCCCTTCCCTGCGCAGGCGGTTCGCGGCCCATGCCGTCCCGCCATTTGCCGGAGCACTTCCGGCGGTATCTGCGTATCCGGCGGTATCGGCTTTCGCATGTATTACACGGCCATCCATATATGCCTCCCCCGTGTCCGGGGAAAAACGAAATGAAT
>NZ_JNJP01000003.1:85496-165570 GCF_000701705.1 Bilophila wadsworthia ATCC 49260 | reverse complement strand
GCACTCCCGGCGGTATCTGCGTATCCGGCGGTATCGGCTTTCGCATGTATTACACGGCCATCCATATATGCCTCCCCCGTGTCCGGGGAAAAACGAAATGAATGCCCTTGCTTGCCACGCGCCCCAGAGAGCACGATTACCCTTCTTCCGCCGTCAACAACCTGTTTTATTTGTATGTCGTTGATTTGGAGAGGGCTATCCGCCACAAGTTCTCTCGTGCCGTCTTCATAAGTCACAGCAGCAATGGACGTGATATGTCCACTGCTATTTTTTGAATAGAATTGCGTGTATTTAGCGTTATCCGATGCGCGCTGTATGACATCGAACCCGCCCATGATCACACTGTTTTTGTCGCCAAGAAACAGGCCGCGCTCAGTATTGGTAGAGGGTGCAGCCCCGATCGCATTTTCAAGATCATTGATCTGGATGCTGCCCGTCATGACGCCGCCGCCAGTTGAGAGTGCGGGCTTGTACTCCCCACCTCCTGTCAGGAAGCTTTCATGCTGCCCGGCATCGGCAGCCGGTACAAGGCCGCTTGTCCCGGCGGTCGATGCCGTCGCGCCCTCGTACTCAGGCACGGAAAGAATACATAGACCACCCGTACCATCGGGAAGGGCTTTAGAACGTGACACCCTGACGCCGTCCCCAATGTAGTTTGTCTGAACGAGTTGTTGCCACGGCTGCCATGTGCCGTCGCTTATGCGTCGGCGCGACCATTCAGGCCCCGCCGTACCCATACGCGAGTAGATTTTCTGAACCGCCGCATTGGGGTTTGTAGCATCGCCGAACACACGAAGGACATAATATCCGTCCATCCCATTCATCGGCACATTGGTACAGTTTCCGGAGTAAACAATGTATGTGCCGGATGAGATAATATCGTTCAGATCGGTCCCTGCAGGAAGCTTGGTGCGATAGTCACCAATCTGCCCCCGCGCACTCGCCAGATCCCCGAGATCCCCACCAATCGCCACATCTTTCACGGTGATCGCGCCGTCCGCAGCGGCCTGCGTGGTCTTCCCGTCGAGCTTCGCGGAGAGTGTAACGTCACTGGACAGCGGGCCGCCCCCGGAGAGGCCCGTACCGGCAATGATCTCGACGCTTTTGCGGGCCAACATCCCGTGCGCATTCAGATCGGCATCGTGCGCAGCAATTTCGCTTTCAACGTACTGTTGGGAGGCCAGAGCCTGACTGGCGATCTTGATCTCGACGAAAGAGGCATTGGCCGAAGGAAGATGAAACCTTTCCAAAAACTCGGCGGCCTGTCCCGTGGAGATCAGCGGCTTGTGCATCTCGTCATGCGGGCCGACGGCGACGAGCTCGCCGTCTTCGTCGAAAATCCCCCATTCCCGAATCCAGAATCCGCCGACATTGTTTGGAATAACAACATCAACGAGCAAATCGGTGGGGTCATCCGGGTTCGCCATGACGGCATTGGCAAGCCCGCGCCAGACTTCGTGGACAAGCCCGGTCTGTGATGCACTGACCAGAGGGATAGTGCCGTTGCCGTCGCCGACGGCGACGTGCGTGAGAGCCTTGCGGGTACCACCCGCCCGGAATGCCGTTTCCTTATCCAGACCTTTTTGCGTCCAGATCCCTTGCAATGATGTTTCCGCCATAACTACGCTATCCTATGTTCTATGGTGACGATCTGCTGGAGGGCCGCTCCAAACGCCAGCGGTGCTGGCTGTGGTGGAAGCGATTCCTTTTCCTTCACGAAATGATCAACGATAACCGTTGACTGTGCGCTTGCGCCAAAGCTCATGGGAGCTTGCTGCTCAACGCCGAACTGCACCCATCTCAGCTTCGAGCGGCCCGGCTTGTACTGGTCAGCCAGCGCGAAGACGCACTCCACGTCATCAGCAGCAAAGTCCGCCGGAGGCTTGAGCAGGCGAATCTCGAAATGTGCGTATAAATCCGGATTCTGGTCACGGCAGTTGACGATCCTGCATGACCCAAAGCCGTATTCCCGTAAAATCTGCGGCATGCCGAAAGTCTTCGGGCCGAGCCGGTGCCACGCGAAGGCCCGCTCGACGCGCAGCCGGAACTGCCGGTCGGAGTCGAAGCGCGTCCGCTCAACGCCCCGCGAGTCCCCATACAGCGGGATCAGGGCCTCGTCGGCTTTCGGCGGAAGGAACTGCGCCTGCAACCAGCGCATATCCTTCGCCGTATCGTCCGCGTAGCGGCAGATGCCGTGCGTCAGTGCCGCGAGAGCACCGACCTGCGTGATGAACGGCAGGGCCAGCCTGTCCCGACAATAGCGCCAGAAGGGTGATTTATCGGTATAAAAGCTCATCGCTCGCTCACCCACTTCGCCGTCACGGCCACCGACTTGAGCACGGCCAGACCGTCCGCTGCCACGGTCACGTCTCCGGAGGCCAGCGAACCGCCCCAGACGATGCGCTTCACGCCGGTCAGCGTGATGATGCCCGCCGCCAGCCGGTCGCGGATGACGTCATGTCCGATGCCGAAAGGCACGTGCCCGCCGGTCTGGGAAGCGTCCCTGGAGAACATCGCTCTGACAAAGCCCTCCGCCGAGAGCTTCAGGGCAGCCTCGTCGCCGGAGTACAGCTCAAGCTCAAGCTGCACCGCGACTTCCACGGGCGTCGGACCTTTCACCAACAGATCGTGATTGATCACGATCTCGGTGTTGACGGCTTCTTCCACGGCACTCAGCAGATTTTCCGTTGGAATGCCCGCCGAGCCGCGCACGATGACGTCGATAGTGCCCTCGCCGCGTGGATGCTGGTCGGCCACGGCGGCTTCGATGCAGCCTTTTACCGACAGCGCGGCGGACTGATAGGCGGCGGACGTCACACCGGCGCGACTGAGCCACGCGTACATGTACCTGATGCGCAGCTGCTCGTCCGACTCGTCCGAAGCCGCTTCATCCGTCAGCCAGTCAGCCGTATTGCCGACCCGATCGATGCCGGACACGGGCGTCACCAGCTCGCAGATCTGTCCGGCCCCGGCGTTCGTTTCGGCACCGTACGCTTCGGACTCCACGAGCACGTCGGCGTATACCTCCCCGGCCTGCACCACAGCGTCGGCAAGCGTCACGTAGCGGTAGACCTCGCCTTTGCCGTCCGGAAGCGTGCGGACGATACGGCCCGACGGAATCGGAATATTCTGACTCTCCGGCGTCTGCTCCGAGCGATAGAAGCGCACACATCCCTTGGCCTTCGTCGCGGCCTTACGCTGGATGCCCACCTGATCGCAGTGCAGATCAAGCCAGTCGCCGCCGGAGAGCAACGGGACGGCCTGCGTCAGCAACGCCTCAAGCAACTGGTAGAGCTGGAAAAACATCCATGCGACCAGCTCAAGCAGGCCACGGATCACGCCCTTGTTCAGGTTCATCCGGGCGGGAAGCCAGCCCTTTGCCTGATACTCGTCCTGCACTTCTTCAACCCGGGCGAAGAGCCCGGAGCGGACTTCATCAAGCGTCTTGGATACGCGAGGCAAGGAGAGCTTCCGAAATGTGGACATCTTGGATTACCGCCGTCTGTGTTGATTTATCGATCTGCAGCACCAGATTGAGAGGATGGTCCTCACCGATGAACGTCCAGCGCACCCAGGCCGTCAGCCGCCGCTCGTCCCAGAGCAGCACGGAGCAGGACACGGAGCCGAGCGCCACCCGGGGATCGGCTTCGACCCGCATCACGACTTCGGAGCAGAACGCGGCGCGGGTCGCCTCCGTGCTTTCCTCAAGTATCCAGTCGTGGACAAGCGAGCCGAACTCATCATCATAAAAAAGCGTGCCGAGCCGGGTGAAAAGGCGCAGCCTGATGTCCTGCAGCCCGGTTTCCACGCCATCCGTCAGGATCAGCTCTCCGGACGCGGCGATCTTTGCCTGTCCGGCAGCGTCAAGGGCGATATCCTGCCCCCAAAGGTCTGGTGAAGTGCTCATGGGCGTACACTACCCCGCGCGCCGGAGGCTTTCCGGAATCCTCGCACGCTGTGCAAACAAAAAAACGACGCCCGGAGACGCCGTTTTTTTCACTCAAGATGAGAATGGGATCAGATGCCGCCCCCGCTCCGGCTCCCGGCGTGGCTATTACCGGAGACGGAGGAGTCCCCATTGACGGTAAGACCGCCGTTGACCGTCAGCGGGCCGTTGATGGTAATACTGCCGTTCGTGGTACGATGGGCGTTTTCCGTAGTCTGCCCCGTGCCGCCGTCGCTTCCCGTGCAGGTTTCATTGCCCTTTTTGACGATCTGCGGCGCATCAAGCGTCAGCGTACCCGCCGCCGTGATGGAAGCGTCGCCTCCTACCCGTACTTCCCAGTTCGCCGGGGAGAGCGTGATCACGTTGTGGCTCTTATCTATATGGATGGATGTCCCCGGCTCCTGCTGAACGATCAGCTCGGTCAGCCCGCAACTCGGAGCGCCGTTCCCTTGCCAGCGGAAGTTGCTGATGCGCGGATAGTTCGGGTCGCCGTCATAGTAGGAAAGATCGCACAGCGTGCCCGCCTGCGGCGGACAGACGACGCCCCGGTTCGGCCCACCCCAGAGGACGGGAATTTCCACGTGCGGGATGACCGGCTCATTCGGGTCCGGCTGCTCGTCGTTCCGGAGCGGCTGCACGTCGGCGAAGTACTGCCCGTCGCTGGCATAGGCGGTCACGACCTTGGCCTTGCGGGTTACGCGGTAGTACGAGCGCAGATCCGGGCGGCACAGCTCCACGGCCCGCTTGATCATCTTCAGAGGATTGTCGCTCATGCCCACCCCTCGTCGCTGCCGTAGCGGATCGTCGTGGTGTCATGCTCGCCGAGACTGTGTATGACCTCCTGCGCGCGGACAAGCTCGGAGAACTGGCGGCGCGAGTCCCGGATGCGCACGATACGGCTGTGCGTCAGGCCGGGGATCACCGTGGCCACCACTTCAGACATGCCGGATGGATTCGGGCTATGCGAGATCAGGTTCTCCGCACTCTCAATGACCGGGATGTCTCCCGGCTCGTCGCCGTCGGACCAGTACAGCCCAGACTCGCCAAGCCACACGGCGTGCTTCGACATGTCGTGCCCGAAACTCGCATCCAGCGTCGACGCGAGCTGCTTGATGGCCATCGCCACGCTCACCCCGGAAAAGACGATATGCGGGAGGACTTCCGACGGGATGGCGATGTCGGCCACTGGCAGCCCCGTGGAAGCAAGAAGCCTGCGGGCGACGACATCGGCGGGCTCTCCATACATGGCTTCAGTGACTTTGGTATCGAGCAACGCCTGCTCCCTCCCCACGGCGACAACGCGCACCGCATCCTCCCCGGCCATTTGGAAGTCGCTGACCGTACCGCTCCAGTCGTGCCATGTGCCGCCCTCGCCACGGTGGCCGAACCGGATGCGCACAGGCTGCTTCTTGGCCAGCACGGCCTGCACCGAGCCGTCGGTATCCGGGACGTCCAGCTCGCAGCGCGAGACGATGGCCCGGCGGCGCAGCGCGAGCACGATGCGCGGTGAGCGCAGCACTTCCAGCCCCCCAACGGTGCAACGGATGTTGAAGCCTTCGATCATGCCTGCTTCCCCGCCACATCGATGATAAGACTGTCTGCTTCCGGGGAGTTCTTTTTGGCCTTTTCCGCAGCCTGCTCCTTCAGCTCCTTCGGCGTGGGCGTCTTGGCCTGCGCCTTCTCGATCTTGGTGACCGGCGGGTTGTGCTCGACGAAGCCCAGCGTCACCCGGATTTCGTCGTCGCCGTTGCTTTCAGCCGACTGAAGCTTGGAAAAGACCACCTGACGCACGCCCCGGGCCAGAAGATGGCGGTTGGTGACCGTGTACACCTGCGGATTGGCCTTCTTGTCGATTTTGCGGAAAAGACCGGAGACCTGCTCAAGCTTTTCGTAGCACTGAGACTCGCTGTCGGTCAGCAGTAGCATGGAAGCCATGACATCCGCGTCGTCAAAGCCCTTCGGCGTCTTCTTCTTGCCTGACGCCCCGTCTTTTTTCTGCTCGTCGAAGCGCACCTTGCCGTCGACGCGCAGCTCCGTCAGGATGCCGGGGAGCTCCGTGTCCCCGAGTTTGATCAGGCCATCTTCAAAGACGATCAACTTGACCTGCTTCTCGTCTTTTTGTGCCGCGTCTTCGGTCGCGGAGCCGGAAGTCGTCTGCACTTTTTCGCTCATCATGCTTCTCCGTACTGCGCCATGTCGCCCATCAGCGCGGACGCGAAGTCTTCTGACTTTTCGACATTGGGCAGGTTGAGGTTGCTGATGGTGATGGTGGTTGTCTTGTTTCCACCGGAGCCTGGCCATTCCGCCCGACGCCGTCCATAGGGGGGCTCGGCGACACCGACGTCAGGCTCGGCGATCTTCATGTCGGACATAGTGAGCTGCGGGGTCGGCGCGAGCGGCTGGACGACGCCCTGCGGCACGGCATTGGTGTTGATTTCCGGTACGGGGCTTCCGCCGCCGAACAGGCCGCTCCACCAGCCGCTGATCGCATTGCCTACGGAACCCAAGGCCCCGGACACGGACTCATAGAGCGACTTCGCACCGGCCATGACACCCTCAGCGATGGTGGACATGAGCCGAGAGCCGGAGAGCGTCAGAGTGGACAGCGGGCCCTCCTTGGCGTCGGAAAACGGCAGCAGATTGCGCACGGCCTGCAGCGCGTCGGCGACCGCGTTGAACGGAGCCATCGCCATGCTCTTGATGCCGTCCACAAAAGTCATGAGGAGCTTGGCTCCGGACTCGAAGAGATTGATGCCGTCAAAAAACGTCATCACCTCGCCCCACGCGGCTCGGATGCCGTCCCCGACGCCGAAAAGGTCGCCGAGAGCGGCAAACCCCTCTCCGAGACCGGCGACAATACTCCGGAGCGCGTCAGCCGCACCGGTCATGTCGCCTGTAAACAGCGATACGACCAGCCGGACGCCGTTGACCAGCATGTCGATCCCGTTGACGGCCGCCTGTATCGCCGTTGTCAGGACATACAGGGACGCTGCGACCACATTGCCCACGAGATTTCCAAAGTTCTCCCACGCGCTTGTGCCCGTTGCGACCTCACTGCCGAAGAGCTTTGCAAACAGCGGGGCAACCGCCGACCAAAGCTGCGAAAAGGCGGCTCCGACGCTTTCCCCTGCCTTGATCAGTGAGGAGAACAAGCTCTTGATGCGTTCCCAGACCCTGCCGAAGGCCGCAGCCAGCGTATCAAAGCCTGCGGAAAGCGCGTTCCAAAGTCCGGTGTAATACTCGCGCAGGCCGTCGCCGTAGCCCCGTATCACGGCAAGGCCCATGCCGAACGCTCCGGAAAGGTTGGCGCCGAGCTCTCCGGCAAGCCCGCTGGCGGCATCGACGCACCAGCGCAGGCCGTCGGTCAAAAGCGCGATACCCTTGGCGACAAACGTCAATGCGCCCCCTGCGATGTCGCCCAGCGTTTTCCCGAGCGCCCGCCAGCCGCCGGTAGCCTTGCCGACTTCGTCTCCATCCATGCCGCCGAACAGATCGCCGATGGCGTCCATCAGGTCAACGACGGCGATCTTTACAGGCACAAGGATCACGTCGACTTGATGCATGGCTGCGGAGATACCGTCCGCCATCCCCGCAAAAAACACCCGGATGCGGTTGACGATGCGCGATACCGTGGTCACCAGCCCGACCAGCCCCGCCGCCTTGATCTTGGTCGCCAGCTCGCCCCGGATTTCTCCGGAGCCATCCTTGAGGCTCTGGAAAACGGCGATGACACCCTGCACGACCAGCTTGGTGTTTGCCCACCAGCGGTCAAGCGTGTCGGCTATGCCGCCGAAGTTGCTCCGGTAGGCCAGATACAGGGCCCCGACCACGGCGATGAGCGCCCAGAACGGCGCGCCGAGCCCAAGGACAGCGGCCTTCAGCGGGAGCAGCGCTTTGCCTATCATCGGCCCCACGGCGGAGAAGAACCACATGGCGGCGGAGAGCGCCGTCAGGCTCACGAGCAGCGTGGAAACGCCGCCGATGACCGCGACCAGCCACTGCCCGAACGGAGTTTCCACCACCATCCGCACGGCATCCGCCAGATAGCCGAGGAAATTCGCCCCTGCGCTGATGGCGGGCAGGAAAATCGTGCCGATGGAGATGGCGAGGTTGGTCAGCTTGTTCGAGAGCAGCTGCAGCGCGTTCGCCGTCGTCTTGGACCGCGTTTCGTACTCGGCCTGCATCGACCCGGCGTACTGGCTGGCGTCCCCGACAAGCCCGAAGGCTTGCGAGAGGTTCCCCATATTCTGCAAAAGCGGAGCAATCGCGCCCAGCGACTCCTGCCCGAACATCTCAGTCAAGAGCGAGGTTTGCAGCTCCTTCGGCTTGTCGGCAATGGCCTGCAACACCTTGAAAATCGTGCCCTGCGCGTCGTTTTGCATGTCTTTCGCTATCTGCGTGGCCGAAAAGCCGAGCGACTGGAACGCAGCGGCCTGATCCTTGCTCATGGCGCTGCCTTTGACCAGCGTCGTCGTGAAGTTCTTCAGGGCCGTTGCCGCAACCTCCGGCCCGGCTCCGGAGGACAGGAAGGCCGCACCGAGAGCGGCGACCTGCGTCTCGGCAAGCCCGGCGGTCATAGCCACCGCACCAACACGCTGGACGACTTCGCCCAAATTGGGCGCGGTGGCATTCATATTGTTCGACAGATGGTTGACGGCATCGGCGAGTGCGTAAACCTGCGGAAGCGTCAGGTTCATGCCCGCCCGCCAGTCCGCCATCATCTTCCCGGCCTGATCGCCGGTAAGGTCAAAGGCCACGCCCATCTTGGCGGCCTGCTCGGCGAACTCCGTCAGATCCTGCTTTGCAACGCCGGACTGGGCGGCGGCAGCGACGATGGCGGCGATGCCGTCGGCGGCCATCGGGATGCGCCCGGCCATATCCATGATCGTGCCCGACATGGCCTTCAGCTCGGCGTCCGTCTCGAAGTTGACCACCTTGGCGACGTCCGCCATCGAGGACTCGAAGGCCATCGCTTTTGCCGAAGCCATGCCGAGCGCGCCCATGACCAATCCCGCCGCCAGCGCGACCGGAGCCATCGCCAGCGCGAGGTTGCCCATGCGTGCGCCAAGGCCCGACGTATCGAGGCCGAGGGACTTCATCGCCCCCTGCACCCTGCCGAGCGGATTTGAAATCAGGTCGACCAGCGAGAGCGTTGCAAAAACAGAAAAGACTTCCATCACTTCACCGCCTTACTGCCATGAACGGCGCGGGCGAGGTTTTTGAAAAGACGCTCCTCAAGCCATTTGGCTCTGGCGAGCTGGAGAATCCACTCCTCCAGCTCGTCCGCCGGTCGCTCGTGAAGCAGAAACTGGATAAGCGCGTCCCCCTCGTCAAAGGGGGATAAGGCTACTTTCCCAGCTCGTTGCTGATGCCCACGCCTTTGAGGATTGCCCCGGAAAGCGTGGTGGCAAGGCCGGGATAGTCTTCCATCGCCTGTGCCAGCGCGGTCTTGTCGTCGGGATGTACGGTATCGAGGAGGAGGTTGCGCGAGGCGTTCGCGGCGTTCTTCGCCGCCGTATCCTGCAGTCGCTTGATCTGTACCTTGTTCGGCTTGGCGAAGCGGAACGCGCATTTCACTTCGGATTCTTCATCGCCCTCGCCCCACGGGTCCTCGAACGTATGGGAAAATGCGACGTACTTGCGGGCTTCGGGAGTGGATATGGGTGTTTCGGGAGCGGACATACTGCGCCTCCTGTGGCGGTTAATGTTTCAGATGCGCCACAATACCTCCGCCGGGAGGAGTTTTCCGGAAACCTCGCACGCTGTGCAAACAAAAACGACGCTTTCCGGAAAACGTCGTTTTGTGCAGTCAAGTTGAGAATATGGCTACAGCTTCAACCCGCTGGTGGCCTTCTTGGCTGGCGTCCCGTTCCAGATGATCGGGGAAAGGATGGTGAATTCGCAAGTAACCGCCGAAACGTTGGAATCGCCTTGTGAGCCGCCACCGCCGTCGAACTTTGTGATTTTGCAATCCGGGAGCGTGTCCGTGATGCTTCCCATCTCGTCGTTGGCGTAATTCACCACGATGGGGAAGGGTTTGTGGTCATAAATGCCCCCGCCGCCGGACGCCGCCAGCTCCTTTTTCAGCGGTTCCCACTCGTCGCGGTCGAGTACGAAAGAGCCGCTGGCCTCATAGTTCGTGCGACCGTAGCCGCGAGGGATTGCGCCTTTGCCGTAGCGGGCCTCAGCGCCTTGCCCGTCCGTGTATTTGATCTCGGTGATGCCGATCGCCACCCCGGAAGGAAGGGCCACGGAAATGTCCTCCCAGTCATATTGCCGTCCGTTGATAGCCATTATTCCTCCGTCCAGCCCTGCGACTCGGCGTACATCATGCCCTGAGCCGTGAGCTTGTAATGTTTGCGGTACCGCTCGAGGTGACCGAGCTCCACGCCGCAGGAAAGCACGGCGGCGAGCTGCCCGGTTGCCGCGAAAGGCTCCAAATCCTTGGGGCTGTAGTACGTATTAGGATGCTCGACGCGCATCTCATACAAAAAGCGGTATACCGCCTCGCGGGAATGCGTGATGTTCATTATCCCTCCAGCCGGGTATCGCCCCGTGTGCCCGCGTAGGCATAGGAGGCGTAGAGCTTGATCTCGCGGATGATGCCGATGCCGATGAGCCGAGCTTCGACCGCCACGCCATTATTCACATAGTCCTGTCCGGAGGGAATCGTAATCTTGTATCCCGCCAGCTCCTTGGGCATGGCGGCGACCATCGTGTCGAGCGCTCCGGCGATGTTGGCCTTGAGGTACCCGAGCCCGGTAGCCGAGTCCGGCAGCACGGGGTCCAGATCATCGTACATGGACTTCAGAGCCGCGATGCGCATCTTGCGGATAGCCTTGAAGACGATACGCAGAACTTCTTCGTAGCGGAAGTCGCTGGTGGCGTCGGCCATCGTCCGTGAGTCGCCCCAGTATGCGCCGGACAACCCCGCGTACTTCTTCGCGGTGAGATAGCCCGCATCCTCCAGCGTAGGCTGCACGGTCTCCCATCCGTCGGGAAGCGTGCCCTGGCTGATGTTGCCGTCGCGCACGCGCCCGGTGGCCCGCTGCACGGGGATGGAGACGACGCGTCCGGCCTGTAAGCCGCCCCAGTTACGCAGCTTTGACAGTCCCGTGGTGTCCACGACTTCCCCGAACTGGCAGCACACCTGCACGAAACGGGAGGCGAAATCCTGTTTTTCCGCAAGCAGATACGCCGCGAAGTCATTCAGGTCTTCATCGTCGCGGGGCAAGCGCGTCTCGCACTTGAAGTAGGTGGGCCGGTGCAGGTTCCACAGCTCGTCGGCCTTGACCGACAGCGCCGACCAGTCCACGGAGTCGGAGGGGGCCGCGATGTAGACGAACTCCACATCATACACGGACAGAGGCGATTCCAGCGCCGCCATGACGTCCACGATGCTCGCCTCCGGAGGAAGCAGCCGGCAGGAGTAGATCGTGCCGCCGACATAGTCGCCGGCGGGGAAGGCAATCGTCACGCCGAGGTCGGTGGCCACCGTCCCGTCGACCGGGATGGTCCTCACCTTTCCATAGGTGTCGCCGCCATCAACGGAAAGCTGGTACGTGGCCGCATTGCGGCCACCGCTCTTCACGATCCGGATGGACAGCTCGGCTCCGGCCTGCACGCTGCCCGAGACGGTGACGAGCGGGCTGGACGCATCGCCGACGCGCTCCACCGGCCCCACCGCGCAGCGCACGAGGAAACGGATGCGCTGCCCTTCTTCCAACGCGGCGTTCTCGGGGAGCAGGAGCGTGGCCCCGGTCGCTTCGGCGGACTTCCCGACGGGCAGCTGCGCGGCAGCCGTCTCCGGAGAGCCGAAGGTCGTCCCGCCGTCCGTAGACACCTTGACCGTCGCCGTGCCGACCTGTCCGGCGGCGACCACTTCAACCACGATATCGGCGTTTTTCTGCGGCACGCCGGAGACGGATGCGGCTGGGTATACGCCGTTCCCTCCGCTCCAGACCGGAGCGGAAATATAACCGCCCTGCTGCCCCCGCACGGGGACCGCGACCACCACAGCCTCCTGCCCGGCGGTGGCCAGCACGTCGCGGAGCTTGTCCACCAGCGGCCCGACCCCGAGCAGCCCGGACAGATCGGAACGGGAACCCACAAGGTACGCCTTGCCGACTTGCCCTTTCGAACACACCCCGGCGACCATCGCCTTACCGTCGACCCCGCCGGGCGCGAGCCCGCTGGTGCCGTCGACCAAGTATTCGAGTACGTCTCCCATCTACAGCCTCCCGCCGCCGAGCGGACGTCCGGACAACAGCCGCAGCGCCGCCGTGAATTCCCCGTCAGAGACTTGTTTGTCGGACTCCCAGTCCATGAACCGCATCAACGCTCCGACCTGCCACGTCGGGGTACGGTGGCGCTGCGCGAGCTCGTCCAACGCCAGCAGCCCATTCTCGTCTTGGGTGACAAGCTGCTCGGGGGACGCGTCCGGTACGGCCTTGGGCTCCACAGCCGCTTCGGGAGCGGCCTGCGCTTCGGACTTTCCGGTATCCTGCGCCGTCTCTTCAATCTTTTCCTTTTTCGTAGCCATACGTTTACCCTTTCCCGATTTCCGGGAGGCTGATGTTCACCTTCGTAATCAGGCCTTCGCGCCGATCCGACGTAATGCGACCGCCCAGTGTAATGACAAACACCGAGCCGATTCTTGTAAAGATGCGCAGAGCCTTGTCGCCAACCTGCGGAGCCGCTCTTCGAGCGTAGGCGGCGCGCTGGACCCGTATCCGCACGTAGTTGCCTGCCGCATCGTTGCCGCCGCGCGGAAAGGCCGTGACGAACGCCTGCGAGAAGGCGGCAAGCCACGCATCGGCGGCGGCATCGTCCTTTTTGGTGTCCGGGGCCAGTACGTTGACCTGAATATCAAGGTCGACTTCATAAAGTTCCCACTTGGTTGTCTGGACGGGATTGTCCTTTCCGCCCCTGATGATGCCGAGCCTTCGGCCCGTGCGCCGGTAGCGTGCCGGGAGCACCTGATATTCGATGCGCGGGCGCGGGAGAGTAATGTTGTCCGACAGCGGCGCGGGGATGACCCGCTCCGCCGGAAGCCCGGCAGCCGCTGCCGCCTGCCGGATGGCTTCAAGCCCGAATGCCTGAATCATTTTCTGCCTCCGGTCAGCGCGTCGGCGAGGAAGTCGCCGACCATCTCCCTGATGTCTTCCGCATCCTGCTCGCTGACACCAAGAAACGGGCGGGACGGTAAGTCCACGGACAAGCCACGCCCGGCTCGGCCTCCCATTTGGTGGATGCGGGCATACTCGACGTTGCTGCCGACCATCACTTCGTCGCCGGTCGCCAGCTTATCGATGGAGTCTCGCAGGTTCCCCATGTTCGTCAGCGTCTTGCCGCCCTTGCGGCCCTTGATCTTTCTGCCGCTGCCCTTCAGCAGCCGCCCGTCCTTGCCCCTGCGCACCGGAGCGCGGCTGTCTTCGGAAGGCGTGGCCCGGATCGATGGCTTCCACGCCTTGCCGTCCGGCCCTTCCTCATCCTCAAACCGTTGGAGCGTGCTCGAGACCATCATCTCGCCGATACCATCCATGAGCATCTGACGCTCGGCAAGCCGTTTCGCGGCACCGAGCAGGGCCTTGTCCAGTCCGCCCCAGTTCAGGCTGACGCCGGATTTCGCCATTTCAGAACCCCCGGAAGTCAAAGAAGGGTTTGGGGCTGGACACGGCGAACGTCGGGTCTTCCCGGTCGGGATGCGCCTCATCGAGCGGCAGCTTCAGCTTGCCGTCCCGGATGTCCTTGAGCATCTCCGTGCAGTATTTCCACTGCTTCTGCAGGGGAATCCACTCGTTGTCGTCAATGGCTTCCGAGCCGACGAGCGAGGTGATCGCTTCCACCGTCCGGTAGGCGCTGATGACCGAGGCGATGTATCTGATGATATCCGGCACCGACGGCCACGGCTGCGGATAGCGGTAGGAAAGCACGGTCGCGATCTCGCCGCTCACTGCCTCAATGGTGCGCTCGACAAGGCCGGGGTTCTGTTCCTCGCAGGCCGCCACATAGTTGGCAAGCAGGAGATCGGTTATCTGGTCGCGGGTGCAAAACAGCATGGCATCCCCTTTGCGGGCGTTTAAGAATAGTCTAAGACTAGTCTTAATATTCAGCCCGGCTCGTTGTCCGCCCCGGCCCTTTCAAGGGCCGGAAACGGCGTTTTTTCGGATCAGGCCACTGCGGTGCAGAGACACACCGATTTCGGCGAGCGCCCGGGCACGGGCTTCGACTGCGCGATGAGCGTGTAGCCGGAGTCGTCCTGCGACTGGATGGGGATGATGTGCAGGGGCAGCGCCGCGTTGTTCGCGCTGATGCTGTCGAGCGCGCAGTACCAGATCGTTCCCGGCACGTCGGTGGCCACGGCCATGAGCGTTTTGGCGTTGAGCTTCGGCACCCACTCGCCGGACACCGGATCGGGGTAGGTTTCGGACAGCGACGTGATGACGTAGCCGCCGATGGTGATTTTTCCGGCACCCAGCTCGATACGGATGGTCTGCATGTTGGCGGTGGAGAGGTAGCCCTGCGCCATGTCCATGATCGTCTTGAAGACGGCCCGACCGCACCAGAAGCCGACATTGCTGCCGACGCCCGCCATCCGCACCTTTTCCTCCATATCCACGAGGATGTCGTAGAGGTCGGAAATCTTGCTGGATGCCGAGAGCTTGGTGGTCAGCGTGTGCGACAGCGGAGAGCCGTAGTCGAAGCTGAAGGCTTCGGAACGCCCGCCTTCGAGCTGCACGGGCCACGCGACCTTGCCGGTGGTGAGCACGGTGGCGCTCATGCCTTCGGTCGTCAGCCGGATCGTCCGGCGGATCTGGTCGAGCTTCGCGGCGCGCCACGCTTCCACGGCCTGCGAGTTGTTCATGATCACCCGCAGATCGTTGAGCTCCGAAGCCGTCACAGAGAGCTTCACCTTGATCGGCAACGGGGCGAAATACTGCGTCTCGAATTCTTCGCCGCCGAGCGCAACGGGCATGCCGTTGCGTCGTACCATGGGCACGGTTTCGACAACGCGGCTCAACTCGCTGATGCCGAGCACTGGCAGAGGGTGCGCCGGACGGTTGGTGAAAAAGGTATCCATGACCGTGGACTTCAAGGGCGGCAGCGGCTTCAGCGACTGCACCACGGCGGACGGATTGAAGATATTTTTCAAATTAGCAAGCATATCGATTCCTTACGCGGCAAAGATGCCGTTGTGCATGAGTTTGGTGAGCGCGAGGATGCCGGGAGCCGTGCTGCCGGTCGCGCCGACTTTCAGGACCCGCGTCTTCACGCAGCCGTGCACGATGCAGATCGCGCTGGTCTCGGACTCGGGGTCAAACCGGTCGTCGACCACGGCGCAGGGGCTGACCGTGTCCGTCTCCGCCCACGGAACGTAGGCGTGCTCGATAACAACGGCGCTCTGATCGCCCGTGCCCTTCACCTCGACCTCTTTCAGCAACACGCCGGGTTCGAGCACGGCGGTCACCACGGTCGTATCAATGGGCAGATACTTGCGGATAAGCGGATGCTCGTCCGTCCCGGCGCGTTCGCCGGAAATCTTGTATCCGCCGAGTTTTCCTTCAGCAGCCATGTCGTCCTCCTAGAGCTTGGCGGTGTAGTCGGCGGTCTCGTAGGCGGGAACCGCCGGGCCGGAAACATGCGCTGGCGTGACGCCTGCGGAAAAATCCATCACGACGGACAGCGGTTCGCGGGCTTCAAGCTCGCGAAAATAGCGCTCCTCGGCGGAGAGCTTTTCGACCGTGCCATCGGGGGCCGCAAAGTCGAACGTGACCTCCACCCCGGCGAGCGACGCCGCGAAGTTCAGATGATAGGCGCGGTCGGCGGGCTTCACCCTGCCGGACTTGACCAGCGCATCTATGCGGGCTTCGCGGGCCTTGACCTCAATGCCGTTTTTGTACGCGGCAAAGTCGCTGGCCGTTTTGGCTGCAGCGCTTTTTTCCGCTTCCAGCTTGCCTTTCAGATCGTCCCGCTCGGTCGTGAGCGCCTTTACCTGAGCCTGAAGCTCTTCTACGGTCATAGTGCCGTCTCCTTGTGCAAAGTTAATGGTGACCGCATCATTGCCCCCGGACAGGGAGACCGGCCCGAGCCCGTCGATGGCGGGGACGGCGGCTCCGAGCAGCCCGACATGCCGGAGTGTCTTGCGGTCGGGCATGAGGGACATGGACACGTATTTATAACGCCCATCCTGCACCAGCTGGCGCACCGCGTCCGGAATCTGCGCAATCTGTGCAAACAAATTTTTCCCCTCCCGATGGACGGACTTGACCCAGCCGAAGGCCGGATCGCTCACTGCCGGGTGGCCGAAGACGAGCGGCGCTTCGCGGTTCTTCGGATTGTAGCTGGTGGCGATGGCGTCAAGGTCGGCTTCGGAAAAACTCTGCGGACGGCCCTGCGAATCAGTGAAATGCCCCGTGCGGGCGATGGCGAGACGAAATGTCTTATCCATGTTGACTCCTTAAAGGTTGATGGGTAATCTGTTTTGACAAAGGCGGCGTATCCTGAGCCCAGAACAGGCTGGGGTCGCAACAAGGATGTCGTCTGCGCCGGGGCCTGTCTCCACCGGCGCTTTTCTCATCTTGAGAGCACGCCTCCTCCCCCCTCTCGAAAAAGCAAAATCCCATTGCGTTGCTGTTCAAGGTAGGTTGCAGCCTTTTCGAGGGTAGCCTTCGCTTTGAACACGGTAGCTCCGGACCAGTAGCGCCCACCTATCCAATTGAAGGCCGAGTAACCGCCAAAGGTTTCATCGCCTTCTGTCCTGAAAAGGCGTATAAAACGGAGGGTGACATACGGCTTTCCTGACAACTTCATCGGAACCTGCCAGACTTCATACGGATTCTTGATAGTCCGGGCCAACAAACGCATTACGGGGCCACGCCCTTCCTTATTCGCCTTAAGTCCTATCAAATTCTGGTTCTTATCCTTCTTAAACAGAAGGCTCTTACTGATAAGTAGCGGCGTCCGCAGCCACGGCAGCCGGAACAGCGTGCTGTCGTCCAGCGACTTCAGGCCGAATTCCTTGAGGAACGCCAGAGCATAGGCTTCCTCGGTCATGCCTTCAGGCAGGATGTCGGCCTTTTTTACCGGCAGGATGTGCTTGGGTGCGAGCGTGATGAGCGGCGGCAGGCATTCCTGCCCGTGCCCGACGATGCGCCGGACCTGCGCGTCCGCGAAATCCGCCGAATCCGTGCGCGGCAGCAGGCAGAGCGCCGTCCGGACTAAATCTTCTCCGGCGTCAAACGGCACTTCCTGCGGCGACAGCCCCGCCAGCCAATCCTTGCCCGGATTGTTCCGAAAGCCGTCATCCGCACCGGGCCGGGCGACGTGGTGCTCCATGCTCGTCTTCGGGTCGGTCCACACGCTGTCGCCGGGAATCTCGGTTTCGACGTTGAGGCCCCGCCGCCTGACCTGCCCCTTGGAGAGCGCCTGCACGGCGCAGCGGCACTTGAAGCCGTTGGGCGGGTAATTCTCGGCCCAGAAGGGATGATCCGCCGGGAAAACCTTGCCGGACAGCATGGCGTGGGAAGGCCGCACGCGGGAATCACCCACGGTCACATACCGCCAGTAGGGCAGGAGCTCCTTGACCGCCCGCTGCTTGGCGTAGCGTCCGGCGGAATAGGCGGACTGCATGCTGGTGCGAAAGACGGTCTCGACGCGGTGGCCCTTCCAGCCCTCGCGCTCAATGACCTCGGCAATGCGCTTCTTGAAGTCCGCCAGCGTCTCGCCGTTTTCGAGGGCCTCGGCAATGCCGCCGTGGACAAGGTTCACCATGTCCATCTCTGCAAGCCCGGTGACGTAAAAGGCCCGGCTGCGCGCCCCTTCGCCGAGCGCCTTGGCCTGTGTCGCCGTGAGCTTGGCGCGGGACTGCCAGAAGGCGATGGCGGCGTCAGGCTGAACGGGCTTGGCGAGGATTTCCGGCTCAGGAAGCGGCATCGGCGTCCTCCTTTCCGGCTGCGGCCCCGAATCCGGCAGCCATGACCATGCTGCGCTCCATCAGCTTCGCCAGATCGTCGTCCTCAACCTTGCCCGCCAGCAAATCGGCAAGGGCAAGCTGGAGTTCGTCAAAGCTCTTCGCCGATTCCACGGCATTCTCAACTTGGCTGCAAAACTCGGCGCTGGCCTTCAGTACTTCGGGGAGCAGCGCGTCAATGGCCTTGTCGAGGCGAGCCTGCGCGTCTTCGGCACTGGTGAAATCGTCGGGCGCGGCAAAGTCCGGGCCTTTCTTCTTGGCGTCGTCTTTACCCTTCTCGTCCTCAGCATCCTCCGTGTCCTCGGCGGAGTCGTCCTTCTCCTTGTCCTTTTTCTCGTCCGGTTGCGGCTTGTCCGCGGCGAGCTCATCAACCGGCGTGCCTTCGCCCTCCAAATCGAACTCGTCCGGCTTCAGGCCGTAGTCGCCCTCCAGATGGGGCCGCAGCCACTTCACGCCCATGGACTTGAGCTTGAGATCGAGGTCGGCCTTTGAAAGCAGGTCTTCCGGCTCCTCGTAGCTGAACAGCGGCGCGAGTACGTCCGGCCCGACATTCACGCGCGCGTATACCCAACAGATTTCGTTGAAGACGTCGGCAACCATCACCTTGTCCGCTTCCGCGATGTCGTCGGCGACGCCCTTGTGCGCTTCCGTGGCCGCAAGGGAATTCTTGCCGTCCGTCTCGATGGTGAGGGTCTGTCCCATCAGGACTTTGGAGATGGCCCGATCCTGCCGGGCAAGAAAGTCCTCATGCAGCTGCGCCTGCGTGGTCCCTGCGGAAAGGAACTTCACGTCGGACCCGGCGGGCATCACGGCCACACAGTCCTGCACCATGCGCGCCAAATCGGCTACTATCTCGCGCTTTTCCATGTCCTTGGCTTGAGGCGGCGCATTGCCGACGATCCACGGCATCCCGTGCCGTTCGACAAATTTCGCGTAAAACTGGAGCCCGCCGCGCTTGAAGGCGACCGGCCAGAGGCAGCGGGACAACAAGCGCAGGCCGTAGGGGTTATCATAGGTCGGCTGGTGGACGGCGATGACGAACTTCGACTCGGGCAGCGGCACGGGATCGGCGCAGGATTGGCCATACGCGCCACGGAACAGCGGGCGGTTCCGCTGGTCGAAGGCGAACCAGTGGTACGGGCGGGCCACGATGTCCCGCAGGTGCCACCAGCCGCCGTCAAGCTCCCAGAGCAGCTCCAGCGGCGTCATGCCGTAAAACGGCGCATCAAGGATTGATGAGATGATCGTGCGCAGGTTGGTGCGCTCCAAGTCCGCCATGAACCGCTCATGAACGAGCCGGGCTTTCGCATCCGCGTCCTTCCCGTCCGGCGCGCCGGGGCGGAAACAGTAGTGCTGACAGTTCTGGACGCGGTACTTTCTGGCCAGCATCGCCGTGGTCACCTGATCGTCCGCCGCCAGCTCCATGAGCACTTCGGCATCCTCCGCCCGCTTCCGGAGCACGGGGTCGGGATCGGGGAGCTGCGTGAGCCACCCGCCCACGTCGCCGAGATACAGCCCCGCGTTCTGGCGCGTGGCCAGCTCCGTGGTCAGCGACTCGATGGAAAAAGTCCGGAACGTGCCGTCAGCGAGATAAAGTCCGTCTGCCATAAAAAAACCTCCGATCCCCGCCATGATGGACGGAAATCGGAGGCCACGCCGGAATCCTCGCACGCTGTGCAAACAAAAAAAACGGCGTCCGGAGACACCGTTTTTTCACTCAAGATGAGAATGGTCAGATCAGGCTGGCCTGCTTCGGCCCCGGCTTGACCTCGCGTTTAGCTTGTTTGTTCATGGCTCTGCCCTCCCCGTAGTCCAAGTAGTCGGGTTTGGCTCCGGCCAGCAGTTCCCGGATGGTCAGAATCTGGATGCACTGGAACCGCTTGCCGTTGGGGTACTCGTAGTGCCCGGCGGCGAGGGCGTCCGTCCGCATCTTCCGGCTGGGTTCCTCCAGCGTGAGCAGGAAGGCCATTTGCGTATTGTCCTTACTGGTGTTGAGCAACCCTGCCAGTTCGCGGATATGGTTCGCCGGGATTTTTCCACTCTTCACAGACACGGCGATCTTGAAGGGCTTCTTCGCGTTCGGACCGTCATAGGCCCAGATGAAGCCGTCAAGCCCGCCGTCCGCCCCCTTCTTTTTATCCTGCGCGGGCAAGGCGTCAATGAGCGACAAGGCCCAATATTGGAACTGGTACCGCCCCTCAAGGCCGGAACTCTCTGCAAGATATCGGGCCGAGTCCACATCTTTAGGGGCGCCGGACACCTGAAAGGCGCAATCCGGGAATGCCTTGCGGATACGCTGCGTGATCAGGGAAATGGCAAGGTGCGTGACGTCGATGCCTATCCATTTGCGTCCGAGCTTTTGGGCCGCATGGATCGCCGTACCGCAACCGCAGAACGGATCGAGCACCACGTCCCCGGGGTTGCTGCTGGCCCTGATGATGCGCTCCAGAAGAGCCACGGGCTTTTGCGTGGGGTAGCCGAGATATTCCGACTGGGTTCCGTGCAGGTGTTCAATATCGTCCCAGAGATCAGTAATGGGCTGCCCCTGCATTTCATCCAGATACCGCTTGTAACGGGGAACACTTCCCGGCTCGGTCTGTGCGATCCGCCCCTCATCATATGCCGCCCGCATCCGCTTCTCTGTCCACCTCCAGACTCGCGTGACACCCAGGAATTCATAGGTAAGGTTGGGCCTGTTTCTATTGGGATTCGTCAGATCCGCTAGCTGGTACAAACGGCCATCAGCATCTTTATGGCGATAAAATTTATTTATATATTCCTGATTATACTCTGTGTATATCTTGTTGAATAGTGCCAAATCCGTTTTTGCATACCGCAAAATAACATCATGCGTCGTTGGAAAATTAATTTTTACATGACTTTTAGGCTGAGAGCGCTTCCATATAAGTTCGTTACGAAAGTTGACAGGGCCGAATATCCCGTCCAGCACAATCTTCAGATAGTGGCTCGCGGTCGGGTCACAGTGCAGGTACAGGCTCCCGGTGTCCTTCAGTACGCGGCGCAGCTCCACAAGGCGACTAGCCATCATCACAAGGTAGGCCATCATGTCGTTGTCGCCCAAAAATTGCCTCAACGCCGCCAGAATATCGGAAACGGAGCCGCCCTCCGGATTCCGCAACAACTCGACGAACTCCCGCTGCGCCTGCTCGCCCCAGTGCCACGTATCCTCAAAGGCCGTGATCTGGGCACTCGCCCCGCCATCCTTCGGCGGTGCGAAGAACGCGTTGTAGTCCCGGTTGGAATTAAAGGGAGGATCAAGGTAGATCAGATCGACGCAGGCGTCGGGAAAGGTACGGAGAACTTCCAGACAGTCACCGTAATGGAGGGTGCTGTCCATCATGCACCCTCCTGAAAAATATGGCTATTTAGAGAGAGAGAGAGAGAGAGAGAGAGAGAGAGAGAGAGAGAGTCCCTCACACATCTGACTAATACATCCAATGTGGATAATTTCTCTTTAATTTTCTATATTTATAGGAAGATACCGGAACCCGATCCCGACAGGTTTTACCGGCTTTCTTCCCTGGTTGATTATCCGTTTTTTTATCCGTTTTTTGCCAGACGCCTTCTATTTTCCCAAGAATATACCGTAGTTATTGAGAACAAAAATTTTTCCGAAAAATTTTCATTTTTTTCGGCTGCGTTCCTTTTTGTTCTCCGTACAGAACTCCCCTTGACCATGTTGCCTCCCGCATGGTCGGCGGGAGTTTTTTGCATATACGGCTCTGTCCTCTTTCCCCCGGCTCCAGACGACCTTCCACGCATACGCGCGCCTCCACTGAACGCGCCGTACCCTCCGGGCAGACGCCGGAAGCCTCTCCCGGCGCTGCCTCTGCGGTTATGCGTGATGCCCACGTTCGAGCGATCCGTCAACTCGCCTCAAGAGGACTTTCCATTGAGGAAATAACGCCAAGCCCAGGAAAACAAAAAAGCCGTCGAGCGGCAACTCAACGGCTTCTTGCAGAACTGTGTTCTTACCAATGCAATGTAAGAACAACAGTAACCGTAAGGTTCATCGTTGTCAATAACGAATCTGCTGTTTTTGTCTTTTTTCGGGCCGGGAGAAAGAAAAAATGGAGACGTTTGCCCCAAAGGGAAATATTTACGGCCCAATTCTGCCACAGTTTGTTCTGCAAATGTCCATTACGTTTGGAGCAAAAACCATGTACGCGATCTTGTGTGACTATGCCGCCGATAAAGACCATTGCTGGCCTTCACAGGCAACGCTTGCCAAAAGACTTTCATGCAGCATCAGCAGCGTCAAAAACTACCTTGCCGAGCTTGTCAGAGAAAAACTCATTTCCATCAAACGGGAGCAATACCGTTCTTCTGTTTACTATCTTCTGCGCCCTGAAGAACTGACCAAAAAGCAAGTGACAAATTTTGCGGACAAGCAGTCAGAAGCTGACTGCCATGAGGCAAAATCTGGCTACTTAAACAATCTTAGCAAACAAAGAAAAGAAAAATACTCCCCCCTTTCCCCCCATGCGCACGGAGAGACGGTCAACCCTGTTCGCCGCATGGTCAGAACGCCTGCGGCGGGGGGCGTGTCTTCTTCTCTTCCCGATTTTGAAAGCGTCTGGGCCATGTACCCCAAAAAGGAGGCCAAGGGCTTTGCCCGCATGGCCTGGCTCAAACTCGTGAGAAGCGGCCAGCTTCCGTCACTCCCTGAACTTCATGCCGCCATTCAACGCTTTGCCTCTTCGGAAAACTGGCAACGCGAACAGGGGCGCTTTGTGCCGCAAATGGGCAACTGGCTGCGCGGACAACGCTGGCTCGATCCGGTGCGGCCTTCCGGTCAGATAGGCGAGGGACACACTCAAGACCTGCGGAGGGCAATGCAGGCACGGGAGGAACGGGAACAACGCCAGCATGAGGCGTGGAGCGCGAACAAGGCACGGCTGCGGCCTGAGTTTGAGGCATTCGCGGCGAAATTTCCGCCCGTGGTCAATGATGCCATGCCGTTCGGCATCTGGCTGCACCTTCATTCCCAAAACCGTGCGCCATCTGCGGACGATGTTCCACCAGAAAATGCCCTGGGCATCATCGAATTTCTCCAGGATTACAAACGCCGCCGTCAGGCCGCCGACTACCGGATGCAACGGGAAACACCGCTGAATGACCGAAAGGATGCCGGAAATCCGTGTCGTTTAGTGGGAGAAATCCTGAAAGGCATGGGCGCGGCGTTCCGCACGGGAAACGCCTTCAAAGCGCCTGATTTTCCCATAACCGCTTGTACATAGAGGATTACCGTGAAGCTAAAAATATGCTGCCTTCTGGCCTTGACCGTCCTTGCCGGACGACCGGCGTTTGCGGACGACATGCCCGCCACGCCGCCCGAAAAACACAACACCGTTCTCGGACAGACGGAAAAGAAAACCGCCCAGAACCCGGCGGACAAAAAAGCGCGGGACGCGCAAGCCCTGTTTGAAGAGAGTCTGCGGCAGATGATGCCGCTGGATGAGAACCAGATACAGGAATACCGCTCGCGCTCGGACGAGCGTGACCGCGCCCTGCTGCCCGTGTCTCCGGCATTGAACACGCGCACGGTGCGCGTGACGCTGGAGCCGGGCCGTTCTCCCGTGCCTGTGTTTACCACGGCCAATATCGCCACGTCCCTGGTCTTCCACGATTCCACGGGCCAGCCCTGGCCCATCACCTCCGTAACCAACGGCGGGCCGTCCTTCTTTCAGGTGCTGCGCCCGGAACTGCCGGACGGAAACCTGCTCAACGTCATGCCCACTCAGGGCTACGCCACATCAACCATTGTGGTGACGCTGGAAGGCCGGGACATGCCGCTGGTCGTCCGGCTGGAATCGGATTCCGTGCGTGCGCCGGAGCGCAAGGCGGATGCGCTGGTGCTGTTTCAACTTGCCCATCACGGCCCGAAAGCCGCCCTCTCGATTATCAAGGACATCAAGGAAACGGCGGATTCCGCCATGCTGGCGTTCCTTGACCGCGTTCCGCCGAAAGATGCCCGGCGCGTCCGCGTGGAGCCGGGGGCTGATGACGTGCTTGTCTGGAGTCACAACGGCAAGCACTACGTCAGAACCGTCCACAGCCTGATGTGGCCCGCCTGGACAGCAGTGGTCAACGGCGCGGGCAATACCAGATGTTACGAAGTCCCGGTTACATCGAGGATCATGCTCTCCAGAAACGGACAGATTCAGACGCTTCTCCTGAAGCCTTCCAGATGAGGGAATGCCATGAGCGATATGACAAGCACGGAAAAAAAGCGGCGACTCATCCTGTTCAGCCTTCTGGGGGTTGCGCTCGCCGTCTCCATACTTCTCGCGTCCTTTTTCCTGTTCTCCCCGGAAAAACCGTCCGCCACAGCCAGCCTGACTTCGGCAAGGACGGACGCCATCAGCGGCAAGGCGGGAGGCGAAGGCTCGGAAGAATACAATCAGAAGCTGAAGGAGCACGACACGCGACAGGCCAATGAAGCTCTCAAAACGGGTGAAAGTTTTGTGCCCACGCCTGTGGGGCAACGGAAACCCGTGGTGAGAAAAAAGGAAGACACGCCCCCGGCCCCGCCGCCGGTCGCGCCGGTGCGTACCGCGCCCGTCCAGATGCCGCGCACGGACAATACCATGCTCAAGCGCATGATGGATGATTTGGCGGCCTTGGATACGAAACTGTCCGCCGTTGCCGTGGGTGAAGGTCGGATAGTCTATCTGCGCGACTTTTCAAAGGAAGCAGCACATGCTGCCGCGCCTGTTGCGGCAACGTCAGAGACAACGCAGTCAGGGAACACGCTTCCCGCCGTGACGCTCAAGCCGGGCGATCTGCTCTATGCCATTGTGGATGTGGGCGTAAACTCGGATGTGCCGTCCGCCGTGCTGGCGACAGTCACATCCGGCGCATACCGCAACGCGCGGCTGATGGGCGGCTTCCAGCGTCATGACGAACGCCTTGTGCTGGCCTTCAACCGGGCCGTGCTGCCTTCCGGCGAGACCGTCCAGCTTGAAGCCTATGCCGTTGATCCGTCCACTTCGGAAGCCTCGGTCGCCAGCTCCGTGGATACCCACTTTTTCAGCCGCTGGGGCGGGCTTGTCGCGTCCGCCTTCCTTGAAGGATTGGGAAGCGCCAAACGCTACAGCGGCGCGCAAAGCACCATCTACGGCTACGGCAATGACACCACGGATCAAATGGTCTGGAACGAATACAGCGTGGAAGACCAGGCATGGATAGCCGCCGGGAAAGTAGGCGAAAAGGCCGGGAAAATCTTTGAAAAGGGCTTTGACCGTCCGCCGACCGTCCGACTGGAAAGCGGCACTCCCGTGGGCGTTCTCATCCTGAACGTCAAGGGCAGGTGATGACATGGACAATTACGTCGCCAACGTCATCCCGCACTTGCAGCAATGGTGGCCCGTGCTTGTCCGGCTGGCCTATCTGGTGGGCGTCGCCTTCGCCGTGGTTTCGCTTGGACAGGCCATCAGCCACAAGCATCGCTTCAACCGCTCCACAGCGGTCTGGACATTCGTCTGCGCGGTTTTGCTGCTCAATCTGCCCGCGCTCATGGATTCCCTGTCCATGACGGTATTCAACCAAAGCTCGGAGCAGTCGTTGAGCTACAGCCCGCCGTCTTCGCCCGGTTCCGTCTACATCCAGTTCGCGGTGTACGCCATCGCCACGGTGGGCCTCATCGGCATTGCGCGGGGGCTGTGCCTCATGCGCGACACGCCCAATCAGCCCATGAACCTCAGCCGGGGCCTCGTCCATCTGTTCGGCGGAATCATCGCCGTCAACCTCGTCACCTTCCTGCGCGGCATCGGAGCCACCATAGGAGGGGATGTGCAAACATATATAGCCAGAATTATTGGCTGAAGGAAACACCATGAACACCATCAAGAATACGTTTTCCGTTTCTCCCGTCCGCTTCACCGTCGCCTGCATGGGCATGGCCGCCGTCTGGCTGTTCGCACCCGAAATAGTCCATGCCGCTGTCACCTTCGGAGAAATCGGCCAGAACATTGCCGACAACTCCAAGGGTGTCGCCAGGGGCATCACAATGGCGGGCTATGCCGCCGGAGCGGGCATGGGCGTGTGGGGTTGTGTGGACATGTACAAAGCCTCATAGTGTCAAATATCATCCAAATTTGTACAAAATATATTGCTATTATTGAATAAAATTTTATTTTAGCATCCAATGAAATTTGAAAACGTACATAGACATACCCCCAATTTTGGGGTACGCATCGGGGTAAGAAAAACCACAAAGGAGGATTACCCCATGCCCCTGACCGACACCGCTATCCGCGCCGCGAAACCCGCTGAAAAGGCACAAAAACTCTTTGACGGCAAAGGGCTGTACCTGCTCATAACGCCGAGCGGCACAAAGAGCTGGCGGCTGAAATACCACTTTCTGGGAAAGGAAAAGCTGATTTCCCTCGGCTCGTATCCCTCAACCTCCCTGAAAGAGGCAAGGGAAAAGGCAGCCGACGCCAGAAAGACGCTTGAAAATGGCATTGACCCGTCCGCTCAGCGAAAGCAGGACAAACAGCTTGCGCAGAATACTTTTGAGCTGGTGGCGATGGAGTGGATCGAACGCCAGAAAACCAAATGGTCGCCAAACTATGCAGACACAACCTATCGAAGGCTGAAGCGGAATATTTTCCCGTTTATCGGTTCCAGACCCGTCAACGCCATAACCGCGCCCGAACTTTTGACGCTTCTGCGAAAAGTTGAGGCTCGCGGCATCATAGGTACTGCCCATGCTCTCAAGAATCACTGTTCCTGCATCATGCGCTACGCCATTGCCACAGGCCGCGCGGAACGTGATCCGGCAGCGGACTTGCGGGGTGCTCTCATGCCCCATGTAAAAAAACACCGTCCGGCCCTGACGACGCCTGAGAAGGTCGGTCGTCTGATGCACGCCATCTACAACTATCAGGGTTCACTGGTCGTCAAAAGCGCCTTGCAGCTCATGGCGCTTACCTTTTGCCGGACAACCGAAATTCGTTGCGCGGAATGGCAGGAGTTCGATTTTGAGGACAAGCTTTGGCGCATCCCGGCGGAACGCATGAAAATGCGGCGCGACCACCTTGTTCCTCTCAGCAGACAGACATTGACCGTTCTGGAAAAACTGCGGGCGTATTCCGGCGGCAACCAGTACGTCTTCCCCAGCTACCGTTCCGAAGCAATTCCATTCGGAAAAACAGCCCTCAGCAGGGCCATACGCCGCATGGGATTTGAAGAGGATGAAATGTGTCCGCACGGTTTCCGCGCTATGGCCTCCACCCTGCTGAATGAACTCGGCTACAACCGGGACTGGATTGAACGCCAGCTTGCCCATGCCCCTACGGAGCAGATACGCGGGATTTACAACCGGGCTGAATACCTGCCGGAACGCCGTCGTATGCTCCAGGAATGGGCCGACTATCTGGACGGCCTGAGAGCAAAAGCGCGGCAGGAGGCCGAACTTGAATAGGTCAACGATATTTCCTTTCACAACAACAGGAGACACCATATGAAAAAATTGGCGGAAGAATCTTTCCTGCGTCTACCGCAGGTTCTTGAACTTATCCCTGTATGCAAAAGCGCATGGTGGCAGGGCTGCAAGGACGGACGTTTCCCCAAGCCGATAAAGCTGGGGCCGCGCACCAGCGCATGGCGGGCCTCCGACATCGCCGCCCTCGTGCGGCAACTTTCCCAGCAGGATACTCAGGGAGAAAACAACGGGGCTCGGGACTGATATGAACAGTCCATCCGACCCATCCCCAAAATGCGGCGCGGCCAAGGCATGAACCTTGACCGCGCCGCTTCCTTTCTACCACTTCATAACGCGCCCCCGTCCCGCTTTCATCGTTTTCCCCACCGGTATCGGGCGGGGCTGTGTCTTGTCTTTCCTCCAGTATGGCAAAAAAATTGATCTGGTATGAGCGGATCAATCCATACACCCTTTTCAATTTTTCTCTGGCAATCCATACAATTTTCCCGCTATGCTTACGTCAAAATCAGAAAAGCAGCACAGCCAATACTTCCGCCAAGGCAATGAGCGTCTGTTTCCAAAGACGAGGCGGGTTCTTCGTAGCAGGATGGGGGTTGTGCTACACACAACCCCACCCTGCCAAAGGACTGACGCCCTCTGGACTCCCCAGAGCGTTCGGCGCTTCGCTTCTCACGCTCTCAAAAAGGCAGGAAAGGCAGATGGAAAAACGGAAGGCGACAACCAGATTTCAGAGACGGCGGACGCTCAGGCTTTCCGCCGAGGAAGACGAAAGATTGAACCGGCAGGCCGCGACAGCCGGAATCTCCGTTTCCGAATACATACGGCGGCTGTTCTTCGGCGGCAGGCCCATCATCGCCAGAACGGACGACCAAAGTATCCGGGAACTGCGGCGGCTTGGGGGCCTGCTCAAACATCATTTCGATGTGGTGAAACGGACGGGAAGTGTGGACACTCTCGCGGAGCTGGACACCGCTCTGCGGCAAATCCGGCGAGCCATCGAAGTCCTGAGCGAGAAACGATGATTGTCAAAAAGCTCAAGCGTACCAGTTTCAAAAAGTCCAAGGCCGCCATGATAGGCGGTCTGGTGGACTACATCCTTGCTTCTCACGATGAAGTGGGAAAAGAGAAACTCGCTTTGGCCGGGAGCAGAAATTTCCTGACCACGACTGTTGCCGCCCAGAAAAAGGAGATGATTTCTGTTGCCGAGGAATCCATTCAAAGCCGGATGCCGGTCACACACTGGACTCTGTCATGGCAGGAAAACGAGCAGCCCACTCGTGAACAGGTGGACGAGGCGGTCAGTCTTTTTCTCCGGGGAATGGGGCTTGCTGAACACCAGACTTTCTACGCCCTGCACAAAAACACGGGCAACTATCATATGCACATTGTCGTAAATCGGACGCATCCCTACACGCAGAAAGTCATCCAGCCGCACAGGGGGTTCGACATCGACGCAGCGCACAAGATTATTGCCGAAATCGAACACAGGCAAGGGTGGGCGCCGCAGCTCAATGCCCGCTATCGCGTCAACGAACAGGGGTATGTGGTTAAAAATCTCCAGCGGCGGACGCAGATAAAACCCAGGCCCAGGGCGGAAGATTTTGAAAGCGCCACCGGCGAAAAGTCCGCACAGCGCATAGCCCAGGAACGCGGCCATGCCGTCATTCAGAACGCCTCATGCTGGGAAGAGCTTCACGCCGGCCTGGACGCCGTCGGCCTGCGTTTCGTCCGCAAAGGCTCCGGCGCGGTGATTTTCGTTGGGGACAGGGCGATCAAGGCGTCCAGTATGGACAGAAATTTCGGCTTGTCCAAACTATGCAAAAGGCTCGGAGAGTTCAAGCCCGGCTACTACTCCGAACGGACATTCAACAAGCCCGCTCCGGAGCCGGCCAGTCACGTTTGCCGTGCGGAATGGCTGGAGTATCAGAAGGAGCGACAGAGATTGGCCGAAGAGAAACATCACGCCAGAAAGAAACGGGAGGAAGAACGGAAAGAGCTGGAACGGCGGCAGCGGGAGCGCCGGGAAACGGCCACAGCCCGTCTTGCTCCGCACGGGCTTTCCATATTGAACATTGCCCGGCATTTCCTGAAAGAGCAGGAACAGGAAGAAAAAACAGCGCTGTGGGACAGGCAGCCTCAGCCGGAACAAACGGAACGGCTCAGGCGGTTCAAGCACTGGCTCGGCAAGCGTAGCCCGTACCTTTTGGCAATCTCTGGCGTTTCCGCAGACGGATTGCGCCCGGCGTGGAAGTCAGGAAACGCGGGTTTTCCAAAGTCGGCACACTGGCCTCGCCGTATGCCGCTTATCGGAACATGGTCAAACAACGGTTCCCTGAAAAGATGGATGAATCACGGCTGGATGCGGCCATTGCCCTGTACATGCGCTGTGCGGGGTACACGCGGCAGGATGTAGCTGGAGAATTGTACAGACACAGCCCCGCCCGCCCCAAAGGACAGAACGGTGACGAACGGATAGAGTACGGCCGCAGGGCGGTTTGGTACGCCTTCAGCACGGCGGGAGATATTGATATTGCCAATGTCAACCCCACGCCGGAACAGATTCAGAAATTCAATCAGGAAGCGGAACACAATGAAAGAAAAAAAGCGTTACGACGAAGCTCAGGACTACACATGAGATAACATGAAATTTTTCGCTTAACAATAGATAATATTTTCAATAAGTACTCCCACATCAATGGAAAAAATTTTGGGCATTGCCAAAACGAAACTTGTACGTTTTCACGACACATGAAACACACATTCTATTTTTATTTAAAAGAATATGAATTTCTATTCATCATAGATAAAATGTGATCTACATAATGATGCTCAAAATGCGCAAAGATTTCCCTCACAGCTAGTCAAGATACTTAATTAATTATACCTGTTCCTAAGCATCGAATACAATTTTTATTCAATCCTCCACAAGAGCATCTTTGATTTTTTGAATTAACCAACAAAATTTTATTTTCAGATGGCAATGAGTGCATCACCAAATCATCAAAAAGAAACGATAAACCATACGCAACATAAAATCTCGTAATATACTTCCTGCATTTTTCAGGCAATTCTAAATCCTCAGGATAAGGCATTGATGTTACGATAGGATCATGGTTATATGTAGTAATGTATTTAAATGAATCTATTATAGCATCTTTATAGGGAAAAGATATGAATCCTCCGCCACTAAAAATAAATTTTACTTTTTCCTGAAGTGTTTTCTGCTTACTTATTCCATTTCCTTCAGGAAGACATTTCTGAGTATCATGCAATGTTTTTTGATTATCACGATAGGCATCATCGTAAACTTTATACTTTGCTGTAATAATATTTTTATTCTCATTTCCTTTTTCTTTTACCCTACGCCAATATTCCAAATTTTGTATTGTAGGATTTTTACAACAAGCATGAAATTCAATAGATCGTGAACCATGAGGAAAAACTTTTCCTGCAAAATAATTCAATTTACGCTCCTCTCGACCTGCAAAAGTAAACACGCTTTGGTCAACTGTACCCGCGCCTACATCTGTAAAAAAATAGATAGTTGTCTGATCTGGACTTGATGCTGGAGAACGGATAAACGCTTGAACATTGGCGCTTACTTCAGGATAAACTTGACATAAATCATTTTCAGTACAATTATTATCACTTATGATAGAGATATATTCATATAGATCATCAATTTTTATTGAAGTATCAATGATAGATTCTGATTTCAACTCCCAAGCGATAGAAAGCATAGAGCGAAAAAGTCCACGCACATTTTCATCGCAGATATCTTCCACAGGAATTGCCATATTAACACGAATCTGGTCTTCTTTCAGACTTCCATAGGCAGGATATTTGTTTTTAATATGAGCCACGACTCTCTTTAACCATAAAGATAAGAAAAATATTGTTGCCATTTTAGTAATCTCAGAGGGGGAATATTTGCAATTTTTTCCGATAATATTCCCATATTCATGAAGAATTTGTGCGTCGAGCTTACTAAGTGCGACCATTTCCAAGGCCACTTTCAAATGATAGAGTCCATTTTTTGGATAAAGCTTATTTATACTATCATGAATCGTAAACGTATCATTATCAAATAAAACAACACTAGGAATAAGAATGGCAGAGAGCTTTTTGGCATCATAATGTTGAAATACCCATGCCTTATCTATATTAATATCACGAATAACCACTTTTGATGAAGATGTACCAAAATCAAATCCTATTTGAAATATAAAAGGATCGCGCTGATCATTTGAAGGAAAAATTTTTTTTGAAGGTTTACTCTGGATAAAAACATTCCTTTCCTTTTCTTCATGCTGTCTATCTGTATCTAATAAACCAGGAAACAATGATTTTATGATATTTTTAAAAGTAGACATCGCTTGCCCTCCTACTGTAAAACATTAACTAAGCCGATGACAACAAGATTGAACTCAGGGTCTACGATTCTTTTACTATTTAATAACTTAATAGTTTCTTTTTTCTTTTCTTCATTTTTTACGATAGTGGCCTGTGTCATCCTTATAACATTTTCTTTACGTTTATTTGCTATAAGAGACTCCAGCCTACTTTTACTTTGTGCTATTTTTCGATCGAATAGGCTCTCCCGCCGATGAATCTTTATCTGCACGATATTCTCATTTTCTATTCCAAATTCAGCTATATCATGATCTATTTGAGTATACAGGAATTCCTCTAGCTTAGTATAGCATTCACCAAGGCAGTCCTTGTTATACTCTTTATAAGTCCAATCAATTCCGCATCTGAGCATATCTTGGACAACCTCTTCAGACTCAGAAGAGGGAAGACACATTCCACTTGATAGAGATATCAATCCATATTTTAGAATCTCTCTGTCTACAACACCTTTCATTTTAAGTTTTTCAACTCTGAATAAGTATGTACCATAAGTAATTTTATTTGTTTTTGACTGTAATGCATACACTCTGTATGTATTATAAGCATTATCAACATTCTCTTTTGTTATCCACCGAATAAATGGAGACATATGATTAATAAAATTAATATTCTTTTTTCGTACACTTTCTATAATCTCACGATTAAAAGTTATAGTAAAAGTTTTTTGGCGTAAATATGTAGAGACAACAGTCCTTTCTTCATCAATATATTTTCGGAATGATTCGCGTGCATCATCGGAAAGTGAAATCTGCAAGCATCCAGGATAAGGAGTATTATAATTTATGATAGTCCCGTAATAGTAACGTTCAAAGAAATTTTTAACATATGATTCAAGTTCTACTGGCTGGATATAACGCCCTTTACCACGATCTTCTTCTATTTTCTTCTGAACATAATCAGAAAAAGCGACCAGACCTTCACCCGATTCTTCCAGCAACTGAATATCAAGCTGTCGTTTTTCTATTGCTTTTTGAGTCTGAACAATACGTCTGTTTTCTTCTTCTTCCGTTAAATTGTTACTCAGCAAATCCATTGTCAAATGCTTTATTTCATAGCCAATAACTTCATCAAGATCCCCAAGGCTATTTGCGAATTTGTCAAGTTTTTGATGAAGTCGTGTAAAAATTCGTTCCTCAATAGTATTTTTTATTTTAAAGCTGACAATAGAAAGACGATCCGCCTGTTGGCCGACGCGGTCAATTCGACCGATACGTTGTTCAACACGCATAGGATTCCACGGCAAATCATAATTTACAACGATTCTACAGAACTGTAAGTCAATACCTTCGCTACCGACCTCTGAAGAAAGAAGAATTCGTGCGCCTGATTTATCTCTAAAAAACTCAATTTCCTTCCAACGATCTTCTGGAGTAACTCCTCCATGTATGAGGGCAACCTTTTCGCCTTGCAGTGAAAGCTGTTTTTTTAAATATTGCAATGTCCCTCTATAGAATGAAAATATAATTATTTTTTCATTTTTTTCTGTTTTTATCAACTGTAGAAGACGTTTAAACTTTGAGTCATTTTTAATAAAGTCATACTGAAGAAGTTGTGTTATATTTGGAATAAAGTCATTAAATGTTTCTAAATGTTCACTTACTAAATTATCGTCCCCAAATGCTTCTGTTAAAATAGATCCATAAGTTTCTATAGAAGATTGTTTCATCTTCTCTACAAACGCAGGTAAGCAGCTTGCTGCCATTAACTGCCAAGTCATAACACGAAAAATATGAAACTCTGTATTATGTTTTGCACAATATGCCTTAACAGCTGTCAAAATTACTTGATATAAAGCCATTTCCTCTTGTGTATACGACAAATCAATCACTCTTGGGACGCGTATTGGACGCTTCTCTTGTACCTGCACTCGTCGAGTTCTATTAATATATGTGCCAAGGGTATTCATTTTTTCTATAAGATCTTGGCATTTTGATATTAATGTTGCATCAGAAAAATGTTTTTTTTCAAGTTCAATTATATATTCAAGAAATCTTTTAAAGTATGGTGAGTCAACAACTGGAGTATACCTCATTTTTTCCAGAGAATTAAAAAGAGCTTCTTTGTCTATAGGATGGCGTCCAAGCGCATTTCCTGTAAGTACAGTCGGCCTATTTGACTCTAACAACATATCAAAACTATATTGTGTTGCAAAAAAATCTTCGTCTATTAATCGTAACAAGCTGTGTAAATCTGTATTTCTATTATTTACGGGCGTTGCAGAAACGCACAAAACGCCACGTGCAGATGCAGATAGACATTCTCCAAGTGAAAATGTCGTCGTTGAAGAATTTCTCATGTAGTGGGCTTCATCAAAAATAACGAGATCAAACGGATAAAAATCTTCTTCCCAAAAACGAATCTCTCGAAGTAACTGAATTTTTGGAGATGCACTTATTTTTTGATCCAAAGGAATCCTCAGCTCATTTTGCAGATCTTTAGGGGGTCTTAGCCCTGTATATGTACCAATAAGAGCAAACGAATACCTCTGTCCGTATTTTTTCGTATTGGTAATCTCATTATTCAGTTCATCAAAATTAACTATTTTTGCATCTATAAAAAATTTTTCCTCAAGTTCAGTTTTCCACTTTGTAGAGAGACTTTTAGGACAGATAATTAAGAGACGTTTAGCCTGATATCTTGCCTGCATCTCAAGCCAAATTAATATTGCCTCGATTGTTTTACCAAGGCCTACCTCATCTGCAAGAAGCAATCTTTCTGACGGTGAATTGATAAATTTTATTACAGGCTTATATTGATAAGGATAAAAATCTATTTGAGCAGCCTCCATTGAATATATAATATCATGTAAACTCCCTTTTAGTTTTTCATAGGTAATGCATTGACGTAAATGAGATATACCTTCAAATCTTCCTTTTTCGAGAAGATCAAAAGGATCTTCAAGAGTTTCTTCATCAACTGCTAGAATCTGACTGACAGGCCTATATTTGGTAAGTCCATTTGGAAAAAGAAGCTGAACCATCATGATGGTACCTGTACGACGATTTTTCCCCGTATATACAGCAATATCACTAGGATGATTCTTATCAACAACTTTTTGCCCGTTGACAAAGGGGATGCTAGAACTCATTAGGATTCCTTAAATTGTATTTTAGCATTTTCAATATTCTGTTTCCATTGGATACAACAATTTCCCGTGGCCGTAGGCGGACGACAAGGAAAAGGCAAAAATCGAAACATTTTCCTAGCCGACTTCTACGATCGACTATGCCGCGGGAACTGCTCAAGACCCACTAGAAACTCGACAGAGAAGTGATGAAGCTCTACGGCTTCCCTGCGGATATGACCGAGACTGAAGTTGTGGCGAAGCTGTTTGAGAGGTATCCGCACCCTGTGGCAGAGAACTGAGTCCTGTTTTTTCGGCATGAACATACTTGTCAATCGTAGCAGGAATGGTCGAGGACAAAGGCCAAGGCGACAAGCAGTACTAAAACAAGTCTCCGCATGGCGGCACCCTCCTCTTTCCGTTTGCGCCGTGCCGACGCATAGGCCAGAGGGTAGCCGTGCGAAAGAATTTATAGTCTGCTTCGCTGATTAGCGCAATATTGGCATCTTTTTCCCTCTGCCTTCCCTCTCCCTCATACGATTATTATCCAAAGCCATGTTTTAACACCCGACAATATCCAAATTTTTTTGGGGTAATTGCCGGGGTATTTTTTTGTAAATTTATTTTTCTACAAAAAATATCAACATATTACATAACAAATTTTCTTGACATGTATAAGGCCACGAAAAATCAGGGACAAAGCACCTATGCCGGTGGCCTGACCAAAGTGGTTATCGGTGCGTTGGCGCTCGGTCTTGGAGAACTTCTCGGTTCCGGCTCGGCCACGCTGTTCGGCTCCGACCAGACCTCCGGCATGGGCGATCTGGGCCTGTAAGCAGGGGATGATGAACATGAGCCTCTTCAAAAAAAAGAGAAACGTCCCCCTGCCGGAGCCGCAGGCAGAAACGCCGTCAAAGAGCATGACGGAAGTTCATGCCTCGCCGCCCGCCCCGGATGCCGCCGCCGTCATCGGCGGCCTGGACTGGTACAGGGCGCAGTTCCGCCGGGCCATGAAACTGGCTCTCACTCTGACCGTGGCCTTGTGCGCCAGTCTGGGCGTTGCCACCATCCTGCTCCTGAATCAGCCGAAGCCGCAATACTTCGCGGCCACGCCGGACTTGCGGCTTGCGCCCATGATTCCGCTCGACCAGCCGCTGCTTACGCAGGAGGGCCTGCTGACCTGGGCGTCGAACGCCATCACCGGGGCCATGTCGCTCAACTTCCTTGAGTGGCGCGAGAAGCTGGAAACCATTCGGCCCCATTTTGATGACGCGGCCTACAAGTCTTTTCTGGCTTCCCTGCAAAGTTCCGGCGTTCTGGACATGATTCGGGACAAGCGACTTTCCGCTTCCGCCGTCGCCACACGCGCCCCGGTCATCATCGCTTCCGGTCTGGTGGGCGGCAAGGCCACATGGAAAGTCGAGTTTCCCCTGATTGTTTCCTACGAATCCAGCCAGGGCGTGGAAAGCACGCAAAAACTCCTTGCCACAGTCCTTGTTTGCCGCGCGTCCACGGCAAAGACGCCGCGCGGCGTGGTCATTCAGCAAGTCGTACTCAAGAGGGATGCGTAATGCTTGATATACTTGTCAACGGCGTGGATCGCGGCATCCGCGCTCTCTCGGAAGCGTTCGCCGGGCCGGTTCACAGTTACTGTCGTCTTGAAACCGTGGATAACGGCGTACTCGTGGCCGATGACGGAAGCCTCGTCAGCCTTCTTCATCTGGAAGGCTCGCTGAAGCATGTGGGGGTGGAAGAATACGCGGCCATCGTCTCCAGCCTGACGGAAAAGCTCCAGGCCACGCTTTCCAAACCGGGGCACGCCCTTCAGGTGGTCTTTGAATATGACCCGGAAAGCAGCGGAGAACGAATTGCCGAGCTTCTTGAGCCGTCGCGCCTGACGGCACACAACCTCGGCCTGCATATCGGCCCGCTGCTGGAAGATTGGGGCCATGCCCTGCAACGTTACTGCGCTCTGGAAACATGCTGGATTGTGCTGTGGACGCGGCCCGCCGTGCTGCCCGACACCCTGCGGAAGACGGCGCTGAAGGAACGCGACGCGGCCATGTCCAAAATGCCCACACTTGCGGGCTGTCAACAGATTGCCCGTGCTGTCGCCACCCTGCATGACGCGCACAATGGCTTTCTTACTGGTGTTCTTGATGCCTTCCGGCAGGCGGATTTGCTGGCCTGGCCGCTCACGGCGCATGACGCCCTGCGTGACATCCGCCTGTGCATCGCGCCGGAGTTCACCAACCGGGCATGGCGGGCGCTTGTACCCGGCGATCCCCTGCCGCTCCGTCTGCCTGACCCGGACACGGGCAAAAGAGAGGCATTGCATAACGTCCTGTACCCGGACTTCAGAACACAGCTCTGGCCGCGCGAGGGGAACATGGTGTCGCGGAGCGCAATCCGAATAGGCGAGCGCATCTATGGGCCGCTGATCATGACCCTCATGCCGCAGACACCCAAGCCGTTTCAGGACTTCTTTCGCGTTCTGGCGCGACGGGACGAGCGTTTGCCGTACCGCATGTCCTTCCTGCTGGAAGACGGCGGCCTGAACATGGGCCTCAAGCCGTTGCTGGCCGCGATTCTGGCGTTCACAAACGCAGACAACAAACGTCTCAATAATGCCGTGGAAACCTTGCGCACGCTGGATTTGGAAGGCGTGTGCTGCGTGAAGTTCCGCATCTGCCTCTGCACCTGGGCCTGTGTGCGGGAAAATGAACAGGACGCTCATCTTCTGCTCAGGCGACGGGTGGCGGAACTCTCCAAGGCTGTTCAGGGATGGGGAACGTGTGATGTGACGGAAGCTCTTGGCGACCCGCTGCTCGGCGTTACCGCGACACTGCCCGGCATGATGCCGTCCAGTCCGGCCCCGGTCACAGCCGCGCCGCTTCAGGATGCCATCGGCATGTGGCCGCTGCGCTCGGCTTCGCCGTGGAAAGAAGGAAGCCTTCTGTTCCGCACGCAGGACGGCAAAATCATGCCCTTTGCGCCGAACTCGTCGGAACAGGCCGCGTGGATCGATCTGGGCGTCGCTCCGATGGGCGGCGGGAAGTCGGTTTTCCTCAACGCCATGAACTTCGCCTTTGTCACGCAGGCCGGGCTGTCCCGCCTGCCGTGGCTGTCCATCGTGGATGTGGGGCCGTCGTCTTCCGGCCTTATCACGCTCCTGAAAGAAAACCTGCCCGAAGGGAAAAAGCACCTTGCCGCCTATCACCGGCTCAGGATGACGCCGGACTATGCCGTCAATCCCTTTGACACGCCGCTGGGCTGCCGCAAGCCCCTGCCCTCGCACAAGGCGTTTCTGGTCAACCTGTTGTCGCTGCTGGCCACGCCCCTGGATGTCACGGCTCCGGCGGACGGCGTACCAGGACTGATAGGCCGGGCCATTGACCTTGCCTATGAGGAACTCTCGGACGGCAATCATCCCCGCCTCTATCAGCCCAATGTGTTGCCGGAACTGCATGACCTCATTGTCCATGAAGGCATCAGCCGCGACGCTTCCACCTCCTGGTGGGAAGTGGTGGATGGGCTTTTTGAACGGGGTCATGTGCATGAGGCATTGCAGGCGCAACGCTATGCCGTGCCGCTGCTGGCCGATGTGGGAGCGCAGATTCGGCAGAACAAGGGCATCCAGAACACTTATGAGGAACATACCATCAACAATGTCTGGCGCTCTCTGCTGGATGCCATCGAGGCGTATGTCATCCTGAAGGAACCCACGCGCTTCGATTTGGGCGACGCCCAGATTGTCAGTCTCGACCTGGACGAAGTGGCTCCGCGCGGCGGCGCCACGGCGGACAGACAGTCGGCGGTCATGTACATGCTGGCCCGACACGTTCTTGGTTCGCGCTTCTTTTTGATGCCCGCTGACGTGCAGCTCATGCCCGAATACTATCAGGACTACCACGCCAGACGCATTGAGGCCATCCGGGAAGATCCCAAAAGATTGTGCTACGAAGAGGACTATCGCAGAAAAATATCATCCGTTTTGATATAAAACATATTGATAATACAAGATAAATTTGAAAATTTGGATATACATGGATTTTCTTGGACGCATGGACATACCCCATTTTTTGGGGTAGCGTATGGGGTAAATCAATCTCAACACGGAGGATTACCCCAATGGCATTGACCGATACAGCCCTCAGAGCCGTAAAGCCCGGCGACAAGGCGCAAAAGTTGTTCGACGGCAAGGGACTTTTCATGCTCGTGTCCCCCAACGGCACAAAAGCATGGCGGTTCAAATACCAGTTTCACGGCAGGGAAAAACTCATTTCCCTTGGCCTGTACCCCACCGTCAGCCTGAAGGACGCCAGAGAACGCGCCGAACAGGCCCGCAAGACGCTTGAAAGCGGTATTGACCCGTCAGAACAGCGTAAACAGGAAAAAGTCGCCTACCAGAACACTTTTGAACTGGTTGCTATGGAATGGTATGAGCAACAGCGCGACAAATGGAGCGAAGCATACACCAAGACCAACCTTTGCCGCATGAAGCGCAATCTCTTCCCGGCCATAGGCTCAAAACCCGTCAACACAATTTCCGCGCCGGAAGTATTGGCGATACTCCGAAAAATCGAAGCGCGGGGAACGAGGGACATAGCGCATTGTGTGCGTACAATCTGTTCGTGCGTTTTCCGCTACGCCATTGCTACCGGCCGCGCCGAGCGCGACCCGGCGGCGGATCTGAAAGGCGCGCTTGCCCCGCGCATACGCCGAAACCTGCCTTCGCAGACCACGCCGGAAGCCGTGGGCAATTTGCTGATTGCCCTGGACAACTACCCCGGAACTCTTGTTGTGCGGAGCGCCTTGCAACTTATGGCGCTCACGTTTTGCCGCACCGGCGAACTGCGCAACGCCGAATGGCGGGAAATTGATTTTGATGACGCTTTGTGGCGCATTCCGGCGGAACGCATGAAAATGTCCCGCGACCACCTGATACCCCTGAGCCGCCAGTCCATAGCGATACTGCGGAGAATGCAAAACTACTCCGGCAATGACGTTTATGTATTCCCCAACTACAAAACAGAAAAGCGGAGCATGAGCAAATCAGCCCTGCTTGGGGCAATACGGCGCATCGGCTTTGACACTGATGAAATGTGCCCGCACGGCTTCAGGTCTATGGCCTCCACCATGCTTAACGAGCTTGGCTATAACGCTGACTGGATAGAACGCCAGCTTGCGCACGTTCCAAGAAACATCATTCGCGGCATATACAACCGCGCCGAATATCTGCCTGAACGGCGGAAGATGATGCAGGAATGGGCCGACTACCTTGATGAATTACGCGAAAAAACGCGCAACAGTCTTGGTGGTGTATGAAAACAATTTTTGAAACAACACCCACAACCAACGGAGGAAAGTATGTCACAAACCATAAACGAAGACGCGCTTTTGCGAATCTCGCAAGTGCTGGAGCTTATACCCATAAGCAGAAGCGCATGGTGGCAAGGTTGCAAAAGCGGCAAGTACCCAAAGCCGATAAAAATCGGCCCCAAAACAACGGTCTGGAAAGCCTCGGACATTGCCAAAACGCTCAGGGAACTGACGGGGGAACAACAAAAAGCGGAGGAGAAAAAGGACGAAAAGCAGAAATGAAAATTGCCCCTGTTTTCGCCCGTCACGCCCGCAACTGTGCCGGAAGCACGGCGGCTCTGTCAAGGCAACCCGCTATGCGGGCGGGCTTTGCCCGGCCTTGACATTCGCCGCCGTGCTTCCGGCGTTTCCGCTTCGCGGGCGACGGGACGAAAAAACGCTCCGCAGGGGGCTTCCGAACAAAAAAACTCCACACAAGCAAAAGGCAGAAAGGCCGAAAGGCAAAATACGCTCACGCCTTTTCTGAAACCGCTTTTACCCTTCACAGTTAAAAATAACTGCACTTTTTCCCGCCGGGCAGGTCAGTAGTCACGGCAGTATCAGCCTGAGCCGTGACCATGCTTTCCGGTTCAGGCTTGCCCGGAATTTCCGGCATATCCCCGACCGTTTGCGCCGCTTCCACCCTCGCCTTGCCCAAGCAGAGCTTTCATGCGCGAGAGCGGAGCCGATATGCCCGCTTTGGCGAGAGTGTCCCTGATTTCATTCAGGCTGTAACCTTGCTCCACGGCCTTGCGAATATCCGCCGCCAGAAACTCCACCGTTTCCGCTCTGGTCTTTCCGGCGTTTTTCACCGCCAGCCCCCGCAATGATTTTTGCGCGGCCTGAATCTGTTCCATTGTGTAGCGTTGCGCTTTTCCCATTGCCTTATCTCCTGTTGCGAAACTGATTTTTGCGAACAGACATATCATAATTGCGACTTTATTTTCAAGTACCAAGGGCAAGACGGCATTGTACAGTAATGCACAGAAAAGACTGTAGCGCACAAATATGCACAGTAACTTTTTTATGAAGTGAAAAATCATGTTTCATCATACAGAAAATGGCTATTGTACTCAAAAGAATAATACCGTCCATTTGCCTTTTTTGCTTGCACATAAAGAAAAATCTCATATATGTTCCAAACAAAATTCAGCGGAAAGCGTCATGCGCTGATTACTGGATTGAATGGAGGTTGTTTTGCATAACGATTGCGGTTTTTCTTCACAAGTTGGTAGCTGTCTGACGACAGCCACACACCTTGCCAAAGGCTGCGCCTCTGGACTCCACAGCGCATTCGGCGCTTCGCTTCTCACGCGCTGAAAAGGCAGGAAAGGCATGAAAGCAAAAGACAAGACCCTCGCGCGTTTTCAGTGCCGCCGGACGCTCAGGCTTACCGGCGAGGAGGACGCGCGTTTGAGCGGACAGGCGGCAATCGCCGGAATCTCCGTTTCCGAATACATGCGCCGCCTGTTCTTTGGGGGCAGACCGCTTGTCGCCAAGACGGACGGCCAGACCATCCGGGAGTTGCGGCGACTTGGCGGCTTGCTCAAATACAATTTTGAAGCGGTCAGGGAAAAAGGCGGGAGGAATGAGCTTGCGGAATTGAGCGCGACCCTGAACGCCATACGGGCGGTCATTGAGAGATTGAGCGAAAGATAATGATCCTGAAAAAGCTGAAGCGCACCAATTTTGAGAAGCCCAAGGCGACCATGATAGCCGCCCTGGTGGACTACATCTTTGCCGAAAAGGACGAATACGGCAACGACAAGCTGATGTATTCAGGAGCGTTGAACTTCATCACAGGGACTTTGGCGGCGCAAAAAAATGAAATGATTGCTCTTGCCGAGGAATCCGTACAAAGCAAAATGCCGATTGCCCACTGGGTTATGTCCTGGCAGGAAAACGAACTGCCGAGCCATGAACAGATTGACGAGGCCGCGCATATTTTTCTTGAACGCATGGGTTTACAGGAACATCAGGCGTTTTACACCCTGCACGGGAACACCGGCAATTATCATGTGCATATCGCCGTCAACCGGACAAACCCCTACACCATGAAAACGGTTCAGCCGCACCGGGGTTTTGACATTGAGGAAGGCCACAGGATAGCGGCCCTCATAACCCACAAGCAGGGCTGGGCAAGTCAGGAAAAAGCCCGTTATCGCGTCAACGAAAAAGGCGAGATAGTGCGCAATATAAAGCAGATACCGTTTCTTGAAATGCCGCAAACCGTCAAGCCCACGGCCAAGGCCGAAGACTTTGAAAACGCTACCGGCGAAAAATCGGCCATGCGTATCGCCCAGGAGCGCGGCCACAAAATCATCAAGACTGCCGGAAGCTGGAAAGAACTGCATGAAAAACTGGCGGCGGTCGGCTTGCGCTTTGAAAAGAAAGGGTCAGGCGCAATCGTGTTTGTGGGTGAAACAGCCGTCAAAGCCTCGTCCATAGACCGCAATTTCGGCTTGTCCAGGCTCTGCAAACGGCTTGGCGAGTATAAAGCCGGAGTGTACCCGCCGGAAGCGGAGGACATGCCGAAAATTGAGCCGGAGCCGGTCAGCGAAGTTTTCATCGAGCAATGGCGGGAGTACCGGCAGGCTCGCGCCGATGAAGCGGAGCGCCGGAGAAGCGGCAGGAAGCGCGTTGCCGCCGACAGGCGGCGAATACGGGAGCGACAGCGGGAACAGCGGCGAAAGAGCCTTGCCGCCCTCGCGCCGCACGGCCTCCCCATGCTGAACATTGCCCGGCATTTTCTCAAGGAGCAACAGCGGGAAGAAAGGGAACGGCTACGGGAAGAAACGCCCAAGCCCACGCCGCTGGGCAGCTTCAAATATTGGCTTGGGCGGAAAAGCAACCGCCTTGCCAATCTCTGGCGCTTCAGGAAGCGCATAAGGCCGGATATGGAAGTCAGAAAATTCGAGTTTCCCAAAATCGGCAGTCTGGCCGCGCCGTACCGCGCCTGTCTGGAAATTCTGCAAAAGGAAAATCCCGGAGCTATCGACGCTTCCCGCATGGACAGCCTGCTTGCCCTGCACATGCGCCTTGCCGGATACACCCCGCAGGAAACCGCCAATGAAATGTACAGGCAGGCCCGTCCGCTCCGGCGGGAGAAAGAAAACCGCGACTGGATAGACTATGCCCGGCGCATGGTCTGGTACGCCTTTGGCGCACCCGGAGATATTGACCTTGCGGCGGCCAAGCCCACAAAAGAACTCATACAGACGTTTCAGAGGGAAGCGGAGCGGATTGAAGCCGAGCGGCAGAAACCCAAGCCGCCGGAAGAACAGCCGCAATACCGTATGAGAATGCGCTGAAACACGGAGAGCGCCCTCAAACAAGGCGCTCTCCGTGTTTTATCTAAAGCCGGTAGGCTGGCTTCAGACACTAAGACCATCACTTCACGGCGCTTTTCAAATCTCCGTACCCCTCTTTGTCCATGTCGTCATAGTGGATGAACCGTATCGCCAGACTGTTGATGCAATAGCGCAAACCGCCACGGTCTTTCGGGCCGTCGTCGAAGACATGGCCGAGATGCGAGTCGCCGACCCGGCTGCGTACTTCGGTGCGCAGCATACCGAAACTTCTGTCTTTGTGCTCGGTGACCACCACCGGCGAGATGGGCTTGGTGAAGCTGGGCCAGCCGCAGCGGGAGTAAAACTTGTCGGCGGAAGAAAATAGGGGCTCGCCGGTTACCACGTCAACATATATGCCCGGCTCTTCATTATCCAAATACCGGCCTGAAAAGGCCCGTTCAGTGCCGTTTTTCTGGGTTACATTGTATTGTTCCGGGCTGAGCAGCTTTTTCAGCTCTTCGGCCGGCGGCTTAGAGTAGTTGCTTGCGTCCAGCGAGTCTCTGTCGCTTGCAGGAATATCTTTGAGACTGTCAAAGCTGATATGGCAATAGCCGCCTGGGTTCTTTTTCAGGTAATCCTGATGGTATTCCTCGGCCGGATAGTAATTTTTCAGGGGTAGAAGCTCCACAGCCAGAGGCTGCGAATATTTGCCCTGTATCTCTTTCCAGACCTTTTCCAGAACCGGCTTGTCGGCTTCATCGGCGTAATACAGGCCGGTTCGGTACTGGCTGCCCAGGTCGTTGCCCTGCTTGTTCACACTGATGGGGTTGATGATCTTGAAAAACTGCTTGGTCAATGTTTCCAGGCTTACTTTGGCCGGGTCGTAGCTGACGTGCACGGCCTCGGCATAGCCGGTTTTTCCCGAGCAGACTTCCCTGTAAGTTGGTTTTTCAGTATTCCCGTTGGCGTAGCCGGAGGTGACGTCAAGCACACCCGGAATACGCGAAAAATATTCTTCCACACCCCAGAAACAGCCACCTGCGAAATAGGCATCTTTTAGGGGTTCAGTTGCTTGGGCGCTTACGCCAAAAAAGCCTGAGCCGAGTATGACCGCAGCCAGCATGAGTATATTTTTTTTCATAATATCACCTCTCTTGCGCGCCGAGGTTTGAAAGTTCCTTAATGACGCGCTCGTTGGATTCGTCTCCGACGCTTTGTTTGAACAGCCTGCCGTCCTTTCCCAGATAGACGAAAGTAGGGTAGGCTCTGATTCCGAATTCCTTGGTTAAAGCGCCGTTCTCATCGAAATAAATCGGGAAAGACAGGCCCTGCGCCTTGGCCCAGGCAGTGAAATCATCCTTGCCTACCTCGCCGTTCAGGCCGGGAGCGACCACGGAGATAACGGCTATATCTTCTGAGCCGGCATACTCGGCGGATAATGCCGCAAAATCCTCGAGACCGGCCAAGCAGAGCGGGCACCAGGTAGCCCAGAACTTTATACACACAGCCTTGCCCCGGAAATCGTCCAGGCTGGCCGGGGCGGCGTTAAGGGCCTGCATGCGGGCGGGATGCCTTTCAGAGTTTGAGACTGGCTCATTCTGCCCGGCCCTCAGCAACGTGATTTGCCCCCAAATCATCCAGCAACCCATAAGGATGATCAGGATACCCCCGGCAATTTTTATTTTGGGAAAATGCGGATATATGCCTTTGATGCGCCCAAACAGACTCCTTGAGCCAAGGGCCAGCACGGCAAAGGGCAGGCTCAGGCCGAAAGCATAGACCAAAAGCAGCCCGCCACCGGTAAGGGCGCTGCCTTGCTGTGAGGAAATGCCGAGCACTGCCCCCAGCACCGGCCCTACGCAGGGCGTCCAGCCGAAAGAGAAAAGAAAGCCGAGGGCAAACGCGCCGATCAAACCTTTGCGTGGATTGAAAGCCACATCCAGCTTTTTTTCCCGTTCAAGCAGGGGGATGCTGATCAATCCGGTCTGATGCAGTCCGAAGGCGATGATTATTGCACCGCAAGCCATAAAGAACCATCTGTTGCTTATGAGCCCGCCCAAAGCTCCGGCTCCGAAACCAAGAATGAAAAAGGAAGCGGCCAGGCCCGCAACAAAGGCAAACGCTTTAAAAAGGCTGGTGTTGTCTTGCTCCTGTGCGGAGTTAACGCCTCCGGAAAGATAGCCGAAATACACCGGCAAGATCGGAAGCACGCATGGCGAGAAGAAAGATAGAAGGCCAGCGGCAAACACCGTGGCTACAAATCCCATTGTGAGCATTTCCATAATATTACTCTATTGCATGACCACGCGCGGCCTCGTTACATGATTATTCTGACCGTGGTTCCTCGGCCTTTATGGCTCTCAATGTCGAGCGCCCAGCCGTGTTTGTCCACGATGAGCTTGGCGATATAAAGGCCAACGCCCTTGCTGTTTACCGCCTTGAAAGCCTGACTGGAACGGTTGATGATATTCTTTGCCGTTTCTTCATCCATGCCCTCGCCACTGTCAGTTATTTCGATTACGACGTTCCGGCCCTCGCGTTTGAGGCTTAGGCTGGCCCCGCCAGCCTGTGTGTACTTGATGGAGTTGGAAAGCAGGTTAATCAGCACCTGGGCCAGACGTACCGAGTCTGCCTCGATAATCACGTCCGGCTCAATATTGTAGATAAAATCCAGTTTTTTTTGCGCGAAGCCGCCCTCGTGGCCGATGGCGACCCTGTGGGCCAGATCGGAAACGTTTACCTGGGTAATGTTCAGATCAAAGGCGTCGTTTTCGTAAATCAGGCGGTCTTCAAGCTCGTTAAGCAACTCGCCGGTGCGGGCAACTTCGGCGCGCATTGCCTCAAGCCGTTCCCTGTCCGCCTCGTAGATGCCGTCGAGCATGGCTTCAAGCTGGCTAAGCAAAATTTGCAGTGGCGTGCGCAGTTCGTGCGAAAGGCTGACGATTAGCTCCTGCCGGAATTTTTCCTGGTTAAGCAGCGATTCGCCAAGGGCGTTGATGGAATCCGCGATCTCGTGCATTTCGGCCACATTGCCCTTGATGGCTATACGGGTTTGCAAGTGCCCGGTCGAAATATCCTTGGCCGCCACGGCAATTTGCCGGATTGGCTTGGAGAGCCGGTAAAAGAACAGCATGGAGATGGCCGCGCCCACCACGCTGATGCAGATTATTGAAAGCACCACCAGCCAAATGCCGCCGCCCCGGAATGCATCGGCTTCGGGTGAACTGATGTGGTTGCTGAAATAGCCGGCCGTAAGTTCGCCAACTGTTTTGCCGTCAACCGTTATGGGCAGCCTGACCCGCGTGTACTTGTGGTTGGGGTTGGCGCAACAGCGCTCCACGCCTTTTTCACTGGTGTAAACAGTGTTTCCGGCCAGGTCGGTTATGGTAAAATAATCGCCGGAGAGTTTGGCTGCGGCCCCGGTCTCGCTGCCGTCATAGCCGTTCCAACTACCATACATCTTGTAGTGCATGGCCACCTGCATGACCAGCATGTGCTGGGTCTCTTCATGCACCTTGTCCACGTAATAGGAAAAGAAGCGGTCGATGATATGTAGGCCGAAAAAGATGAATACAACCACGGTGATGCCCGTTATCACCACAAAATAGGCCGTGAAGAGTCTGCGGAATGGCTTGTTTTTACGCATGGCGCTCCACCCCCAGGCTGTAGCCCTGGCCGTGAACGGTTTTGATAATCTCCGGCTTTTTTGGGTCGTCTTCAAGCTTCTGGCGTAGGTGCGCAATATGCACATCCACAATACGATCCATGGCATCCGGCGAATCGATGTATTCCACCAGTTTGTCGCGGCTGACCACGGCTTTGCTGTTGCTGGCAAGGCAGAGCAACACCTTGTATTCATTGGGGGTCAGCTTGATTTCCGTCTCGTTTTTGCTGACCGTATGTTTATCCATGTAGATTGCAATGTTTTTGCCCAAGTGGATGACGTTCTCCATCGGGCGACAGCGTTTGAGCACGGCCTTTACCCGGGCCACCAGCTCACGCGGGCTGAAAGGCTTGGCCAGGTAGTCGTCGGCCCCAGAGGCGAAACCGTTGATTCTGGATTGCTCGCTACGTTTCGAGGTGAGCATGATTACAGGCGTGTTGTAGAGGCCGACCACGTGTGCGCAAAGGTCTTCACCCTGGCCGTCGGGCAGCATCAGGTCGAGTACGATGAGGTCGATATCGGAACTGACGAGTTTCAAGGCCTCGGCGATGGTCGCGGCGTGGAGCACCGCGTAGCCCTCGCGGCGAAGGTAGTCCATCACGGTTTGGGCGATTTTCAGTTCGTCTTCCACTACCAAAATATTGTACATAAACACCTGCTGTTCAGCGTAGTAGGGAGTTCTCCACAGCTTTCGCCAAACTTAGCTTCTAGGCGTCGGAGGCACAATGGAGAATTTGGCCTCCGGCTCCCCTGTTTTAACGGTGGAAAGCGGGGCCAAGGCAAAGGCCCCGCTCACCACCGGCAGCTTGGGAGCTACATTTTTTTCTTCATGCTGTCGCCTTTCATCACACCCTTGTCGTCTTTCATGCCCTTATCTTTCATCATCCCGTCCTTTTTCATGCCGTCGTCCATCATCTTATGGTCTTTCCCCATGGCGCCGTCTTTTTTCATGCCATTGTCCATCATGGTCTTGTCGCTTTTCATGTCGCCGGACTTGGCTTCCATGGCGATGGCCTGGCTTAAGGACAGTGAGCAGATAATGGCCGTAATGCTGAGAATGGAAAGAAGCTTTTTCATAATACCCTCCAGGTATGTAAAAATGAACACTCAAGCGTGTTGCCTGCTGGGACCGGCTACATTCAGCGGGTTGCCAGCCGTCTTGAGCTCAGATTTACAGGAGAGTTGTTAAGAAATTATTTAGGAATAAATATTTTTTGATTATGCCTGTCCAGCTTGAAAATTTTTTTCAATTTTAGGGGCTGTCCTAGTTAAGACTAATGTTTTGCTTGTTTTACCCAATAAGTTAGCTGAGTTAGGAGCTGTTTATGATTGCCTCCATTGAAACGCCATTCGCATTCCTTGAGGAACCAGTAAAAGTGTTCAGGCTTGATACCGTTAAAGCGACGCAAGTGCCTTTTGGCCTGATTCCAAAAATTTTCTATTCCATTGATATGATTATGCTGTTCCGCAAACTTCTGGGAATGATTGATGCGATGATGATGGAATCCGTTGATATCCAGGGCATTGTAAGCTGAAAATGTATCCGTATAGACTATACTGTCGGGTTCCACCTGTTCTTTGATGATGGGGAGAAGTGTTTCAGTGCGGGCATCAGGAATGATTGCCGTGTAAACTCTGCCGTTTCTCTTCAGTAAACCAAAAACAGCTATTTTTCCGGCAGCTCCCCGTCCTCTTTTACCTTTTCTTACACCTCCAAAGTAACTTTCATCGGCTTCTATTTCACCGGACAGTCGATAACTGGGGAGATGCGAAGCAATGAGACGTCGCAAACGCATGAAATAGGATGTGGCTGTGTTACGGTTTACTCCTGCCATTTCTCCGGCAGCCCTTGCCGTGGCACCAGCCACAAAAAATTTTATGAGTTCGGCCTGTTGCCGATAATTTAGTCTGCTGCGTCTTTCATACATGGTCTTATCCTAGCTCTTTTTTCTTAGCTAGGACAGCCCCCAATTTTATTATGTTCAAACCTAGATGTAATGTTCCAATAGGTTGTTCACCCTGCCTCAAGCCGGTAAAGCTGGAGTTGACAGACAACAGTAAACCGAGCCGAGGACAGGGTGAACAGCCATAAGAATGCCAAATTGACTGCACGCGGTCGAGAGGAAATGATCCGGCGGATGAGCGAAAAGCCCGCAGCCGCAGTTGCGGCGGGTTTTGGTGTAAGCCTGCGTACCGCCAGAAAGTGGATGAGCCGCTACAGGCAGGGAGGCTTTGAGAATCTTGCGGACAGAAGTTCTCGCCCGAAGCGATGCCGGGGCACACTGACGGAACAAGATTTTGGTTCCATTTTGGCTTTGCGCAAAGAGCGCCTGACTGGTGATGAAATTGCGTTACGTCTTGGCCTTTGCCGCAGCAGCGTGTTCCGGGCCTTGCGTAAACTCGGCTGCTCCCGGATTTCATCTTTGGAGGAAAAAGCGCCCATCCAGCGTTACCAGTGGGAAAAGCCCGGGCAAATGCTGCATCTGGATATCAAGCGACTGGGCAAGATTGACGGCGTTGGCCACAAGAAAGCAGGAACACGGCAAGTCCGTCGCCGCCACCCAGGCTGGGAATACTTACACGTCTGCGTGGATGATGCGTCCAGGGCAGCGTATACAGCGGTGCTCCCGGATGAGACCGCGGAATCAGCGATAGAGTTTTTATGGTTTGCGGTAGCTTGGTATAGCGCCCACGGCATAAAAGTGGAACGAGTACTGACGGATAATGGAGCGTGTTATAAATCCCAAAAATTCCGGGATGCGTGCCGGGAGTTTGGCATAAAGCATAAACGGACCCGACCTTACCGGCCTCAAACCAATGGCAAGGCGGAACGCTTTATCAGGACGGCCTTGAAAGAGTGGGCATACGCACACACGTATACCCACTCAGAGAAAAGAACAGCGAACTTGCCGGTCTGGACGCATCGCTACAACTTTGTGCGTCCGCATACGGCTCTTGGCAGAAAACCTCCAGCCTCAAGGCTGAACGGAGGGTGAACAACGTGTTGACACTCTACACCTAGAGCTTGTCCGGGCAAACCCTAAAATGTCCACTCAAAGCTAAAATTTTTAGGGGTATAAAATTTATTTTTCTAAATATGCCGTATAAATTAAGAGAGTTAAATAGGTAATTTAAATCCCGTCTCCGCATTTTGAAATTATGAGCATTAGCTGTGCTTCTCCGATGTGCTTATCAAAAAATGCCTTAAAATGGAATACGTTTACCCCGCTTTTTCGTCCCACTCCAGTTGCCCAATTTTTCCGAGTCCCGCTCCCTTCTGTCTAATCCCGTCCGCAAACGTCCTCAGCTATCCCGAATTTTTTGGGGTAACTGGCAGGGTAAATTTTTTTCAAAAAAATTTTTATTAAATTATATCAAGTAGATATTTGCCAAAAAAGACTGAGCTACGATGAGGCTCACCGTGTGACCAACAACATCTCGGTGGCGGGACAGCTTCAGGCCGACATGACCACAATGGCGCGGGAATCACGCAAGTGGAACCTGTCCATCGGACTGTACACGCAGTCCATTGACGACATTCCCAAAATCATCACGGACGAACTGGCCACAACCGTGGTCATTCTCGGTTCTGGAACCGAGAAAAGCATCGACAATCTCTCGGAACGCTTCGGCCTGAACGGGGCATGCCGTCATGCGCTCTCACGGTTGGGCAAGCCCGGCAAGGCCGGTTCCAATCTCATTGCCCTGTTCAGGACTGGTTCGGGCATGTCCCAGCTTGTCCTCAGTCTTACCATCGGCCCGCAATCCCTCTGGGCCTTTTCCACCACCACGGAAGACGTGGCTATCCGCAACAATCTCTATCAGCGCCTGGGGCCGTCCGAAACCCTGCGGCGGCTGGCCGCGCGTTTTCCGGGCGGTTCGGCCAAGGCCGAAGTGGAACGCCGCAGGCGCAAGGTCGAAGACCAGAGCGACGCCGATGGGGAAGTCGTCAACGTCATTCTGGAAATTGCCAACGAAATAGCGAGGGAACTATGAAAAAAGTTCTTTTGGCTTTGCTGATAACGGCTTTTCCGGCTCAGGTCTGGGCCGGAGGCTGCGGATGCGGCTCTGTCAGAGCCATCGTCACGGCGGCGAAATCCGAAACCATTCAGGCGGTAAACGCCTATACAGCGGCGGAAGCGCAGGCCATCCGTTCGGAAATCCTGTTGGCCGCGCAGAACATCATCGGCACCATCAAGACGGAATCCGCCACCATCGTGCGGGCGCTCGTCGCGCTCAAGGAAAGCAATGCCGCCACGCTCAAGGGACAGGCCGTGGCGGGCGAGGCCATGAAAACCGAGGACATGTACGGCAAGGCCGCGCAGCCTGCCGGACTGTGCGGAAGCAGCTCCCTGGGCGCGGGCATCCAGCTCGGCGCTCAGGCCGGACAGGAAATCCACGCCGCCATGCGCGAAAAGCAGCTTGAACACGCCCATACGTCCAAAAAGCCGGTGGAATTTCTTCAGCGTGTGCTGGCCGATGACCAGCCTTCCGAACAGGAAAGTCTGGACGCGCTCTTTCCGCTGCAAAGTACATTGACCGAGGATCAGGTGGCGCAGGCCCATGAAGCCGTCAAGACGCTGGCCAATCCCCGTCCCTTGCCGGTGGTGACGGAGGAACAGAAGGAAACGCCCGCCGGGCAGACCTACGCGGCGGCACGAAAAATCCATGAGGAACGGGTGGCCGCCGTCATGGAATCCCTGAACAACCATGTGGTCTATCACGCGCCCACGCTGCCGGAAGATGTCACGGCCTGGGCGGAAAACCAGTGGTCGGAAGCGGGCGGGAGCGGCACGCCGCCCGGCATTGTGGACGGCAGGCTCTCCGAAGCCGGACTGTACAGGCTCCTCTCGCAGATGCGCGTCGGGAACCCGAACTGGTTTGCCCAAATAGCCACAGCAACGGATGCGGGGCTTTTGCGGGAGCTGGTGATTATGCAGGCGTTCCAGATGGAGCTGACGCGCAAGAACACGGACTTGCTGGACAGGCTGACCGTCATTGCCTCGCTGGACTACCTCACACGCATGGAGGGCACGACCGGCAAGGAAATGGATGACCTCTACACGCGCATGGTCGGCGCACAGCAGTAGGGAGGAGCTGTATGGCAACTGACCTTCCCGCGACTTCGGAAGTCCTGCTCCAGACCGATGCCAGCAAGCATATTCTGGACACCTTTCTCGGTCAGGGATGGGATACCTGGGGCACGAGCCTCGGCGGTTCGCAGGCATCGGAATTGATGCTTGAAATGTTCAGCGCCTTCAACCTGATCGCTCTGGCTGTCATTTCCGCGCTGTTCCTGTGGGTTCTGGCAGTCGCCGTGGCCGGAACAGCGCACGAGGGAACGCCTTTCGGCAAGCGATACAGTTCCTTGTGGATGCCCTTGCGCTTTGTGGGCGCAATGGGGGCATTGGCTCCCATTTTCAAGGGATTGTCGCTCTTTCAGGTGGCAATCCTGGCCTGCATCGGCTTTTCCATCAATCTCGGCAACTACGTCTGGGAGCTGGGTACGGAGTATTTTGTGGAGCATGGTGGGCAGCTTTCTCCCCAGGCTCCGGATCAGAACGTCACGCACTATGCGTCCATCACCAACGGCGCTCTGGAATCGCTGACACTCCAGTATTACCTGAACGAACGGCGCGGCCTGAACATCACGCCGGGCGGAGAATGGACATACAGCGGCAACTGGTTCCGCTCCGGTGGTGAATACAGATTCATCTTCAACGGCAATGCGGGAAGCATCACGGTTTCCTGCGTGGACGAAGGCGATGCCTTATGCCGGGGTAAGGTCAATGCCGTGGGCGCGGCCATTTCCGCGCTCTCGCCGCTGGCGCAACAGCTTGCCGATCCCGATACTCCGGCTTCCTCCATCGAGCCTCGCGCCCTGTATGATACGGCCAATCAGGTCAACACGACCATCCTTTCCGGCCTGCAAAGCTACGCACAACAGGGACAGCTTCACGACAAGCTCAACGAGTTCAGGGAAAACGCCGCGCAATACGGCTGGTTCATCGCCGGGTCTTCCTACTGGTCAATCGCCTGGATCAATCAGGAAGTCCGGGAAGCCATGTACTCCGGCATCACCTACAGTCCGCATGAGTACACCATGTCGGAGCTTCAGGCGCTGATGCACGGCCTGCGCGACTATGAAGCGGCAAAAGAGCGCGTGGCCAACTACATCAAGACCGCCTACGCCAGCCGGAGGGGCATTTCCGACACCACGGCCACGCCGTCCGTCACGGACGAAGGCCGGGCTTTCGACGAAATCTGCAACTGGCTGCGGGCCACGCTGAATCAGCTTGTGGCCGGGAACATCCTGCCCGTCGCCATTGAAAAATTGTCCTCCAGCGATCCCATTATGGCCGTATCTGATGTGGGGGACTACCTCATCGGCTCGGCCTGGGGTCTGGCCTCGGCGCTCGGCGTCGTGGATGTGGCGCACTCAATGGGCAAGGCGCTGCCGTTTGTGGGCAAGGCCGTTCCCAATCTGGACAAATATATTTCCTTTGTCTTGTTCACGGTCTTTCTGCCGCTCCTGCTCTATGGCCTGGCTCTGGCTTATTATCTGCCCGCCATTCCGTTCATCCGCTGGATTTCAGCTCTCGTCGGCTGGATTATTCTGGTGGTGGAAGCTCTGGTCGCGGCCCCGCTCTGGCTCTGTGCCCATGCCCTGCCCGAAGGGGACGGCGCTGCGGGACAGCACGGCAAACGGGGCTACTTCCTGCTGCTCGGCATCATTATTCGTCCTCCGCTTATGGTCTGCGGATTCTTCGCCGCCGTCATCCTCATGAACGTGGTGGGAAGACTGCTCGGCGCGGGTTTCGAGATATTTGTCGGCGGAACCATGCAGACAAAAATCATCGGCATCACCGGTACATTCGCCATGCTGGTCATCCTCGGCATCGTGGTCATCATGACGGCCAACAAGTTCTTCAGCCTCATTCACTATCTGCCCGAACACGTCACCAACTGGATAGGCCAGCAGTTCCACGCCCTTGGCGAGAAGGAAGACCAGGCAGGTGTGAAAAACGTCTTTGTCGGTTCCACCAATGCGGTTTCCTCTGGCGCTCATGGAGCGCGGGAACTGCGCGGCGACATTTCACGGCAATGGAACAACCCCGGCGCGGGCAACGCCCGGACTTCAACGCCGCAGGCCCCTGCGTCCAGCCCCAGGCCGGGACTGACGCAACAGAATTTCAGGAGCTGATATGGATATTTTCGACAAGGAAAAAACCGTCATCAGTTGCTTTGACCTGACCGGCAACATGGTGCGCCCCTGGGCGGAAGCGGGATACCTCTGTTACTGCGTCGATATACAGCATCCGCAGGGAGAAACGAGACAGGGAAACATTATCCGTGTCGGCGCGGACATGCGCGACTGGCTGCCGCCGTTCCGCCCCATCACCTTTGCCGCCTTCTTCCCGCCCTGCACGGATGTGGCCGTTTCCGGGGCACGGTGGTTCAGGGACAAGGGGCTGTTCGCGCTGTTCCAGTCCATACGCCTGTTCTACGCTTCCATCCGCCTCGCGGAATGGACACATGCGCCGTACCTTATCGAAAACCCCGTTTCCACCATCTCCACCTACTGGCGCAAGCCGGATTACACCTTCGATCCCTGTGATTACGCGGGCTATCCGGGAGGTGAAAACGACCTGTACACCAAGAAAACCTGCCTCTGGACAGGGGGAGGCTTCATCATGCCGCCACCCAAACGTCTTGAACCGGTACAGGGAAGCAGGATGCACCGGCTTCCTCCTTCTCCGGAACGGGCGAACCTCCGCAGCGCCACGCCGATGGGCTTTGCCCGCGCCGTGTTTGAGGCGAACTGTCCCGGCTGGAGGTCGGCATGAAAACGCCCGTTTCCCTTTCAAGCCTTCTGGCTGTCGCCGCTGAATCCCGTCAGCACCTGACGGAACTCCGTTCCGGTTTCCGTTCCCGGCTGGCCGCTTTCCGGCGGAACCGCGCGGCATCGGAACAGGCCGCACTGGAAAAAGATTTCACCCTCGTTCTTGCGGCCTGGGGTATTGCCGACGCGGATATTCCCGGCGTCATCTCGGCCTTGTGCCTGCGGCTGCTGGTGTTCCTCGCTGCGGCTCTGGCCTGCCTCCTCGCGGTGGCATGGTCGCACAGTCCGCTTTCCTTTCTGTCCCTGGCCTGCATCGCGCCGCCCTGTCTGCTCGGCATGGTCACAACGCTCTGGCGCATTTCCATTTTACGTCACCGTCGCTTTACGCCGCTGTGCCGCTGGCTGTTGCATTTCCGCAAACGCCCGTAGCGGGCGGGGGCGTGTCTCCCTTAACCTTAAATATAAGGAGTACCTTTGTGTTTTCCAGAACCGTATTGATAGTGTCCTGTCTGGCTCTTGCGGCCTGCGCGGAGAAAACCGCGCCTCCGGTTCCTCATGAAGTCGATTTCGTATCAGCTACGCTTGGACAGGCTGCGGAGCAGGCCCACGGCGAACTCGCCATGCTTGCCAGACTGCGCGGGCAGGGCTTGCAGCCCTTGCTGCCGCCCGCCGATCCCTCGCTGAATCTGCCCGTTTCCCTTGCCTGGACTGGCGAAGCGTCCGGGGCGCTCAAGGAAATCTGTCTGCAACTCGGCTACCGCTATAAAGAGGCAGGGAGTCCTTCCGCGCAGGCTTTGACGGTCGTGGTGCGCGGTTTGAACCGTCCGGCGCATGAACTGCTGGAAGACATCGCATGGCAGATTCAGCCGCAGGCCATAGTGCGCGTCGATCCGGTCAACCGGGTGCTGACGCTGGCCGGAACTTCCGGCGCGGAGGGAAGGTTATGAGTGCGACAGACATGGAAATACTGTCTTCCCCCATGCCCACGCCCAAAATCGACGACTACAGTTATACGCTGGGATTCAGCAAAGGGGTATGAAGCCGCCGACTCTTCCGCTGTCTGCTGGGCGTTCGGCATGTGCGCCGTTCTGGTCATCATTGGCTGTTTTATTGTGCTGTATCACCATCTCAGCCGACAGAACGATATTTTGTCACGTTTCCGCATTCCTGAAAAACGCGGGGAAAACACGGGCAACGGCAAAGTCTTTTCTCTGCTGCTTCCGCTGGCCTTCACTGTCTGCCTTGCAGGCTGTGCCGGGAAACGGGGGGACGTGGTGAATCCCGCGCCCGTGCCGCCGGATGTCGTCAACGCCCCGGCTCCCGCCGACAGCGCCAACAAGGGAACGGGGAAGTTCGTACCCCATGACGCCGCGTACCGGGAAGACGGCGCGGGACAGTCCCTTGACGTGTACCTTCCCGCCGATCCCGCATCCGGGCCGCGCAAGGGAGAACCGAAGGAACTGGCAAAACTGCTGGAACTGACAGGTACGGCGACCAGCAAGGAGCAAACCGCCGTTCAGCTCATGCGGCCCAAAGCCATCCGGGAGGCGGCGCGGCTGGTCACGTTCCAGACTGCCATGTCCTGGCGTTACGGCCAGCTTGTGACGGAAACGGAACGTTACAGCGCCATTATGGACACGGCCTTCAACTTTGCTCCGTTGATGCTCACGCAGGGTGAAGCCCTGATTATGCCGCCCCTGCTCACGCGGGCGGGAGCATCCATGCGCATTGAAGATGCCGCCACGGCCACGGCGGCGAAAACCACCTATGAACTGCTGGAACCGGCCAGGTACATCGCGGTTGTGCCCAACTGGAGGGAGTTTCTCATGGCCGATGACTTCCCCGCGCCGGAACAGCCCAATCCCGCCGTACTGCCGCAAAACGCGGAAGAACGCGCCATCTGGCGAGCCGCCGTGCGAGAGGCATGGGCACAGGGACTGGCCGAAGCCGACCATCTCTATGCCGACAATGTGTCCCGCATGGCGCGGAGCTATCGCGGCATCATGCTCTATCACCTGCTCACCGCGCAGCACCTTCTGAGCCGGGTCAATACCGCGTTCTCCGACCTGGGGACGCGCCGATCCGACAACGGCAACAAGCTGAATATCGGCCAGAAGGTCTACCGGATTACCGCGCCTTCCGCGTTCACGGTCGCGCCCGCCGCGTCCCGGAAGAAAGGGGGAAAATAGCATGGGGCCAGAGATTTCTACCCTCATGAACCCCGTATCCGCTGGACGCATTCGGAACTCAACGACCTGTTGCTCTGGGGAACCCATTGCGACATGTCAGACCTCAATCTGCGCTCCGGTCTGCCCGCATGGATGCGGTTGAACGGCATATGGAGGAAGGTCACGCAACGGCCCATCACAACTGACGAGCTGCTGGCCGCGCTGGAGCGTCTGACCAAAAACAACTCCGTGTCCGCGCTCATCAAGTCCGGGCAGTCCGATTACGACTTTGCCCACGAGATTGAGGAATCACGCGGTGTGCGCCGCCGTTTTCGCGGCAACGCCACACCGGTGGCGGACGGCTATTCAACCGGCGTCAAGATTGTCTTCCGTACCATTCCTTCCATGCCGCCCGCTCTGGAAGACCTGAACGTCGAACAGGGGATTCTTGACCATGCCATGCCGTCCAACGGCCTGGTGCTGGTCACGGGCGTCATGGGATCGGGCAAGTCCACGCTGCTGGCCGCCATTCTGCGGCGCATCATCGAAAGCGGCGGGCGCAATGTCAGCACTTATGAAGCGCCCATCGAGTTTGATTTCGATGCCGTGCCCAATCCCGGCGGGCCTGTCTCGCAAAGCACGATTCCCGAACACCTGAAATCGTTTCTGACGGCCACGCGCAACAGTACGCGCACAGCCCCGGATGTGGTGCTCATCGGGGAAAGCCGCGATCCCGATACCCTGCGGGGCATGATGGAAAGCGCGGAAATCGGCGTCGCCGCCTATTCCACCGTGCATACACGCTCCGTGCCGGAAACGCTTTCCCGCATCATCAACGTCTTTCCCTTCGCGGAACGACTGCAAGTTGCAGCCACGATGCTTTCCAGCCTGCGGCTGGTCATCTCGCAGCGTCTGCTTCCCCTGCCGGACAACAGCGGACGTATCGCCCTGCGCGAATATCTGGCCTTTACGCCGGAAATCCGGGAAACGCTGCTGGAAACGCCGCTGGAACGTCTGATTCTGAAAACCGAAGACCTGCTGGCCGCTTCCGGCCAACGGATTCAGGATGCCGCCCAAACCGCCTACGCGAACGGAAACATCGCCAGGGACAGCTATCTGGCGATTCTGGCCGAACGCAAACACAGGAAAGGAACCGATTATGGCGCAACAGCATAACGACAACATACCATATTACGAAATCTTCAGCATCAGGGAATACGTCAAGGAAGGAGAGACAAAATCCTCCTGGCTGCGTATCGGTACTGGCTTCAAAAACAGGGATGATTCCTTCGGACTGCTCTTTCAGGCTATGCCCCTGCCCGATCCCAAATCCGGTCTGCTCCGTCTGTACATGCGTCCGTTCCGTCCCGAAACGGAACAGGATGCCGCTCAGGGTGAAGATGCCTTCTATCTGGAGATCGACCCGCTCATGGGCGCTCCGCTGGAGGAGCTGTGATGAAACATCCCGCGAATGTGGTTTCCCTCTCCGGCGGAAAGGACAGCACGGCCATGCTGCTCATGCTCCTCGAACGCGGCGAACCCGTGGCCGATGTCGTGTTTTTCGACACAGGATGGGAATTTCCCGAAATGTATGAACATCTGGAAAAGCTCGAAGCCTTTACCGGCCTGAAAATCACGCGCCTGCATCCCAGGATGCCGATTGGCGTGGAAACGGACAAGTCGCCCTTTGACTGGATGTTTTCAGAATATCCGGTAGCCAGGCGGGGAACACGTCAGGTGCATATGATTGGCCGGGGCTGGCCCAACGCGCCCGTTCGCTGGTGTACGGGCCGCAAACGGGATGCGCTTCACGCGCATTTTCTGGCGCTCACCCACCGGAGTGGCCTTGAACTCCCCCTGCGTCAGTGTATCGGATTCGCCGCCGACGAACGGCATCGGCTGGACGGTTCCACCAAAAGGGGCAGCGCCTACTGTGTACAACGGTATCCGCTAGTGGAATGGGGCGTCACGGAGACCGACGCGCTGGCTTACTGCTACAAACGCGGCTTCACCTGGGGCGGACTGTACCATTTCTTCAGTCGCGTCAGTTGCTTCTGCTGTCCTTTGCAATCTCTTGATGAACTGCGGACACTTCGTGGTTACTTCCCTGACCTGTGGCAACGGATGCTCGTCATGGAATCCTGGCTGCCGGAAAACAGACGGCGTTTCAAGGATTCCAGCGTCTCGGCCCTGGATGCCCGCTTTGCGGAGGAGGCGGATAATGGCTGACGTTCTCTGGCGCGATACCGCGCTCACGCCCAAAATCTTCATTCTGGACGCCCGCGCCGTCTTTCCTCTGGCCCTCTGGCTCTTTCATTGGGCCTGGTGGACGGCGGGGCTGGCGCTTGCCGCGATCCTCGTCCTCTACCTTGTCCAGCGCACAGGCATGACGCCCGTCGCCTGTTTCCGCGCCATCCGCGTGGCCTGCATGGGACGGAGACGCGAAACACGAAACACTGAAAGCCAGTGGCGCAAACGCTGTCGCTGGCAGTAACCCTCTCACTAAAAAGGTGATCAATATGACCCATTACGCCATGCTTTTGAATCTTGATGAAGCCAACGCGCACTCCCTGCGAAGAGATGAACTGTTTCATCACATTCTTCAGGGCAGCATTTTGCGAAAAATCCTGCTTGGTCACGGTCAGACCGAGTATACAGCCATGAAAAACTCCCTTGATGCCATGCTGGATAACGGTCTTCTTGAAATCTGCGAATGTGACGGCGGCGTCGCTTCCATTCTGGAGGGCAATACGTCAGGCAGAGAGGCTTTCCGTCACCTCTGGCTGCATGATGAAGAAAGTGAATCCATGCCCATCCTCCATACTCTGCCCGGTCATGAGTTTGCCATGCAATTTTGCCGTAAATACAGCCTTCCCGGAGAAGCTGAAACTGAGCTGTCCTCTTTCTTCAATATATTGTTCAAGAATAACGAACAGTAACTACAAAGGGATCATCATGAACAGAAAAGAACGCAACAGCCTTGGCCTGTTTGATACCGCGCGGCGCTCCCCGGAAAAGGAGCACGTTTCTCTTACCCAGGAGGACATTGAGCGTCAGCTTGACGCGGGCGCGTTTCTCATGAGCCGCGAGGAAGCCGTCGCCGCCGGATTTCTTAATCCGTATGACGAACAGGATACCGTGATTGTGGACATCAGGGAGGAACAGAAATGAACCAGACGCCACAGAATGAAAAGAAGAGCCGCTTTCAGCTCAGTCGGGAAGTTCAGGAGGAATTTGTCAACGGCATTGCCCAGACCATGTTGTCGCTGGCCGAAAACGCTGAACAAAGTCAGCCGTCTGTGACTGAAACGCCCTTTTGCCCCGCCACCGGAAAGGAATACAGCGGAGCGAACATGGTGCGTCTGACGCTGACCGCTATGGAAAAGGGCTACACCGACAATCGCTGGCTCACTTTCAAGCAGCTCCAGGCGGTCAGGGAGGAATATCCTGACCTGAACATCCGCATCCGAAAAGGAGAACACGGCGTCACCGTGCTGCGCCCGGAGGACGTGTTCTTCACGGTGGAAAAGGACGGAAAGTGGAATTTTGTTTCCGAAGAGCAGGCAAAGGGCATTCCTGATGTGCAGCGACATACCCTGCTGTATCCCTTCACGGTCTTCAATGCGGCCCAGATTGAAAACTTTCCCGCCAGGGAACAGCCCGCGCCCGTCATGAGCGAAGCCCAGCGCAACGAGTTGCTGGAACGCTTTGTCGCCAGTTCGGGTGTGGCGGTCGAACACGACAAGGGCGTTCCGCGCTTCGACCATAAAACGGATACCGTCAGGCTGCCGTACCCGGAGAATTTTCACAGTTCCGGCGCTTACTACGCCGCGAAGCTGCGGGAGTTCTTCAAGGCCACTGGCCATACATCACGGGAAGCCCGACAGCCTGTAAAGGCCCAAACACTCAAAAGCTGCGCCTTCGAGGAAATGCGGGCGGAAATGTTCTCCATGCTGGCCGGGGCGAAATTCGGTCTGCCCATGCCGGAACACGGTTCCGCGGAACGGCTCAGGCTCTGGAACCAGACCTTTTCCAGCGGGGAATCCAGGGCGCTTTTCCGGGCCGCCTCGGAAGCCGCGCGGGCGCTGACAACCCTGCGCCAGTTTGAAGCGGGCGAACAGCCCGCCGCCCGATGGTTCCCCAAACGAGAAGCATGGCCGGAACTCATGGAGATGCAGAAACAACGGGATGCCGTGACCGGTGTGTCCTTCCGGGAAAAGGTTGGTTCCGACGCTCCGCGTCCCGCGCCCGGCGGAACCGCGAATTCTCTGTCCGAATCCGCCAGAGCATTTGCGGAAACGGATGACCTGACCGTCAAGGCCCGCCTGATTCTCCAGAATCCCGACTTCCTGAACATGGCGCTCAGGCTCGACCCTTCCGCCACCAGAGAGCTGGCCGCGCTCTGCGACCAGGTGTCGCAGGCGTTGCACATGGAGCTGGACGAAAAGCTCCGCTCCGCGCCGGGCGCTGTGGAAAATCCCCTTCCCCTGAACGAACAGAAAGCCGCTTCCGCGCGGCGTATGAGGATGTGATATGCGACTTTTCATTGCCGAAAAACCCAATCTTGCAAAAGCCATCGCCAATGGTCTGGGCAATGGCCGCACGGAAAGCGGCTGCATCCGCTGCGGCGACGATGTGGTGACATGGTGCTTCGGGCACATGCTCGAACTTGCCTGGCCGCAGGAATACAAGCCCGAATATTCCCAATGGCGGCGCGAACACCTGCCCATCATTCCTTCTGAATGGAAATACAAGGTCAAAAAGGATTCCGCCAAACAGCTTGCCGTCATCGGCTCCCTGCTGCGCGAGGCCGATTCCGTGGTCAACGCAGGCGATCCCGACCGCGAGGGCCAGCTTCTTGTGGACGAAGTACTGGAGCATTTCAACTATCGTGGCCCGGTGGCCCGTATCTGGCTGCCGTCTCTAGATGACAAATCCGTCCGCATCGCCCTGAACGGCATCAGGGACAATACGCCCTATGCGCCTTTGCGCGACGCCGCCCGCGCCAGAAGTCTGGCCGACTGGCTGGTGGGCATCAACGCCACACGCGCCCTGACCATCAAGGGAAGAGAAGGCGGACGTTCCGAAACGCTGTCTCTGGGCCGCGTCCAGACTCCCACCCTCGCTCTGGTCGTTGCCCGCGACAGGGAAATTACCAACTTCAAACCCGTGGACTATTTCGTGCTGCGGGCCTCACTCACCCATGCCGCCGGAGAATTTACGGCCACCTTTGTTCCTTCCGAGACGCAGGCCGGTCTGGACGCTTCCGGGCGGCTCGTGGATTTCACTCAGGTTGCCGCTGTGCTTGAACAGGTCAACGGCGTGGAGGGCCTTGTCACGGAATCTCTGCGGGAAAACAAGAGCAAGGCCGCGCCCCTGCCGCACAGTCTTTCCTCCCTGCAAAAAGCCGCTTCCGCCCAACTCGGCATGTCAGCGCAACAGGTGCTGAACATCGCGCAATCCCTCTATGAGCGCAAACTGACCACCTATCCCCGGACGGACTGCCGCTATCTGCCTGTCGAGCAGTATCAGGAAGCCGCCGCCGTGCTGGCCGCGCTTTCCTCGCTTCCCGGCCTGGAACAGATCGCGGGAAAGGCTGACGCCTCGCTCAAAAGCGCCGCGTGGAATACGGGAAAAGTCACCGCGCACCACGCCATCGCGCCCACGGGCGAACTGCCCCCGGACAACCTCAAACCAGAGGAGCGTTCTCTCTATTTCATGATTGCCACGGCCTTTTGCCTGCAATTCCATTCGCCCATGCGTTATGAAGCGCGAAAAATCGCGGTCAACCTTGCTGATACCCGTTGGGAGGTCACGGGGCGGCGCATGGTGGACACCGGATGGACGGCCTTCTCCAAAGACGAGGAAGACGACAGGCAGGAAGAGGAATCCCTGCCGCCGGTTGAACAGGGCGATGCCGTGACCTGCCGCACAGTGGAAAGCGTAAAGAAAAAGACTTCCCCGCCTTCCCGTTTTTCCGAAGGCACGCTCATCGAGGCGATGGCCAACGTCCACCGTTTTGTGGGTGACGCCGATGCCAAAGTCACTCTCAAGGAAACCAAGGGTATCGGAACCGAGGCCACCCGCGCAAAGGTTCTCGAAACGCTCAAAGAGCGCGGCTATCTGGCGCTTGAGAAAAAGTCCATCGTTTCCACGCCTCTGGGCCGGGAAATCATCGACCTCACCCCGCCCGCGCTCAAAGACCCCATTACCACGGCGGAATGGGAGTCCCGTCTTGAGGCCATCGCCCAGGGCAGGGAAACGCTCGACGCCTTTCTTGCGGAGCAGAAGAAGATTCTGCCGGAACTCCTTGCCCCCATTCTGGGCGACGGCAGGCCCGCGTTTCCCTGTCCTTCCTGCGGCGCAGCCCTGAACCGCCGCAGGCGCAAGAAGGACGGTTCGTGGTTCTGGGGCTGCACGGCGTATCCCGACTGCAAGGTCATCCTGCCCGACGACCACGGCAAGCCCGGCAAGGCCAGGCCCAAACCCGCGCTTTCGGAATACGCCTGCCCGGCCTGCGGCAAGCCGCTCGTCAAACGCTCCGGCGCGAAAGGCGAGTTCTACGGCTGCTCCGGCTACCCCGGATGCAAGAAGACCTGGCCTGTCGCTCCGGGCGGCGCTCCGGATTTCAACGCGAAGAAAAGAGGAAAATAGGAGGGAAGATGTGGGGGCACTGCCCCCACTCCCCCGCAAGGGGCATGATGCCCCTTGACCCCCATTGCCGGAACACATGGCAAGCCATGTGTTCCGAAATGAGGGGGTTCGGGGGAAATCATTTCCCCCGACGGGGTTTGGGGTGGAACCCCAAATAGAAAAAGGGAGATAGCGACATGAAATATATTGTCACATTTCTGCTGTGCATGGCGCTGGCCGAGCCGTGTTTCGCCGGTTCCTGTCAGGACATGCAAGACGCCGTAGGCGGCGCGATTCAGGAACGTAACGAACGGGTATCGGACACGCATGACGTGCTCATGCCCGACCCGGAAACCGAACGGGACGCGCTTTCCGGCTGCCTCGGTTCCGTCAATGCCATCGGAGATGTCTTCTCTCTCGGCGTGACTCTGCCGAGCATGGATCAGATTGTCGCGGGCATGTGCAGTCAGGTCAATTCCTACATCAACCGGAAAATCAACGAGGCGCACACTCAGGTCAACAATTCCGTCAACGGCATGGGCGGCAACAATCCCTTCAAGGTCTATGGCACCGGCGGGGAGTATGTCGTTAGGATTACGGGGAAACTCAAATGAAAGCGACGTTCTTTCTGTTCGTGGCCCTGTGGCTGTTGCCGGATGCGGTCTTTGCCGCCGGACGGGCAAAAGTCGTTTTCCCGCCTATGCATCCGCTGACGGTTGACTGCGTTGTGGACGCGGCCCACGCCAGTGGAATGCCTGTCGCCGCGCTCTTCGCCATTCTTGCCACGGAAGGAGGAAAAACCGGAGAAGCCCTGAGCAATAAAAACGGCACATGGGATTTGGGAGGATTCCAGGTCAATTCCGTGCATCTCAATGAACTGGCCACGATGGGCATTGCGCCGGAAACCGTACTCCGTGATGGCCGCGTCAACGCCTATGCGGCGGCCTGGTTGCTGCGGAAGGAATATCAGCGCACGGGCAGTCTCTGGCGAGCCATCGGGGTGTATCATTCCCGCACGCCGCATCGCCGGGATGCCTATATCCGGCGCGTCAAAAGCAATCTGGAACGGCTGCGCCGGGAAGGCATTGTCACGCTCTCCGTTCTTGAGCGGGAGGCAGGGCAATGAACAGTCGGGATAGCAGGGACGACCATCTCTTTTTGTGGTGCGCCTTTCTGGTTTTCGTCTTTGTGCTGCTGCCCGCCCTCTATGTCGTGTATGCGGACGATGTGAACAGACCGCTGCTGGCGCTGGCCGAAGCCCAGATTCAGGTCTTCGCGCCCTTCTTTGAGGAGGCGCAAACCGCGTGGGCGCGTATCGCGGATGCCGATCCGGCCTCCCTGTCCTGGGAAAACATGTGGAAGGTGTTGCGCTACACCGGTTCGTGGATTCGCTGGCCCTTTGCCTTGCTGCTCGTCCTGTTCGGCGTGGCGGCCATCTTCATGGGCCGCGTGGATGGTCTTGTCCGGCGTTTCAACATGGAAAGCCTGCTGAAAAACAATGCGGAGTCTTTTCCCTGCCTGCGGCCCGTTGTGGGGCGCGGCAAGTATCTGCTCTCGCCGGAATCCTACGATTCCGGCCTGTGGAAAGTCGCCCGGACACCCGCGCAATTCGCTCTGGAACATGGCTTGCTGCTTGATGAACAGGGAAAGCCGTTCTCACCGGAACAGGCCCTGAAAAACGGCCTGCCGTCCACGGAACTGCCCGCCTGGGGCAACGCCCGGCTGGATGGAGAAAAAGCGCTTCGTGTGCTGACGGAACAGCTCGGCAAACGCTTTGAGGGCTACGAGGGCTTGTCGCCCTGCCGTCGCGCTCTGGCCGTCGCTTTTCTGGCCTATGCGGGCGGGGACAAGAAGGGCTGCGTCTCCCTGCTGGATGCGGTTTCTCTTTTCTACTCCGAAGAGAATGGGCAGGCGTACTGTCCTCTTCTGGAAGACGGCGATTTTACCAACAAGCTGAAAAAGCAATGGGAACGCCATGCTTCCGTGTTGAACGAGAAGTGTCTGAGCATCCATGCCGCCTATGAACTGCCCTGGTTCATGGCCTTGCTGTATCGGGCGCGACAGAAAGGCGTGCTGGCCAGTTCGCAGTTCCTCTGGCTCCGTCCGCTGGATCGTCCGCTCTGGTACGCGCTCAATCAGTGTGGAGGACGCGCGGCATGGGCCGAAGGTTTTGCGCCCTGGGCACACTACACGGCGGAAGAAAAAGAAAGGAAGACGTTGACAAAACCGCATGTGGCTCCCGCCGTGGCAAGCCTCAGGGAAGCTCTGTCCGCTCAGGGCTGGCTGACGGAAATCTTTGTGCCGCCTGCCGAGTCCACAAATACGGAATCTTCCCCTGATAGTTCCGCCCAGGCGTCTTCACCCATTGAGTCGCCGCCGGACATGGTAGTGGCCGATGCGGAAGACGACCCCGAATACGACGCCAATGAAGACCCCTCACTGGCACAACAGGATTATTGAGGTTCAAACTCATGGTACGACATATCAGAGGTCTGGAAGACCACGAAACTCAGGAGCGCAAACGCCTGCACCGCGATGTGCGCTCCCCCTCGCAACGACTTGCGGACGCACTCAAGCTCGGTCAGGTGCAGACCGGCGGCATTTTCACGGCGGGGCTGTGTCTCCTGCTTTTCCCGGCCTGTGCCACGCCGCTGTTTTGTCTCGGACTGGCGCTCTTTCTCGCCCGTTGCGCCTGCGTGAACAGGGAACGCCTGCCGTTCCGTATGCCGATGGGTCTGACCGGTACGGACAAAGGCGATCCCCTGCCCGGACGGGGCGGTTTTGCCAGACCGGAGGGCATTTTCTTCCTCGGCAATCGACTTCAGGACAAACAGGAGCTTTGGCTGAAAGCCAAGGACATCCTCACGCACTGTCTGCTTTTCGGCACGACTGGTTCCGGCAAGACGGAAACGCTGGTTTCCTTGTCCTACAACGCCCTGGCCACGGCATCCGGGCTGTTCTACATCGACCCCAAAGCCAGCCCCAAGCTGGCAGTCCAGATATGGCAGATGGCCCGATTCCTGGGGCGAGATGACGATTTCCGCGTGCTGAACTACGGCACGTCAGGCAAGGTCAAGGGCAAGTCCCCGCGCCGTCTTTCCAACACCAATAACCCGTTCACGTTCGGTTCGGCGGAAGCTCTGACGCAGCTTCTTGTTTCCCTCATGCCCGCGTCGGAGGGGGCCAATTCCATCTTTGCCGACAAGGCGCAGGCCCTGATTTCCGGCGTCATGTACGCGCTGGTGGACTTGCGGGACAAGGGCCTGCTCAAGCTCTCCACCTCCATTATCCGCGACTCCCTGGCACTGGAAAAATGCGTGGCGCTGGCCCTGCATCCTGAACTGGATGAAGAGTCCCGCGCCTCCATCCAGGCCGCTCTTGCCACCTCCGGCTGGATTGCCGGTCGTGACCTGAAAGAGCAGCCGGAATCCTTCGCGGAACAGTTCGGCTACGCGCAATCCTACTTCGGCAAGGCCCTTTCCAGCCTGACCGATACCTACAGCCACATCTATGGCGCGGAAGATGGAGAGGTAGATTTCAGTGATGCCATCATGCAGCGAAGAATCCTCGTCGTTCTCCTGCCTTCTCTGGAAAAAGCTCCCGCCGAACTCGCCAGTCTCGGCAAAATCAGTCTTTCAGCCATCCGTAATGCCTGCGCCGTGGGCCTTGGCGCTCATATCGAAGGCGACGCGGCGGACGTACTGGAAACCCTGCCCACGGATACCGTGGGCATCGGGCCGTATCTGTGCATCGTAGATGAATACGCCGCCATTGTTACGCCCGGCTTTGAAGTCGTGCTGACACAGGGGCGCGGGCTGGGTATCGCCGCCATTGTAGCTTCACAGGACTACGCCGGTATTCTGGAAGCCGACAAGAAAGGCGCACAACAGATGGTCGCCAATACGTCCATAAAAATTTTCATGAAATTGCAAGACGCGGAAAAGACATGGGAATTGATACGCGGGCAGGCAGGGCAAAGCACTGTCCTGCGTACCACAGGTTTCAATGTCAATGAACAGATCAGTTCCGATTACCGTGACGCCATGAATACCACAGTTGAACAGGAAGACCGCGTTGTCCTGCGCGATTTGCAGGAACAGATAGAGGGCGAAGCACACTTTGTCTTTTCCGGTCAGATCGTCCGGGGAGACATGTTCTACGCCAATCCCTCTCTCAAAAAGGCTCAACTGCGCGTTCCTCAACTTCTACAGCTTTCTCAGGAGAAACAGTATGACCATGCGGCATAACATTATATTGGCCCAGATTCTTTTCTTTTGGTGCCTTATTGGACTTTGCCATACCGCTTCCGCCGGAACGCCCATGTCAGACCGGATGGCCGTGGAAGTGGGCGTAAAAACCGAGATAGCCAAAGACCTGGCATCCCCTTACTCCCCGCACGAAAGTCTCTCCGGCAGAACCTGTCTCGACGGCAGGCCGGTGGACGGCTTTGAGGACGACATTCTTGAATACTGGTCGAATCTCGAATGCCCGTACTGCGGCATTCAGGAACCGCTCCAGGCGCAGCGGGACAATCCCGGCCTGTGCATCGTCGTGCGGCATATCCCCTCGGATGAATACGGCGAATCGCTGAAAAAAGCCCTGGCCTATGAGGCATTGCGCGGCTTTTCCATCAATGCGGCGAATCGCTTCTGGGATGCCGTTCTGCCGAAAACATCTCTCGGCATTCCGGTTCCCTATGAAGCTGCTCTCCAGACCGCGATTCAGGAAGCCGCCATTGCGCCGGAAGCCTTCGCGGACGCCCTGCAAGCTGCCGCACCCCTGGTAGGCGCGGATATTGTCGCCGCGCAATCGCGCATCGTATCCACGCCGACATGGATTCTGGACGGCATCCGCTTTCCGGCTTGCGATTTCAAGGCTGGAGAACTACCCACGGCTCTGGAACTAGCCCGCAAGGCCCGCTCTGGAGATATGCGGGCAAAAGACGAAATCTCGCAAATCATAACACGCGGCCTGCTGAACGAGTCGCTTCTTTGAGGGGGAACGCATGAACGTGCATTTTCTGAGTAAAAAACATGATTGGGCGACTCCCTGGCCGCTGTTCCGAGAACTGAATGCCAGATTCGGGCCGTGCGAACTGGACGTATGCGCCACGGCGCGGAACGCCAAGTGCGGGAATTTTTTTTCACCGGAAGAGGACGGACTGCGCCAGGTCTGGCATGGCGTCTGCTGGATGAATCCTCCATACGGACGGGCACTGCCGCATTGGATGGCCAAGGCCGTGAACGAAATTGAGATGGAACGCGCTGAAAGAGTGATCTGCCTGCTTCCCGCCCGAACCGATACGGCATGGTGGCACAGGTATGTCCTGCCCTTTGCGGCGGAAATCCATTACCTGCGAGGGCGTATCCGCTTTGAAGGCGCCGGTTCTTCCGCGCCCTTTCCGAGCGCCGTGGTCATCTTTGAAAAACGCCACCACAGCACCGGGGCTTTTGGCCTGCCAGTCGAAACAGAAGCGTGCCCCTGATGGAGCCTCTTGACAGCTTCCTCTCTTTGCCGTAGTCTTACTTTCAAGGAATACATTACTAGTAAGACCACCCAAGGAGGCAAAATATGGAACTCGCCAAGCTCACGACCAAGGGCCAAATCACGATTCCCGCTGAAATTCGCAAAAGACTCAATGTGCAGGCGGGAGACAAGGTTGTCTTTCTTGAAGAAAACGGGCGGATTTTCATTGAAAACGCTGAAAAACTGAAATTCACCCCGGATGAACATTCCGGCGGGAGGGAGTAGCGCCGCAAGCATTGCGCCGCCTTCCCGCCGTTCAGACAAGGATGGGAACACATGGCCAGACGGCGCAAGCAGACGCACGATCCCCGCCAGTTGTTGTTCTTCGACTTCATGGCGAACCAGATCGAGGAAATACGGGAAGAAAACATTCAGGACGACATGCGGGAGGAAAGTATCCCTGCCCCCGCTACACAGATTGAGCAGAAACAGTCCATTTCCGTCACGCCAGAGGCGGAGCTGAAAAAAGAGGAGACAGACCAGCAGGAACCGGCACGGACAGAAAAGCCTTTTCCCTTCCCCACAAATGACGGGGACAAAAGACGCCTTGGCATCAATGGAAGTGGCGATTCCGTATATGAGCTGCAAGACGGCTCCCGCATGTACAGCCCCAACACGGCCATCATGCAGTTCCTTGACGGTGAAAAAAGAACGCCCGAAAAACTGTTTGAAGATGGGGCGGACGACTATCTGACCATACAGGAAATTTCCGAGTTCACTCATACCCTTTCTCTGGAGGTGCAACATGCTCGACAGGCAAGCCTATCCGCTCGAAATCGCACGAAAGGTTCTCAAGCCCGAAACCATCAACGACGTGAGAAGCGGCGGGTACACCAGTTTGGGCTACTCGATTCTGGATCGCTGGGCGCTGAACAGCCCCGAAGAACTGAAGAAGCTGGAGGCGATGGGGGACATTCCTTTCATGGTGAAACTTTACGGACAGCAGCAGACGGAAGCGGAAGCATTGAGCAGCGAGACCTCCCGGCAGGCGAGCCTGCGGGGGATGTCGGATTCGGAGATATTGGAGAGCATGGGCATCGACATGAGCCTGAAAATTACCGGATAACCCCGGAAGACCGGCTGGGCGTTGGCGGCGCGAAAACCAAATATGCGGATAACGTCGCCGCCATACGCCTGCTCAAACAGCTCCAGACCAGCGGCGCGGCACTGGCCACGCCGGAAGAGCAGAAAATCCTCGTCCGCTATGTGGGCTGGGGCGGCCTGCCGCAAGTCTTTGATGCAAGAAATGCGCAATGGACCGCTGAATACCGGGAATTGCAGGGCCTGCTTTCCCCGGACGCCTATGCCGCCGCCCGCCGTTCCACTCAGGATGCTCATTATACCTCGGAAACTGTTATCCGAGGTATCTATCAGGGACTTTCCAAGATTGGATTGGGAAGCGGCAAAAAAATCCGCATTCTGGAACCCTCGGCGGGCATCGGCAATTTCATCGGTCTCTGCCCTGAAAATTTTAACACGAACTTTCTTGCGGTGGAACTCGATCCCACAACTTCCGCCATCGCCAAGTATCTTTATCCCAATGACCATCATATAAATAATGGTTTCCAAACTACCCGACTCAACAGAGGCTTTTTCGATGCCGTAGTCGGCAATCCTCCCTTCGGCAATCAGTCGCTGTATGACCCGGACTTTCCTGAACTGCGGAAGTTCTCTGCCCACAACTATTTCCTCGCCAAATCCATCAATCTGTTACGGGAAGGCGGCGTCGCGGCCTTTGTGGTCAGCCGCTATTTCATGGATGCCGTCGATTCCTCGGCGCGTGAGCATATCTCGCAATACGCCGACTTCCTGGGGGCTGTCCGCCTTCCGGAAACGGCATTCCGCCAGAATGCGCTGACCGATGTCACGACCGACATCGTGTTTTTCCAGCGGCATGACGGCGAAAACAAACGCAGCCGGGATTGGGTGAACACCGCCTCCATAGAAATTGATGACCTCAAAAACGGCGGCAGGCGTCCGGCCACGGTCAACAGCTACTTTGTGGAAAATCCACGGCAGATTATCGGCACATTGGCTTTTTCCGGGGGGATGTTCGAGGGGGCGCTGAACTGCCTGCCCGATCCGGCTCATGCGGATTTGGGACAGGAAATCGCCGCACGGCTGGACGTGCTTCCGGCGAACTGTTTCGTTCCGCAGGAGGAAAATCCGCTCAATACGGAAGTCAGGGTACGCAACGCCGACTTCATCCGCAGCCCGTATTTCCAGTCCCTGAAAGCGGACGCCCTGTGCGTGGAGCCGCAAAGCCGGAAGATTGTCTTCAAAACCGTCGCCGCATTCGGTGAAAGCGATTACGACATTTTCCCGGTCAAGAATGAGACGGCCCGTCTGCGCCTGGTTTCCATGATTCAAATCCGGGATACCCTGCGCGAACTGCTCAACGAGGAAAAGAGCGACGGCGATGAAAGCCGGATGGCGACGCTGCGCCAGAGGCTCAACTCGCAGTATGATACCTTTGTCAGAAAATACGGCCACCTCAATTCCCAGACCAATCGCGGCCTCATGCGGAGCGACCCGGAACATTCCCTGCTGGAGTCGCTGGAGCTGGATTACGACAAGGGCCTGTCGCCGGAGACGGCCCGCAAGCATGGTGGCGAGGCTCGTCCGGCGTCAGCGAAAAAAGCCGCCATTTTCCGGCAACGGGTACTCAGGCCCGCCCAGATCGTGGAACATGCGGAAACCATCAAGGATGCCCTGCTTATTGCCCTGCGGGAAAACGGCAGGGTGGATTTCAGCCGTATGTCGCGGCTCCTGCATCGTCCGGCGGAGGACATTCAGACGGAGTTGCGCGAGCAGGGGCAGATTTTCCTGAATCCTTCCACCGAGGAATGGGAAATCCGCGACAGATACCTGACTGGCAATGTCCGGGCCAAACTGCATCGGGCGCAGGCCGCAGCGGAATCCGATCCGCGTTTCGCTCCCAATGTTGAAGCCCTGGCCGCCGCCATGCCGCCAGACATCGAGGCTGTGGACATCGGCATCAGGTTCGGCTCCTCCTGGGTTCCGGCGCAGGTCTTTGCCGACTTCGTGGAACATCTGCACGGCGGCAAGGGAATGCAGACCATCAATTATCTGCCGACGCTGGGCCGCTGGGAAGCGTCCGTCAGCATATGGGATGCTTCGCTTGCCTCCAGCGTATGGGGCATTCCCGAATATTCCGCAGGAAAGATTATCGAAGCCCTGCTCATGAACAAACCCATCAAGGTGCAGAAGGAAAGCGGCCAGCATGACGACCAGGGCAGGCCCATCATGGTCATCGACCAGGAACTGACCGCCGCCGCCATGCAGAAAGCTGATGAAATCAAACAGGCATTTCTGGATTGGGTGTGGACGGATGACGAGCGGCGGGACATGCTGACCAGGCTCTACAATGAAAAATTCAACACAAACGTCCCTCCGACCTATGACGGTTCCCATCTTGAGCTGGTGGGCGCTTCCGAAGCCGTCAAACTGCGCCCGCATCAGAAAAATGCTGTGTGGCGGGCCATTCAGGAAGGTACTTGCCTGTTTGACCACGTTGTTGGGGCGGGAAAGACGCTGGCCTGCGTGGCTACAGTTATGGAATCAAAACGCATGGGCTTTCTCTCCAAGCCAATGATTGTTGTACCGAATCACTTGTTATATCAGTGGAAAGATGAATTTTATAAACTCTATCCCGATGCGAACATTCTGGTAGCCGACAAGACGGACTTCACCAAACAGAACCGGGAACGGTTGTTTGGACGTATTGCCACCGGCGATTGGGATGCCGTTATTGTGGCGCACAGTTCCTTCAAAAAAATCGACATGCCCCGCGATGTGCAGGAGGAGATTCTCAAGGAACAGATCGATGCGGTCATCGAGGCCATTGAGGCTTCCAAAGCCGCTGAAGGCGGACGGGCCACCATCAAGCAGCTTGAGAAACAGCGCGAGAAAATGGAGGAACGTTACAATGCCCTGCTTGCCGGAACAGGGGAAAAAGACCGGGCCGTGGATTTTGCGGATTTGGGCGTGGATGCCCTGTTTATCGACGAAAGCCACGAGTTCAAGAATCTGGCCTTCCAGACCACCATGAACGTCTCCGGTCTCGGCAATGTTACCGGTTCCGCCAAGGCGCTCGACCTGTTCATCAAGTGCCGCTATCTGCAACGCAAGAACGATGGCCGTGGTGTGTATTTCATGACCGGAACTCCCATCAGTAATACCATTGCCGAAGTTTATACTCTGCAACGATACATGCAGTATGATGATCTGAAAGACAAGAATATTGAACACTTTGATGCGTGGGCATCAACTTTCGGACAGGTCACAAGCGGTTGGGAACTTGACGCTACTGGCGTGAACTACAAACTCTCATTTCATGTCCAAATAGACTTATCTAGACTCATAATATTTTATATTTCAATATATTATCTAAAATTATCCATCCAGAGAAGTCCAGGAAAAGCGTCTTGCATCCCGCTGTTTTCCGGGTATTATTCAGGGTATTCATACAAATTGGCATCTTGAAATATTCTCAGATAATCCTTTGATAATACTGCAAATATTTTTATTTGTGGGTATCGGATGCCATTGGATTCATGAGGATTTACGGGCACCCCTGACACGGAGAAAATTATGCTGGATGACTACATTATTCAAGGCTTGAAAGCCGCCGACAAACCGAAAAAGTATGCGGACGGCGGCGGGCTGTTCCTGTTCATTCCGACCAGCGGCAAGAAACTCTGGCGGCTGGCGTACCGTTTTGAGCGAAAGGCCAAACTCCTTTCCTTCGGTGAATATCCCCAGGTATCACTCCGCGCCGCACGGCAACGCCGGGATGAAGCCAAGGCTCTGCTCAAGGACGGCATTGACCCGGCGGAACACAGGAAGGCCGCGCGGATATCTACCTCCAATGCTACGTTCCAATCCGTGGCTATGGAATGGTACGAGCGGGAAACCCTTCACTGTAAAAACCGCTATCGCTTCTTCATGATGCGGGGGATGACGGAATATTTCTTTCCCGTCTTCGGCGGCAAGGCCATGACAGACGTTACCGCCGAGGACATTATGAGTGCCATCGAACCGTTGCGGCAATCCGGGAAATTGCGCGGAGGCCGCAGGCTGACGGATGTGTGCGGCCAGATATGCCGCTATGCCGTCGCCACCGGCAAGGCCGCACGGGACGCCACGGAAGAACTGCCCGCGTCGTTACGTTCCAGACAGACAGGGCACAGAGCCGCCGCGCTTGACGCCGGGAAACTCGGCCAGATTATGCTGAACCTTGAGCGGCATGACGGCTATTTCCCTGTGCGGTGCGCCCTGCGACTGGTTCCCCTGCTGTTCGTCCGTTCCGGTGAATTGCGCTGTGCCGAATGGAACGAATTTGATTTCTCCCGCAGACTCTGGGTTATCCCCGCGCAACGCATGGCGACGAAATATGAGCATATTGTACCTCTCGCGCCGCAGGCAGTAAAAATTCTCAGGGAACTGAAGGAATACTCTGGTCATGGAACCCTGCTGTTCCCCGGCGTCCGTTCTCCTGAACGCCCCATCGACATATCCACCATCACCGTTTCCCTGCGCAGGCGCGGATATGACGGCGTAAAACTGTCCTTTGACGGAATCCGTTCTCTTGTCGCCAAATTGCTGCTCGTCCTTGGGTACGAACAGAACATCATCGACATGCAGTTGGCGCACTCCGGGCGCACACGTTTTGACCCGTGGCAGCATCTGCCGGAAAGAAAAACCATGATGCGGGAATGGGCCAGGTATCTTTTTCTCCTGCGGGACAAGGCGTTGCGGGATACATCCAGCCAGAGAGGTACGTCATGCTGACCGACACACAAATCAGAAATCTGAAGCCCGCTGAAAAAGCGAAAAAATACGCGGACGGCGGCGGCCTGTACCTTTATGTCGCCAAGACAGGCTCAAAACTCTGGCGCATGGCATACCGCTTCAACGACAAGGAAAAGCTGCTCAGTTTCGGGGAATATCCGATTGTCTCCCTGAAGGATGCCCGGACAAAACGGAATGAGGCAAAAAAGCTGCTTGCCGACGGCATTGATCCGGGCAAACGCAAGAAGGATATGAAAAACGCCGCCCTCCTCGCGGAAGCCAATACCTTCGAGCATGTTGTCCGTGAATGGCATGAAACGCAGACAATCCACAATTCCCCAAAAGACAGAAAGCGGAAACTGTCCACGTTCGAACTCCATCTTTTCCCCACTTTGAAACGGAAGCCCATTTCCGAGGTCACGGCGCAAGAGCTGCTGCTGATACTCAAGCCGCTTGAAAGAAAGGGAAAGGAGCTTATCGCCCACAGAATCATCCAGTATTGCGGCATGGTTTTCCGCTACGCCGTTGCCACAGGCAGAGTGACGCGCAACATTGCCGCCGATCTTCGCGGAGCCATACGTCCGCATCAGGGAAGGCACAGGGCCACCATCGTTTCCGCTGAAAAAATCGGTGTGCTTCTGAACAGGCTGGACAACTATCACGGACATTTTCAGGTCAGGTGCGCGCTGCGCCTTTTTCCTCTGCTCTTTGTCCGTTCCGCCGAACTTGTCCGCGCCGAATGGAGCGAGTTCAATCTGGAAACACGGGAATGGCACATACCGGCCGAACGCATGAAGATGCGAAAGCCGCACATCGTCCCGCTGTCATCGCAGGCTGTTGCCATTCTCAAGGAGCTTCATGCCGTCACCGGGGGTGGAACATACCTTTTTCCCTCAAGAAACAGTGTGAGGAAGCCTATCCACTACTCCACTCCCCTACAGGCATTACGCGCTATGGGGTACGGCAAGGAGGAAATGTGCATTCATGGCTTTCGGTCTATGGCCTCAACCCTGCTCAATGAACAGGGCTTTGACCCCGACTGGATAGAACGCCAACTGGCCCACAAGGAAAAGGACACTTCCCGTATCGCCTACAACCATGCCCAATATCTTCCCCACCGACACCGCATGATGCAGGCATGGGCCGACTATCTGGACAGCTTACGCAAAGAGACACAGAAGGACAGTGAAATGCGGTAGTGGTTTCTTGGGCCTGCAAAAGACAAATACGTCTAATATAGCCCAGTGAAAACATTAATTTTATATGCTATTAGAGTTATGCAATTTCAACAAGTTACAGGAATACATCTTTAAACACAAAAACATGTCAAGTGGTATTTTGAATTTTTTTTGAACACAAATGGCATCTCACAGGACAATATTGGATTTATCCTGTTGTATGCGGGAACCTCAAAATAAAAAGAGCAGGAAAAGCCATGAGATACTGTGCCGAACATAACCAGACAGGAGGAACTCCATGCAAAATATATCCAGTAACGCTCTGCTTCGTCTGCCCCAGGTACTCGCGCTCATTCCCGTCAGCCGCAGCGCATGGTGGGCGGGTTGCAAAAGCGGCCGCTATCCGAAACCCGTCAAACTCGGCCCGCGCACAACGGCGTGGCGAGCGGCAGATATTGCCGCGCTTCTGGAAAAGCTCACCGCCGAACCGGAGGAAAAATGAACCTCGTTTCTTCCCCGGCTCTTCGTCCGTCACCCCCGCACGGGTGCCGGAAGCGGTCATTCGGTCAAGGCCATGCCCTGTCGGGCCGCTTCGCGGGCCTTGACCGGATGACCTTGCTTTCCGGCTATGGATGCTTGCGGGCGACGGACGAGGAAGCCTCCAGCGGGGGCTCGGTCAAAGGAAGTCCGCAGTTCAAAAACACAAAGGCAACAACACAAAAAAGCGTTTTTCGCCTCCCGCAGTTTTCCCACATACCGACATGCGGCGAATACGATACATGCAAATCTGCCCCGGCGTACGCTCCGCAGAGTTTTACCGATACATGTGGCGTTGCCTTCCGCCCGGCCTTCAGATGTCCGCGCCGTCATGTGTGTTATGCCGATCTTGCCTTGCGTCGGATACTGCCTACACGGCTTGCGCATAGCGTTCAGGCATTCGCCGCATACCGTTTTCCCATGAGCCGGATACTTACCCGGCACCGTCGTCATACCCACCAGCGACACGCCGTATACAACTTCGCTCCACAGCCGATACGCACTTACCGCATTCCCGATGGTCGCATCATGTGTCCTCGTTTTCGCACGGATGCCTGTTCATTCGTCCGGCATTGTCTCCGAGGGCCAGCCTACGTTTCGTCTATACGCTGCGCGTATAGCCTCACGGCTGGCAAGGGGCACTGCCCCTTTGAACCCCGGAAAGGCAAAAGGCAGGAAAGGCAATGAAGCGCGTCAAGCCTGTTCGCACCGCAGCCGTGGTCGTGCGCGTGTTCCCGGAGGAACGCGACATCCTCCGCTTCAACGCGGGACTGCACGGCATGAGCATGTCGGACTACATCCGCCAGACCTGCCTTGGCATCCGTCTGCGGAAAACGCCGGAAGAGAAACGGCGGTTGCGGGAACTGGCACGCATCGGCGCGAACATCAATCAACTTGCGAGATGGGCCAACACCTATAAACGCGCGGCGGAAGCCGTGGAGGTATTGACGGCGCTGGCGGGCATCGAACAGCGCATTATCGAGTTCGCATCATGCGCTTCAGCGGAAAATGAACCGGAGGCCGAGCCATGCTGATGAAGGTCTTTCCGCACGGCACAGGAGAAGGCGACAAGCCCAGCCGCTATCTTGTACGCCCGGACTATCCGGGGAGAGACACAGCCCCGCCCCAGGTGCTGCGCGGCGAGCCCGCCATGACCCGCGCGCTCATCGACAGCATAGAGCGGCGATGGAAATTCACCTCCGGCGCTCTGTCGTGGCATCCGGATGAGAAGATCAGCGAGGCACAGGAGGAGGAAGTCATGGATGCGTTTGAGCAGGTGGCCTTTGCCGGGCTGGAAGCGGATCAGCGCAATATCCTCTGGGTGCGGCATACCCATGCCGGGCATCACGAGCTGCATTTCCTCATTCCACGCATGGAACTTTCCAGCGGCAAGGATTTCAACGCCTGCCCTCCCGGCTGGCAAAAAGACTTTGATGTTTTCCGCGATCTCTTCAACTGGCGCGAAGGCTGGGCGCGGCCGGACGATCCGGCGCGAACGCGGGATGAACTTCCAAAAAAGGCCGACCTGTTCAAGGCGCGGATGGCGAGATGGGGCAAGGAAATCAGGGAAAGCGACCGCGACAGGGCCAAGGAGGTCATTCACGCCTTTCTCAGGGAGAAAGTGACGCGGGGACTTATCCGGGATCGAACGGATGTTCTGAACACCCTGAAGGAACAGGGACTGCGCATCAACCGCGAAGGCAGGGACTACATCAGCGTCATTGCCCCGAACAGCGGCATGAAGGTGCGCTTCCGGGGAGGCTTTTACGCCAGAGGCTGGACGCCCAAAGTCGCTCAGGGTGAAGAATCCGAAGAAAAGAAAAAGGAAACGGCGCGGCGCATGGTCGCCCGTCTGCAACCGGCTTTTGAGCGCGTCATTGAAAAACGCGCCGCCTGCAATACCAAACGCTATCCGGCAAAATGGAAACAGCTCCCTGACGAGGAAGCTCTTCTTTTGCCCCGGATTCAGGAGGATACCTTTCATGACCGAAACAGAACGGATGCTGACGCAGAGCCTGAAACGGATGGAGGAGAACTGCAACGCTCGGCTGACGGCCCTCAGCACGAGACTGGACATGCAGGAGGACAAGCAGATGTTGATTCAGACGGAACTTCGCACCTTGAAGCGATTGTTCACCGATGTCAGCGAAGTGTACAGCAGCTTGCAGACTTTGTTGGCGACCTTGAAAAACGGCGCATAGAGCGGGAACGGCAGAACCGACCGCGCAGGCGGATGCGATAGGCGGGAGTGGCCATATGGGAAAATTCAAGCGTATTCCGGTGAAAGACATCAATGCCATGCGGAAAATCCTCGATGATTTGCCGGACAAAAATCTCGGCAAAACGCGGGAGGAAGCCGCCGAACTGCTCAACGCCAACATCCTGAAAGCAATAGAGAAGGGATACACGGTGAAGGAAGTGGCGGCAATCATGGCCGAGGGCAATGTGATCATTCCCGCGCCCGTCATCCGGGCAAAGGTGCTTCCCGCGAAGGCGGCTCCGCGAAAACGCGAGCCGAAGCCCCGGCCTGAAGCCGTGAAACCCGTCGCGGCTCCTCCCGTCACGCCTCAGGCACAGGAAGAAATCCCGGACTTCTACACGCCGGACAAACCCGATTCGGAGCTTTGATCATGAACATTCAGAACAGTGTATTCTATGTCGGCGGCAGCAAGGGCGGCGTCGGCAAGAGTCTCTTTTCCTTCGCCCTCGTGGACTATCTTCTCAACAGGAACGCGAATATTTTGCTTGTGGATACCGATACCGACAACCCGGACGTGTTCAAGGCGCATAAGGACCTTGCCCTGCCGAATCTGCTCTGCCGTCTGAACAGTCTGGACGACGCCGACGGCTGGGCGGATTTGCTGGACACTGTACAGAACTACCCGGATTATGCCGTTGTCATCAATGCCGCCGCCCGCACCAAGACCAGCACGGCCAGCTACGGCGACATCATGAAGGAAGCCCTGCGGGAGATGCGGCGGGAACTGGTTGTTTTCTGGATAATCAACCGGCACCGCGATTCCATCGAGCTTCTGCACTCCTTTCAGGAAGTGTTCACAGACGTGCCCATCCACGTTTGTCGGAACCTGTATTTCGGTGAAGCGCGGCGTTTTGATTTGTATAACACTTCCAAAGCGCGGGAAGCGGTGGAGAAGAACAGCAGGACGCTGGATTTTCCGGCTGTCGGCAACCG